>DEHD01000025.1:2352-302523 GCA_002351725.1 Prevotella sp. UBA2809
AAGAAGGCTTATCCTAACGAGGCCGAGGAGCTCTTCGCCGAGGCACAGCGCATGGCTCAGCTCCGCTACAAGAGCTACGTTCGCAAGACGCAAGAGAACTGGGAGGATTAATGAGCGTTATGCCAAGCTTGCTTGAGCATGACCGAATGTACGAGCAGTCATGACGTAGTCATAACTGGGAGGATTAATAGATTTAATCTTTCATTCCATATTCAAGGGAGCATCCATTCGGGTGCTCCTTTTTTTGATTTGTATCACGATATTCAATAATGCTGCGCAAAAAGTTGCACAGGTCATAAAAAAGTAGTACCTTTGCAGCCGAAAAAAATACAATAGGTATTATTATTTTACAAAAGAATAAAAAACACTAATTAATTTATGCGTAAAGAATGGCGTGGTTTTAAAGGAACCAAATGGACCGAAGAGGTCAACCTCAGAGACTTTATTCAGAACAACTACACAGCTTACGAAGGCGACGAGAGCTTCCTGGCTGAGCCTACCGATGCCACTAATGTTTTGTGGGGCCGTCTGCAGGAGCTGCAGAAGGAGGAGCGTGCCAAGGGTGGCGTGCTCGACATGGAGACAGAGATTGTGTCAAGCATGACAGCTTATGGCCCAGCCTACATCGACGAGAGCAAGAAGGAGCTTGAGAAGGTAGTTGGTCTGCAGACCGATAAACCCCTGAAGCGCGCATTCATGCCTTTTGGCGGTATTAAGATGGCTGAGCAGGCCTGCACCAACTACGGCTACAAGCCATCAGAGAAACTGCACGAGATCTTCACCAAGTATTGCAAAACCCACAACGACGGCGTATTCGATGCTTACACCGAGGAGATGAAGCACGTTCGTCACAACCACATCCTCACAGGTCTGCCCGACACCTATGGTCGTGGCCGTATCGTGGGCGACTATCGCCGTGTGGCTCTGTACGGTATCGACTTCATCATTGCCGAGAAGGAGGCCGACAAGCGCAACTGCGGCGCAGGTGTGATGAGCGACGATGTTATCCGTCAGCGTGAGGAGATCTCAATGCAGATCAAGGCCCTAAAGGAGATGAAGGCTATGGCTCAGATCTACGGTTTCGACATCTCTCAGCCTGCTAACAATGCACGCGAGGCTGTACAGTGGCTGTACTTCGGCTACCTGGCTGCCATCAAGACTCAGAACGGTGCTGCTATGTCAGTAGGTCGTGTATCTACATTCCTCGATATCTACATCCAGCGTGATATGGAAGAGGGCACACTCACCGAGAGCGAGGCTCAGGAGCTCATCGACCACCTGGTAATGAAGTTCCGCATGGTTAAGTTCGCACGTATCCCATCTTACAACGAGCTTTTCTCGGGCGACCCCGTTTGGGCTACTCTCGAAGTAGGTGGTATGGGTATGGACGGACGCCACATGGTTACAAAGAACGACTACCGTTTCCTCCACACTCTGGAGAACATGGGTCCTTCGCCCGAGCCAAACCTCACCGTACTCTACTCTCCACGCCTCACCGAGAACTTCAAGAAGTACGCAGCTATGATCTCTGTAAAGACAAGCTCTATCCAGTACGAGAACGACGAGGTTATGCGTCCTGTATGGGGCGACGATTATAGCATCTGCTGCTGTGTAAGTGCTACTCAGACTGGTAAGGAGATGCAGTTCTTCGGAGCACGCGCCAACCTGGCCAAGTGTTTCCTCTATGCATGTAACGGTGGTGTCGACGCCAAGACCCGCGAGCAGGTTGCTCCTGGTTTCCGCCCCATCAAGGACGAGTACCTGACATGGGAGGAGCTGGCTCCACGCTTCGATCAGGCTATGGACTGGCTGGCTGGTGTATATGTAAACACCCTGAACCTCATCCACTACATGCACGATAAGTACTTCTACGAGGCTGCCGAGATGGCCCTGATTGATACCAACGTACGTCGTACATTCGCTACCGGTATCGCAGGTTTCTCACACGTTGTCGATTCTATCTCTGCCGTTAAGTATGCAAAGGTAAAGATGATTCGCGATGAGGAGGGATTCAACGTTGACTATGTAACCGAGGGCGACTTTCCACGCTACGGTAACGACGACGACCGCGCCGACGAGATTGCAGTATGGCTGCTCAAGACCTTCGTTAAGAAGATTCGCAAGCACGCCACCTATCGTAACGCTACCCCAACCTGCTCTATCCTCACCATCACCTCTAACGTGGTTTATGGTAAGTACACAGGTAATCTGCCCGATGGCCGCCGTGCTGGTACTCCTCTGGCTCCTGGTGCTAACCCAAGCTACGGTGCCGAGAAGAGCGGTCTGTTGGCTTCGCTGAACTCAGTAGCTAAGCTGCCTTACGAGTATGCCCTCGATGGTATCTCAAACACTCAGACCATCAGTCCTAACACTCTGGGACAGAACGACGAGGAACGTGCCAACACTCTGGTTCGCGTAATGGATGGTTACTTCAGCCGTGGTGCTCACCACCTGAACGTAAACGTGTTTGGCGTCGACAAGCTGCGCGATGCCATGGAGCACCCTGAGAAGCCAGAGTACGCTAACTTTACTATCCGCGTATCTGGATATGCCGTTAAGTTCATCGACCTCACTCGCGAGCAGCAGGAAGATGTTATTGCACGTCAATCTCACGAGAGCCTGTAATGAATATTAAAGGCTATATACACTCTACCGAATCCTTTGGCTCTGTCGATGGGCCAGGGATTCGGTTTCTTATTTTCCTTCAGGGTTGTCAGATGCGCTGTCGCTACTGCCACAACCCAGACACATGGCGTCTTGGTTCCGATGCCTGCGGCACAACAGCTACCGTTGATGAGCTGCTGAACAAGGCCGAGCGCTATCGCAGCTATTGGGGCCCCGATGGCGGCATCACCGTTAGCGGAGGCGAGGCTTTGCTGCAGATAGATTTCCTTATCGACCTCTTTGAGGAGGCCCATCGTCGCGGCATCAACACATGTCTCGACACGGCTGCTCAGCCTTTTACTCGCGAGGAGCCATTCTTTGGTAAGTTCCAGCGCCTGATACAGACTACCGACCTGGTACTGCTCGACATCAAGCACATCGATAGCGAGAAGCATCGTTGGCTTACAGGTCACGGCAACGAGCATATTCTCGACTGCGCCCGCTATCTGTCGGATATCCAGAAACCCGTATGGATTCGCCATGTGCTGGTTCCTGGAATCACTACCGATGAGGAGCAACTCATCCAACTGCGCCATACCATCGACACATTGCAGAACGTTCAGAAGGTAGAAGTTCTGCCCTACCACACCCTGGGCACCTTCAAGTGGGAGCAGTTGGGCATCCCCTACTCACTTAAAGATGTTGCCACTCCCACCGCCGAGCAAATAGCCCGCGCCCGCGAGATTCTGACTGCGAAGTAGGTTATTTAAGTATTTGTAACCAAAACGTAACCTTAATAATTTGCATCCTAAGCTCTTTTTATTTATCTTTGTAACCGAAATATTAAGATAAATAAACTATGACATTAGAGATTGTATTAAGACTTTTAGGCTCGCTCGCACTTCTCATCTATGGAATGAAGACCATGAGCGATGCCCTACAGAAGATGGCAGGATCGGGCTTACGACATATTCTTGGACGAATGACCACAAACCGACTAACCGGCATGCTTACAGGCACCTTTGTTACTTGCGCCGTACAGTCGTCGTCGGCCACTACGGTCATGACGGTATCGTTTGTTAGTGCCGGACTGCTCACGCTGGCACAAGCCATCTCGGTTATCATGGGTGCCAATATCGGTACTACACTCACGGCGTGGATCATGTCGCTGGGCTACAATCTGAACCTTACCGTGGTGGTGTTTCCCGCCTTTCTTGTGGGCATGGTGCTTATTTATAAGAAGCGCCATCGTTATGCAGGCGAGTTTCTCTTCGGACTGGCATTCCTGTTCTGGTCGCTCGTCATGTTGAGTGGCGCCGGAAAGGATATGGACCTTCAGCATAATGCCCAGGTGGTGGCATTCTTTGCCTCGTTCGATACCAGCAGCTATCTAACCATATTCGTATTCCTTGCCGCAGGCACGCTTATAACCTGCATCGTCCAGTCGTCGGCAGCCGTCATGGCCATCACTATTCTGCTCTGCTCAACAGGCGTGCTGCCCATCTATATGGGCATAGCCTTGGTAATGGGCGAGAACATCGGCACAACAGCCACAGCCAATCTGGCAGCACTCGGCGCAGGCATCGAAGCCCGCAGGGCGGCATTAGCCCATCTGCTGTTCAATGTGTTCGGAGTGATGTGGGTTCTGGTTGTATTCTATCCCTTCGTCGACATGGTGTGCAGCATCGTTGGCTATAATCCGGCGATAGGCGGGCAAACCGAGCTTCTGTCGGTAGTGCTGGCCTTGTTCCATACGTGTTTCAACGTTCTCAACACCGCTCTGCTCATTGGTTTCATTCCCCAGATGGAGCGCTTAGTGTGCCGCCTTCTGCCCAACAAGCAGCAGGCCAAGCCCAACGCTACCCTTCATTTCATCGATGGTGGCGTGATGGCTACCCCCGAAATATCTGTTCTGCAGGCGCAAAAGGAGATTATCCATTTTGCCGAGCGCATGCAACGCATGTTTGGTATGACGCGCACGCTAATAGACGAGAAGGACAAAAAGGAGTTTGAGCACCAGTTTGAGCGGATAGAACACTACGAAACCATTGCCGACAACATGGAAATTGAGATAGCCAACTATCTTGAACAGGTAGGCAAAGACCACCTTTCCGACGAGACAAAGAATAAAATCCGCATTATGTTCCGCCAGATTGGCGAGTTGGAATCCATCGGCGATGCGTGCTACAAGATGGCCCGTACCATCAAGCATCTGCGCAACAATCGTGAAGACTTTACCCCCAGCCAGTACACCCGATTGCACGATATGCAGCATCTGGTAAACGAGGCTTTGACACAAATGATGGTTGTGATGAACGGCCGACGAGAAAACCTGACTGTCGATGCCTCGCGTGATATCGAGAACGACATCAACACCTTGCGCGACAATATCAAGGCCGAGACGCTTAGCGATGTTAACAGCCACACTTACAGTTATACGCTGGGCACGCTATATACCGACATCGTTGCCGACTGCGAGAAACTGGGCGATTACGTGATGAATGTGGTAGAGGCCCGATTGGGCAAACGCTATCAGAACTACAACAGCCTGAAGATGAATGTCGATCGCCGTACGGTTACCATCGACGGACAGCCCGTCAGCCTCACGCGCACCGAGTTCGACCTGCTTTACCAGCTTCTCTCCCACCGCAACCACGTGCTCACCCGCCAGCAGCTGATGGACGCAGTATGGCCCGATGTCATCGTGACCGACCGAACGATAAATGTTAACATCACCCGCCTGCGCAAAAAGCTGGGCCTCTACGCCCAGAACATCGTCAGCCGCCCCGGCCTAGGTTATGTTTTCGAGGGGTAGCCTCTACTCCACCTTCTACGTTGTTCTTCCAGCGCGAACACAATGTCACCTTTGTGTCAGGTACGAATAATATTTGTATTTTTAACGTCAAAACAGAAAAAAGTGAGAAAAAGTTTGGAAGATAATCGAAAAAACCCTATCTTTGCAACGTCAGAACATTAGTTTTGGCTATCCGGTAAGTTTCCGCGTGGGAGCAAGACTTGATCGACACTACTCCATTTACAAACAAAGAGTCACTTCGTGTGGCTCTTTTGTTATTTGGTATAGCTCAGCTCAGAGCCATCTTCTTCAAATGGTTCAAATTCAAATATTTCATCTTCAATGATAGTCGGTTTCATATTATGTGCAAAGATACAAATAGTTTTTGGATTTACAAGCACGAAATGGATAAAAACAAAAAAAACAAGCAAAGCGCGTGGAGAGATCTCAAAAGACGGGATTAAAAGTCCCAAGGCAGTAGTACAGTCTTGTCGCGAAACACATCAGTCATCATTCTTTGCCGTCATTGCGATATTACTGAAGCGTTCGTCTGCTTACCTTCAGTATTTGCGCCACCTCTCTGTCTGTCAAATAGCGTTCACCATCTAATAATGGACGGTAGTTGCCGATTACCTTCTTATAGAGTGCAAGAATCTCTTTCATGTTCTCTAATGCGTTCTTCACTCCTGCATTATGCGGCATTATTAGTTCATTCATAGGCTGCACGTTTTGAGGTTATACATCTTACCATTCTTATCCCTACCAGCCACAACATGAAGAATACGCTCCACATCCTCAGGTTTATATCAGCAGTTCTTCGACGAGCGAAGCGGCAAGCCGATTACCTCGTAGGTACTGCGCTCAATTGGTACTACTTCCATGTCTTGTTTAGTTTTTGAAATATGCGTGCAAAGGTACACTATAATCATCAGACATGGAACAATTGAAAATTCTTTCTCATGAAATAACAATTCACGAATTCTTCTATCTTCCACAATCTTAATGCCTGCTGAGCTTGCTCTTCAGAAAGCGGACACGCACCTTTGTGTGGCACTTGTCAGAAAAGTGCGTATTAGGCTACACCCTTCTATGGAATCTAATTGGGGTATAGGAAACAGAAATCTGTGCGGATTGTTGTCATATCAAGAGGAAAGGCCACTCTTTTTCTTAATTTATGTTCACGAATTATCGCATCCTCGTTATTTTTGCTTATTTTTGCAAGCAAAAGAGTAAATATGTTGAAGAAAATAGCTTTTTGTTTATTCCTTTTTTTGAATACAACTATGATGTTGGCACAAGATTTGAATGAATATCTTCTTGACAGACTTACTGCGTCTTGGCAATGCCGGCAGGTGGACTATGAAGATATGATAAATGTTGTGCTCAATAATAAAGATAACCTTGATTCATACCTACGAGGGCTTGCTTTTGTTGAAATTATGCGTTCTGAAGGTAATGATTCCATGACCATCAAGATGATAGACAAATTGTTTGAGCTGTATGATGATAGTCGTATTGCTGGTATGAGAGACTATCTGCTTGATACAAAAAAGAGATTACTGCTCTTGGATAACCGTTACGATGAAATCAGGGAAATGGCCAACTATGTAGGCAAAAGATGGCCAGATGATACAGATCTGCAACAATGGGTAATCCGCTACAAACGACTTGCTGACGCAGCAAAAGACACAAAACCAGTAATTCTCAAATGGGTAAAGAATGAATCAAGGCTTGCTGCTAATAAAAACCTGACTTATCAGAATGACAGTCTTCCTTTCATGACATTCAATGCAAAGTTCAACGGAGTCGAGACCGATAAATTGTTTATGGATACAGGATTGATGACAAGCATGAATATCATGAGGAGTTTCGCAGACAAGATTGGAGTTAGGTTACTTCCTGATTCTCTTCAGATGCGAAGTGCAAACCGATATGGGAAGGTCTTCAATTTGCAATTGGGCATTTTAGATAGTTTTCAATTGGGGGACGTCATTATCTACAATCTTCCTGTCTATATTTCTGACGAGGAAGATCAATATGGTAATATTGGTGTAATAGGTGCTCCGGATTTGGCACGATTCGGTTATGTAGAATTAACCGCTGATAGTCTTATCCTTAAGAAACAATCTGGTTACGAAGAAAAGGAACCAAATTTTACTATGAATCCAGGCATAAAAGGAACAAAATGTATTTGTTTACCTTGTATTTGTCAAGGACGTACAAGCAAATTCATTCTTGATACAGGCTCGAATAGTTTTTTGATTCCCGAAGGAGACAACACTGCAGAGATTGTTGCCCAAGTTGGTGAGCAGAATCTGGAAATAGCAGCAGGAATGTATTCCCATCCGCTAGTGGAAGAGCATGACGCAATCGGATTCTGGGGAATCCCCATATTATGGGCATTAGACAGGATATGTTTAGACTTCAAGCACACACACGTGGATTTTATAAGAAGAAAGGGCGTAAGTAATACCCTTCGGTTGGCTTCAAAGAACAATTGATTATCTGGTAATAGTAAACGAGATATGGCAAGCGAAATAGTAGAAACAAAAGCAATTGAGCAGGTAAGTGATAGACTTTATAAGGGAGTATCCGACATTATTGACAATGCACGGCAAGAGGTTGTCGTGTATGTGAACAAGCATTCGGACTTGATGTTCTGGCATATAGGCCATTATATCAATGAGGATATGGGCTACAAGCAGTATTCTGCCTATGGCAGCAAAATTCTTGCGACACTGTCGCAAAGATTGACTGCGCGTTATGGCAAGGGATATACCTATACTGCTGTCACAAGGATGATGAAAGTTGCTCGGTTTTATAGCGACGAAGAAATGTTTGCGACACTGTCGCAAACATTAACGTGGAGTCATTTTTTGGAACTCGTTACCATAGAAGATAATAACAAACGATTGTTCTATCAACAGATGGGCATTGCTGAGCATTGGAGTGTCAGGCAGTTACGAGATAAACAAGATGAGATGGCATACGAACGTTCTCTGATAGCTGTAAAACCCGAAGATGAGATAGTGAAGACTCTTGAGAGGGTGACTCCAACCCATATGGAGCCAGATGTAGTTCTACGCAATTCATACGTGCTGGATTTCTTGGGGCTGAACGGCTACTATTCCGAAGAAGAACTTGAAGATGCTATCGCCAAACAGTTAGAGGCTTTTATCCTTGAGCTTGGACAGGGTTTCGCTTTCTTGGAGCGTCAGAAACGTTTCACAATTGATGGCACAGACTATTATCTTGATTTACTTTTCTATCATCGAAAGTTAAAGTGCCTGATTGCTATTGACCTCAAGCTTGGAAAATTCAAGCCTCAATATAAGGGGCAGATGGAATTATATCTCAAATACCTGCAGAAATATGATATGCAACCAGATGAGAATCCTCCTATCGGTCTTCTGCTATGCAGCGAAGGTAATACAGAACATATTGAACTGATGATGCTGAACGAGGATCACATTAAAGTGGCTCAATACCTTACCTGCTTACCAGATAAACAGTGGTTTATTGACAAACTCAATCGTTCAATACTCATTGCTAAGGAATATAGTGACAATCACTAAAGATTATCCGCTTTGTCGTTAGGTAATAGGACGTAGCCTAATACGCACTTATCTGGCAAGTGCCACAAAAGATGCCGCAATCTGCTTAGTGAGCGAGGAGCAAGCTCAGAAGAAAAAGTTGAGTCTGAAATTCTTACGCAAAGTTACAAAAAATCTGATATTCCCCAATAATATCCATTCAGTTTTAATAACCATTTAAAACTGTGGGACTAAACTTCGTCGAACCTCAGCAGATCATCCGGTTTTACTTCCAAGAGCTTAGCTATCTGCATGAGGGTTTCGAGTGATGGTTGGGCATCGTTGGTGCACCACTTGCTGACGGTCGAGGCTGCTACGCCAAGCCGTTCGGCCAGCCATTTGTTGGTCTTACGTTTGTCGACCAATACTACTTTAATGCGGTTAATGTTACGTCCCATATCGAACTGTATTTTAGGTTTTGTGCGCAAATATAGGCATTTTTTTTAAAGATACAACTATTTTTTCAGAAAAGTTTCAAATAAATAGCGTTTTATTCACTCTTTTAGCGGATTATTATTACCTTTGTGGTCGTTTTTTAAAATTAATATCTCTAACTAAATGGATAAAATAAAATCTCTTTACGCTATTTACAAATTCGATTTTCACAAATCGATTCAGCGCACGATACAAGCAGAAGCAGAAGGTATTGATGGTAACAAGTATCTGAGTCAGGCTCAAAGATGCTTTGCAAGTCTGTTTGACCAAAACAGTATTGAAAAACTTGCTAAGATGAATAAAAAGGGCGAAGTTATAACCATGCTTCCTAATGATGTGCTGGCAAAGGCAGACGACATCTTTCTTTGGCGTGTTAACAATAGCCAGTTCAAAGACTGGTGGAAACGAAGTGGAAAGGATAAAAATGGTATTGACACGTATGAAAAAGATGAAATTGAGTCGAACCCTTATTGCTACGTTTTGATAGACAATCGTCCTGGCGTAGGCCTGATGGCTATTGAAAAATCCTCTGCATGGGGAAGCAAACCCGACAAGCTGCGTGATGTAATATTGGAAAACTTCAACCGCATGCTTGGCGACTTGTTCGACCTAGAGATGCGCATTGAGGCTAGGATGAATCCCAAAGATATATGGGATTTTGTTCATGAACGTTTGTTCGAACATGGTGACTATATTCGTAAGGTGTCGTTCTCGTTTCAAAATCCTAAGAAAATCAACACGGCAAAAGGCATGGAGATAAATTCTGCACATCTAAAAGCGATGCTCAGAACTGTTGAGATTTCAGACGCTTTGAAAGGATTCTTCACTATGGAATTTGACAAGAATTCAAACAGTAAGATTTCTCAAGAAAACAAAGACATGGCAGAGATGGTAAGACTATGTAGCGAAAATGGTTACGACATCAGCATCACCTTCAAGGAGTTTAAGACTTATCGTATCAACGACTATGTAAGAGCTTACTATCCTCTTACTTTCGAAGTTGTACACAACTTCAATATCGGTTCACGCATCTATAACGGTAAGACAGATCTTGAAGAATGGTTTAACTTGATTAATGAACAGACCAAAGACTACCTGAATGAATCAGAGATTCCAACCCGCAGAAATAAAGCGCGTAAGTGAGCAGTATGCCGAAAACGAGCTTTACAAAGCTATCTGCACAATAGGCACCCAACTTGAATATGAATTGAAAGAGTTCGGATTATGCCCTGAAGAATGCATCATAGATGTATATGAACTGCTGTCAATGATAGCAGAAAAAGGTGAGAACATCTTACCAGAAATCGACAATCTCTGGCTTCGCAAGGAAAATGAATACCGACGCTATGACCGACATATCGACGAAAACGAAATACGCAAGGCTGTGGGTATCGTCTTCGGATTCACAATCCTTGCCATCCATAGTAGCCGACATCGATTTTATAACTATACGCTTACAGAAAAATTCATGCAAGTAGTTGCCATTCACAAGTTTGACGGATGGCTGACTACCCTTGAAGAGATTATTTCAGTCCACCTACCCGATGGCTGGTTTGATACTTTTATCAATGAAGAGCCAGACGAAGACGATGCTATAAAACTACCCAAGGAACTTAATACGCCCAGAGCAAGGAAATACTTTGCAAAGGCTATTGATGTTGAATACATGAGGATAGATAATAATAGATACCTATGGATTGGTACAAATAATAAAGGTACAACTTCCGAACTCGCTTATTTCTTAGGGCGTGTATACAACTACGTTCACACCATAAATGGTAACGCAGGTGAGGATTTCCCTGAAGAAAGTCTTAACAACTTATTTGGTGTAAAACGTTTATACTCATCATTAACTCAAGTATACAACGCTCAAAAACCACAAAGATGGCGTACGCAAATTGACGCATTATTCGAATAATTTTTTATAGTACATTTATGCACTATAGTTTCGTTTAACTTTAGTGATTACCTTTGCAGCAGAAATTTCTTTCCGGAGTTTCTGCTGCATTCTTTTTAGATGTCAGCCAGCAGTCAAAAACTGAGCACGGTTCCGGGCACGAAATGAATATCGCTTTCTATATTATCGTGAAGTGCAAGAAGGCAATTTTAAATGCTATATAAAGAAATGAAAAAGCAATTAAATTGCAACACGCATATTGGCGTGAATTTGAAAACATTGCTTCGCAAGGATCAACAGGCGAAGACTGGTAAGAACTATGTGGGCGTGCTGAGCCGCGATGTATTGTGCGATGAGTTTCTGTACGATGAGCACTTTACATTCATTGAGATGCCACCCAAGCCGCCGGTTAAGCACAATCCTAAGGTGTTCGACGGTAAGCGCATATCTATTACCCGACGCGATGATGGCACATTGCGCCCCAACTTCAAGCCGATGAATGTGGGAAAAGGTTTCACCTTGGCGCGATATATTTGGGAGGTGTGCGTTGAGCTTTGCAATGGTCTAACAGGCCTTATAGAGGAGCGCTAACCCAGCACGCAAACGGCCACTCTGGTGTGACAGTTCCAATTGTTCCAGTTTGTTTTCGAGGAGCAAACGCCTCATCTACTCTTTATAACTAATTGATATATAGATAGTTATATAGTAATACAAGGGCAAATGGGACTACCAAAATATTAATTGGAACAACTGGAATTGGAACGCCAAGGCCACTTTTAACATTATTATTAATTTTCTAAAAAGCAGATTTTCAATGAGATACGACATTTCTAGCAACTCTGCGCCTGCGATGCCAACACTCGGCCGAGGCACAGAATGTATCAAACTCCTGCTCTCGCAGGCATCAAAAGACATGCACGAACCACTGGTTCCGATGTTTTTCCCCGTACTTGGCGCACACATCAGCGGCACCGAGTTTAAGTACCCCGACAACAGTTGGAAGGAACCATGTGGCATGATGGCCAATCTAGTGGCCAATAGTGGTGATAACAAGGGCCAATTTCCAAACCTTATTCAGGCCATTTGTCGCGACTTCACAGAGCACGATCAGGCCGAGATGAATCGACTGGTAGAGTGGTCGAAACAGAAAAACGCCAAGGGCGCTAACAAAGACAAACCTGCTCGCCCCGAGGTATCCTTCTGGTTTCCACCTACCGACACCACCAACCCAGCCTTCATCCAGAACGCAATGGCTCTCGAGGCTCAGGGCGGTCGCACGCAGTACTTCAACATGCCCGAGGTAGAGATGGCCGACCAGCTGTGCGGCAACCACAAAAAACTGTCGCAGCTGCTGCGAAATGTTTACGACCGAGCCCGTGCTGGTGCTCTGCGTGCTACAGCCGATGGAGTATCGGGCAACCCACTACTACGCGCCAACCTCACCTTCTCAAGCACGCCAGGAGCCACGCGCCGATTCTATAAATACGAGTTGTTTAACGGCACATTTGGCCGTATGGTCTTTTCGTTCAAACCTCGTGGGGCTCGCAGCGGCCGCATCCCCCGACAGGGTAGCTACCCAGATGAGTTCTACCAGCAGCTTGACGAGTATATCGAGCGCCTCAGCATCAGCAAGGGCCGCTACATTATCCGTCAGCTAAACAAACTGATTGACCGACTGGCACAGGATATGGCAACACTGGCCGACCTGACCGACGACGACGTGCTGTTCGAGATTTCACACCGCAGTCTGGTATCGGCTTGGAAGGCAGGTTGCGTGCTCTGGATACTGAACAACCAGGCGTGGACAAAGGCTATGTCCGATCTTGTGGAATGGCTGGTATACCACGACCTTTGGAGCAAGATGCAGATATTTGCCGACATGCTGAGCAAGGGCGAAGAAGGGACAAGCGACAGCCTGCGCCGCGGACCGAAGAATATGCTCGACGACCTGCCCAACACGTTTAACGAAGCCCAGCTTGAAGCACTCCGCGTGAGTCTTGACAAGAGCAAGGAGGGCACTGGCAACCAGCTGCGCAAGTGGGTGCACCGCAAGTTCATCACCTATTCTAATCAGACTGGCCTCTACACCAAGACGGAAGAGTATCTTAAAGGTGAGAAGGTGAAAAAGTGAAATTATGGATAAAATACAACTTCAAAAGCTCCGCGACCTGCCTATTGAGGGGGTCGCCGAGCGACTTGGATTGCGAGTAAGCAGACACAAGAGTCTCTGTCCGTTTCATGCCGACAGTCACCCCAGTCTGTCGTATAGCACCCGAAAGAATATGTATCATTGTTTTGTGTGCGGGGCTAAGGGCGGTACCATCGACCTTGTGATGCGCCACCTTAACGTTGACTTTCGCGAAGCCTGCCGATGGTTGGCCGATGAGCACAGCATAATACTCGACGAATGGCAGCCAGCCGAAAAAACCGAAGAGCCAAAGCCCTTCGATGCAAGCCGCTATGCGCGATACTTCGAGCATCCTTGGCTGGACGAGGCTGCGCGCAAGTTCCTGTTCTACGAGCGCTTGATTGATCCTCGTGTGGTGTGGTGGTGCCGACTCACATCATGGCAAGACCGTAAGGGCACTCCTTGGCTGCAGATACCATATTATAATAAGGAAGGCCAGTTGGTGGGAGTACAGAACCGCAACTTGGTGAAAGGTTCCCTACCCCGCTTCCGATTTCCGCAAGGCTCTGAGTGCGGCATATACAACCTGCCTGTGCTCAACCTTCTGAAGCCAGGCGAACCGCTCTTCATTACCGAAGGGTGCAGCGACTGCTGGGCCATGCTCTCATCAGGCCACAAGGCCATAGCCATCCCCTCGGCCACTCTGCTTAAGCCAAAGGATATGGAACAATTGTCAATGTTAAATAATCAATGTTCAATCTCTTTCCACATGTATCCCGACCGCGACGAGCCAGGCGAACGCCTCTTCCTGCAGTTGAAGCAGGTGTTGCCATCGTTGGTACATCACCAGCTACCGCCAGACTGTAAGGACTTTAGTGACTTATATCTAAAGAAGACTCCGCTATGAAAGCAATGTATAAATCGGAACTGGCACGGCTTGCAGGCGTAAGCGCCAGCACGTTTCGCAGGTACCTGAACTCGCGCAGAGACGTTCTTGCAAAAATGGGCGTATCGGCACGTACCAAAATGCTTCCACCAAAAGCAGTAAGATTTGTTGTAGACGACTATTGTATTGATTTGCCAGATGAAATGCAATAATTTTACTAAAGTTTCGCCGATGTCCATCAAAGACAGCCAACGGGCTCCGCCGATGTCGTACCTTTGTAACGTCGAAACAAAGGAGAAAAATCCACTCCCTAGTTAGGGAAAAAAATCTCTCTAGTTAGACAGCAAAAATTTTATGTTAAACCCTTTAAAAAAGTTTCATTTATGGCACTAAAAGTAAAAGCAACAGAGCAGATGATGAAAATCGGCACTTATGCCGGAAAGTACCGCTACGTGATGATGCCAGAGCTCTACACCGCTCTGACTCAGGAAAAGGTAATCAAGGAGGCAGCACTCCGAAGCGGCGTTAACCGAGGTGTTATGCAGGCATGCTGGGATGCTGCCGGCGAGGTAATCAAGGCTTGGGCCACCGAGGGGCACAGCGTGGCTCTGCCCGGACTGGGCACTATGCGATTCGGTCTGCGCGCCAAGTCGGTCGAGAAAGTCGAGGAGGTTAAGGCAGGTCTTATTTCAAGCCGCCGCATCATCTTCACCCCCAACAGCGACCTGAAGGAGGAGCTGGCCAAGACCGCCGTACAGATTTCCTGCTACGACCGCGATGGTAAGGAGGTGAAGCGTGTTACCAGCACCGATCCAGGTACTGTGGAGGACCCAGAGAATGGAAACCAGAACGAAGGTGGCAATAGCGGCAATCAGGGCGGTAACACCCAGCCATCGGGTGATGTTCCCGGAGAGGGAGATTAAGCGTGCGGGGCGAAAGCCCCAACGCGCTTAATGTAAAAATGTAAAAATTAGAAAATGTAAAAATTAGAGATTATGACAAAGAGAGAGACTTTTAAGTTCATCGTGCAGTTAATTGCATCTATCGCTACGGCGATTGTGACGGCACTGGGCACAACCTCGTGCATGGGAATTGGGGCATAGCCGAAACGCAGCCCTGAAGACAAAAAGAAAGTGCAGTAACCACCAAGGGTTGCTGCACTTTGCTTATTGTTTGCGGGGGATAACGGATTATCCGCCGAAGTTATCGTACATGATTGACTCGGGATCTACGCCGAGAGAGTCGAGCATGCCCACAACGGCCTTCGACATTGGGCCAGGACCGCACATGTAGTACTCGATATCCTCGGGAGCATCGTGGTCCTTCAGATAGGTCTCGAACATCACGTTGTGAACAAATCCCGGTGTGTACTTTACGCCAGCTGCATCGGCTGCAGGGTCTGGACGGTCGAGTGCCAGGTGGAAGTGGAAGTTGGGGTACTCCTTCTCCAGTCCGAGGAAATCCTCGAGATAGAACACCTCGTTCAGCGCGCGTGCACCATAGAAGTAGTGCATCTCGCGATCGGTGGTGTGCAGAGTCTTTGTCATGTGCATGATCTGAGCACGCAGAGGAGCCATACCGGCACCACCACCAACCCAAATCATCTCCTTCTTCGAGTCGAAGTGTGGGTGGAAGTCGCCGAAAGGTCCGCTCATGATTACCTTGTCGCCAGGTTTCAGCGAGAAGATGTAAGATGAAGCGATACCAGGGTTAACATCCATGAAGCCACTGCGGTCGGGCTTGAATGGAGGTGTGGCGATACGTACTGTAAGCATGAACACATCGCCCTCGGCAGGATAGTTGGCCATTGAGTAAGCACGGATGGTGTCCTCGGGGTTCTTACACTTGAGTGGGAACAAACCGAACTTCTCCCATGATGGCAGATACTCGTCGCCAATCAGGCTCTTGTCGATATCCTTATCGTAGTCGATGCAATCGAACTTAGGAATCTTGATCTGAGCGTACGAACCAGGCAGGAAGTCCATGTGAGCGCCAGCAGGCAGCTGCACCTTGAACTCCTTAATGAAGGTAGCCACGTTCTTGTTAGAGATAACGGTACACTCGTACTCCTTAACACCAAGGATTGACTCATCTACATGAATCTTCAGGTCGCCCTTAACCTTGCACTGGCAACCCAAGCGCCAATGGTCCTTAATCTGCTTACGAGTGAAGTGAGGCTTCTCAGAGTCGAGAATCTCGCCACCGCCCTCGAGCACCTGAACCTTACACTGTCCGCAGCTGGCCTTACCACCACAAGCCGAAGGCAGGAAAATACCATTCTCGTTGAGGGTAGCCATAAGGTTGTTGCCCTGTGGTACGTTGAGCACACGATCACCGTTAACTGTAATATTCACATTACCGCTGGGGCTGAGATACTTCTTAGCCACCAACAGGATAATCACCAGCAGGATGATTACCGCGAGGAAAACCCCTATACTATATGCTATAAACTGTGCCATAATATACACTAAACATTAATCATTAAACATTAAATGTTAAGGCCTGAGAAACACATCATAGCCATAGCCATGAGGCCCACGGTGATAAACACGATGCCGAGGCCCTGCAGAGGCTTGGGCACATCCGAGTACTGCATCTTCTCGCGGATGGCACCCATAGCAACGATGGCGAGAGCCCAACCGAGACCAGAGCCGAAGCCATAGACGATGGCATCCCAAACGCTGGTGATGGCCTGCGAGTTAGAGGGGTCCATCAGGATGCGCTGCTGCATGAACAGCGAAGCACCCATGATAGCGCAGTTTACGGCAATCAGAGGCAGGAAGATACCCAGCGCTGCATAGAGCGAGGGAGAATACTTCTCAACAGTCATCTCAACCAACTGCACCATACCGGCAATAACGGCGATGAAGAGGATGAACGACAGATAGCTGAGGTCGACACCCTCAACAAGGCAGTCGGGGCCCAGCACCTTGGTCTGCAACAGATAGTTAACAGGAACGGTAACGGTGAGCACGAAGGTCACAGCGAGACCGAGTCCAAGCGAAGTCTTCACAGTCTTCGACACAGCCAGGTATGAGCACATGCCGAGGAAGAAGGCGAAGATCATATTGTCGACAAAGATCGAACGGAATAATAAACTAATTATATGTTCCATATTCTTTTCTTTTTTTGCAACGGACTTCACGACTTTAGGACTTTTTTTCCTGTAGTCCTGTAGTCCTTGCTAAAATTATTTTTCCTTATAGAAATAGGCACGATGAACCCAAATCACACATCCCACGAGAATCAGCGCCATAGCTGGCATCGTCATCATACCGTTGTTAACGTAACCGAAGTCGTAGCAGGCATCGGGAATAATCTGGAAGCCCAGCAGACTGCCGCGGCCCAGCAACTCACGAACGGCACCAACGATGACCAGAATCATAGCGTAGCCAAGACCATTACCTACTCCATCGAGGAACGATGGCCAAGGCTTGTTCTGCATAGCGAATGCCTCGAGGCGACCCATCAGGATACAGTTGGTGATAATCAGTCCTACATATACCGAGAGCTGAACGCTCACATCGTAAGCGAAAGCCTTCAGAATCTGCGAAACGATGGTTACAAGAGCAGCCACAACCACCAGCTGAACCACAATACGGATGCGGTTAGGGATAGTGTTGCGGATGATAGAGATGATGGTGTTAGAAAAGGCTGTGATAACGGTTACAGCCAGACCCATCACGATGGCGGGCTTGAGCTGCGATGTTACAGCCAGCGCCGAGCAGATACCCAATACCTGTCCGAGGATAGGATTATCTACGTTCAACGGGTTTGTGAAAACCTCCTTATTTTGTTTACTGAATAATGCCATAGTCTTACTCCTCCTCTGCATTTTGTTTAACATTCTTCAGACCGTCCTTCAGCATGGCGTCAACACCATTCGAAGTGAGGGTTGCACCAGTTACACAGTCAACCTGAGTAGCTGGGTTCTCAACCTTCTTAACTACTGAGAGTACTACGTTGCCGTTCTCGTCCCAGATCTGCTTGCCGATGAACTTCTCCTGCCAAGCCTGAGAGTCCTTGATTTCAGCACCCAGACCAGCGGTCTCACCTTCGTGGTTGAAGTAGGCACCGTAAACCTTACCCTCGGGGTCGATAGCCAGATAGCCACTGATGCCGCCCCAGAGACCCATTCCCTTAAGGCTGGCCACAACTATGTTCTTGCCATCAATCTGGCACTCATAGAGCTTCTGTCCGTCCTTCTCTGTCTCGTTCTTAACTACCTCAGAATACTTTGCCTCGGCAGCCGAACCATCAAGGTCGCGGATGTTGAGCGAGTAGAGAATCTGCTTCTTCACATCAAGTGCTACGTTAGCATCCTGCATAGGCTTCAATGCCTGATAGACAAATGCCAGCAGGAAGGCTACGATAACCACCATTATCGCGCTATATATAATAATGTACGCGTTAGAGTTTGTATTCAGTTTCATTTGCGACCTCCTCTCTTTAAACGGTTAGAGATATTGCGCTCCACAACGAAGTGGTCGATAGTAGGAGCAAACATGTTACCAAAGAAGATGGCGAGCATCATACCCTCAGGATAACCGGCATTCAATACGCGGATGATGATGGCCATTGCGCCAATCAGGAATCCGTAGATGTACTGACCTGTGGTTGTGCGGCATGATGTAACAGGGTCGGTAGCCATAAACACAGCACCGAATGCGAAACCACCCATTACGAAGTGGTGCCACCAAGTCATGCCCTGACCAGTCTGCTCGAAGAGTACTGCGAGTGCGATACCACCAACGAATACGCTGATCATGGTACGCCAAGAGGCGATGCCTGTCCACAGCAGGATAGCAGCACCGATAGCGATAGCTACGAGCGATGTCTCACCGATTGAACCTGGGATAAATCCGAGGGCCATATCCATGATAGAAGCATCGGGATGGATGCCCTGTCCAATCTGACCGAGTGGTGTAGCAGCGGTGAATCCATCGGGCAGATCGTTACCCAGACCGAAGATAGAGCTCTGAGCCACCCAAACGGTATCACCAGTCATCTTAGAAGGATAAGCGAAGAACAGGAACATACGAGCTGCAACAGCAGGGTTGAAGATGTTCATACCTGTACCGCCGAATATCTCCTTACAGAAGATTACTGAGAATGCGCAGGCCAGAGCCAGCATCCACAGTGGGCAACCGATAGGAATGATAAGAGGAATGATGATACCAGATACGAGGTAACCCTCCTGGATTTCCTCACCCTTCCACTGTGCCCAGGCAAACTCGATGCCCAGACCTACGATGTAGCTAACCAGAATCTTTGGCAGAACAGCCAGGAAACCGTAAGCAAAGAGCTCGCAGAAGCTTGCGCCGGCGAGTGTACCTGCTGCCAGATAGTTCTGATAGCCGATGTTATACATACCAAACAGCATGGCGGGCATCAGGGCGATAACCACCATACTCATAATGCGCTTCGAGTCGATGGAATCGTGAATATTCACGCCACCAGCCTTCGCTGTGTCGTTAGGCACATAAAGGAAGGTCTCAAAGCCGTCGAACACAGAGCGGAAGGCATGAAGCTTGCCACCCTCCTCAAAGTTCGGCTTTATCTTATTGAGATAATTTCTTAATGCTGACATATTATATTAAACATTAAACGTTAAACATGAAACATTAAGCATTCTCCTTACGGAGGATGTTAAGACCTTCACGTACAATGCGTTGCAACTCCAGCTTAGAGCTATCCACGAACTCTGCAAGAGCGAAATCCTCAGGACTTACCTCGTAGATACCCAGAGCCTCCTGGCGGTCAATATCGCCAGCGATGATAGCCTTGATGAGGTACTCGCCGTAGATATCCATAGGCAGCACCTTATCGTACTCACCACTCATAATCATGTGGCGCTCGCCACCCTTTACGCGGGCATCGAGAGCATACTTCTTCTTGCCACACAGCCATGAGAAGTAGCTGCGGTTAACAGAGAACTGCTTGAAGCGGGGCAGAATCCAACCCAGCATCTCATCAGCATCGTTACCCTCGGGGATAACGGTAATCTCGCTGGTGTGAGCACCAAGGAATCCGTCCTTAGTTGTTGGGCGGCCTGTAAGCACGTTACCATTGATAATACGAACGCTCTTGCTGGCATCGTAGCTGTTGCTAAGCAGAGTAGAGAGCTCCTCGCCTACCAGCATATCAACGCAGGCAGGGTTCTTAACCTCGCTACCACACAGAGCTACGGTACGGCGCAGGTCAACCTTACCTGTATTGAACAGGCGGCCGATGAACAGCACTACCGATGGATCGCCGATGGTCCAAACAACCTCACCCTTGTTAACTGGGTCGATGTTGTTAACCTGAACGCCAACGTTACCTGCTGGACACTTGCCATCGAACACGGTAACCTCGGCATCCTTAACGTTCTCAAGCTTTGAGCCTACACCTACTCCAACGTAGGTCTTGGCAATCTTAGCCAGAGCCGAGATACCTGTCTGGAAGTCCTGCTCCTGACCCTCAACCTCGTACTCGAAGCTGCATGCCAGAGGCTTGTCGCGCAGAGCAGATACAAAAATTGCCTTAGGCTGCACACTTGGATTTGTTGACACAGCATAAGGCAACTGGTTGATGTATCCGAAGATACCTGCTTCCAACAATGCGTTAATAACTTGCTCGCCCGTAAGCGTGCCGACATCCTTCTTGCCGAAGTCAACGAACTCCTGCTTCTCGTCGGCATCTACACGCAC
The DNA here is from genome assembly GCA_002351725.1 of Prevotella sp. UBA2809. Lineage (GTDB taxonomy): Bacteria > Bacteroidota > Bacteroidia > Bacteroidales > Bacteroidaceae > Prevotella. The sequence goes on from DEHD01000025.1 coordinate 23,382, forward strand.
GCAGAGCACTTTTCTACGTTCACCACGAACCACCTCGCGGACTGTTCCGCTAACTGGTGAGGCAAACTTAACCTCAGGATACTGCTTGTTTACGAACAGAGCATCCCCGGCCTTGACCTTATCGCCCTCCTTGACAACAACCTTTGGAGTTACACCCTCGAAATCATCGGGTACAAGCGCGAACTTGCCGTTTGATTTCAGCTGGATTTTCTTCTCCTCGGCCTTGCCCTCAAGGGTAATGTCTAAGCCTTTGCGTAACTTAATCACATTTGCCATTTATATCAGAAATTTATAGATAGATTCACGAATCGAGTGCAAAATTACTAAAAAAATACCACATAACTACAAATAATGGAAAAAAAATGCCCAAATCCCGACAATTTGTCGTAATTTTGCCTCGTGAAGTTACTTAAACGTTTAGTTAGTTGGACAATTTGGGGTGTCATACTGCTTAATGTGGCACTTATGACGCTATCATATATACCCCTGGCGCAGCGCTTCATTGGAGGCAAGATTGCAGGGGCGATTTCAGATAAACTCGGCACCGAAGTTAGTGTAGGCAGAGTGGATCTGGGACTATTCAGCCGTATAATCATCGACGATGTTAAGATACTGGACCAGCAGCAGAAGGAAATGCTGCGGGTGGGACGATTGTCGGTACGTCTGGAACTGCTGCCGCTGCTGGATGGAAAAATATCCATTTCATCGGCTCAGCTGTTTGGCGCACATTTCCTATTATATAAGGCCGATGCCGAGAGCAAGCCTAACTTCCAGTTTGCACTCGACTCATTAGCATCGAAGGATACCACAAGCCACACCCCACTCGACCTGCGCATAAACTCGCTGATTATACGCCGCTCAAGCCTTACATACGACCAGATAGACCAGCCTCAGACCAACGGGGTATTCAATCCGAAGCACCTGAAAGTTCAGGGACTGAGCGCCCACATAAACCTGCGTGCACTTACCGACGACTCGCTGAACGTAAACGTAAAGCGACTGGAGTTTAAGGAGCAGAGCGGACTAAACGTGAAGCGAATAAAGTTCCATCTGGCAGCTGGCAGGAAGCAGTCACAACTGGAGGATTTATTGGTAGAACTGCCCCAGTCGCGAGTACAGATCGACAGCCTCCGCGCCAGCTATCTGCTAACCGACAGCGGACTGCAGAAAGGCTCGCTAAACTACTACGGAAAGATTACAGATACACATATAACTCCCTCAGAATTAAGTTGTTTCATTCCAAAGTTAAAGGATTTGAACAACCCCATTTCCATCGCCACCAACTTTAGGGGCTCCGATTCAGAACTGCATATTCCCAGCCTATTGGTATCGTCGGCAGGACACGAGTTTGACCTGAACGCCAACGGCTGGATAAGCCATTGGCAACAGCGCCCATCATGGAATCTGCAACTCAACCGTCTGGCTGCGTCCGAAGGTTACCTGAACCTGCTGGCAAAGGTATTTCCGCAGATTCCATCGCAACTCACCACCCTTGGCGACATACAGATACAAGGCGCTTGCCATCGCGACAAACAAGGCGCAGGCGCATTACAAACCGATATCCACACAGGCGCAGGCGATGCAAAGGTTGACATGGACTTGGCAGCCGACCAGACATTCGGAGGAACCGTTGACATCAACAGTCTGAACCTGCAGAAGATTCTGGGCGACAACAACCTGGGCAAACTTACCACAGCCCTCAAGTTGAACGGAAAACTGCGTGAGGGTCAGAAGCCAGATGTGAACGCCGAAGGACTGATAAGCCAGCTCGACTACAAGGGTTACACCTATCGCAACCTGGCGCTCATCGGCGGCTACAACAATGGCGTCATCACCACCAATCTAGACATCAACGACCCGCATTTGGAGGCGCAGATAGAAGCTACACTATCAGATGAACAAACAAGCAATAACAAGCTGAATAACATCAAGTTACAAGCAATAATATCAAAGATAATCCCATCGGCATTACACCTTACCGACAAGTGGGGAGAGGCTGCACTTAGCGGAATACTGGAGGCCGATTTGGCTGCCCACAACCTGAACGATGCCCAAGGTAATATCCGCCTGAGCCACTTCCATCTTTCGGCTACCGACGAGCATCCGGCTTACAGTCTGGATAACCTCAACATTACCACAGGCAGCGAGAACGGCATACACTATCTTTCGGTAAAAAGCGACTTTGCCGATGCAGAACTTAAAGGACAGTTTGACTACAGCACGCTGGCTGCATCATTAACCAACCTGGTAAAGTCAAAGCTCCCCACTCTGCCCGGACTGCCTACTACCAGCACCAAGACCAACAACAACTTTATTCTGCGCCTGATGGTGAGCAAGAGCGACTGGCTGAACCGTCTGCTGGGCGTAAACCTGCAGATAAACCAGCCATTAAACATCCAAGCCCGTGTGAACGACTTTACCAACGAGCTGTATCTGAGTGGCGCCCTGCCATCGTTTGCCTACAACGGATCGTGGTATAGCGATGGATTCATCAATATCTCATCGCCTGCCGACACCTTACGCTGCAACGTAAGCATACAGAAGCAGATGGACAACGGACAGCATCTGGACCTGGGACTATCGGCCCATGCTGCCAACAATAACCTCACAACGTCGCTGATATGGGACAACCACGATGATGCAGAGCGCATGAGCGGACAGCTTAACACCATCTTGCAGCTTTATCACAACGTGGCCAACAAGCCTGAGGCTCACCTGCGCATAATGCCATCGCACATCATTCTGCGTGGCGAGGGCTGGAATGTGGAACCATCCGACGTGCTCTATAGCGACAAATTCCTACTGGTTGACCATTTCTCGGTTCAGCACGGCAAGCAGCACATCATCGTCGATGGAATCGCATCAAAAAACGAGACCGACTCGCTAACCGTTGACCTGAGCGAGGTGGAAGTGGGCTATATCCTCGACCTGGTAAACTTCCACAGCGTAGAGTTCAGCGGCAAGGCTACTGGCAAGGCCAAGGCCTCATCGCTATTCGATGGATTCAAGGCAAATGCCGACCTGATTGTCGATGAATTCAAGTTTGAGCGTGGGCGCATGGGCGTGCTGCATGCTAAGGCCAACTGGAACCACGAGGCCGAACAGATAGACATTCATGCTGTGGCCAACGACGGTCCGGAGGCGCAGACTCGCATCAACGGCTTTGTATCGCCTGTACATAATACGATTGACCTTGCCATTGAGGCCGATGGAACCAGCATAGAGTTCATGCACAACTTCACCAGCAGCTTCCTGAGCAGCATCACAGGCAGAAGTGAGGGCTTGGCTCGTCTGTCGGGCACTCTCGACAACATAAACCTTACAGGAAAGCTGGTAGTTGACGGCGAGGCTACCGTTACACCGCTTAACACCACCTACAAGCTGGTAAGAGATACCGTAATTATGATTCCCGATGAAATCGAGCTTCACAACATGCGTATTGTCGATGCATTGGGCAGCGAGGGCACTCTATCTGGAGGCATACACCACGAGCACCTTACCAATCTGAGCTACGACCTGTTTGTGAGAGCCGACAACCTGCTGGCATACGATTTCAACGACTTTGGTGAGTCGACCTTCTATGGTACGGTATATGCCTCGGGCGACGTGTCGATAAGCGGTCACGGCAACGATGTAATCATCAATTGCAACGTTACCCCCCAGCCCGGCACGGTATTCGTGTATAACGCCGCAAGCCCTGATGCCATCAGCAATCAGGAGTTCATCACCTGGGAGCAGCCAAGCAAAGCCAACACGACAAACGCCAGCTCTGCCAGTCAGGCAACTACTGCAAGCTCAAGAGCGGATGACACCGATATCTACATAAACTTCATAATTAACGCCAATCCATCGGCAGCCGTTAAACTGCTTATGGACGAGAACACCAAGGACTATATAACCCTTTACGGCAACGGCGCCCTGCGTGCATCGTTCCACAACAAGGGCTCGTTCAACATGTTCGGCACTTACACCGTTGATCATGGTACCTACGGCATCACCATTCAGAACATTATCAAGAAGAACTTCACATTTAATCGCGGCGGAACAATTGTCTTCGGCGGCGATCCTTATCAGGCTGCACTAAATCTGCAGGCAGTATATACAGTTAGCGGCGTGAGCCTGAGCGACCTGAACATCGGAAACTCGTTCACCAACAACACCATCCGCGTGAACTGCCTGATGAACATAGGCGGACAGCCTGCACAGCCTCAGGTTGACTTCGACCTTGAGATGCCTACTGTTAATGCCGACGAACAGCAGATGGTGCGCTCTATCATCAACGGTCAGCAGGAGATGAACCAGCAGGTGGTTTATCTGCTTGCCATCGGACGATTCTACAACCAGGGCGTGAACAACAGCGGCACCAACGAGCGTACCGACCAGACCACACTGGCCATGCAGAGCTTCCTGTCAGGAACGCTGTCGTCGCAGATAAACACACTTATCAACCAGTTTATCAAGAACGACAACTGGAACTTCGGCGCCAACATCTCTACAGGAAACGAAGGCTGGCATAATGCGGAATACGAGGGAATAATAAACGGACGCATGCTGAACAACCGCCTGCTGATAAACGGACAGTTTGGCTATCGCGACAACGCCACACATGCTAACCCATCGTTTATTGGCGACTTCGACGTGCAGTATCTGCTCTACCCCAACGGCAATCTTGCCCTGAAGGTGTACAACCAGACTAACGATCGCTATTTCACAAAGTCGTCGCTGAACACCCAGGGCATCGGCCTCATCATGAAAAAGGACTTTAACGGTATCCGCGACCTCTTCTCAACCAAGAAGCGCAAACGCAAAGAGAAAAAACATTAGGCACGGATTAACGCGGCCAAAATTAAAATTTAAAAACACGGCTTTAGCATTACAACTAAGGCCGTGTCTTTTTTATAAAAAGCCGTGTTAATCCGTGCCAAAAATCTATCGGCTGCCAATGTAGAGGAACACCATTCCAAGTAGTACAAGGGCGAGGTCGAAGGCTTTGGCCTTGAGGTTCTTCTCGTGGAAGAACATGGCACCAAACATGAAGCTTACGATAACGCTGCCACGACGAATCATCGACACGATAGATATCATCGCCTCGGGCATACTGAGCGAATAGAAATAAAGGAAGTCGGCTGTTGACAGGAATACGCTGACACCAACAATCGACCAAGACCAGTGGAACGGCGTAGTCTGTTCATGCTTAGGCCACCACAGCAGCCACAGCATAGTGCCCATCATAAAGCATTGGTATATGTTGTACCACGACTGCACCATCATGCGGTCGAGTCCCACTCCACCATTCTCTACAGGAGCCATGAGGAACTTGTCGTACAGTCCGCTAACGGCACCAAGCACGGCAGCACCCACTATCATATATATCCAATGATCGTGCTTGAAGTCGATACCCTCCTTCTTGCCGCTACGACTCAGCAGCAGGAACGAAGCTATAGCCAACAGCACACCTATCCATTGCCAATGGTTCAGTCGCTCGCCAAACACCAGCAGGGCTCCTACCAGCGTCATCACAGGGCGCGTTGCGTTGATAGGTCCAACTATGGTTAGCGGCAAATGCTTCATGCCGAAGTAGCCGAGAATCCAGCTCGACAGCACGATAAGCGACTTAAGCAGAATGTATTTATGAACTTCCCAACCGCCACTCGAAACATGGAACATGCCTCCATCAAGCACATCGGTAGTACCGCTAAGAATGATGAACGACAGGAAGATGATACTGGAAAACAAGGTATTTAGAAACAGTACTGGTATAACGGCATTACCCCTAAGGGCATGTTTCTTCAAAGAATCATAGCAACCCAACAAGGCCGCCGACATAAATGCTAATATTAACCACATAATATATTATCCACAAAAACTCACTTTCTCACCTTCTCACTTTCTCACCTTCTCAATATCTTACCTCCTCAAGGAACAAAGCATTCCCAGGCATAGAGTCGCCGGCATCGCTGCGGCGCTTACCCTCAATCACTGCACGCAGACCATCCTCAGTCAATCGTCCACGCCCCACATCAATAAGAGTACCCACCACAGCGCGTACCATATTACGCAGGAATCGATTGGCTGATATCACGAAGTACCAATCAGTCTCGCCTGTCTGTATCCACTCAGCACGGGTGACGTGGCACAGAGTTGTCTTTACATCTGAGTGTGCCTTACAGAAAGCCCCGAAGTCTTCGTACTCCATAAGTATCCGTCCGGCGCGGTTCATAGCCTCAAAGTCGAGAGGATAGTGTATCTCGCACGAGTAGTGGCGCTTAAACGGGTCCTTACGCGTGTGTATATAATAATGGTATGTGCGCTCGGTAGCCGAGAATCGTGCATGCATATCAGGAGCCACCTCCTCTACCTTGCTTACTGCGATATCCTTTGGCAGCATGCGGTTCATCTTGTAGGCCAGCTGCTTGCAGTCTACTTCGCCCTCATAATCAAAGTGCGCCACCATAACACGTGCGTGCACACCGGCATCGGTACGTCCTGCCCCGGTAATAGATATCTCCTGCCTCAACAGAGTAGACAGCACACGCTGCAGTTCGCCCTGCACCGATATACCGTTAGGCTGCACCTGCCATCCGTGATAGTTGGTGCCGTCGTAGCTAAGGGTTACAAAATATCGCTTTGCCATTATGCTTTCAATTTTTCAGCGTGCAAAGTTACTGCAAAATGGGCTAAATTGCAAATTATTTAGGAATTTTTCCGCTTATTTAGCTAATTAATGTTAAATTTATGCAGCTTTCTGCAAAAAAGAGTACATTGTATTAAAAATCTCCTTATATTTGCAAAAACAATTTAACAAAGACAATTTTATTTATTAACTTAAAAGACAAGAAATTATGAAAAAGCTAATGATGATCGCTATCATGATGATAGCAGCAGTAAGTGCAAACGCTCAGAACGAAGCAGGTCAGGCATCTATTAAGCCAATGGCTGGTATAAACCTTGCTACTATGACTAAGGCAGATGACTCTAAGATGCGCGTAGGTCTCGCTGCAGGATTGGAGTTTGAATATGGTGTTGCTGACAACTTCGGCATTAGCGCTGGTGTACTCTACTCTATGCAGGGAGTAAAGTCTAAGGCCGCTGATGTGACTTTGAAACTCGACTACATTAACATTCCTGTTCTGGCAAACTACTACATTGTTAAAGGTTTGGCTATCAAAGCCGGTATACAGCCAGGATTCAATGTTCAGAAGAAAATAGGTGATGAAAAGATTACCGACGGTGTTAAGAGTTTCTATCTGAGCGTTCCAATGGGTCTGTCATATGAGTTCTCAAACGTTGTGCTCGATGCACGTTACAACCTTGGTTTGACAAAGGCCTTCAAGGAGGGTGATTCTAAGCACAGCTACTTCACCATCACTCTTGGTTACAGAATTCCATTCTAAAGATTCAGTAAAATAACTCAATAATTAAGGCTCGCTAATATTGGCGAGCCTTATATTTTTGATCCCATACACTAACTTGAATGCTGACGTTGGGGTTGATGTTATACTTTATCGAAGCCCCTATCTTATCGCCAAAGTCGGCACCCAACCACCACATCTGCCTAAGTGGCATACTGGGTTGCATCATCGACTTCTGGGCAAAAACGGCAGCCTCCCAATGTTCGTCTATGCGGTAATTAAGCATCGCAGTAAGTCCTGCATCCTTCATCTGGTGCCGCCCCCAATCCAGAAACGACGAGTATCCTCCGATAGAGTATGACAGCTTTGGCATTATCTGCCCCGCATACATCACCGCTACGCTGTTGGCAAAGCCACTACCCGAGTTATCCCCCAATCCGAAGATAGCCGATGCCGAAAGCGACGCATTCAATCCGGGATGAAGATCCCAGTTGCCTAAGCTGGTAAACATACTGCCTAAATAAGGATAGGTGGCGATGGTGCCCCGATAAGTTAACGGCGGCAACGAGAATGTTGTATCAGGCATAAGCACACCTTGCTCCTCCTGCGCCTTAACGCAAGCAGAGCAACATAGCATTATTATGAAAAACCACTTTCTCATTTCGATTGCAAAAATACTAAAAACAAAGATATCAACCACACGAATTCACACGAATTAAAACATTTTTAGCGATATTTTTGGCAGGTTTCATAATTATTAGTACTTTTGCGGCGGTATGAAAGATAATAGTTTAGAGAAATTCCCTATAGTAGATGAGGAGGGACACGTAATAGGATCGGCAACACGCGGCGAATGCCACAGCGGAAAGAAACTGCTGCACCCCGTGGTACATCTGCATGTGTTTAACAGCAAAGGCGAGGTGTATCTGCAGCGCCGTCCTGACTGGAAGGACATCCAGCCTGGCAAGTGGGACACAAGCGTAGGCGGCCATATTGACTACGGAGAGGAGCCTGAACAGGCACTGGTACGCGAGGTGCACGAAGAATTAGGCATCACAGAGTTCACTCCCGAACGAGTTGGCAAATATGTATTTGAAAGCAAACGCGAGAAAGAGTTGGTTTACGTACATCGCACTACTTATGATGGCCCCGTAACACCATCGGCCGAAGAACTTGACGGTGGACGATTCTGGACATTAGACGAGATACGCGAGGCTATCGGAAAAGAGGTGCTCACCCCTAACTTTGAGAGCGAATTCCAGAAGTTTTTCCTATAAACAACGTAAGGTATGATTTTCTATTTCAGCGGTACAGGTAATACAAGGTTTGTGGCTAAGGAGATTGCTGCAGGCATCGGCGAGGAGCTGCTGTTTATCCCCGACCTTATTCGCGAAGGGAGATATGAGTTTACGCTTCAGCCTGGAGAGACTGCAGGTTTCTGTTTCCCAACTCACGGCTGGCAGCCGCCAAGAATCGTACGCGAGTTTATCAAACAATTATCCATCACCCAACACCCATCACCCAACACCCATTATTGCTGGGCTCTTACCACTTGCGGCGACAATATGGGTGAGGCAATGACAATATTGAATAAGGATTTAGAAGTTGTAGGTCTCAAAGCCACAACCATGTTCAGCGTCATTATGCCAGAATCGTACGTTTGTCTGCCGTTTATGTATACAGATACCGAGGAGAAAGAACGCAAGAAGATAGCGGCAGCAAAGAATTTGCTTCCACATATCATAGAATGTATACGTGAGCGCAAAGAAGGCATAGTGGAATTAGAGAAAGGTGGCACTCCCCGACTATACTCATATGTGATTGGTGCATACTTCAACGCTAAGATGGTGAACGACAAGAAGTTTACGGTAGATGATGATGTATGCATCAAGTGCGGCAAGTGTGCCAAAGTGTGTCCTGTAGATAATATAACAGGAACACCGCCCGTGTGGAATCACAACGGACTGTGTACATCATGTCTGGCTTGTTATCATTACTGCCCTACTCACGCCATTAACTTCGGAAAGATAACACGCAAGCGCGGACAATACTATTTCAATAAACGCGGGGACCAAAAATCTTAGTTCCTACGCGGATCATGGTAGACCCTGTTTCAAGGGCAATCGGATAGTCATCGCTCATACCCCACGAACGCTCGCAGAATGCATCATCATCGGCAAAGTACTTGCTTTTAACCTCATCGAAGAAGTCGCGGGCGATGGTCATCTCGCGTCGGATCTGTTCGGTATCGTCAACAAACGATGCCATCATCATCAATCCACAAATACGTATATTCTTCATCTCGCGCCATTCGCCAGCATCTAATAACTCGCGACAGGCATCGAGGGTGAGTCCATACTTTGTAGACTCTTCGGCGATATGTAACTCGAGCAGCACCTTAATCACTCTACCGCACTTCTCGGCCTGCTTGTTTACCTCGCGAAGAAGCTTAAGCGAATCAACAGCCTCAATCATCGACACGTATGGAGCGATATACTTAACCTTATTGGTTTGCAAGTGACCTATGAAATGCCACTCAATATCAGAAGGCAACGACTGGTGTTTCAATCGCAACTCCTGCTCGTGACTCTCGCCGAAAACACGCTGACCCTCCTCGTATGCAGCCTCGATATACTCGTTGGGGTGATACTTAGAGATAGCCACAAGGCGAACGCCCTGTGGCAAATGGTCTATAACCTCGTGCAGATGGGATTTAACGTCGTAATCCATGATTACTGCTGCTCGTATTCTGGCTTATCGTTAGACTTACCGTACTCGTAAACATCCATGATAGTAGTCTCGGCTACAGATGCTACAACATAATCAATCATAGTACCGCCCATCACCTCATCGATGTTCTTCATAGCCCCGTTCATTGAGCCAGCCTGAACAAGATAGGTAACAGTAGAGCGCTTCTCCTTCTCTGTCTTCTCATCGATAGTGATGAACTGAAGCTTTGCCTTGTACCACTTATCGGCGATGTTATCGTCGGTGAAGAACACCTCCTTGAAGGCAGCCTTCTTGATATCTGCCACTTCAAACTCTCCGCTGATATATGCTGACATCTCCTCTGTAATGCGGGTCTCGGCCTCGCTAAAGCTGAGTGCGTCTACTACATAATTTTCATTTACTTTCTTCTGCAAGCCATCTTCCATTACCTTCTCGTAACGGATCTTGCATTCAAACCACATTGCTGATCTGCTTCTCATTTCTTTTCTGTTTTATTCTTTTTTATTCCTAAATAATCTTTGTCGAGTGCTTCCATCTTCTTGGTGGTAAGCTGGTCTATTATCTCGCTGGCTATGCGCTGCGACTTCTCATTACCCAGATTGGCCTCTTTGGCAAGTTTCTCCTCGGCCTTGGCCAGTTCCTCTGTCATTGAACGACTGCGCGCCATGAAATCCTTTTCATTAAGGTTCATGCCTTTGTTGTTATACACCTTTGAAAGGATGCGGTCGGCCTCCTTAGTAAACTGCTTACGGAATATTTGCTCGGCTTTAGCCTGATAAGCCTTCATCTCCTTCTCGTCGATGGTCAGCGAGTCTTTCATGCGCATCTGCTTAGCCACGATATTGGCAATAGTAGCTGAGTCGGCATCGGCGCCCAAACCGTATAGCAGATTCTCCTCGTCGAGCATATCATCTGGTATCGGTTCCTCTACTGCCTTAACATACTCCATCTGTTCGGGCTGTGGCAACATATAGAAATAGCAGCCAACGATGGCCAGGGCAATAGCGATGGCAGCAAAGCCAATAATAGACGTACGACGCATGTTCTTGTAGTTTATAAGAGCATTATAGAATTCCTTTACCGATGCATAGCGGCGCTCTGGGTCTTCGGCTGTGGCACGGGCAATAACATGGCGCCACTCAAAAGGCAGACCGGCAGAGTGATACAGCCAGCTGACAAACTTAGCCAGCGAATATACATCGGCACGGGCTGTAATCTCGCCTCCAGCCAGAACCTCAGGGGCTACATAGTCCTCCAGTCCGTCGTAAAGTGTCTCCTGATCGAGTTTTGCATAGAACGAACCATGACACAGAAGGCGCACGCTTGAATCATTTTTGCGGGCAAGTACATTGCACGGAGCAAAACATACATGGTAGATGCCCTTATCGTTTAGCAATTCGGTGATTTCAACCAGATTGCGAAGAGTGTCGGCAGCGAATGTTTCGCGGGCAATAACGGCAGGATTCTCATTAATGAGCTGCTCGAATGTGATAAAATTGCCCACCTCTACGGCTATGGCATAAACACCACCATCACCCTCGTTCGGTACAAAGTGTAGCTGGTGCTTGTTGCCAATCTTCTCCATATCGGCAGCCTCGGTGCGAACACAGTTACTAAAAGCAACATGATCGGCAACCTCATCGTGAAACTCCACAAAGTTCGAGTACTTTCCATCTATCAACCGCTTGTAGAAGTAGCCGTAAGGAAGACGTACTTTTGTGGTTTTCCTGACATCGCGCGTTTCTAATAATTCCTCGAAATTCATCGTTTGCTAAAATTTTGGTGCAAAAGTAAACAAATAAATCGAAAAAAAGCAAGTTTTAAAAATAATTTAGTACCTTTGCACCGCAAATTGTAAAATAGTAAATAGTTAATTAGTCAAATAGAAAGATGCCTGAGATATCAGTTCGCGGACTGGAGATGCCCGAGTCGCCAATCAGAAAACTCGCTCCACTTGCAGTAGCCGCTAAGAAAAGAGGTACAAAGGTTTACCACCTGAACATCGGTCAGCCAGACCTGCCAACACCACAAGTTGGACTCGATGCACTTAAGCAGATAGACCGTGAGATCCTGGAGTATTCACCCTCACAGGGTTATCAGAGCTATCGCGAAAAGCTGGTAGACTATTACGCGAAATACAATATTAACGTAACTGCCGACGATATCATCATTACCAGCGGTGGTAGTGAGGCTGTGCTATTTGCGTTTCTGAGCTGTCTGAACCCTGGCGACGAGATTATTGTGCCAGAGCCAGCTTATGCAAACTATATGGCATTCGCAATTTCTGCAGGTGCAAAGATTCGCACAATTGCGACAACAATCGAAGAGGGTTTCAGCCTGCCTAAGGTAGAAAAGTTCGAAGAGCTAATCAACGAGCGCACTCGCGCTATTATGATATGTAACCCAAACAACCCAACGGGCTACCTCTACACACGTCGCGAAATGAATCAGATTCGTGACCTGGTAAAGAAATACGATCTGTATCTGTTCTCTGACGAGGTTTATCGTGAGTATATCTATACAGGTTCACCATATATCTCAGCCTGCCACTTGGAAGGCATTGAACAGAACGTTATTCTTATCGACTCTGTATCAAAGCGCTACTCAGAGTGCGGTATCCGTATAGGCGCCCTGATAACTAAGAACGCTGAGGTACGTAAGGCTGTGATGAAGTTCTGTCAGGCACGCCTCTCTCCCCCATTGATTGGACAGATTGTTGCCGAGGCATCGCTTGATGCTCCAGAGGAATACTATCGCGATGTATATGATGAATACGTGGAGCGTCGTAAATGTCTGATTGACGGACTGAACCGCATCCCCGGTGTTTACTCACCAATTCCTATGGGCGCATTCTACACAGTAGCTAAGCTGCCTGTTGACGATGCCGAGAAGTTCTGCCGCTGGTGTCTGTCGGAGTTTGAGTACGAAGGCGAGACAGTTATGATGGCTCCGGCAGCAGGTTTCTACACCACACCAGGTGCTGGTATCAATCAGGTACGTATAGCCTACGTGCTTAAGAAAGAAGACTTGGAACGCGCTTTGGTAGTACTGCGCAAGGCACTTGAAGCATATCCCGGAAGAGTAGACGAAGAGTGAATTTCCCGTTATACATAGCTAAAAAGATATATAGTGACCAGGGCGACAAACGAAAAGTTAGTCGCCCGGCTATTCGTATAGCTACCATCGGTGTGGCTATCGGTCTGGCAGTTATGATAGTAACGGTTAGCGTGGTACTGGGATTCAAACACACCATCCGCGATAAGGTTGTTGGATTTGGTAGTCACATACAGGTTCACAATATTATGAACTATAGCGGTGGTGATCCCCATCCTATTTGCGCCAACGACAGCCTGATGAATGCTATCAGCAAACTTGATGGCGTGGCTCATGCTGAGCGCTTCAGCATGACGCAAGGAATATTAAAAACTGACGAGGATTTTCTTGGTGTAGCATTTAAAGGAATAGCTGCAGAATACGACACAACATTCTTAAGCAAGCACCTCACAGAGGGTTCAACACCAGAATTCAGCGATTCAGCAAGCCACTATAAATTGCTGATATCCAAGATGATAGCCGACAAGATGCGACTAAAAGCTGGAGATAAAGTGTATGGTTACTTTATTGACAACGAAGATGTGCGTACACGCAGATTCACCATCGCAGGCATATACCAGACGAACATGACTCGCTTTGACGAGACACTTTGCTTCACAGACCTGTATACAGCTAACAAACTAAATGGTTGGACTGAGAATCAGGCTACAGGTATTGAGGTATTGGTTAAGGACTTTGAACGTCTGGACCTTACAGCAAATGCATTCATTGACAATGTGAACCGCTCCTCAGACGAGCAAGGGAACTCGCTGACAAGTGAGACCATATACGAACTATATCCACAGGTATTCTCATGGTTGGAGCTACTAGACATTAACGTTTGGATAATACTTGCGCTTATGGTATGCGTAGCTGGATTTACAATGATTAGCGGACTGCTGATAATAATACTTGAGCGCACACAGATGATAGGAATATTGAAGGCTCTAGGCGCCAGAAACAAGACTGTACGCCACACTTTTCTTTGGTTCTCTGTATTTATTATAGGTCAGGGACTGTTCTGGGGGAACATTGCCGGCATAGGCATCGTACTACTTCAGCAGTACACAGGATTGATAACACTCGACCCACAGACATATTACGTTAGTGAGGCACCAATGGAACTGAATATACCCCTCATAATAATGATAAATGTAGCCACACTTTTGATATGTGTGTTTGTTCTTATTGCACCAAGCTACTTGATTTCGCATATCCATCCTGCGAAATCGATGAGATACGAATAATTTTTTGAAAAATTGCACAAAAACATTTGGTAGTGTGCAAAAAATGCATTACCTTTGCACAAAATTTCAAAATTTGTGCAGTTTTAATGGAAAAATATAGCAGTTTTAATGCTTTAATTCAGGAAGCCATAGTGAAAAACTGGGACCAAGATGCTCTTACTGACTATCAGGGCATTACGCTCCAGTATCACGACGTAGCACGCAAAATCGAGAAAATACATATATTATTTGAAAACAGTGGTGTGGTTAAAGGTGACAAGATAGCGATATGCGGTCGCAACTCTGCACATTGGGCAGTAGCCTTCCTTGCCACACTTACCTATGGGGCCGTAGCAGTGCCCATTCTACACGAGTTTAATGGAGAGCAGATTCAGAACATTGTAAATCACTCAGGCTCCAAACTCTTATTTATAGGAGATTTTGCAGTAAAGACAATCGATCCCGAAACAATGCCAGCACTTGAGGCTATTATTAACTTGCCCGATTTCTCGCTATTCATTTCGAGATCTGAGAAAATCACATACGCGCGCGAACATCTTAATATGATGTTTGGCAGCAAATACCCAAAAGCATTCAGAGCTCAGCATGTAAAATATCACGTTGACGATGCCGAAGAATTGTCGATGATTAACTACACCAGCGGTACAACAGGATTCTCAAAGGGGGTTATGCTACCCTATCGCACAATCTGGAGCAACGTTGAGTTCTGTTTACGCGTACTGGGCAGAAACGTAAAGGCTGGAGACAATATGCTTAGCATTCTGCCTATGGCTCACATGTACGGAATGGCGGTGGAATTCCTTTTCGGATTCTGCAACGGATGCCATCTGTTCTTCCTTACCCGCCTGCCAAGTCCCGCAATCATAGCCGAGGCGTTTGCTACAGTAAAACCTTCAGTAATCATCACAGTACCGCTTATTATTGAAAAGATAATACGTAAGAAGGTATTCCCCAAGATACAGGACAACCGTATGCGTCTGCTGCTGGCTATGCCTATAGTTAGCAAAAAGGTAAAGACACGTATTTGCAAAGAGGTTTACAAGGCCTTTGGCGGCAACCTGTATGAGGTTATCGTAGGTGGTGCTCCACTATCAAAAGAGGTTGAGGAATTCCTGCTGTCGATTGGTTTCCCAATAACGGTAGGCTACGGTACCACAGAGTGCGCTCCGCTGATATCATTCAGCGACTACCACAACTTTGCACCTGGTTCGTGCGGAACCCCTGTCGACCGCATGGAGGTGAAGATTCTGAGTTCTGACCCACAGAACATTGCCGGAGAGATTGTGGCAAGAGGAACAAACGTGATGACAGGATACTACATGAACGAAGAAGCAACCCGCGAGGTGTTGGATGCCGATGGATGGTATCATACTGGCGACTTGGCAACAATGTCGGAAGACGGACATATATTTATTCGCGGACGCCTGAAAAACATGCTGCTTGGAGCTAATGGACAGAACGTATATCCAGAGGAGATAGAAGACAAACTGAACACTATGGCGATGGTATCAGAGAGTCTGGTGATTCAGCGTGGCGACAAGCTGGTTGCTCTGGTACACCCCGACAAAGACGAGGTTGTGAGCTTTACACGCGAAGAACTGGAAAACATTATGGAGCAGAATCGTCAGGAACTGAACAACATTCTGCCTGCATACAGTCGCATCTCGGCAATTGAACTCCAAGAAGAGGAATTTGCCAAGACACCGAAAAAGAGTATAAAACGCTACCTATATAAGAATAACTGATAGCTTATGGAACATATACCTAGTTTTAACGCTCTGATACAGAAAAGTATCATTGACAATTGGGATCGCGACGCCCTTACCGATTATAAGGGCCAGACGCTGCAGTTTCATGACGTAGCCAGAAAAATCGAGAAGTTGCATATACTTTTCGAAAACAGCGGAATACAGAAAGGTGACAAGATTGCCCTCTGCGGACGCAACTCATCGCAATGGGCTGTGGCCTTCCTTGCCACACTTACTTACGGCGCTATTGCCGTGCCCATCCTGCATGAGTTCAACGCCGAACAAGTACACAACATCGTTAACCACTCAGAGGCGAGACTACTCTTTGTGGGTGACCATGTGGCTACGATTATCGATCCCCAGGCCATGCCAACACTTGAGGGTATCATAAATAACCCTGACTACTCGCTAATGGTATCACGTACCGACAAGCTTACTTATGCACGCGAGCACTTGAATGAGTTGTACGGAAAGAAATTTCCGAAATACTTCCGTAAGGAACACGTTAGCTATTACATAGAGCAGAGTCCAGAAGAACTGGCTGTTATAAACTACACCAGCGGAACAACAGGATTCTCAAAGGGTGTTATGCTACCCTACCGCGCTCTGTGGTCGAACTACGACTTTGCCATGAGCGTATTGGGCGACATAATAAAAGCCGGCGACAAGATTATATCAATGCTGCCAATGGCCCATATGTATGGAATGGCATTCGAGTTTATCTTTGAGTTCCTGCACGGATGCCACGTATACTATCTGAACCGAGTTCCATCGCCTGCAATTATCGCTCAGGCATTGGCAGAAATCAAGCCAAGAATAGTTATAGCAGTACCTCTTATTATAGAGAAGATTATCCGCAAGAAGGTTTTCCCAAAGATACAGAACAACCGCATGCGCCTGCTCTTACAGATGCCTGTGATATCGAAAAAGGTACGCGAGATGATATGTCAGGAGGTATTGAAGGCCTTTGGTGGAAACATGTACGAGGTCATCATAGGTGGCGCAGCTTTGAATCAGGAAGTAGAACATTTCCTAAAGCGCATAGAATTCCCATATACCGTGGGCTATGGTGCTACAGAGTGTGCCCCAATCATCTGCTATCGCGACTATAAGACTTTTGCACCTGGTTCGTGCGGACGAGCCGCGCTACATCAGGAGGTAAAGATTGTATCACCTGATCCCAAACGCATTCCAGGCGAAATCCTTACAAAAGGTCCGAATGTAATGCTGGGCTACTACAAAAACCCAGAGGCTACAGCTGAGACTATCGATCGCGACGGTTGGTATCATACAGGCGACCTCGGTACGATGGACGATGACGGAAATGTTTTCATTAACGGACGCTCGAAGAACATGCTGTTGGGGGCTAACGGACAGAACATCTACCCCGAGGAGATTGAGGACAAGCTGAACTCTATGACTATGGTGGTAGAAAGCATCGTGGTACAGCGCGATACGAAGTTAGTAGCTCTGGTTCACCCCGATATGGACGAGGCTAAGAATATGGGATTCTCAGACGAAGACCTAAAGAACATTATGGAGCAGAACCGCAACGGTCTGAACGAGATTCTTCCTGCATACGAGAAGATATCAGAAATCGAAATACATGAAGAAGAGTTTGAAAAGACTCCTAAAAAGAGTATCAAACGCTATCTATACAAATAAACAAAGAAAAAGAAAGCCTCTCGACAAACAATCGGGAGGCTTTCTTTTATACCTTATTCATACCAATAATAATACCAATAGGTACCAAAATATTCTTCCATCATCTTGCCCTTCTGCTCTCTCTTGTCTGGATACATGTTGCGCAGTTCGCGGAAGTTATCGTAATCTTCATCCATCACGGTGTTATGATAAACCGCTACAGGACGAGAGCGCAAATGGGTGTAAAGCACCATGGCCTCGCGATAATGCTTTGGAAGACTGTCGTTTATCGAATAATGTTTTCCAAGCTCACGTACAAAGTTATCAATATCCTTATCTATCAGATAACCAGATAGAAGATAATCGGTCACCACCTTTCGTGGAACAGAATCCTTTCGCTGAACCAGCTTTAGGTAATGCATCGGTTCCATTTTGTAGGCAGGAACAGCACCAATAAACTTGTAAATACTATCTACCGGATACAACAACAAAGTTGGAATACTATCGTTAGTAGGCAGAATACTCTTGCTACTACCACACACCTTATATTCGAAGAGCTGCTCTCCAAGAGCATCCTTACGTGCCAAAGCATGCATACGGAGCATCACGAGCGGCTCATCGCACTCAAGCGACTTCTTACCAGTTCTAAGTGCGCCATCAACATCACCTTCAAGCAGACAACGCTCGGCACGCATACGGTAATGAAACACGGCATTGGTATTGGCAATACCAGCGGTTATCATCATTTGGAATACCAGCAAGAGCAGGTTTACCCACATAGAACGCGACAAGATATTAGGGTTAGCATCATCGTCGAGTTCCTGCAGTTTAGTAGACACGTATGACACACAACCCCAAGCAATGAGGACAAGAATGGCTAACCAGCCTGAGAATCCATGATTAATACCTCCTTCTGGATCGGGTGTGATATTTGTTAGCATTCCCAACAGCAACATCGACGGAAAGAAGGTAAGTGAATAGAAACTTTTGTTCAGGCGGGTATACTTGTGCACCAAATTCTGGAAAAACATCAGTACGACAGTAATAACAATGGCTCCTACAACACGATTGTAATGAGTTAACCCATTACTAAGCACATGCTGCGCCATTGCCAGCAAATCGCACTGGAAGTAGTACACCCAGCACCACGTGAATAGAATAAAAACGATAGCGCACACCACACGGATGGTCATTGCGCTATCATTACGTTGTTTTTTCAGATAATTATTATATCCCATTTCAAATTTTCTTCAATACTACGGCAGAACGTGCCGGTATATAGAGTTTAAGCCACTCCTTATGATCTGCAACATACAGAGGATCATAATTTGTGAAGTGGGTTACTGTATCGTCGGCAAATCCGTTTCCACCAAAGTCCTTCGAGTCGGTATTAAGCATTACCTTATACGAACCTGTTGGAACCAAGAAACCATAATCGGTATAACTACGTGTGGGTGAGAAGTTAAATACAAACACTAAGTCACCACGCATGAAACAGAGTACCTGATCACCATCGTCATGCCAAATTTCAACCACAGGCTTATCCTGGAAATTACGTACAGTCTTGATTGTCTTAAGCATTTCACGATCAAAATCCCCCAGCCAATGATAACACAGATCCTTGTTGTCTACAAGGTTCCATTGACGGCGTGCATACTTATAACTCCAGCCATTACCCTCACGAGGGAAGTCAATCCATTCCGGATGTCCAAACTCGTTACCCATAAAGTTCAGATAGCCACCATTAATGGCTCCTAAGGTAACCAGGCGAATCATCTTATGCAGGGCTATACCACGCTGGGCAATATCGTTAACATCCTTCTTAGCAAAGTGCCAATACATATCGGCGTCAATCAGGCGGAAGATAATAGTCTTATCGCCAACAAGAGCCTGGTCATGACTCTCGCAATACGAGATGGTCTTCTCGTCAGGACGACGATTCTTCACCTCCCAGAATATAGAACATACGTTGATGTCTTCATCACGAACTTCCTTAATAGTCTTGATCCAATAATCAGGAATGTTCATGGCCATACGATAGTCGAACCCATATCCACCATCCTCGAACTTGGCAGCAAGACCAGGCATACCCGAAACCTCTTCGGCAATTGTGATAGCATTTGGATTAACCTCATGAATCAACTTATTGGCAAGAGTAAGATAACAGATAGCATTATCGTCCTCGTGTCCGTTGAAGTAGTCGCCATATCCACCGAAAGCCTCACCCAGACCATGAGAATAATATAGCATTGATGTCACACCATCAAAGCGGAAACCATCAAACTTAAACTCCTCGAGCCAGTATTTGCAGTTAGACAAAAGGAAGTGCAGAACATCGTCCTTGCCATAATCGAAGCACAGCGAATCCCAAGCCGGATGCTCATGACGATCGCCTGGATAGAAGAACTGGTTAGGATCGCCAGCGAGATTACCCAGACCTTCTACCTCATTCTTTACGGCATGCGAGTGAACGATATCCATGATGACAGCAATTCCCATCTTGTGTGCTGTATCAATCAGTTCCTTCAAATCCTCAGGTGTACCAAAGCGGCTCGATGGGGCAAAGAACGACGATACATGATAGCCGAAAGAACCGTAGTAAGGATGCTCTTGGATGGCCATAACCTGAATGGCATTATAGCCATCCTCCTTGACGCGCGGCAGCACATTCTCGGTAAATTCCTTGTAAGTGCCCACCTTCTCAGCGTCCTGTCCCATACCTACGTGGCACTCATAAATGAGCAATGGTGACTTAGAGGGCTTGAAGCTTTTCTTCTTCCACACATAGGGTTTCTCAGGATTCCAAACCTGAGCAGAAAATATTTTTGTATTGTCGTCCTGAACCACGCGACGGCACCAGGCGGGAATACGTTCACCTTCTCCCCCATTCCACTTCACCTTCATCTTGTAAAGGTCGCCATGCTTTATAGCTTTCTCTGAAAGTTTAAGTTCCCAATTACCTGTACCAGCAATACGCTTGCAACGATACTTCTCGTCCTCCTGCCAATTGTTAAAGTCGCCAATAAGATAGATATCAGTAGCATTGGGCGCCCACTCACGGAACACCCAGCCTTTTGCCAACTTGTGAAGTCCGAAATAAAGATGACCTGATGCAAAATCACTCAGAGTCTTCTTTCCATTCTTTGTCAACTGGTTAATTTTCCACACTGCGTGGTCGTGACGTCCGCGGATTGCACCCTCGAAAGGCTCAAGCCATGAGTCATTACGTACTAACCCGATATGTTCGGGAGATTGTTTCTTTTTTGTTTCCATAGTTAATTTATGCTTTTACTTTAAAAATAGCTTTCTTAATTTTCTTCTCTCCTATAATGCATGGAGCATGACCATCCTGGGGGAAGAAAATAACAAACTGACCAGGCTTAAGGGTAACATAAGTCTGAGGCTTTGTGTCACCATACTTCGTCATGTCAATCTTGGAATCATATTCAAACTCTGGAAGATCGCATAGAGGAGAATATCCGTAGGTCTCCTCGCAGGAAATTGGAATCTGTATGTCGACCATCTTGATATGAGTTTCAAGAAATGCAGTTTCCTTGGTACGCTGCTTGGCTACCTGAACATTAACAAACAGACTATCATCCTTGATAGGATATTTACCCTCCTCCATAGCCTGGAGATTGTTGTTTTTCAAAAACTCAATTACATCGGCAAACAACGGATTCAGTGCTACATATTTGCCAAGATTCTCAATAGTATCAATTATCATAATCGGAATGATTTATAAGTTTTTTATTTTGTTTGGCGGTGACCTCGGGTATATGTACCCTGTGCGGTAACCTTACCGTTTCTATCTTTCTCTACGAAATTCCCATCACGCACATCGTCTTGATATGTTCCCTCAAAACGATTACCATCTTTGTCCTCCTCAACAGCCATACCATTTCGACGACCATTTTTAAAAATTCCTTTAAACTTAGAGCCATCGGCAAAGCGCACAATACACTCACCATTAGGCTGACCAGCCTTGAATGTACCTTCGACAGTATCGCCACTTTTCTTGGTCAGTTTGCCGCGTCCCTCCTGCTTATCGGCCTTCCACTGGCCCACATAGGTATCACCGTTGCTCCACACGAATGTGCCCTGTCCCTGTTTGTCTCCCTTTGAGAACTGTCCTGTATACTTGTCACCATTGGCATACTTGAATATGCCAGAACCAGTACGCTCGCCTTTAACGTAATCGCCCTCATAGACATCGCCGTTTTGGAACTTATAGATACCTCGACCGTTCATCTCATCATCGACCCAAGGACCAATATACACATCACCGCCAGAATATTTGAAAGTTCCTTTGCCAGAGCGCATATTCTCTTTCCAATCGCCATCATATACGGAACCATCTCCCCAGTCGTAGACGCCTTTACCATTCTTTTTGTCATTAGACCAGTCTCCCTTATAGTAGGCACCACTAGCAAATGTGTATATACCATATCCAGAGCGTTTATCTTGTTTCCATTCGCCATCGTACTTATCACCATTATAATAGTACATTATTCCATGTCCTTGCTGGTAATCACGAAACCATAAGCCATCATAGCGGTTATTATTCTGGAAATAATATGTTCCTTTGCCATGTTGTTGATCCTGGAACCACTCACCCTCGTACTTTTCACCATCAAAGAAAGAGTATGTACCATAACCTTGGCGCTTACCTTTTACATATTCGCCCTCGTACCAGTTACCGTTTTTGTAAACAGCCTTACCTTTACCATTTGGTTTACCCATCAACATCTCTCCTTGATATTCGCCACCATCCTTAGTAGTTGCCGAACCGAGTGTTATCTTCTGCGCTTCTGCTGTAAATGGCAGAAACAATGTTAGTGCTATAATCGAAAGTCTATTTATATTCATTTGAGCTATATTCCTATTTTTATGTGTGC
The DNA here is from genome assembly GCA_002351725.1 of Prevotella sp. UBA2809. Taxonomy (GTDB): domain Bacteria; phylum Bacteroidota; class Bacteroidia; order Bacteroidales; family Bacteroidaceae; genus Prevotella. The sequence continues at coordinate 46,094 of DEHD01000025.1, forward strand.
AAATTTAAATAAAAATATCGAGGTTCGCAAATTCCATCGTATTATTTTATAAGTTTTTGCGTTTTCATCAGTTTTTTTATTTACCTTTGCACCCATTATGAAGTTTATGGCTATTATTCCTGCCCGTTATGCTTCGACAAGATATCCGGGCAAGCCGCTTGCTATACTGGGCGGAAAAACAGTTATTCAGAGAGTGTACGAGCAGGTAAAAAGCGTGCTCGACGATGTATATGTAGCTACTGACGATGATCGCATATACAACACTGTGACAGACTTTGGAGGCAAGGCTGTAATGACACGTGCCGACCACAAGAGCGGCACCGACCGTATTGAGGAAGCTGCAGAGAAGATTGGTCTGGATGCAGATGTAATTATCAACGTTCAGGGCGACGAGCCTTTCATACAGCCATCGCAGATAGAAACACTAATGCAGCTTTTTGATGCACCCGAGACTCAGATTGGAACATTAGGAAAGCCTTTTGAATCAATCGATGCTGTAGAGAATCCGAACTCACCAAAGATTGTAACCGACAATCGTGGTTTTGCTTTATATTTTAGTCGTAGTGTAATACCGTATATAAGAGGAAAAGAGCACGACAGTTGGTTTGGGGAATATCCTTTCCTAAAACATCTCGGTGTTTACGCATACCGCCGCGAGGTATTGGCAGAAGTAACAAAGTTGCCCATGAGCAGTCTGGAAAAAGCAGAGAGTCTTGAGCAACTTCGTTGGTTACAGAACGGTTATCGCATACGTGTTGGCCTTACTGACATCGAAACCGTTGGTATCGATACCCCTGAGGATCTGACCCGCGCAGAGGAGTTTCTATTGAAGCACCTGGCGTAACAAATCCTTCTGACGTTCAGACAAATTTGTCGGGAGTTTTACTTGATAGGTAATGATGAGATCACCAAAGGTCCCGTCTCCCCTATCATACCCTTTACCACGTAGGCGAACCTTAGTACCGGGTTGGGTTTCAGGCTTAATCTTAAGCTTGAGTTTCTGACCATTTGATAGTGTAACAATGACTTCACCACCCAGCATCGCTGTGTAAAGATCTATTGTTACATTTGCGTTCATTTCGCCGCTATGTGTACGAGCCTGACGAGCGCCTCCAAAACCTTGGAACCCGCCAAAGCCTCCTCCCTGCTGTCCTTTACGTCCGAAAAGGTCTTCGAAGAAAGACGAGAAGCCACCACCCTGGAAACTGCTAAAGTCAAAGCCACTAAACGGATTTCCACCGCTATTGCCTCCACCGCCAAAGCCCTGGAACTGCTCAGCCTCACGCCACTTTTCACCATACTGGTCATACTTGGCACGCTTTTGCGGATCGCCAATAACATCGTAGGCCTCCTGAAGTGCCTGAAACTTCGCCTGAGCCTTAGGATCATCTGGATGTAAATCTGGATGAAACTGTTTGGCTCGCTTAAGATATGCCTTTTTCACATCTTTCTGTGGAATAGACTTATCTACGCCTAAAATCTTGTAATAATCAATGAATGCCATAATCAAATCCTCCTATTTTTTTATTATATCCATGCAAAAAATGTGCCAAGCCTTTCTTAAAATATTCAACCAAAAGTTTGGGCAAATCAATAAAATTACGTATATTTGCACCAAAATTACTAAAAGAGAATGAACAAGACAGTTTTTTTCCTGATATCCCTTCTGCTATCAGCAACAATGGCAGAGGCTAAAAGCTCAAAGACCGTTAAGATAAAAGTCGTTGAAACCAGCGATGTGCATGGCCATTTCTTCCCTTATGATTTCATGGAGAAGAGACCTATCAGAGGCACGCTTTCAAGAGCCAATACCTATATAAAAAAACAACGTGAGAAATACGGCGAAGACCATTTTCTGCTTATTGATAATGGTGATATTCTGCAAGGCCAGCCTTGTGTTTATTGGTCGAATTATGTAATGCCTGAAGACGAGAATCTGGCAGCATCGGTAATAAACTACATGAAATATGATGCCGAAACAGTAGGTAATCACGATATTGAACCCGGACATAAGGTATACGACAAATGGATTCGTGAAGTTCGCTGCCCACTGTTGGGTGCGAACATCGTAAAAGAAGAATATAAAAACGCCGAGGCGCATCCGGAACACATCTACACAGGCATAAAACCCTACTCTGTTCATGTAAAGGACGGTGTAAAGATTGTGGTAATAGGCATGATAACCCCAGCTATTCCTCACTGGTTGAACAAATCTATCTGGAAGGGGTTGGAATTCGAAGATATGACATCGTGTGCCAAGAAGTGGATAAAATACGTTAAGGAAGTAGAAAAGCCCGACCTCATATTCGGCCTATTTCATTCTGGACTTGATGGTGGTATTATCACATCCGATTATGAAGAAAACGCTACGGAATCAGTAGCCCGCGAGGTACCTGGATTTGATATTATTTTCTTTGGCCACGACCATCAGGTTCACAACATGTGGGTTACCAATAAAGAGGGTAATCGAGTGTTATGTATAGATCCTTCCTGCTACGTTGCCAATGTAGCCGAAGCGGAGATTACCCTTACATACAACAAAGGTGAGTTAACCAAGAAAGTGATAAAAGGAAACATTATAAGTGTACTGGATGAGAAGGTTGATGAGCAGATGATAACCGATTTCCAGCCTGCAATAGATAAGGTAAAAGATTATGTAAACACAAAGATTGGTTACTTCAAGCACCCAATTTACACCCGCGAAAGTTTCTTCGGAAATTCAGCATTTACTGACCTTATCCACAATCTCCAGATGAGTATCTCTAAGGCTGATATTTCATTTAATGCACCTTTGGCATTCGATACAACAATTGACGCCGGCGAGGTTACTCAGGCTGATATGTTTAAGCTATATCGTTTTGAGAATCTGCTCTTTGTACTAAAGATGACTGGCGAGGAAATCAGGAAGCATCTGGAATTCTCGTACGACATGTGGTGCAACACGATGAAGTCGCCAAGCGACCATGCGCTAAGACTCAACGATGACGCAAAAGAAGATCAGCAACGCACTGGTTTTCAATACTATACATTCAACTTTGATTCAGCTTGCGGAATTGATTATATAGTTGATCTTACCCAACCTGACGGAAATAAAGTAAAGATTCTACAGATGTCGAATGGTGAACCATTTGACGAAAAGAAATGGTATAAAGTTGTGATGAACAGCTATCGTGCCAATGGTGGCGGCGAGCTGCTGACAAGAGGCGCAGGAATACCTCAGGACTCTCTCGAAAACCGAGTACTGTTCCACACCGACATGGACCAACGCCACTATCTTACAGAAGAGATTAAACGTCTGGGTACTATAGACCCACAAAAGAACAATAACTGGAAATTCGTGCCCGAGGCATGGGTAAAACCAGCTCTGGAAAGAGACCGTAAACAATTATTCGGAAAATGAAACAACATTATTTTGTATTCTGCAAAGAAGAACTGTTATTAGAGAAGACGCCAGATGGCGGGTATACAATTCCCTACCTAGAGGAACCGCCTACAAAAATAAAGCCATGGACCAACGTAATGAATATTACGCCCATTGATGGTATAGAGGTTAAGACATATAGAATCGATCACCCAATTTGCGATGATCCCCGTTATGAGATGTGCGGACTCCGCCAGTCATACTACAAACTAGAAAAGTCACTCTATCAGAAAGCAGGCAAATGTCATGAACTGTTATATTGGGATGCCAACACAAGATTCTGTGGTGTCTGTGGCGCCCCAATGAAAATGGACACTGAAATTTCCAAGAAATGTACAGAGTGCGGCAAAGAGATATGGCCACAATTAGCAACAGCAGTCATTGTGCTTATACATAAAGGAGACGAGGTATTGCTTGTTCGTGCCAAGAATTTCCGTACAGATTTCTATGGATTGGTGGCTGGTTTCGTGGAGACAGGCGAGACACTTGAAGAGGCTGTAGCCCGAGAAGCATTTGAGGAAACTGGTGTAAGAATCAATAACATCAGATATTTCGGTTCACAGCCTTGGCCCTACCCTTGTGGATTAATGGTTGGTTTCAATGCCGATTATGTATCAGGTGACATTCATTTGCAGAAAAGCGAAATAGCCAAAGGAGGCTGGTTTAAACGCGACAACCTGCCTACCATTCCAGAAAAATTGTCAATAGCAAGAATGCTTCTAGATGCGTGGTTGGATGAGAAATAGTTTAGTACTCAACCAACTTCATCGATGAAACTCCAGTATAACTGATGGTAGACTCAACCATATAACATGTCGCACCATCAGGAATACAAAGTGTTGCATTAAAATGCAACCCCTGAGCATCAATATGACTATACTCCATATTGGCTAATATAGCCTCATCAAGGAAAGCATCAGGCACTAAACCCTTATACTGCTGTTTATGGAAGTCACTTGAAAATATCTTATTGGCTCCAAGAAATACGCTTACGTGCATAATATTGTCGTAATAAACGTTTTCTACTTCAAGTCCATCTTCATTATACGAGCGCTTGGCAACCTTATACTTTGTGGGGTTTATAGCAATATACCAATGGTAACGATTTCTATTATATGATACTACAGAATCGATTTTTACCTGATGAGTATAAGTTAGTATGCTTGGGGCAGTATGTTCATTAACAACCCCTTCGTCGGTTCCATCACTCTTTTCCAATTTCAGCAAATCACCATTCTGATTATTGAACCAGAATAGATGTTCTGTTTGTTTAACGATACCATAAGATGTGCCAGAACCAAGATAAAGCGAATCCTCATAGATTCTGAAATAAGCAGGCATACTGGTTGCATCAGAGAAATATATTGTATCCCCATTAACTTTAAACGAGACATCACCACTTTCCTCATCCACCCAAACACCTTGCAACAATGCTTTTGCCTCTTTATCCTCAGGCAATACAGATGGGTTATTCTGGTTACAAGCAACCAGAACACCCACCAATAATGATATCGTTAATAATTTCTTCATTTACCTATACAATGATACTCGAAGCCGTTTTCTTCCAGCTCCTCCGTATCGAATATATTTCTGCCATCGATAACCAATGGTCTCTTCATCGCCTTTTTGATAACACCCCATCCTGGCAGACGGAATTCCTTCCATTCTGTGAGCAGCAACAGAGCGTCGGCATCAAGAACTGCATCATACATATCACGGCAATAAACAACCTTATCACCTATTCTGCGCTTACACTCCTCCATAGCAATTGGGTCGTAAGCACGAACATTGCATCCGGCTTTAAGCAGCAAGTCGATCATAACCAAAGCTGTTGATTCTCGCATATCATCGGTCTCAGGTTTGAACGAAAGGCCCCACATAGCAATAGTCTTGCCCTTCAAAGCCTCTTCACTTCCGTAAGCCTTAACAAGCTTTTCATAAAGAACACTCTTCTGTTTCTCATTTACGCGCTCAACAGCCTTAAGCACCTCCATAGAGTAGCCGTTCTGATCAGCTGTCTTAATTAGTGCCTTAACATCCTTAGGGAAGCATGAGCCACCATATCCACAGCCAGCATAAAGGAACTTACGACCTATACGGGTATCCGAACCAATACCTGCACGAACCATATTAACATCGGCACCAACACGTTCGCAAAGATTTGCAATATCATTCATAAACGAAATACGTGTAGCCAGCATAGAGTTTGCTGCATATTTGGTCATCTCTGCCGATGGGATATCCATAAAGATAACTCGGAAATTATTAATCAAGAATGGCTTGTAGAGCTTGGTCAGCGTCTTCTTGGCTTTCTCACTCTCAACACCAACAACTACGCGGTCTGGACTCATAAAGTCCTTAATAGCATTACCCTCTTTAAGGAATTCTGGGTTAGATGCAACATCAAACTCGATGTTTACGCCTCGCTTTTCCAGTTCTTCTTCAATAGCCTTACGAACCTTCTTAGCAGTTCCTACAGGAACAGTACTCTTTGTAACTACTACAACGTATTTCTTTAGGTTCTGACCGATGGTCTTAGCCACCTGCAGCACATATTTCAAATCAGCTGAGCCATCCTCATCAGGAGGTGTACCTACGGCTGAGAAAACAATCTCCACATCATCTAATACTGAAGCAAGATCAGTAGTAAACTTCAATCGACCAGCGGCAACATTTTTCTTAACCAACTCATCCAGTCCAGGTTCATAGATGGGTATTTCGCCATTTTTAAGGCGTTCAATCTTGTTTTCGTCTACGTCAACACACGTAACATTTGCACCGGTATCGGCAAAACATGTTCCCGATACCAAACCTACATAACCGGTTCCTACAATAGCAATATTCATATCGATAACTTTAAATTTTCTGCAAAGGTACACTAAAAATTTCATTTATCACGCAATTTTAAGTTTCTTTTATTTGTTTATCTCGTTTTTTTGATGTAATTTTGCACCCGTGATTGAATTAGAAAGACATATTGAGATACTGTTGCTCAACAACGATTGCGTTATAGTTCCCAATTTGGGTGGATTTATGGCGCATCATGTTGAGGCAAGATATGATGAGGAAGATTGCATTTTCCTCCCCCCTCTTCGTACGCTAGGATTTAACCCACAACTTAAGATTAACGACTCTCTTTTGGCTCAATCGTATATCGAAGCCTACGACATCAGTTATCCAGAGGCTATTCAGCGCATAGAAGACGAAGTAAACGAGCTTACACAGCATTTGCAGAACGAAGGCAGATACGAACTTAATAATATAGGTATATTAGAACTGAATGAGGATGGGAACTACGTGTTCACTCCTTGCGAGGCAGGTATTCTGTCGCCAAGTCTCTATGGATTGAACTCTTTTGAGATGAAGACCATAGAGATGGTTAATGCTGAGGTTGTAACAGAGGAACCTGTCAAGGAAGTTGTCAAGGAAACGCCAAACATTGTTAAGCTTGAGCATCCGATGAAACATCTTATGGAGGAAACCACGGAGAACTCCGAGGAAACCATCGACGAGTTGGAAGATGATGACAACGATGTAGTTCGCATAAAGTTAACATGGATCCGGAATGCCGTTGCAGTTGCAGCAATTCTTCTTGCTGTATTCTTCGTTGCAATGCCTACTGGTCAGACTGAGATGATGACTCGCACCATAAGCAATCTGAACAACCAGTTCCTTTTTGGAATGATGTCATCAAAAGACACAAATACAAGCGCTATCGATTTTAAGCGTAAGGATGCTCATAAGCCAGCCACTAAGGCTTCAGAGGCAATACTTGACACAATAAAACCCGCCAAGCCCGCTGATGTATCAAAGCCTGCTATCAAGTCACCTAAGCGCGAGGGCTATTGCATAGTACTTGCAAGCCAGGTATCAAAGCATAATGCAGAAGATTTCATCAACCGTCTGGCTAAACGCGGTTATGAGGGTGTAGAAATCTATGTTCATAATAATGTAACCCGAGTTGTATACGGACATTTTGATAATCAGACTGATGCATATAAGAAACTACAGAAGATTTCTCGAGAAAAAGAATTAGAGGAAGCTTGGGTTTACAAATATAACGAAAAGAGCGAATGAAAAGAGTACGCTGTCCTAAGTGTGATCAGTATATAACTTTCGACGAGACCAAATACGAAGCAGGTCAGTCGTTGGTATTCAAATGCCCTGATTGTGGCAAAGAGTTTGGAATTCGCATTGGCGTAAGCAAACTTCGCGAGCGTCAGAAAGATGAGAACCCTGACGAACAAGCCAACGAAGAAGGTTGCGGCTCGATAGTAGTAATCGAGAATGTATTCCACTACAAACAGGTTATTCCCCTCCGTATGGGCGACAATATTATTGGTCGTTATCAGAAAGGAAATCCTGCCAATACAGCTTTTGAAACAGTTGATCCTAGTGTAGACTTGAATCATTGCACTATTACCGTTAGCCGCGATAAGAAAGGTGGCTTACGTTATACTCTGAAAGATAACAATAGTAACACAGGTACATTTATAGATAATGTTGAGCTCACTCCAAAGGAACGCCGCGTAATCAGCAATGGAACCTTGTTTACTTTAGGAGCCACATCCATCATTCTTCGTACATCGGAAGAAGAATAAAGTCATTATGAAAAATAATACCGACCAAAACAAATGGGTGGCATGCTGGGGCAATGCCACATCTATAACCAATCGCCGTGAGGCAACATATGCCAAGGATCTTACACTACGCTATCCTATCAGAATGTGCTTTAGTGGCAATATGTTGCGTTTCCGTTTTTCAAACCTCACTGGAACAGAACCTGTAACACTTTCAAAAGTATTTGTTGGTCATACTCCTATCACATTTGATGGTGAGTATTGTATTACATTAATGCCAGGAAAAGAAACAGAGAGTGATGCAATAAGCTACAATGTTAATAGGGGCGACACAATAAACGTGAGTTTCTATCTGGCAGATTACACACAAATGAACAGCGGTACACTTGTCACCGGCCCGCTATCAAAAGGATTTTATGCTTATGGCGACTATGCCGAAGCTGACGAATTGCCCTTGGACCTGAGTCGGAGTACCAACTGGTTCTACTTTTTAAACACCATTGATATACTTACATCAACAGAGAATCATGCTATAGTTTGCTATGGCGACTCAATAACTGCTCAATCATGGCCGGATTATATGGCATTACAGGCATTCGGTTCAAATGCATCTATCATACGCCGGGCAGTAAGTGGAACACGCATTCTTCGACAGTATGATTGCATAACATATCAAGCCTATGGCTTAAAGGGATCTACCCGCTTCCCTATCGAAATGAATGTGGCTGGTGCAACAGATGTTATTATTCAACACGGAATTAACGACATCATACACCCTGTAGGAACTGACGTAAACCCGTTCCGTCCATGGACCGACCTACCTACAGTAGAGGAAATGGAACATGGTGTTGAGGATATATATGTAAAACCAGCCAAAGCAATGGGACTTAAAGTTTGGAGCGGCACATTGCTACCAATATATGGTTGGCGCACATACAACGAAGACCGCGAGAAGATGCGCCAGGAGTTTAATGAGTGGTTACGCACTTCGCCTATCTTCAATGGCTGTATCGACTTCGATGCTGCAGTACGCAGCGTTACCACTCCCAAAGCATTTGCCGAGGGCTATGACAGCGGCGACCACCTGCACCCCAGCGAGCGTGCATATGAAGCAATGGCCAATGCAGCTATACACAAGCTGATTCGCTACATGCCACAATACGACCACGAAGAATCTTTTTGATTTGTACCTAAGGTTTTAAGGTACAATCTCTAAGGTTATCAGGTACAAAGAGTAAGGAGATTAGGTACAAAAAGCCTACTAATCCATCGTTTGCCTATACGCAAACGATTATTCGGCTATACGCAAACGATTGTGCGCCTATACGCAAATTGAAATGATATTCAGAAATGGAAAAACCCTCACGAGGGTGATACCTCGCGAGGGCGTAACATGGTGGAGCTGGAGGGAGTCGAACCCTCGTCCGCACAAGGAAACCATACGCTTTCTACACGCTTATCTTGGCCTTCATTTTCGAGCTACGGCAAGACCCAAGCCACCAACCGCAACCTTATCTCCTAAAACTTCATCCGTGCATCGGAGCCTACATGGACTATTTCCGATTTAACCTGCGCCGCTTGATCTTTGGATTCGGAACAACATCCTCGGAGCGACGTCTCGTTCCTCTACCTTGTAAAGGAATAAAGCCAGTAATCTACTATACTTCGATTAGGCAGCGAGAGCATACTCATTGTTGCCAATTATAATTTCCTTGACTCAGATTATGGAGGGAACCAAAGAAGCCTCCGCGTGCTTACGTACCATTTCATCTCGCCGTCAAATCCAGTCAACCCCAAGACGTAAATGTCGTAAATCGAACTGCTCACCAGCAAATTCGGTTGCAAAGATAGCACTTTTTCGGATATAAACAACATTTTTACCCAAAATTTTAGTATTTTTGCCCCCGAATTCTATAATAATAAGGTGTAAATAGCGTTTTTAGATATAATGAAGAATCGTTTATTTATAGCAATATGCACGGCGCTGGTGATGGCAAGCTGCACTACACCACGCAACTTTAACTATCTGCGAGATCTACAGAACGGTCAACAGATGGATATTACCATCGACGGCACCATCCGCCTACAGCCTAACGACCAGTTAACAGTTGTTGTTAAGAGCAAGGATCCGCTGATGGGTAATTTGTTCAACAAAACTCTCACCACCCAGATCACCCAAGGAAGCGTGATGGGCAACTCGTATATCTCTCCCTACACCGTAAGTAAACAAGGAACAATCGATTTCCCCGTCATCGGCGAAATACACGTTGGCGGTATGACACGCCAGGAGGTTGAGACCACCATCAAGCAAGAGTTGCAGAAAGAGCAGCTAAAGGACGCCAACGTAACAGTAGAACTTCAGAATTTGACATATACAGTTACAGGCGAAGTAAACACACCCGGCGTTTATAAAATCGAAAAAGACAAACTAACATTGTTTGAGGCATTAGGACAAGCCCACGACTTAGGCGTATATGGAAAGCGCGATTCTATCATGGTGATAAGAACAGAAAACAACAAGCGCACGACATACGTTGTGAGCCTCAACTCCAGTAAAGACTTGTTCAACTCTGAGGCATATTATATCCATCAAAACGATATCATCTACGTAAAGCCAAACGACGTGAAAGCTCGTCAGTCGACTGCAAACGGCAACGAAACCCGAAGCATTTCATTCTGGATGTCGATAGTATCAGTACTTACTACTGTTGCCATCCTTGTATTTAAATAAGAATCAACAAATATGGACCTACAACAATATATTAACGAGTGCAAGAAACATTGGCGATGGTTTGCAGCCACGCTTACCACTGCCCTAATAGCAGCTATTCTGTTTCTGCTGATGTTCGCCCCACGATATGAACGTAGCGCCACTGTACTTATCAAAGACGAGAACGGTGGTGGCGGCTTGTTATCGTCGATGGCAGCCAACATGGGTACGCTTGCCGGTCTGGCAGGCATAAACATCGCATCGAATGTAAGTAACGAGATAGAAATCATGTCATCGCCAGCACTTTTGATGGATGTAATTAATCGCTTAGGTCTTGACACACGCTATTCCACTTACGAAGGGTTAATGAAACACGATCTGTGGGAGGAAACACTACCTGTAAAACTCACCTTCCCCAAGCTTACAGATAAAGACGGAGCCTACCTGAAGATGGATTTGCGACAGGACGGCACCTTTACGCTCTACAAGATGCGCAAGAACAAGGATAAATTGAGCGGCGAGGTTGAAGGCAAGGTAAACACCGTATGCCAAACGCCTATGGGTCCAATAAGCGTTATTGCCACAAAATACTTTAAGCAGGTGATGGATGAGAAAGGCGATATGACAATCCGCATCACCAAAGAAAAGAAATACGACCAGGTAGAGCGTTGCATGGAGCAGTTGGATATCGACCTGACCGACGATCAGACCAGCATCATCCACATAGGCTATCGCGACCAGATAGCCGAGCGCGCCGAACTGATTATCAGTACACTGATAAACGTGTATCAGGAGGCATGGATGAACGACAAGAAGAATGCTGCCGACATCTCTACACAGTTTATCAACGAACGCATCAAGGACATTGAGCAGGAGTTGAGCGGACTGGACAAGGATATAGCCCAGTTCAGAGGTAGCAACCTGATGCCCGATTACGAGGAGGCTGCCAAGATGTTTATGACTAATGCCAGCCTGACCTACGAACAGCAGGTAAAAGTAAACAACCAGTTGTATATGATGGAGCAGATGCGCAATCAGGTAAACTACACCGAAGGAACAAACCAGGTATTGCCAGCCAACCTGCTACCCGACAACGAGAATGTAGCCAAACAGATTAACGAATATAACAAGCTGCAATTGCAACGCAACCAGATGGCCGAGAACAGTAGCGATAACAACCCACTGGTAAAGGATTTGGATGTACAGCTTGGCAGCATGCGCAAGGCTATTGTAAACTCGTTGGATCATGGTGTGGCCCAGTTACGTGCAAGTCAGAAGGCAGTGAATCGTGAAGATCAGAAACTGAAACAGCAGATATCAGCAGCCCCATCGGCAGTTACCAAAGTGCTGCCAGCCGAGCGCCAGCATAAAATCATCGAGGCCCTTTACATCTACCTCTTAGAGAAGCGCGAGGAGAACAGTCTTACCCAGGTGTACAACTCGCAGAATCTGCGCATCGTATCTCCCCCTATGGGACAACTTAAGCCTATATTCCCCAAGAAAGGCACGAGCCTGCTCATTGCCCTATTCCTCGGCCTGGCTATTCCTGCCATCTATTTCTATCTGAAGCTAAATGTCAGGAGCATATTAAAAGAGACATAAAAGCAAGGAAGTGATGGTGTTAGTTTTTCTTTATTTTGCCCTGTTTCTTATAGTACACTTAGTGGCAAAGCAGTTTAAAACCGTTGGAGCAGCCCGCCTGTTCCAATTGGTGGCATGCTTTATTCTACTATTTGGCTTCTTTGGATTCAGAGATATCACCGTGTTAAACGACACACCTCACTATTATGGTTTCTATTATGAGAAGACCAAAATATTAAGTTATCAGAACGAATCGGTTTTCACATATCATCTACTCGACAAATTTGAATATGGATTTCAGATATTAATCCATTTTCTTATAAAGTACATCTCTAAAGAACCGTATACCATCATTATACTATCGTCCTTTGTTTTTTCTATTGGTAACATACTTTTTATATCTAAACATACGAAACAGATTGCGTTAGCATGTTTTATGATGATTGTCTCTGGAGTATGGTTCGATCAGTATAGTATGATTCGCCAAGCCTTTGCTATCATGTTCTTCTATAGAGCATATCCATACCTTAAAGCCAAGAAATATAAGCCATACACTCTTTTGATTATTATTGCCTCTTTATTTCACATTTCTGCCCTTATATTACTTATTCTTCCCATACTTCAACAAATCCATATCTGTCCACGTAATACGATCATAGTGCTTATTACAGCAGCTATCATTGCACTATCCATTCATATCATCCTTTCACTGATAGGATTGTCAGACACCTTCTATTTCAAAATGAGTATGAAACGTACTGCTCTACCAATAGCTGCCATATTCGACGGACTACTGATGACATTGCTTTTTGTTGCTTATACATGGTTCAGAAGAAAAGAGCTCTTGCACACAGATGCTTCAACAGAGTATTGGATATATATATTGGGGCTTTGCATCTGTATCGTTGCATTAGCGTTCCTGCCATTTTACAGGCTCAACGCTTATCTGTGGCCATTTGCATACATTTTCCTATTTCAATCATTAGAACAACATAAAAGTGTGTTTGGCACTCTCATGATTCTCTTGCTGATAAGAATATCAGTAGTATTCACCTTCAAAAACGAATGGAATCATGTCATTCCATATTCTTTTTTCAATTTTAATGATAGAGTTCATCACTACATTCTGTATCTACAAAAAGAGCAATAACATATGAAAATAGCTATTCTATATATTTGTACAGGAAAATACTCACGCTTCTTCTCTGCATTCTATGTATCAGCAAAACAACATCTGTTACAAGGCCTTGCTGATATACACTATTTTGTCTTCACTGACGACGAGAAGATAAAGGACAGTTGTGATGTACATATCATCAGACGCGAATGCCAGGGTTTTCCTTATGACACTCTCTATCGATTTGAGATGTTTAACAGCATTAAGGATCAGCTCAATTCATTCGATTACATCTACTTTATCAATAGCAATGCTGAGCTCATAGCAGATGTGGGCGATGAGATCCTGCCTGATTCTACTGGCATAACCGCTATCAGATGGCCCAAGCAAAAGCCTTGTAGCATATCATTTTTCTATCCATACGAGCGAAATAAAAGATCAACAGCATATATGCCCCCACTCGACGGACCATATACATACTATATGGGAGGTTTCTATGGCGGCACACAGACAGCCTTCCTCAACATGTCGGAACTGCTTGCAAAAGCCATACGTACCGACGTCCAGAATGGGATAATAGCCTGCAGAAATGACGAATCGTATCTGAACAAGTATCTCCATTTGCACAAATGCAAGGAGCTACCCAAGGGTTACTGCTGCCCCGAAGAATGGATAAGCACTCCATCCCATTCACGAATCATATTCAGAAACAAGGTAACATTAGACATGTATTTCAATAAAGGACGCGATAATTCTCTATCAGGGAAAGCCCAAAAGGCTATTGCAGTCATTTGGAATGCTATCAGGTGGTATATTCATGTTTGATATATGAGCAACGAAACAATGCATCAGTCGATAACAGGAACCTTCTGGAGTATGATAGAACGGTTTGCGAAGATGGGCATACAGATTTTGTGTACGTTCATCATTGCACAGTTTGTTGTTCCTGCAGATTTCGGTTTAGTCAGCATGATGAGCATATTCCTTGCCTTCTCTACCATACTGATTGATAGTGGATTCTCACAAGCACTCATACATGAACAAAAGGTAACACGACAGGACGAAAGTTCCATCTTCTGGTTTAATATTCTGCTTGGCTCGGTTGTGTACGCTATCTTTTGGATCGTCGCACCATTCATTGCCGTTTTTTTTGAAGAGCATCAGCTTACCATCCTCATCAGGATTGCATTTCTGGCATTGATATTCCAGTCGCTTATTGTTGTACAACAAGGGCTTCTTTTCAAAGAAGTAAACTTCAAGGTTGTCTCGAAGATATCATTCTGGGCAGTTCTGCTTTCAGGAATAGCAGGTATCATTGTAAGCTACATCCGCCATGATGTCTGGGGACTGATTGTGCAGAACCTTTCATTTGCCATATTGCAGACACTATTCTTCTGGATATACAGTTCGTGGAGACCTCAGCTCTATTTCTCCGCACAATGCATCAGGAAATATCTGAAGTTCTCGATGAACCTGTTAGGAAGCAATTTGCTGGCTGCAATTACAGACAACCTTGCCAACCTATTTGTTGGTAAGGCTTATAGTTCTACGGTGCTTGGTCATTATACCATGGCCAATAAAATACCCTATCTCACATCAGGCACCATCTGCTATGGAATCAAACGCGTAAGCTATTCCATGATGTCAACATTCCAAGATGACAAAGAAAAACTAAGTAGCTACAGTCAACGTGTGGTAGGAACAGCATTCTGGATTATAGCACCGATTATGATACTCCTATATATTCTATCCGAAGAATTCATAGGATTGCTTTTCCCAGAGGATTGGGCACCTGCAGCCATATATCTCAGATATTTCTGTATTATCGGCTTCGTTTTTTGTTTCTCAGATATCAATCAGGATGTCCTGCTGGTGAAAGGAAGAACCGACATACTTTTCAAGCTCGACATCATCAGAAGAACGATACTTATTGTGATTCTATTAGTCGGTATACAATATGATGTTGAGATACTACTGCAACTACTTGTTGGTTATAACATTCTCAATAGCCTTACAGTGAGCTACATTGCTGGCAGCCTTATCAAATGCAACCTATTCAGACAGGCATATTATGTAGCTACCACACCGTTCTATTATTGGAATTTATATAGGAGAAGGAAGTCATGAAGATAGTAAAAGTCATAGGAGGTCTGGGCAATCAGATGTTTCAATTTGCTCTTTACAAGGTGCTGCAACAACAGTTCCCAAACGAGCGGATTCTTATAGATCTGCACTGCTTCAATGGATACAAGAAACACTATGGTTTTGAAATCAGCAGAATATTCCATGCAGGATATGAGGAAGCGAAACTGCTGGAGATAGCACGATTAGCCTATCCCTACCCCAACTTTCAGACCTGGAGATTAGGCAGCCGACTGCTTCCCGTACGCAAAACCATGCTGAAAGAAAAAGCGAATCTAAGTATCGAGAAACATCTGTTTGACAATACAGGTGATAAGTACTATGACGGATATTGGCAGCACGAAGACTATTTCATCAATCAGCGGGAACTAATACTCAAAACGTTCAGATTCCCTGACTTTACGGATGAAAGGGATCTCAATCTGGCACAACAAGCAGCAAACTGCAATAGCGTGGCCATCCATGTGCGACGAGGCGACTATATTACCGATAAGCTCTTTAAGGGCATCTGTACCATCGACTATTATACAGATGCCATACATGAAGTATATTCAAGAACGACGCCAGATTTATTCCTGATCTTCTCAAACGACATCTCATGGTGCAAGCAGAACCTATCAGCACATATCAAACAGCCTATTATCTATGTAGATTGGCATAAAGACTCTGAAAACTATAGAGACATGCAGCTGATGACTTACTGCCAACACCATATCATTGCCAACTCTTCCTTCTCGTGGTGGGGTGCCTGGCTACATCAAGGCAGTCAGCAAATCGTCGTCTGCCCGGAAAAATGGATGAATATCAATCATCTGGTGTCGCCAGCTTCGCCGTCATGGATAAAAATCAGTTCAAATCCATGATTTCCGGATGGCATGATATGCATACTTTACAAAATAGAAGAGAGACAGATACAGATTCAGACTCTCTACACGACGATAAATGAACCACTGCCACCGCATGGTTACAAATTTATTTGAAGAGATAGAAGCTTTTCGCACTCTATATAATGCATCCACATAACCTGTATTGACAGCCTCACCACCATGACGCAACAACGAAAGCCACAATGCATAGTCTTCATGTCCACAGGAAGGAAAGAAGCATTTACCAATCTTTTCCGCATCATAGATAGCTGTAAGACAGCCTATGACATTTCCTTCCAACAGTTTTCTATACCCCACTTTCATTGGCATCGAGAGCACGCGATTATTCCGAATGCCTGTCTGACTGATTTTCTCAAAATCCGAAAAAACAAGAAAAGCTTCTGGATGCTTCGCAAAGCAATCTAATTGATGCTGCAATTTCGAAGGCAACCAAACATCATCACTATCCAGAAAGGAAATATAACGACCTTTTGACTTTTCTATGCCCATATTACGCGGCACAATAGGAGAACCTGAACATGCAGGCGTCCTGTATAAATGTATTCGATCATCAACTGAAGCAAATCTCTTCACTATTTCAGAAGATGAATCAGAGGAGCAATCGTCAACAACTATCAGCTCCCAGTTAGGAGATGTCTGATTAATCACTGAAGAAATAGAACTCTCCAGATAGTCAGCATTATTATAAACGGGCATGATAATTGATACCAATTGATTCATATGCAGATATAAAACTGACGCAAAATTACACTTTTTTCCTGAGATAAGAACTATTTGAATTATTTTTTTTAGAATACATAATAAATAAATGGAGGTAACGTTATAATAAGTATAACAATAAACAAAGAATATTGGATGGAGCAAAATTACTCGTATATATATGATGGAATGAACGCCTTTGAGAAAGAAGTCAAGCGATGGATTGATTTCTTTTTCGCAGGTATATGTCTGATTGTATTCTCACCATTGTTTTTAGCTTGTTATATTGCTATCAAGCGCGACCACGATGGTCCTGTGATATTTAAGCAAGAACGTATAGGCCGATTCGGGAGACCGTTTACTATTTATAAGTTTCGCAGCATGACAGTTAACGCCGAAGCCAAGGGACCGCAACTGTGTAGTGAGCACAAAGACAAGCGCCTTACAAAAACTGGAAAGTTCCTGCGCGAGCATCATCTCGACGAACTACCTCAGCTTTGGAATATTTTCATTGGCGACATGGCCTTTATCGGTCCACGTCCAGAACGCAAATTCTATATCGACCAGATTATCCAGCACGATCCACGTTACACATATCTTTATCAGATACGTCCAGGCATCACATCAATGGCCACACTCTATAACGGCTACACCGATACGATGGAGAAAATGCTGAAACGATTAGAAATGGATCTTGACTATCTGAAGAATCGCTCATGGTGGCTCGATGGAAAGATTCTCTGTCTTACTTTCCTCAAAATTGCTTTTGGAAAAAAGTTCTAATACTTTCTGAACTCCAAATGTGAGGCAGAATTATCAAGTACCATCCTGCTACTGGTTAATTCTGAGATGTAAAATTCGGTTGTAGTATCGCTAATGCCATATGGTATTAGCAGATCAGCATTCTGGAGGGCGACATCGTCAGAGTCACGATCCACTCTGTAAGGATCCGATAGCTTTAGTTTTTCGCCTTCACGAGTGAAACTCATCACAATATCCTGATGCACTTTTTTCACATCACGCAGTTCCAGAATGTGTCCTTGAAAAGCCCATGTGATACCAGGTGAAGATGTCATCTGCCAAAAACCATCAAGATTTCCATTGTCAGAATCTTCTTTATCACAACTGACTAGTAACATGGTTACACCGATTATTATATATAATAAACGCTTCATCTTTACGAACTGTTATTTAATTAATCCTGTTTTAACGATAGACAGCTGTAAGCCGAAATTGTCGCCTCGCAATTTACCGAAGTCGGCAGCAACAGCACCTTTTATGCTCCAACCATCCTTCAGCATGTAATCAGCCTCAGCCATACAACTAATATTTTCCATGGGGTTGTCTGGCAGGTAATAATATGAGCCATAACTCTTTTGCCAAGACGCCAGCACACGATAATTCAACTGGTGCATGGGCGAACCGCTAATACCTAAATGCCAAGCCACAAAGCGGTTATGTTCCACCTCAATATGCCCATCGGTATTATATAGAGGAGATAGATAAAGCGGATTACCCATCACCTGTCCCCAATGCTGCCAACCTGTATAGAGATGATGATTATAGTAATTGTCGCGACCACTTATTTGGTAGCCTACATTACTAGTCTTATCATGATAAACCGGCCCTGCCTGATACTTGGTATAAAGGTACTCTACAACAATATTGTTTAGCCACGTATTATCTTTCAGTTTCAGTTCGGCACCTAACAGCCAATCCTTAAAGTCATACCAGAAGTACTTATCACCACTCTTATTCACATGAAACATCATAGAGTTATCCTCGAAAAACTGATCGGCATATACAGCCAGATTCCATGTGGGTTGATCGTAACTAAAACGTGCTACCCACGCCCCCAACTGGTTACCTTCGGCATTTTTAAAATCGCCATCGGTAGCATCTGTACCGCCAGGAATAAAGGCATTCTTAAAAGCTCTCAGTCCCCCATCATTGTCATACACCTTTTCTACTCCATTCTCAAACAAATGCGAAGTGCCTCCAAACTGACAAGCCATTTCCAAGCCTAACTCAGCAGTAAAGTTGCCTGGACCAATCTTCAGATATCCAGCCTTACTATGGTAAAGCGTACCCTCAGTGTAACGATTCTGTGGGGCTACAAAATCCTTCTGCCAACCATCGTCGGTGGTTTTACCGTAAGCAATATGCCCTTTCAGCGCCAACCACTTATTTGTACCAGGTATTGTCCAATATTCAGGCAGAGCCAATCGTACTTGTGGCACAGGACGAGCATTGATGCCCAGCGTCTGTGAGCCAGAACTCAGTTCCTGATTCTTCAGCTCCAGGGGATATTCCTTGGCGCCAACAGTAAGCGTACCCTTAAGCCAGCGAGCTTCAACATAGGCCTGCTGCACTACCAAAGTACTTGTGAGCCCTGCGGCTACAGCTACATCAATACCATAGCCTACTCCCCACTTCCTGCCATTGTCGGCCGAAAGAGGTCTGGACAGGGCACCACGCAGATAGCCATTAGTCGTTTTCAGCGAACTGAGACCATACTTATTGGCATTGAGCCATAAGGGGGTGTTATCGCCAATTGAGAGTGTAGTCTGCAGCTCGGCTCGATAGCAAAGGCTATCAGTAAGCGAACGTTGCTGTGCGCTCAGAGCCAAGGGACTACACATTATTATTAATATAGATAGTATTTTCTTCATTCTGGGGGCAAAGGTACTAATAAAAAGTGAAAAGCGAAAAGTGAAAAGTGAAAAAATAAGGGAAATAGGGATTTTCCTCCATCTGTTTAGGGAAAATCCTTTGTATATGATGCAAAAATGTTGTTCCTTTGCAATGTGAATAATAAAAAAGAATGTCGAACGTTTTCGAAAGTGAGAGCAGAACAAGCTTGCTTGGTATGCCGAACGTAGAAAAGGTAAAACGAAGTTTAACAATTAAAACGATACGATTATGAAGAAGATGTTTTTCGCACTGATGGTGATGCTGACCTCTACAATGGCAGCTAGTGCAATGAGCTACGAGCAGGCTCGCAACGAAGCCCTGTTCCTCACCGATAAGATGGCGTACGAGCTGAATCTCACTGACGAGCAGTATGAGGCTGCATATGAAATAAACCTCGACTATCTGATGGGAGTAGCCGGACGCGATGATGTTTTTGGCACATATTGGGAGCGTCGCAATCTGGATTTGAGCTATATCCTGTACGATTGGCAGTGGAATGCATACATTGCTGCTTCATATTTCTACCGTCCACTGTATTGGGAGGCTGGATATTGGCACTTTGGAATATATCGTATATATCCACATCGTGATTTCTTCTACTTCGGACGTCCTCACTTCTATGCTACTTACCGTGGTGGACATGCTTGGCACATCCATGGCGCTCGTGGCTACTACTACGGACACAGAAACCACTTCCGTCCAGCTCACAGAGAGCACTTCGGTATGCATGACCGCTGGAATCGTGGAGACTTCCGCAATCCTCGTCATAGCTCAACACGTGTAACAGGTCGTCACCACGACAACCATCGCATCGAAGGCCGCCCAAACAACCATCGCATAGAGAATCACTCTGGTAATCGTCACGACGACGTATATCGCCACTCTGATTCACATCGCAATAACACCTCGTTTGGTGGCTATCGCAATGGATCACACAGCAGCAGTTCGCACAGCGTTGGCTCGCATAGCAGTTCTCACAGTGGTTCTCATGGAACTCGCAGTATAGGTGGCGGCTCACATAGTAGCTCAAGCCACTCTCATGGCGGAGGTTCGCATGGTGGAGGCTCACGTGGTGGTGGTCGAAGATAACCTATAGTTCGAGTGTACGAACCTCAGCATTCGACATCCTCTGAATATCGCTCATTGATTTTTGATAATAAACTGATTGTATAGCTTTGTTGATGATGCCATGGCCTACGGCCAACACCTTCTTTCCAGGAAATGTCCTCTTGACATAAGCGATGAATTCGCCAGCCCTGGAAAGAAGGTTTTCTAATGTTTCTATGTCATCAGGCCATGTCTCACCTTTTAAGTCTGGAATATATCGCCCGGTAAAACTTCCCCAGTCTCGCTCACGGAGCAATGGAGTAGACAGCACCTCAAGATGATGTGGCTCTGCAATTATCTTAGCTGTATCAACAGACCGCTTCAGATCGCTGGCAATCACCACATCCAAAGGTTTATTCTTCCATTCCTCACTGAACTCGCGGGCTTGTTTTATACCATTCTCATTCAGCTGTCCCTGAGTCTGTCCTTGCATTATCTGGTTGGCGTTATCTACCGTTTCGCCATGTCTAACTAAGTATAAAGTTGTCATTATCATTTAATTTTTGGCGCAAAAATACATAATTATTTGTTGATTCCACCTTATTTTATTATATTTGCAGCGTAAAACTTAGAAATTATAAAGATGAAAATATTACAAAGTTCCATTTTCCGTGCCATTTGTGCCATAGCCATTGGTATCATGTTGATAAAGTTTCCTGATAATACTGTAACTTGGATTACAGTAGCTATTGGAATACTCTTCCTATTGTCAGGAGTCATTTCTGTAGTAGTTTATTTCAATGCAAGCAAGCATGTATCCGATTATAAGATTATGGATTCAAACGGCCATGTAATTGCTGGTGAGAAACCAACTTTTCCATTGGTTGGCTTAGGTAGTATCATTCTCGGATTATTACTTGCTCTGACTCCAAGCATTTTCATCAAGGCTCTTATGTATATAATCGGAGCCATATTAATACTTGGCGCCATCAATCAATTTATGGTTTTGGTCAGAGGCCGCAGATTCGGAAAAATAGGCTTTGGTTATTGGATATTCCCATCGCTGATTCTGCTTACAGGTCTATACGTAATGCTTAAACCTATGGATCCTGCAAGTTTAGCAATGATTATTCTGGGTTGGTGTTCACTTCTTTATGGTGTAACTGAAATCATTAACTCTCTGAAAATTCACTCTAACAGACGTAAAGCAGAGAAAGTTCAGGAAATCCCTGTTGCAGAAGAAGTAAAAGATGAAAATGAAGTTACGGAAGTGACTACACTCCCGTAACTATTCCCTCAATATATGTCTTAAGAATGTGGATACCCGTACGGTTATCCCCTCCCCAAGGTACTATAAGGTCAGCGAATTTCTTTGTTGGCTCAATAAACTGTTCATGCATAGGCTTAAGAACCTTCTCATAACGATCAAGAACCATATCAACAGTACGTCCACGTTCTACCACATCACGACGTATGTTTCTAATCAATCTTACATCGCTATCAGTATCAACAAAGATCTTCAAATCCATCATATCACGCAGCTTCTTATAGTGCAAAGCCATGATTCCCTCGATAATAATCACAGGCTTTGGTTCTACGTGAATGGTTTCCTTCTGACGGTTGCTCTCAATATATGAATAGGTAGGCTGTTCAATTGCCTCACCACTCTTCAACTTCTTTATATGCTCTGTAAGCAACTTCCAGTCGAAAGCATCAGGATGGTCAAAATTGATAGCCTTACGTTCTTCCGGTGTCATTCCTGTGGTATCGTTATAATACGAGTCGAGGGGAACAACTGCCGCACAATGTGGTGGCAGAGCTTTGGCTATTCGCTTAACAACGGTAGTTTTGCCAGAACCTGTACCGCCTGCAATTCCAATAATTGTCATAACTCAAGGTATTTAAAAACTATATTATAATAATCTGCTTTACGTTCAGCCCGCATTGGATAGGCTCTTGAGCTGCTTGGCATGCGATATAGCCTCAGTTCACGGTCATCAAGAAGAAATTCTGCGAACTCACCCACTTTAGGGCTCTTGATTCCATAATGATTACAGAATACATCCGTAGCCAATTGACCTGCTGTTATCACTGCCTTACATTCAGGCAATTTCCGCAGCATACCATCCAAATCCGTCTCTTCTACTATTTCAAGATCCTTGTCAGATGCATTATCCTTTGTTCTGCGGATTTTTGTTGCTGTATCATACATCGCAATTCCTTTTTCATTAAGGAACGGAATAATGCTATCCAGATTATAGCGTTTCTCCTGTTCTAATACAAAATGCTGCTTATCGCCATAGAAACAGATTCCAAAGATACGCCACATGTCGTTGATGAAGTTGGGATAATAGAAACGCATACACCATCGCTTCTCTGCAGGAGGGAATGTACCAAGCATAAGCAATTTTGCGTTCTCAGGCAGAAAAGGCTCGAAGGGATGTTTCTCTATAATCTCACTCATCACTTTTTCTTCAGATAAACAAGCGTTGGCAAATGGTCGCTAAATCCATTTAGCCATTTTCCCCCAGCACTTGTACGCAAAGTATTACCTCTATGCTCACCTTCTTGCTGTATCAGATAATCACGGCGGAATATCTGATAATCCAGAAGTTTCAAAGTCGAGTAATCCTTTGTACCTGACTTGTCAAGCAGATTTGCAGAAAGGATAATCTGATCAAACAGATTCCATGAGCCTTGGAATTGTAGAGTTCCGTGGCCAGCAGCCAGTACATTCCACCAAGGATTCCATAGTCCACCCTCTTCTACCTCACTTATCTCGCGCTTTGCACCAAGGCACTTTGCCATAGAAGCATCCTGGGGGTCATCATTCATATCACCCATAATAAAAAGCTTCACATTAGGATCATCCTTCTGCAGTGAATCTTTAACAACCCTTAGTTGCGTTCCTCCATCTTCACGAGCATACGATTTTGCCCCACGTGAAGGCAGATGGTTTACTATTATAGTAACGTGTTCCTTAGCCAAAGTTCCACTAACCACCAAGAAACCACGAGTTGTCCTATCTGCATCCTCTGGTCTATTATATATATAAGGTATAAGCTTAAAGTTTCTCACCTTAAACAATTGAGAATTATAGAGCAATGCGCAATCTATTCCTCGCTTATCAGGTCCCTCTACGTGAACAAACTGGATGTTACGGGCTTTCAGTACTGGTTGATTACAGAGGTCTACTAAACACTTTGCATTCTCAACCTCAGCAACACCGATAGCAGCACATCCAATACCGGGCAACTTGTCAGTACCCATCTCGGCCAACACACGAGCCATATTATTCAATTTTGCTTTGTATTTCTCGCCATTCCATTTGAATGAGCCTTCTGCTAAGAATTCGTAATCATTCTTTCCTTCGTCATGGCATGTATCAAACAGATTTTCAAGGTTATAGAATCCTATGCCATAAATATTCTGTCCATTCTTATCCTTAGCCGAACATACACCCAGAACAAGAAGCGAAATAAGCAATAAAAGTTGTTTTCTGTACATAATCAGTTATATTTTGTTGCAAAAATAGCATAAAAATCCGAGTAAACAAAGAAAAAAGCACAAAAAGTTTGTAAATTCAGAAAAATATTCGTAACTTTGCACCCGCTTTATGCGAAATTAGTATTTATAACATTAATATTTAAACTCAAAATGAAAAAAGGTATTCATCCAGAAAACTATCGCCCCGTCGTATTCAAGGATATGTCCAACGGCGATATGTTCCTTACGAAGTCTACTGCAAAGACAAATGACACTGTAGAGTTCGAAGGCGAAACTTACCCAGTGGTAAAAGTCGAAATCTCTAGCACCTCTCACCCATTCTACACAGGTAAGAGCAAGCTCGTTGACACAGCAGGACGTGTTGATAAGTTCATGAGCCGCTACGGTAAGGCTGCGAAGAAGTAAGATAAAACCGCAAAGAACGTTTAAAGATGCGTCCATGGTAGTTGCATATGCCAAGGCCGCATCTTTTTATATTATTACAACCACATAAAATGAAAACAGTTTACGACTTCACTGTCAAGGACAGAAAAGGCAAAGACGTATCTCTTAAGGAATACGCAAATGAAGTATTGCTTATTGTGAATACAGCAACCAAGTGTGGATTCACCCCACAATACGACGAGCTGGAGAAACTATATGAGCAGTATCACAGTCAGGGATTCGAGATTCTTGATTTCCCATGTAACCAGTTTGGACAGCAGGCTCCTGGTACCGATGAGAGCATCCATGAGTTCTGCAAGCTTAACTTTGGCACTGAATTCCCCCGTTTTAAGAAAATTAAGGTTAATGGCGATGACGCCGAACCTCTTTATAAATTCCTGCAGGAGCAGAAAGGTTTTGCCGGTTGGGACATGAGCCACAAAATTGCTCCGATTCTCGAAGACATGCTATCAAAAGAGGATCCAGATTACAAGCAGAAACCTGATATTAAGTGGAACTTCACCAAGTTCCTTATTAATAAGAAAGGTCAGGTTGTTGCACGCTTCGAGCCTACAGAGAATATCGAAAACATCGCAAAGCAAATCGAGGAATTGCTCAAGTAATTTACAGTTATGAAGACCAAGTGTTTAATAATAGGTAGTGGTCCTGCAGGATATACCGCAGCAATCTACGCCTCACGCGCAAACCTCAATCCTATTGAGTACAGCGGCATGCAACCTGGTGGTCAGCTTACTCAGACTACTGAGGTCGAGAATTTCCCTGGCTATCCTCAGGGTGTTGATGGAAATCAGATGATGATGGATCTGCGCGAACAAGCCGAACGTTTTGGAACGGACATCCGCGATGGAGAAATTATTAAAGTTGACTTCTCCAAAGCACCCTATATATGTACTGCTGATGATGGCACAGAGATCGAAGCTGATACCGTTATCATTGCTACAGGCGCATCCGCCAAGTATCTGGGACTCGATGATGAGCGCAAGTACAACGGACAAGGTGTCTCTGCTTGTGCTACATGCGACGGATTCTTCTATCGCAAGAAGACTGTTGCCGTAGTTGGTGGTGGTGACACTGCTTGCGAAGACGCTCTCTATTTGGCAGGACTTGCAAAGAAAGTATATCTTATTGTCCGCAAACCATTCCTCCGTGCCTCTCAGGTAATGCAGCAGCGAGTTAAGGAAAACGAGAATATTGAAATTCTGTTCGAACATAACACGCTGGGGCTTTATGGCGAAAATGGTGTAGAGGGAGCTCATTTGGTTAAGCGTAAGGGCGAACCAGACGAGGAGATGGTTGATATTGCTATCGACGGTTTCTTCCTTGCTATTGGTCACAAACCTAATACAGACATTTTTAAAGAATGGTTGGACATGGACGAGGTCGGCTATCTTAAGAAGATAGACGGCACACCTAAAACAAAGATTCCCGGAGTATTTGTTGCTGGTGATTGTGCCGACCCTGTATATCGTCAAGCAATCTCTGCTGCAGGTTCTGGCTGTCAGGCTGCAATCGAAGCAGAACGATTCTTATTAAACAGATAAGTATATATAATCAGAAAAGGCTCGTTTCACAACGAACCTTTTCCTTAATTACTTAAAAAACTAAATTAATCAACCATAAACCTTAACCATTAAAATCTTTTTCTGATGCAAAGATATATCATTAAAATTAAATAAATGTTCATTTATAGTTTTTTGATGTTTAAAATGCGTGAAATAACGCAAATTCAACATTTTCTCATCGATTTTAAACATTTTAACTCTTAAAACATTAAATTTTATCGAAAAAAAGGCGATAATTCCGAAATTTTATCTATTTTTGCACTTATAAAAGTTACCTATAATGTACAGCCGTATACTATTAACCCTATTAGTAATAGCTTTAATCGCTATTATTTTCTTCGCAGGACGTCTATTATACCTGCGAAGCCAAAGACTACGGAGACGTTTACAGATGAGTGCTATCTTTACTAATATTACACACGAACTCCTTACCCCATTATCTGTTATTTCTGCTTCGGTAGACAAACTTCGTGACACAGAACCAGAATATAGTCACGAGTACGACTTGATGCAATTCAACATACAACGTATGGTGCGATTACTGCAACAGATACTAGAAACAAGCAAATCAGAAGCTGGTCAACTTAGGTTACTTGTTTCGCAAGGTGACGTCATGAAGTATATCCGTGAAACATCCGAATGCCTTGAACCTCTTATATTAAAAAAAGACATGAAGTTTACCATCAATTGCCAGCCAGAAAGTATGATGGGATGGATTGATACCGATAAACTCGACAAGATAATTTATAATTTATTGTCTAATGCGGCAAAATATGGTCGTGAAGGAGGGCGTGTATCTATAGATGCTTTTACGAACGAAACTTTTAACGAAATAATAATAAAAGTTAGCGATGATGGCGAGGGGATTCCACCAAAACAGATGAAACACCTGTTCAAGCGATTCCATGATGGTGATTATCGCCAGCATCAGACTATAGGTACAGGACTTGGTTTGTCTCTTACACAGGATTTAGTTTATCTAAACCACGGAACCATTGATTGCAAGAGCGAAGTTGGGCAAGGAACTGTGTTTACAGTTAAACTACCTATTTATAAAGACGCTTTCGCACCTGACCAGATCGACGAAAAGAACAAGATTGATTTCAATATACCTAAGAATGCCATCATTGATTTCAATACTATCATCCCAGATGTAAACTATGAACCAGAAGACACATCAGAGGAGGATGGCTACAAGCTACTGGTTGTAGAAGATAATCTTGAATTGCTAATGCTTATGCAACAACTGCTTAAGACCACTTATCGTGTATATATAGCACGTAATGGAAAGGAGGCAATGAAGGTTATCAAAGAAAAAGAACTTGATTTGATTATATCGGATGTTATGATGCCTGAGATGGATGGTCTTGAGCTTACTCGTACCATAAAAGGAGATCCTAATTACAGTCATCTCCCCATCATACTGCTCACTGCCAAAACTCAGGAGCAGGATGTCAAGGAGGCTTTGCAATATGGCGCCGATGAGTATCTAAGGAAACCATTCCGACTGGGAGATCTTAAGTTGCGCATAGATAACATTATCGAGAATCGCAAGCGCATGCAGACAGAACTCAGTCAGATGACAGAAGAGGAAGTTGTCAAGACCATTGCGAAGACGCCTAGTCCAGATGAAATCTTTGTTAATCAGGCACTGGAACTTGTACATGCCCATATCGATGATGAAAGCTATGATCGTGATGCTTTGGCTGCAGATATGGGTGCCAGCGCCTCTACCTTATATAATAAGCTACGCTCGATTACAGGCATGCATGTTTCTGCATTTATCCGTGACATCAGAATGAAAGAAGCCAAGCGCCTGGCTATGGCGAATCCAAATCTCAGAGTAAGCGATTTGGCCTATAGTGTTGGATTCCATGATCCCCGCTATTTTGCTACATGCTTCAAGAAACAGTTTGGCACTCAGCCAAAGGAGTTTCTCGAGAGCTTACAGAAAGAAGAGCAAGGAAAGTAAGTGTCCCATTCATCATCAGCAGTTCATAGCCAAACCTATAACCTGTAAGATTCCAGGTTAAAGTATCTATGGCATAGCACACCAATGGCGACGCTATACATATATATGGCACATATTTGTCACAAGGCTTTCGTTTGGTAAGCATTCCAAAGGCAAATAATCCTAATAATGGGCCATAGGTATATCCACACATCACATAGATAGCATCAATCACACTTGTTGAGTTCAGCATTCTGAACAGCAACACCATAACCACAAATAATATACTGATTAACAGATGAACTTTCTTCCTAAGTTTCTCATCACCTGCCCTACCCTTTATGTCAACACAGAAACTCGTAGTAAGTGATGTCAAGGCCGAATCGGCACTCGAGAAAGCAGCCGCCACGATACCTATCGAGAATGGTATCAATACTGACAGTCCACTTTTTTGAACATATTCAGGTAACAAAGCATCCGATACTCCTTTTTCACCAAGCATAACAAGAAGCACACCGAGTGACAGGAACAACAGATTTGCAGGAACAAAGGCTACACCATATGTACACATATCTTTCTGAGCCTCACGCAAGGTCTTGCAAGTCATGTTCTTCTGCATCATATCCTGGTCAAGACCAGTCATCACTATCACAATAAAGACACCACTAAGAAATTGCTTCCAGAAGTTCTGTTTCGAAACCCAATCATCAAACACAAATATTCTACTATGCTCATCAGAAGCAATAGCACTAACAGCCTCAGGAATTGTCATTCCAAGCTCTCCTATTACCTTATATATAATAAGGAGTAGCGCAGAGAACAGACAAAGCGTTTGGAACGTATCTGTCCAAACCAGCGTTTTTATGCCTCCCCCACGTGTATACAGCCATATCAGCAAAACCATAACCGAGATTGTGACTACAAACGGGATACCCAAAGCATCGAACACAAACTGCTGCAGAATCATACATACCACATAGAAACGTGCCACAGCACCTGCCATCTTCGATAGCAGAAAGAATGAAGCTCCTGTCTTATATGCTTTTTGCCCCATTCTTTTTCCAAGATATGAGTATATTGTAGTAAGATTTAGCCGATAATACAACGGAAGTAGAATGAATGCCACAGCAATGTATCCGAGAATAAAACCCAGACAAGTCTGCATATATGTCATATTGATACTGGTAACCATACCTGGCACCGAAACAAATGTGACACCCGATATCGATGCTCCAATCATGCCAAAAGCCACCATATACCATGGCGACTGACAATTTCCACGAAAGAAAGTATCGTTCGTTGCTCTACGTCCTGTAAGTCTGCTAATAACAAACAGAACTGCAAAATAACCCAATATTATTGCAATCATCCACATAATCGGATGCAAAGGTACACTTTTTTTAGAAATTATCAATCATCAATTCTCAATTTTCAATTAAATGTGTTATCTTTGCAGGCGGTAATCGGCTTTGCCGCTTGCCTAAGCAAGAATTCCTAATTCTAAAACTTAATTATTATGTCTAAACAGAAAAAATTCATCCTCCAAGAGAGTGAGATTCCAACACAGTGGTACAACATTCAGGCAGATATGCCTAATAAGCCAATGCCTCCCATTCACCCAGCAACTAAGCAGCCTCTGGGTGTAGACGACCTTGCCCACATTTTCCCACGCGAATGCTGTGTGCAGGAACTTGATACAGAACATCGTTGGATTGACATACCAGAAGATGTACTTGAGAAGTACAAATATTACCGCTCAACTCCATTGGTTCGCGCCTATGCTCTCGAAGAGGCACTCGGCACCCCTGCTCATATCTATTTCAAGAACGAGAGTACCAACCCACTTGGTTCACATAAAATCAATTCCGCCCTCCCTCAGTGCTACTACGCAAAACAGGAAGGTACCACGAACGTAACCACTGAGACCGGTGCAGGTCAGTGGGGTGCAGCACTTAGCTATGCTGCAAAGATTTATGGTCTCGATTGTGCTGTTTATCAGGTAAAAATTACCATGCAGCAGAAGCCATACCGCTCTTCTATCATGCGTACCTTTGGTGCTGTAGTAGAAGGTTCACCTTCTATGTCAACCCGTGCTGGTAAAGATATCCTTACCAGAGATCCAAACCACTCAGGATCACTTGGAACAGCTATCTCTGAGGCTGTAGAGCTGGCAACAACCACTCCAAACTGTAAGTACACTCTCGGTTCTGTACTCAACCACGTAGGTCTTCACCAGACAATCATCGGTCTTGAGGCCGAGAAGCAGATGCAGATGGCAGGAGAATACCCCGACATCGTTATAGGATGCTTCGGTGGTGGTTCTAACTTCGGTGGTATCTCATTCCCATTCATGCGTCATAACCTGAGTGGTGAGCGTCACACTGAGTTTATAGCTGCCGAGCCCGACAGCTGTCCTAAGTTGACTCGCGGCCAGTTCCGCTACGACTTTGGCGACGAGGCTGGTTATACCCCACTGCTGCCTATGTACACTTTGGGTCATAACTTCAAGCCAAGTAATATCCATGCAGGCGGTCTGCGCTATCATGGTGCCGGCATGATTATCTCTCAACTTATCAAAGATGGTTTGATGCACGGAGTTGACATTCCACAACTCGAAACCTTCGAGGCTGGTATGCTCTTCGCTCGTACCGAGGGTATCATTCCTGCTCCAGAGAGTTGTCACGCCATCGCAGCTACTATCCGCGAGGCCAACAAGTGCAAGGAGAGTGGTGAACAGAAGGTTATCCTCTTCAATCTCTCTGGTCACGGACTTATCGACATGCCAAGCTACGAGTCGTACATCAAGGGCGACTTGCAGAACTACAAAGTGACTGACGAGATGATTGCCGAGAACCTTGCAGAACTCGATAAGCAACAATAATAAAGATTAATCCCCGCTAGGATTTCCTGGCGGGGATTACTATATCTTAGAAGATTCTACCTGTTATTGTTAGTTTCAGTACGGGGTAGAACGTCAGCTTGTCAATAACCTTCGACAGATCGTCGTCTGTTTTATTATCATCACTAATGTCAAGCTTATTACCATTCTGGTAAACCTTCATCTTTCCCATAAACTGGCATCCCATCTCAAAACGGCAGCTTACACGATGTTGTGGAACAAGTCGCCCGAAACCAAGACCGACATAAGGGCGGAACTTGTTTACACGAATATCGCCTGTAATACTACCATTATCATCGAACTTAACATCATACTTATCAAGTTCTGCTGAGAAATTGTCTTTCATACCAGGGTATTCCTTAATTATATTCTCCACAAGATCGCTGTGACCTGTAATCTTTGCTATCTTCTCACCTCCAAACGAGAAACCTCCCGCAACAAAAAATGAAGATCTGTCGCCAAAAGGATATACGTTCAGTTTAACGTCCATCGTGGTGCGAGCAAAATTACCTGTAATCTTCACCTTGTCAGATGTCTGGATTCCTGGGGGAATAAGGCCATATGGGACATCAAAGTCAACATTCACGTCTCCCTTTACCTTCAGACCTGGCATAAAGTTCACGCCAAAACCTAACTCAAGATAATCAGTAATAGGAGCAGCCACTCCAACACCGATACCCTCCGTACCTATGCTTGCGTTCATACCTACGTGATTAAACACACCACGATCAATATCCTCCCACCACTCTGCCGATGCAGAGTTTACTCCCATCAGCATAGCAACACATACAACAAGTAGTTTTTTCATATTCGCAATTGTTTTAAAAATAGTAATACTCAAACTAAACTAATTGCAAAGATAAATACTTTTTTTTGAAAAAAGCAAGTTTTACCCTATTTTTTCCTACAAATAATCCCCGCCAAGTAGCGGGGATCATTTGTTTTTATCTGATTCTGTCCATTGAGCGGACAAGTTTCTCATCGGCTATGATAGCCCGACGGGCCATCAGGTAGAGTATCAGCGAGATGGCTGGAAAAACAGCAGGCCATGAGGGACGGAAACTTACTGCACCCCACGACTTGTCGCCCACCATCTGGCCTACAACAAAATAGCACACATACCAACCTATTATAAACAACACGTTGAACAGACAGAACAGAGCCTGCATCTTACGGTTGTTATATATAAATATTGTATAGGCAGCAATAGCAGTTGTTGGCAGGAGTACTGCCATCAGAGGCCAAGTGTCGAAATGGTGCTTGCCAATAGGGTCGGTATACCAAAGGTTATAAACCTTAGCAACCGTAATACCACCCAACTTAAAAGAGCCTATCTGCATACAAAGACAAATGACGGTCATAATAATGGCCGCCAAAAGATATAATGTCTGCTTACGCTGTATCATAACGAATTAATCCTCCTGAATCTGGTTCTCGCGAGAAGGATCACGCCAGTAAACCTTGTTCTCAATAAACTCCTGAGTTGCGAGAAGAGTTGGTTTTGGCAATTTTTCGTAGTAACGAGAAATCTCTATCTGCTCACGATTCTCGAATACTTCCTCGAGAGAATCGTTGTACGAAGCGAACTCAGCCAGCTTCTTTGACAGATCGTCCTTAATCTGAAGGCTAATCTGGTTTGCACGCTTACCAATGATAGCTACGCTCTCGTAGATATTACCTGTGTCGTCACACAGATCCATAATGTTACGTGTTACGGTGTTAACCGGTGCTTTTGACTTCTTATAATCCATATCTTAATCTTTAATTACTTTTTTGCACTTATTGATATATTTCTCTGCCAGCGAGGCATTCTTTGATTCAGGGAACTCATTGAGGAAACCATAGCACTCATCCTCTGCATCGCGATAACGATCTACGCGCTTTTCCTCCGAACTGTTCTCAGCCAATTCAAACTTGGCCTTCATAATCAGCAACATCAGATTTTCGCGGATGCTGCAGTATGGATAGTTCTTCAGGCAGTTCTGAGCAGTGATAATACAAGCAGTATAATTACTCTCCTCGTTAGAATTGATATTACCGAAATATCCACCAAGGTTGTAATACAACTCTGCAGAGAGATACTCCTTCTGAATAAGTTTATCATGCAGTTCGTAAAGACGAGCCTGAGCCTCAGCACGAAGGGAAGACTCTGGGAACAGATCGATGAACTGCTGATAAGCTGTAATAGCACCATTTGTTGGCGACTGATCAAGACGTGGTTCCGGAGCACTCTGATAAAGCGCCTGACCTACATAGAAATATGCTAACTCAGCATAAGTTCCTCGTGGATAGCTTGATGTATATTTTCTGAATGTTTCAGAAGCAGCGTCATAATCCTGATTACCGAAATAGGCCATTCCCAACATATAGAGACACTCCTGAGCATCTTCAGAACCTTTTTTGATTGTTACAAGTTCTTCCAACAGCGATGCTGCCTGCTGGAACTTTCCACATGCGAATGCCTCTTTGGCATACTCATACTTATAATCAGAGTCTGCATATTTGTAGACGCTGTTAAACTCTGAGGCACAACTGCTAAGTAGCAGGGCCGCACATGCCAATGTAATAATACCTTTATTCATATTCGGGGTGCAAAATTAGCACTTTTCGCGCAAATAACAAAGTTTTAATACATGTTTTTGGTGTTTTTTGATGTTTTTTTAATAACTTATTCGTATCTTTGCACACTCAATGAGTAAATTTATACTAACATCGGATTATAAACCAACTGGCGATCAGCCCGAAGCGATACGGCAGTTGACTGAGGGTTTGGACCGTGGAGACCATGCCCAAGTGCTGCTTGGCGTAACTGGATCGGGTAAGACTTTCACAATGGCAAACGTGATAGCCCAACATAATCGTCCAACTCTGATTCTGAGTCATAACAAGACGCTAGCTGCGCAACTTTACGAGGAAATGAAGGGTTTCTTTCCGCAGAATGCCGTTGAGTATTATGTAAGTTATTACGACTATTACCAACCCGAAGCTTATCTACCAAGTACAGACACCTACATAGAGAAAGATCTGGCTATCAACGACGAGATAGACAGGCTAAGACTTTCTGCTGTATCCAACTTATTGTCAGGACGAAACGACGTCGTTGTTGTATCATCAGTTTCATGTATATATGGTATGGGTAGCCCCGTAGCCTTACAAGAGAATGTGATAGAACTGAAAAAAGGACAGATACTTGACCGCAATGCCTTGTTAAGAAAATTAGTCACAGCTCTCTACGTTCGCAATGACCTAGATTTACAGCGAGGCAACTTCCGTGTAAAAGGCGACACTGTCGACATCGCCATGGCCTACAGCGAGGTGGTTTTAAGAATAACATTCTGGGACGACGAGATAGACTCGATAGAAGAGATGGACGCCGTGACGTTCGACCGTCTGGCCACATTCGATGAATATCGCCTCTACCCAGCAAACCTGTTCATGACATCACAAGAGCAGACAAACATTGCCATCCGTCAGATTCAGGACGACCTGATGAAACAGGTTAATTATTTCGAAGAGATTGGCGACACCATAAAAGCTCAGCGCATAAAAGAACGCGTGGAGTACGATATGGAGATGATAAAGGAACTTGGTCATTGCTCTGGCATCGAGAACTACAGTCGATATTTTGACGGTCGTCAGGCTGGCGAGAGACCATATTGCTTATTGGACTTCTTCCCCGACGACTATCTGCTCATTATAGACGAGAGTCACGTCAGCGTACCCCAGATAAGTGCGATGTATGGAGGCGACAGAAGTCGAAAGCAGAATCTGGTAGAATACGGATTCAGGTTACCTGCAGCATTCGACAACCGCCCTTTAAAATTTGAAGAATTCCAACAAGAAGTCAATCAAGTTATATATGTAAGTGCGACCCCTGCCGATTACGAGTTGAACGAGGCTGAAGGCGTTGTAGTAGAACAGGTAATCCGTCCTACGGGTCTTCTTGACCCCGAAATAGAAGTACGCCCCAGCGAGAACCAGATTGACGATCTGCTTGATGAGATACTAACTCGCAGCCATCGTGGAGAACGAGTTCTTATAACAACCCTTACCAAACGAATGGCTGAAGAACTAACAGAATATCTGCTTGGCCATGGCGTTAGTACAGCCTATATCCACAGCGATGTTGCCACTCTGGACCGTGTAAAGATTCTGAGCGACCTTCGACAAGGTGTTTATGATGTACTAGTAGGTGTAAACCTGCTTCGTGAGGGCCTTGATCTTCCAGAAGTATCGCTTGTAGCAATATTGGATGCCGACAAAGAAGGATTCTTGCGTAGCCATCGCAGCTTAACCCAGACAGCAGGACGTGCTGCCCGAAATGTGAATGGAAAAGTAATTATGTATGCAGACACTATAACAGCCTCTATGCAGCTTACCATCGACGAAACAATGCGCCGAAGAATAAAGCAGATGAACTATAATACCGAGCACGGCATTACACCAAAGCAAATAGTAAAGAACCTTTCATTCAGCGCACTACAGAAAGAGAATCGTGCTGATACTAAGGAACTTATGCGCGACATACAACGCACAACAGACAACGGCAACACAGGTGTACTAATGGCAGCCGACCCAATTGAGGAGAGAATGACTCGTCCACAGATGGAGAAACTGATAGAAGAGACCAACAGAAAGATGAAAGAGGCTGCCAAGAATCTTGACTTCCTTCAGGCAGCACAATATCGCGACGAGATTGTAAGACTACAGAAAGAACTTGAATTAAAGTGAAAAAATAACAAAATCCGTGTAATCAGTGCCTAATTCTTGAAAATTCTTAGTACTTTTGCACGGTTTTAATAAATAAATAGGTGAATATGAAAAAGTTATTTATCGCCATACTGATGGCAATGCCACTGATAGCTTCGGCTCAGGACAACACTTGGGAGCGTATCGAACAGGCTCAGGTAGTGAAAGACAATCCAGATGCAAAGTACCTGGTAGATGGAGCAGTGCCCGTAGTAGACGGTGTAGTATGCTGGCAGACCACCATCAACGCTCCTGGTAAGACTGCAAAGCAAATCTATGACATTCTGTATAAGCAGATGGACAAGATGGTCAACGAGCCTAACCAGATTGCCAACAGTGCTATTGTACAGGACGACAAAGAGAAGCATGAGCTTGGTGCAATATTCCACGAGTGGCTGGTATTCAAGAACTCAACTCTTTCACTTGACCGCACTCAGCTTAACTTCCTGCTGATGGTAAAATATGCCGACGGG
This sequence comes from Prevotella sp. UBA2809, assembly GCA_002351725.1. Classification (GTDB taxonomy): domain Bacteria; phylum Bacteroidota; class Bacteroidia; order Bacteroidales; family Bacteroidaceae; genus Prevotella. Next base: position 82,557 of record DEHD01000025.1, read on the forward strand.
AAGGCTGACGTAAAAATATCCCACATCACCTACGACTACGATTTGGAGCGTAAGCCCGTACACTATAAGGCAGAAGAGTGGATTACTGACAAGTATGCAGTAAACAAGAAGCACACTAAGCTGTATCCTATATCGGCAAAGTTCCGCAGAAAGACAATTGACCGTAAAGACTTCATATTCAGCAAGTTCAACTCGTTGCTAAACGATAAGTAATAATCATGAGCAAAGACCAGATACGTAATATCCTGAATATCATTTTTATGATTATGGCCGTTGTCGGCGTTATTTGGTATCTTACCAAAGACAAGACTATTGGCACGTATATCATTTTATTCTCGATGTGCTTTAAGATAGCAGAATCGTCTATGCGAATGATCAAGTAATTTATGTACAGAATACTAACAACATTAATATTAACATTACTGGCTCTTACACCATTAAGTGCCCAGATTGATCGTCAGTTCAATCAGATTGACGAGAACGGAAACGTTACACAGAGAAACGAGAACGACAATTTCAATAAACACAACAGAGACACCACTAAAAACAAGGAAATACCCAAGGGTATATATGCATGGACTATCGACAGACGATTTGGCGATATTATTCCTTCTGAGCCAGATACTCTGTCACACCTGTTTATGAACACCACATTCAACAGCGGTTTCTATGGCGAATATAACACAACGGGTAATAACTATTCTGCCCGTATTAATCGTATATTCATCGACCGCCCGTTTGGTGAATACTTCACATTTACCGAACCATATAGTTTTGTAAACAAAAAGCCAGATGAACTGCTGTTCATGAACACATTGTCGCCATACACAAGGATACTTTACGACGATTGTGGTGATAACAATAATGGCGAAGACCATATCGATGCCAAGTTTGGTGTGAATGTAAACAAGCGCTTTAACATCGGATTTGATTTGGATTATGCCTATGCCCGTGGTTATTACAGTAATCAGAGCACGTCACACTTCAATGGAACACTGTTCTCATCATATCTGGGTGATCGTTATCAGATGCATTTCTTCTTCAACGCAGCCCACCAGAAGGTTGCTGAGAACGGAGGTATTACCAAAGATGATTACATAACCCACCCGGAGTCGTATACCGACACCTATACAGAGAGTGAAATACCAACCGTATTATCACAGAACTGGAATCGTAACGACCACCAGCATGTGTACCTTTCTCATCGTTATAATGTCGGTTTCTATCGCAAGGTAAAAATGACCGACGAGGAGATTAAAGCTCGTCAGTTTGCATTAGCATCGCAGAAAGAGCATGAAGCTGAGAAGGATAATCCTGACATAAACAAAAGGGATATCCGAAAGAAAGAGATTAAAGCGCCTAAAGGCAGACCTGATGGAGCAAGAATTATGGGCAAAGAGCCTCAGAAGGACACTCTGAATATTGCAGCAGACACCACCAGAATAAAAGTCGACGGTCTGGCTGCTATTGACAGTTTGAACAGAATACAGGCTATTCAGGACTCTATCGATGCCACAATGAAACGTGAGTATGTACCTGTAACCAGTTTTATCCATACTCTCGACATCGATAATTATGACCATATATACCAGTCATATCTCACTCCGACAGATTATTATAAGAACACCTATTATAATAAAGGTCTGGAATTCGGCAATGACTCTATCTACGATCAGGCAAAACATTTCCGTATAAAGAACACCCTGGGAGTAGCATTGCTTGAAGGATTCAACAAATATGTAAAAGCAGGACTCAAAGGTTTCATTACATACGATTACTGCACATATTCAATGCCAGAGTTGGACATGAATAACAACCTGTATTGGGAGAAATGGAATGAATACGACCTTAGTATTGGCGGACAGTTGAGTAAGACTCAAGGAAACACATTGCATTTTAATGTTCTGGCAGAGACATGGGTATCGGGAGCCGACAAAGGCGATTATACCATCGACTTCAATACAGACCTGAACTTCCCTCTGTTCGGCGATACAGTTCAATTGGCAGCATCAGCATATTTATATAAGTGCTACCCTGTATTCTTCCAAGGCAAATACCACTCAAAACACTTTTGGTGGGATGAGGATCTGGAGCGCGAGACACGCACCCGCATTGAAGGTTTATTCAGCTATCAGAAGACTGACACCAAACTGCGTGTGGCTCTCGAAAACTTAAGCAACTACACCTACTATGGTATGAGTTATGATGTTACAGATAACGGAGGCCGCACGAATATGACTGCAGGAATATATCAGGAATCTGAGAACATTAGTATTCTCACTGCCCAGTTGCAACAGAATTTCCGCTTAGGCCCATTGAACTGGGAGAACATAGTAACCTATCAGAATTCAAGTAACAAGAGCGTACTGCCTCTCCCCGACTGGAACATATTCAGCAATCTGTACCTGAAGTTCCGTATAGCCAAGGTGCTTGGTGTGGAATTGGGAGCTGATGCCACCTTCTTCTCAAAGTACTATGCACCCGACTTCTGTCCTGGTCTGAACCAGTTTGCCATACAGAAGAACGAGAAAAGCAAAGTAGAGTTAGGCGGCTATCCATTTGTTGACGTTTATGCCAACATGACTCTTAAGGGAGTACGATTCTTCCTCGTTATGAGCAATGTGGTAAATGGTGGAGGCAACCACATGAAGTTCCTCACACCACACTACCCCACTAACGGCTCAGTATTACACTTCGGTGTTTCGTGGCCTTTCTTCAACTAAAGAAGCAATAGTCCCACACTTACGCAAACACCATAAATAAATATATTACGCGCTGTTTCTCCTAAACAGAGATTCAGCGCTTTTCCTTGGTATATGCGCTTAATCTTTATATATGTAACAATGTGGAGTGCCAGATATATAAAGGGGAAGACAAATGCCAGAATATGACCATTCATCAGGAATGTTCCACCTAATATGATAGCTCCAATTCCTACACCAATATACAACTGTAAACCAGACTTAGCTCCAAGACGCACGATAATTGTGTTCTTACCAGACTCTAGGTCATTATCTCTATCGCGGAAGTTGTTCACTATCAATAGGGCATCAATAACCAACCCACATGCAAGCGAAGCAAGGAACACCTGCCATGTAAAAGTATGCAACTGCACATAATATGTACAGCATACTGGCACAATACCGAAGAAAACAAGTACCAGCAGATCGCCCAGACCCTGATATGAGAAATATGTAGTATAAAGGAATGCAAAAACCACACATATCATACCTATCAAAACCATCTCCAGACCACCGTAATACACAAGCGGCAAACCAATGGCGCAAGCTGCACAAGTGGTAATGGCAATAGCTTTCTTCATCGAATCAAGTTTAACCCATCCCTGAGCGCAAGCTCTTCGCGGACCTAAGCGTGTCTCGGCATCGTCAGTGCCATTAACAAAATCATAGAAGTCATTAATAAAGTTAGCATCTATCTGCATGGCAAACGAGAATAGCAGACAGAGCAAAGCAGCTATCCAGCTAAAAGCTTCCGTACCATATTCCACAGCGTCAACATATGCCAAAGCCACACCTATCATTACAGGAACAGCCGCTCCGGAGAGTGTTTTGGGGCGTGCTGCCAACAGCCAGGCTTTAGCCGAATTTGTCTCAATTTTATTTTCTTCTGCCATAATTTTCGAAAATTTCTTGCAAAAGTAACATCTTTTTTGTAAATTTGCAAAGAAAAAAGGAAATATTTATGACAAGCAATACCCCAAGCCTGGATTTAGTGGAGTTTATCGAGACTCAAATACTCCCAAAGTATGCCGAATTCGACCGTGCCCACAATCTTGAGCACGTCACAAGAGTTATACGTAATTCGCTTGAGTTGATCAGACCTACAGGGGCTGATACAAATATGGTTTATACCATAGCTGCATATCACGATCTGGGTATGTGCGGTCATCGCGCTGATCATCACATCCGAGGCGGTAAGATTCTTGCAACTGACGCCAGACTTAAGAAGTGGTTCTCGCCAGAGCAGATTAAGATTATGAAGGAGGCTGTTGAGGATCACCGGGCATCGGCAAGTCGTAGTCCACGAACAATCTACGGAAAGATTGTTGCCGAGGCTGATAGGGATATTGATCCTGACAGAATAATTCGCAGATGCATCCAGTTCGGACTTGCCAACTATCCTGAAAAATCCGAAGAGGAGCATTGGCTTCGTTTTAAGGAGCACATGCACAACAAGTATTCCAAGGATGGATACATAAAACTATGGATTCCCAATTCACCAAATGCCAAGAGATTAAGCGAATTGCAGAATCTTATAGAACAGCCTCAACAGCTCCGTGAGGCTTTCAATCGCATCTTCCCTGAAGAGGTTGCTATCTCAGATAAAGATAGTAAATAGCAGCAAGAGCTACTACCATAGCAATCAGAATAGCTGACTTGATGAGACAAGAAGCCACCTTCTTTATCACCAAGAAAGCTACTATGATAGCTACGAGTACGAATATGTAATATCCTACGTTCTCCATTCTTACTTAAACAATTTCTTGAATGCTGTTGGAACAGGTGTTTCAAACTCCATTGGCTCTCCTGTTACAGGATGATGGAAACAGAGAAGCCAAGCATGCAGACACAAACGATGGATAGGATCATCACCATTACCGTATTTCGGATCACCGCAAACAGGATGTCCCATATCCGAAGAATGCACACGAATCTGATTCTTACGACCTGTCTCAAGTTTGAACTCTACCAGCGAATGGTCGGTAGTGCGATCAAGAACATGATAATGGGTAACAGCATATTTGCCACCATTATCAGTTGGCGACGAATAAGTAACATACGCCTTATTGTCCTTTAACCAGTTTGCAATAGTACCCTCGTCATTCTCCATCTCACCAGAACATACGGCCACATAACGGCGGTCGTAAACAATATCATGCCAATTGTGCTCAAGAATCTGCTCTGTTTCCATATCCTTGGCATATACCATCAGTCCACTGGTATCGCGATCCAAGCGATGAACGACATGAGCAGTACACTTCTGACGAGACTTCTTAAAGTAATCATCAAGTACCGACTTCACATTCAGCGAAGAGTGACCAGCAGCCATCGAGAGAATACCTACAGCTTTCTCAATAACAATCAGCCACTTGTCTTCATATACAATTTTAACGTAACGGCTCTTAAACGACTGTTGGTTACGTTTAGTTTTGCTTACCGCAACCTTCATTCCAGGTTCCAACTGGAAGTCGAACTGACTAACAGTCTTTCCGTTTACCTTGATACCCCTACCCTGCAGAGTCGCCTTAATCTTATTACGACTTTGCTGAACATTCTCTAACAGCCACTCAAGTAGCGGTTTTGACTCATTAACCACCAGGTGCTCATAGTCACCCTCACGATTATAACCTGCGTTGTATCTCATGGATTAATAGAACTTGAAATATCGGCGGGCATTGTTATAACTAATATCCTCAACCATACGTCCCAGAATCTCCATATCACATGGCAACAAGCCTTTCTCTACATCGTTTCCAAGGAGATTACAGAGTATTCTGCGGAAGTACTCATGACGAGGATAGCTCAAGAACGAGCGGCTATCGGTAAGCATACCTACGAAACGGCTAAGCAGACCAAGTACCGAAAGAGCATTCATCTGACGGGTCATGCCATCCATCTGATCATTAAACCACCAACCAGAACCGAATTGAATCTTACCTGGCTCGCCTCCCTGGAAATTGCCAAGCATTGTAGCAATCATCTCGTTGGCGCATGGGTTAAGTGTATATAATATGGTACGTGTAAGTTTATCCTTCATTTCCAACTTATTAAGGAATGCCGACATAGCCTTAGCGGTGTTGAACTCACCTATAGAATCGAAACCAGTATCAGCACCTACCGCATTAAACATCTTGGTGTTATTATCGCGGATGGCTCCATAGTGGAACTGCTGAGTCCAGTCAGATTCTGCATCCATCTCAGCCATTACTGCAAGGAAGCAATTCTTAAACTGACGGATCTCAAGTTTAGAAAGCTGAAGTCCACGCATAGCCTTCTCAAAGATAGTCTCGATCTGAGAGTCGGTATACTCCTCATCATAAAACTCCTCAAGACCATGGTCAGACAGCTTACAACCATTCTCGGCAAAGAAGTCATGACGTTTCTTGAGTGCATCTATCATATCAGCGAACTTGGTTATGGTAACACCACTTACCTCGCCCAACTGCTCAACATATTTTGAGAAGTCAGCCTTTTCAATGTTCATAGCTCTGTCAGGACGCCAAGCTGGGAACATCATAGGATCGTCATTTGCCTTGGTCTTAGCATACTCTATGTGATTATGAAGATCGTCAATAGGATCATCAGTGGTGCATACGCACTCAACATTGTAGTGCTTCATCAGGCCACGAGCAGAGAACTCTGGCTGCTGCAGCTTTTCGTTACACTCATCAAAGATTTCACGAGCAGTCTTAGGCGAAAGCAGCTTTGTGATACCAAAAGCAGTCTTAAGCTCCAGATGAGTCCAGTGATAAAGAGGATTACGGAATGTGTATGGTACAGTTTCAGCCCACTTTTCAAACTTCTCCCAATCGCTGGTGTCCTTACCGGTAATATACTTCTCGTCAATGCCATTGGTACGCATGGCACGCCATTTATAGTGATCGCCACCCAACCAAAGCTCTGTAATGCTCTTAAACTTATGGTCTTTGGCCACCATCTTTGGATTAAGATGACAATGATAGTCAATAATAGGCATCTTAGCCGCAAAATTGTGATAAAGGTCCTGTGCCACCTGGGTCTCCAGAACGAAATTATCGTCATTGAACTGCTTCATAATTATATTTGTAAATAGGTTCTGCATAAATTTTTTGCAAAGATACAGAAAATCTCGGATAAAAACACTATCTTTGCAAAAAAAATAAAACGAAAACGATGACGTATCGCAGTAAAGTACTTCTTATCTACACTGGAGGCACAATAGGAATGAACAGGAATCCACGTACTGGAGCCCTGGAACCGTTCGATTTCGAACACCTATTATATAATGTGCCCGAACTGAAGCAGTTTGATATCACAATAGAGACATACCAGTTTGATCCACCTATCGATTCAAGTGATATGTCACCAAGCATGTGGACTGATTTATCACACTGTATTGCCGACCATTACGACCAATACGACGGCTTTGTTGTGCTGCATGGCACCGACACGATGGCTTATACCGCCTCTGCCCTGTCTTACATGCTCGAGAACCTGACAAAACCCGTTATATTCACAGGCTCGCAGCTGCCTATCGGACAGTTGAGAACTGATGGAAAAGAGAACCTGATCACAGCTGTTGAGATAGCAGCTGCAAAAGATCGCGAGGGACATGCCCTGGTGCCTGAAGTAGGAATCTATTTTGGCGGACACCTGCTTCGTGGTAACCGTACCACCAAGCAGAGCGCCGAAGAGTTCAACGCCTTCGAATCGTTCAACTACCCACACTTGGTTGAGGCAGGAGTAAACATTACCTATTATCACGACCGTATACTTAAGCCCGACTGGGACAAGCCTATGGTTCCTCATTACCGTCTCGATAACAATGTCATCATCTTCTCCCTCTTCCCAGGCATCCGCGAAGATCTTATCCGCCACATCATCCATACTCCGAATCTTAAGGCTATCGTGATGCGAACATTCGGAAGCGGCAATGCCCCACAACGCCCATGGCTGCTAAATGCACTACGAGAGGGAACACGCAACGGAAAAGTGATTGTCAACATCAGCCAGTGCATGCAGGGTGCTGTTGAGATGAGCCGCTATGACTGCGGTTATCATCTTCAGGAGGCAGGTGTCATCAGTGGTCGCGATTCAACTGTAGAAGCAGCAGTTACTAAACTGATGTTCCTACAGTCGCACTTCCCTGATGATCCGGATACAGTACGGAAATACATGCAGATGAATATTCGCGGCGAAATATCCTATTAACTATTTACGCCAAAATCGCGAGGTAATATCTTCAAAGGTTCCATCGTCTTTCTGTCGATAGAGCCTTTGATTTGTTTTCGGGTTCTTGAGAGGTCCCAGATGCTTGATAAACGGACCTATCTTAATATAATCAAAATCGCTTTTGTTGATAGCCGATGATATAACCGTTCTACCACTATACCATGCAACCTTAAACTCAGGATGCATCTCGTGAATATACAAAGCCAGCTGGTTTACAGCTTTCGGATCAGCATCCCCGCCCATAAATGATATACACGTGATGTCGGTACCGAATTGTTCAACAAAAGCATCTATAGCAGCAGCATCCAATGGGATACCGATGTCGTCCCAGAGGTAATAGCTATGACACCCCGGACAGTGACACGGGCAATTACTGATATTAATTGCCAGTGTCACTTCGTCGGGTATCTCCTGAAATACTATTCCTGTATTAACGTATTTCAGCATAGTTTATTCTGTCCAGCGTAATAGCGGCGAGATGCCTCCTCCTGACGGGCCTGTGAGAAGTTGCTTACACGCTTCAGATAGCCGATAATACGAGTCATATAGTCTACATTCTTAGAGTGGCAATGTGGACACTCCTTAAGATAACGCTTGTCAATATGACCACACTCGTTACATACAGTATTTGGGATATTGAATGTAAAGTAGTTACATCCCTCCTTGGCAGCAACCTTAAGCAGGTGCATATACTGCTCCTTTGAAAGGTGCTCGTCAAGGTTCATATGCAGAGCCGAACCACCAGTGAGATGCTCGATATATGGAGCTCCATGCAACTTGAACTTATCGATGATGGTAAGTGAGTCGTCCTCAACTACATAGAAATAGCTATTGTAGCAGTCGCGTGGAACAAAATATCCATCCTCACGATCCCACTTTGCATGCTTTACACCTACATTCTCAGCAGGAATCATCTCACAGTTGAACATCACATCCTTTGTACGATACTGACGGTTGTACTTCTCGATAAGACCAAGGATACCCTGAACAAAGTGCAGATATTCATCGTTAGGCGTAATCTTGATGCCCATGAATTCTGCAGCCTCAACAAGTCCGTTAATACCAATTGTAAGATACTGACGGCCGATATTGATATAACCTGCATCAAACAGAGGCAGCATACCAGCCTTCTGCAGATCCTTAAGATTCTCGTTATAAGCCAGCTGGACCTTATGACAGAGATCGATTACACCACTCAGATACTCCAAATAATCCAGATTGTGATTTACAGCATACTGAATACAACGGTTCAAGTTGATAGTGAGTACACTCTTCGAACCAGTACTTACACCACCGGCGCCAAGCGTATAACTGAATCCGTTATCAGTAATCTCGTTGCGCAAACGGCAGCAACTTGACAGCGAATCAGCATTATCACTCATATAGGTAAAGAACGAATGGCCTTCAGAATACATCTCGGCAGTGAACTCGCCCCACTCTTTATCCTTACACTCTCCGTTCTCATCTACCAGCAGAGCCATTGTCTCCACAGGGAATGTCAACAGCGTCTTGGTGCGCTCAAGATTGAACCACTTCATAAAGCGCTTCTGCAGCCAAGAAAGGCCTTCCCAATCTGGCTTTGAGCCATCAGGGAAATAGAACTCGCCGAAAATGCTCTCGAAATAGTACTTATCATAGTAAGCAATATTCCAGAACACAGCCTGATAGTTACGTGCACCTGTAGGCTGATTCAGAGTATATACAATCTGCTCAAAATAATCGGTAATAATCTTATCGATTGTACGCTTCTTCAGACTTAAGTCTGCCTGATCGTTAGCGCGCTTGTAATAATCAAGTCCGTACTCCTTTCCCATGAAATAATTCATATACATCAGAAACTCAGGAGTAGCACATGCACCACTCAGCATAGAGCTGACCATGAACACCATATTCACAAAGCCACCGGCAAACGATTTCATGTTTGTTGGTGCAGTTGAGTTACCTCCGATTGCCAAAGTACCACCAATCAACCAAGGATACATGGTGATAGATGCACAATAGTTTGCCAACGAAGTCTCGTCGTTCTTATATATAAAGTGGTGGGTAAGTTTGTCAATATATTCATCGGCCAACTGCTTACCATACATCTTCTTAATACGGTCAGTAAGAAGACGACGGTTCAAACGGATAAAGTTCGACTTTGGCAGTTCACCAATCAGTGTAGCAATATTCTTATGCTCCACGTTTGCATTAGCATCATACTTAGATCCGGTAGCAGCATTTACAGACTCGCAATACTCTGAAAGGAACACCATCTTTTCAAGAGTCTCACGATCCTCTGAATGCAACTGTCGATACAGGATGAACGACTTTGCCACTTTGTAATATCCTTCACGCATAAGAGCTTCCTCTACCTGGTTCTGGATATCCTCTACAGTGATGTTGTCGTGCATGTCAAGGTGATTAAGGATCTTAGATACGATGGCTAGGTCAGCAGGTTCTTGAACACTTTCGAACGCCTTAACAATGGCGTTCATAATCTTGTCAAGTGAGAATTGGTCTTTAGAACCGTCTCGTTTAGTGATGGTAAAGTTTTTAATTTCCATTTTTATTGTTTTTATTATTTAAGTTTTATAATCCTTTTCTATGTAAAGTTTATCTTTTTTGGAAACTTTTTTGTTTTTCAATTCGGAAAAGTTTTCCAAAAAGTAAAACCGAATCCGCTTGCAAAGATACAAATAATATCACAAAAACATATTCTATATTAACAGAAAAATATCATAAAAGAATGTTAACGCGAGAATAACGTTCTCTAACTGTACATCGCAACACTCTGTCTATCAACACATTAGACCGCATCACACCACAATTTCCGTCTCATAGCAGACATAAGATAAAGCAAAACCAGAATGAGCAATCCCACCATCAACAAAAAACAAGGAATCACAACCACCACTCAAATACAAATTTTCTTTTTTGGAAACTTTTCCCAAAAATCAAATTCAAAAGTTTCCCAATTTACAAATTTTGCTCCACTTTAATTCCGATACTCGCGCGTACATTATATATTATAAAAAAGAAGTTAAATATTTGCAGAATTGGAATAAAAGTATTATCTTTGCCACAGATTCACATATTAACAAACTAAACAATTTAGATTATGAAAGAGCTAAAAGGAACAAAAACAGAAAAGAATCTGCAGGAAGCATTTGCAGGTGAGTCAATGGCACGCAACAAATACACCTATTGGGCATCAAAAGCCAAGAAGGATGGATTCGTACAGATAGCAGCTATTTTCGAGGAAACAGCTGCCAACGAGAAAGAGCATGCAAAAATGTGGTTCAAGCTGCTTGAGGGCGGTGGCATCAAGAGCACACCAGAGAATCTGGAAGCTGCAGCTAATGGCGAGAATTTCGAGTGGACCGACATGTATGCACGTATGGCAAAGGAGGCTCGTGAGGAAGGATTCAACGAGATAGCAATTAAATTCGAGCTTGTAGCAAAGATCGAGGCAGAACACGAGGCTCGCTATCGCAAGCTGCTCGACAACGTAAAGAAGGAGCGTGTATTCTCAAAGGACAACGACGTTATCTGGCAGTGTTCAAACTGCGGTCACATCGTTATCGGCAAGAAAGCTCCCGAGGTATGTCCTGTATGCGACCATCCTCAGGCATACTTCCAGGTAAAGCCAGAAAACTATTAAAGCAGCGAGCGTAATGCTAAGCATGCTTAAGCATTACCGAGCCGCGACTAATAGTCAACAAAGTTAATTACTAAGCTAATATAATCTGTACTATGCGCTCTGCTGTACGACCATCCCAACGGTCAGGCAGGGCGCATTTTTTCCACTCGCCAGCAATCATCTTTGCAACTTGCTCGCGCAGTTTATCAGCATCCTCACCTACCAACACATTCGAACCGACATTAACTGTTTCCTGATGTTCTGTATAATTGTTCAATGTGATACACGGAACACCATTGAATGTTGCCTCTTCTGAAACATTACCAGAATCAGTGATAATTCCCAGAGCATGAGCAGTCAACCACCCGAACTCAAGATAACTCAATGGCTCGACTATCTCAATAGGCAGGTTCATACTTTCAACCACCTTTCTGGCATTACCACGCAAAGGAGCAATAATACGCATACCATTAGCCGATTCCACCATAGCCTTAAGCATACGCTCAAGATTATCAACATCAGCAATAAGCGCCTTACGATTCAAAGTAAACACCAGATATTTCTTTTCCTCTAACGAAGGTATAGATACAGGCTTTTTCAGTCGGTCGTAGTTAAAGCGGAGTGTATCCATAAGAATATTGCCCACCATATAGGTCTGCGAATTCTCCGACTGTTCGCGAGTAGCCACACCGGTGCTCTTCACGCCAGCAGTAAACAGATAGTCCGACAGAGCATCAATCACCAATCGGTTAATTTCCTTTGGCATATTGATATTGAACGAGCGTGTTCCTGCAACCAGATGCGCCAATCGTATGCCACGCTTCTTTGTGACAATAGCAGCAGCCATCGTCGATGCAAGATCATCAACAACGATTACGACATCAACCGTATGTTCATCGAGGAATGCATCAAAACGAGCCATCACCTGACTTGTAATCTCATTCAAACTCGTTGAGTCTACACCTAAATAATATTGTGGACGAGGCATCTGCAAATCCTCAAAAAGCGAAGGTTCGAGAGCAGGATCATTCTCACTACCGGCATAAACCAACAAACAAGTTGCCTCAGGATTCTTATTAATAGCTCTTACCAAAGGCGACACTTTTACAAAATTGGGACGAGCTCCCGCTATGATACAAACTGTCTTTGCCATAATCTTTCCTATTTTGAGTGCAAAGATAAAGAAAAAGTTCCGATTTACCAAGAAAAACCGCAAAAGGTTTGGATAAGTCGCAGATTATTTGTATCTTTGCAGCAGAAACAGTGGGTCGTGCCTGATAGATCGGGATACTCTACATTAAAAAACAAAATCGGGATCGTTTCCCTTGCCAATGGCGGGCCACGATTATCCTATTTTAGGAGAGCAGCAATGCCGGTGGATTACAACAGCGGGGAGCCCCCAAATCGTGTGAAACAGGAGTTTTCACCAAATCATCGGCACGCACCCTTTTCTTTATTAAACATGAAAGATTAAACATTAAATTTCAGATATGTTTTCCGGAATCATCGAAGAATTTGCTACCGTAGTTGCTATCCGTAAGGATCGCGAGAATATCGACTTCACATTGAAGTGTTCGTTTGTCGACGAGTTGAAGATCGACCAGAGTGTCGCGCACAATGGTGTGTGCCTCACTGTTGTTGCCATCGAGAATAGCACATATACAGTAACAGCTATGAAGGAAACGCTTGATCGCACAAACCTCGGACTGCTGAAAGTCGGTGACAAGGTAAACGTTGAACGCTCAATGCTCATGAACGGCAGATTGGACGGTCATATTGTCCAGGGGCATGTTGACGAGACAGCTCGCTGTATTGCGGTAGAGGATGCCGATGGCTCAACCTATTTCACTTTTGAGTATCCTGAAAACAGAGAGATGACAAAGAAAGGCTATTTCACTGTCGACAAGGGCAGTGTAACCGTTAATGGAGTCAGCCTTACCGTTTGCAATCCCACTTCAAACACATTCCAGGTAGCTATTATCCCCTACACATTCGAGCACACCAACTTCTGCGACATCCGTGTAGGTTCTGTTGTCAATATCGAGTTCGACATTCTGGGCAAGTACATTGCTCGCCTGCAGCAGATTTAATATACTTTTATAATAACAATTCTGATGGAGCGGAGATAAAAGTCTTCGCTCCATGTTGTATCAGGAAGTCTCGATCACGGAATCCCCACAATACAGAAATACATGGCAGTCCAGAGTTAGCTGCTGTTTGAACATCCACGTCACTATCTCCCACGTAAACAGCCCCGCTTTTATCAACACCAAGCTCACGCAAAGCTGCAAAGACCGTATCAGGAGCAGGTTTCTTACGAATACCCTCCGCTTCATGCTCACCAATGGCAACCTCTATAGTATCTGGAAAGAAATGCCTACAGAGTTCTACTGTAGCAGCCATCATCTTATTACTTACAACAGCCAGTCTGCATCCTTTTGCCTTTAACTCAGCCAACGCCTCAGGAATCCCGGGATACGGCTGTGTTGTATCAAGCGAATGATGCATATAGTGTTCACGGAAAGTAGCAAAAGTAGCCTCAAAATCAGGATTAGCCTCACCATTAGGAATAGCACGCTCCATCAATTTCCGTACACCGTTTCCCACAAACCTACGTATATCATCAATTGAATGTTCCGGCATTCCGTGAGTACGTAAAGCATAGTTTACAGAGGCTGCAAGATCCGTAAGGGTATTTAACAGAGTACCATCAAGGTCGAAAATATAAGTATCGTATTTCATCTTTTTGAACGCTGAATCATGGTTTTCACCTTATTATTATATTTATCGGCCTTCAGTAATTCTTCGATTGTTATATGCATGCGGTATTTCCAACGGTTATATGGATCACTTGGTACATTTATCCGCTCATCACGAGGATTCTTTCCTCTCAACTCACCATCCATCGCCAACCAATCCTGCAACGACAACAGACATAGCATCGACGGACAGTACAAATGACGACCAATTATCTCTTCAGCCAAATGGGCTGGCAACTGCTCTGGAGCCCTACCCTGCTTCTGCAGCATTGATACATAGTATCGCTGCGTACGTTCAGGACTCTCACTCCACCACAGACGTAATGGCGACATATCATGAGTAGAAATCGTGGCAACCGAACGATACGGATTAGCATCCAGATGAGCAAACTCATATCCGTTCTGTTTTGGCATCGACTGGATCTCAAGCGTAAGCACACGAAGTTGGTCGAGCACAGGAGCCACACAATCAGGCAACATACCAAGGTCCTCTCCACAACAAAGCATTCGCGTAGTACCAAACACATCGGTTATCTTGCGTATAGCCTCCCCGCCCCAGAAGAAGTTATGACGCTGATAATAATAGTTATTATACAGTCGCATAAACGCATCCTTTTCCTCTGCTGTAAGCGCATCAAACACGGGTTCGCCGATAACCCCGATACGCGGATGATACATCTCCGGCTGCTGTGGGTCTTCCAGGAACAGTACACCACTTATAAGCCTATATAATCCGTCACGAATCCACAGACTGTTTTCGTCTGTCCGCCCATCAAACGCTTTTTGCACCTTTTTCTGGGTATCATATTCCGCCTTAATATCATACAGTCCATAACTACGGGCCACAAGGAAATGTTCGCGGACATATGGTGCATGCAGTCCGAAAAGCCTATCCAACACCCTGTCGTTGATAAACGGACGAGTGAAAAGATCCTTTCTGAAAGACAATCCGAAGTACTCTATCTCACCTACTGTCATAGGCAGCGATGGCGAGAAATGTCCCAATATTCCGAATACTGCATCTTCTGGAATCTCCCATATACGGAAGAAACCAAGGATATGGTCTATACGTATAGCATCGAAATACTGTTCCATCCATTTCAGTCGACGATGGAACCACTCTACCAAACCCGACTTCCAGTTATAAGTTGGGAATCCCCAGTTCTGTCCATTCTGCGAGAATGCATCAGGTGGCGCACCTGTTTGTGCATCAAGATGATAGAACTCCGGATGAGTAGCCGTCTCAACACTATCGCCATTTACCCCTATGGGCACATCACCTTTTATGAATATACCCTTTGACCTGGCATAGTCAGCTGCCGACTTAAGTTGGATATGAAGATGGTATTGAACATAATAAACTACATCAACACTGCTATAACTTGATTTAGCCGAAACCCACTTAGCATATGGTTCTAACCATTCCTTATTATCAGCATACCAGAGTTTAAAATCTTTGGAGTCAAGAGTCTGCTGTCCACGCTCAACGAACACCTCTTCCACATAGGATCTCTTAACCCTGTCCACAGCTTCATAATCGCTATAGCCAATAGCGTTAAGTTCCAGGCGCTGACGATGATACACAGTCATCTTTGCCTTACTTTTCAGCGTTCCAAGAGCCTCCAAATCAAGATAATGTGGATGCAATGCAAAGGCCGATACGATGTTATAAGGATATGAATCGCTCCAGTTTCCAGAGCATGTTGTATCATTAACCGGCAACAGTTGGATTACCTTCATTCCTGTTGCCGCACACCAGTCAACCAGCCTGCGAAGGTCGCCGAAATCACCAACGCCATACGACTCTTTTGTACGCAACGAGAACACAGGAATCACAACACCTGCAGCACGCCATGTCTGTTCCTTAACCCTCAAACTTTCGCCATAAGCCACAAGCACTGTCCCATCAGGTACCATCGCCTGGTCTGCAGGCAGCAGTCCGTCTGTAGTTCTGTTATCCCCCTCTTCCCAAGCCACAAAAGCATGTGTATTGTCATCAACAATCACATATTTATATTCTATTGGAAGCAGCACAGCCTCTACATTTACCGACAGCAACCATTCGAAGCGCCCTATCGAGTCCATTCTAAGATAGCGAGCCACATTCCAACTGCCCAGCGCAGGATGCGAGCCGACTATTGCCACAGACTGCCCCTTCTGCAACTGAGGAGCAGAGACTCTGAACAGTATTGTCTTACGGTAAAGCGGCACACGCAGCGGTTCCACTTTATCATTATCCTCCAGTCCCATCGTAGTGAGATAAGCCTTACTATACAGATGATACTGAAGAGGCACATCGCGCCACCTGTCGGCCATCACATAGTCCTTCGACGAGTCAAAATAGTATATTCTTGGTATTGCATCCCACTCCTTACGTATCACATTTCCATCATTATCCTCTACCTGATAATTGTACAAGA
The DNA here is from genome assembly GCA_002351725.1 of Prevotella sp. UBA2809. Taxonomy (GTDB): domain Bacteria; phylum Bacteroidota; class Bacteroidia; order Bacteroidales; family Bacteroidaceae; genus Prevotella. Next base: position 99,310 of record DEHD01000025.1, read on the forward strand.
ATGATGTTATTGGATGTTTACGCGATTCCAGGACAGTTGTCTCCAGCGACCACTCCATGCCATCGGTAGTAACCATCATCAGCCGTTGTGTCTTCTCAGTCTGATCTGAACTCCGATAAGTAATCACCACGTAGAGATTTTGTCCCCATTGGGTGCCATATTGTATAGAAAACTTGAGTTTCATAAGCTATATTTTAGGGCAAAGATACAAAAAAATGAGAAATTAGCGATAATAGTGAAGAGATTTTTGTAACTTTGCAGCGTTTTTTCAAGATTATGAAGATGAATTGGTTAAAAAAGTCAAAGTATCTGGTTCCTATAGCAATATGTGTAATAGGAATCTTATGCATCACATATTACTATTTTGTGGGGAGTTTTTCAAAACTCGACACCACAGAGTACGTATATATCGACGACAATGACAATCTGGATTCAGTATGCGTAAAATTGGAGCCAATAGCATCATATCACGGCCTCGTAGCATTTAAAATGCTATCACGTCACGGAGGTTATTCCGACAATATCCGTAGCGGCCGATATGCCATCACTCCCGACCAGAGCACTATCCGCGTTTTCCGCAACCTGAAGAACGGGCATCAGGAGCCTGTACGACTCACTATTCCTGAGAGTCGCACCATGGACCGTCTTGCCGGTTATCTTTCAAAGAAACTGATGATGGACAGCGTTGCTGTAGCTATTCTGTTTAGCGACTCATCGTTCTGTGCCCAGCAGGGATACGACACGGCAACAATCGCCTGTCTGTTTGTTCCTAACACTTACGAGGTATATTGGAACATCTCTATCGAGAACCTGATGAAGCGCATGAAGAAGGAGAACGAGAACTTCTGGAATGCTCAGCGCACCATCAAAGCCGATGCTCTTGGCTTAAGCAAAGAAGATGTCTGCACTATAGCCAGCATCATCGACGAAGAGACAGCAAACAATGCCGAGAAACCGATGATTGCAGGTATGTATATCAACAGACTCAAGGCCGGAATGCCACTTCAGGCAGATCCAACCATTAAGTTCGCGCTTAAGGACTTTGCTTTGAAACGCATATACCACAACATGTTGCAGTTCGACAGTCCCTACAACACCTATAAGAATACAGGATTACCACCGGGACCTATCAAGATTGCATCTGTGGCAGGTATTGACGCAGTACTTAACCGTACTGCTCACGACTATCTGTACATGTGTGCCAAAGAAGATTTCTCAGGCACTCACAACTTTGCCAAGACCTATCAGGAGCACCTGAAGAATGCAGCAAAGTATTCAAAAGCTTTAAATGAAAGAGGAATTCAGTAAAGGTAAGAAAGTAAAAAAGTAAAAAAGATATGGAAGAGATTATTAAGAACGAGACTGAAGAAAAAAAATCTGTTAGCTTCATTGAGCAGAAAGTGATCAATGATCTGGCAGAAGGTAAGAACGGAGGCAGAATGCAGACCCGTTTCCCACCAGAGCCAAACGGCTATCTGCACATCGGTCATGCCAAAGCTATTGCTATCGACTTCGGACTTGCCAAGAAATATGGCGGTCAGTGCAACCTGCGCTTCGACGATACGAATCCAATAAAGGAGGATACAGAATATATCGAGAGTATCGAGAACGATATCAAGTGGCTTGGTTTCAAGTGGGCAAACGTTTACTATGCCAGCGACTATTTCCAGGAACTCTGGGACTTTGCAGTATGGCTCATCCAGCAGGGACGCGCTTATGTTGACGAGCAGAGCGCAGAGGTTATTGCCCAGCAGAAGGGTACAACCACAAGCCCTGGTACCAATAGCCCATTCCGCGATCGTCCTATTGAGGAGAACCTCAAGCTCTTCGAGTTCATGAACAGCGGAAAGTGCGAACCTGGCACACTTGTTCTTCGTGCAAAGATTGACATGGCTCACCCTAACATGCTGTTCCGCGATCCACTCATCTACCGCGTACTCAACATCCCCCATATCCGCACCGGCAATAAGTGGAATGCCTACCCAATGTACGATTTCACCCATGGTCAGAGCGACTATCTTGAGGGCGTAACCCATTCATGGTGTACCCTTGAGTTTGTTGAGCACCGCCCCCTTTACGATCTGTTCGTAACATGGATGAAGGAGTGGAAGGGCGAGACCGACAATATCGAGGATAACCGTCCACGCCAGACAGAGTTCAACAAGCTGAACCTCAACTACACCCTGATGTCAAAGCGCAATCTGCTGGCATTGGTACAGAACGGTATGGTAAGCGGTTGGGACGATCCCCGCATGCCTACTATCTGCGGTTTCCGCCGTCGTGGTTACAGCCCAGAAAGTATCATCAAGTTCATCGATAAGATTGGTTATACCAAGATCGATGCCCTTAACGACATGGCCCTTCTCGAGAGTGCCGTTCGCGATGATCTTAATGCCCGCGCCATCCGCGTCAGCGCAGTCCTCGACCCAGTAAAGGTTGTTATTACCAACTACCCAGAAGATCAGATTGAGCAGCTCACTGCTATCAACAATCCTGAGAACGAGGCCGACGGCACACACACTGTTGAGTTCACCCGTGAGCTCTGGATTGAGCGCGACGACTTCATGAAGGAGGCCGAGAAGAAGTTTATGCGATTGGCTCCAGGCAAGGAGGTGCGTCTTAAAAACGCATACATTATAAAATGTAACGAGGACCACCCCTGCGACGAGGACGAGAATGGCAATGTAACCACCATCTACTGCACCTACGACCCAGAGTCACGCAGCGGTCTTCCCGGTTCTAACCGTAAGATTAAGGGTAAGACACTTCACTGGGTAAGTTGCAAGCATGCTGTAGAAGCCGAGGTTCGTCTCTACGACCGTCTCTGGAAGGTCGAGAATCCCCGCGATGACATGGCAGCAATCCGCGAAGAGAAGAACTGCGATGCAGTCACCGCAATGAAGGAGATTATCAATCCTGATTCCCTGCATATCATCAAGAACTGCTACATCGAGCCATTCGCAGCCGATATGAAGCCACTCACCTATCTGCAGTTCCAGCGTATCGGATACTTCACCCCCGACACCGACTCAACTGCCGAGAAGCCTATCTTCAATAAGACCGTAGGACTTAAGGATACTTGGAAGAAGTGACCGAAGGAGATAAAGAATATTTCAACAACGAGGAGTTTAAGGAAATTCTCAAGCAATACGAAGAGTCAGTCAAGACGGGCGGCCGCATATACATGGATGCCGACGACTTGGCTGACATAGCTGCTTATTACCATTTCAACAATCGCGAAGAGGAGGCCGAGGAGGCAATATCCCTGGCAATGGAATACAACCCCGAGGCTTTAGGTCCGATGTTATACAAAGCCAAGGAGGCGTTAGAAGCCAAAGACTTCGACACCGTAGAGAAATATGCCACCAAAATCGAGGCACTCGATAGTCTCGAGGCAATATACCTGCATGCCGAGGTTCTTATCCAGAAGAACGATGTAGACAAAGCAGATTCAGCACTTTTTGAGTTCTACAATAACGAAGTTCCTGCAGAGGAGCGCACTGATTACATTAAAGACGTAGTGGAGCTTTACTTAGAGTACCACCAGTTCATTAAGGCATTCGAATGGATAGCCCGCATCACAGGTTCTCAATCCGACGGATTTAAGGAACTAATGGCTCGTACATTGTTTGGTTTAGGCAAATACAAAGATAGCGAGAAGCTGTTCAACGAGCTCCTCGACAAGAATCCCTACTCCACCAGCTATTGGAATGCTTTAGCTGGAATACAGTTCATGAAAGAAGACTACAATGCCGCGCTCACCAGTAGCGAATATGCCATTGCCATCGATCCTAACGATGCCGACGGATTGATGTCAAAAGCTAACACCCTGTATACTATGGGTAACTATGATGAGGCTTTCGTATATTTCAAGAAGTACTCCGAGAAGAGACCCGACGACGAATTCGGATATCTCAACCAGGCCCAGTGTATCATCAACAAGGGCGAGTTCGAAGAGGGTCTTTCGCTATTGAAAAAAGCCATCAGCTTAGCGCCAGTAGACTCTGTATATCTGCCGGAGATTTATCAGGAAATGTCATTTGTCTATAACAAGCTTGGCAACGTAGAAAAAGCTCTTTGGTGCATGGACATGATGTACGAACTAAAATGCGACCATGCCGCCATTCTGGTAATGAGAGGACATATTCTCTTGGCAAACAAGAGAGAAGAAGAAGCCAGAAAAGAGTTTGACAAAGCACTGGAGGTATCAAACAACGATCCAAAGACCCAGCTTAAAGTCATCATCTCTTATCACGACAATATGCATCTGAATCAGGCATATAAGTTATACTTGGAGTTTTTCAAGAATGTCGATAAAGAATGGAATGAAGGCTACGCATATATGGCATTGTGTTGCAACGACTTAAAGAAAGACGACGAATTCCTGTTTTATCTAAAGAAGGCCTGCGAATGCAACCCCGAAGAAGCTAAAGCCGTATTATGCGAATTCTTCCCCGAGGACATGACGCCTAAGGACTATTATGATTACGCATTAGAACATTTGAACGATTAATAAGTATGAATTTTATTACCAATATTCTCAATCACCTTGGTTGGTATCCCACCATTTTCTTTCTGATGTTATTAGAGAGTACAGTAGTTCCTGTTCCATCAGAATTTGTAGTTACTCCTGCAGCCTATCACGCAGCAAGTGGTTCACTAAACGTATTCCTTGTAGTACTGTTTGCCACACTCGGAGCCGACATAGGTGCAAGCATCAACTATTTTGTTGCTCTTTATGTTGGCCGCCCTGTAATCTACAAGTTTGCCAACAGCAAGTGGGGCAAAATGTGTCTCCTCAACCAGGAGAAAGTTGAGAAAAGCGAGAAATACTTCGACGACCACGGCATAGCAGCCACACTTACCGGTCGTTTCGTTCCAGTAATCCGTCACCTCATTTCCATCCCTGCCGGTCTGGCCCGTATGCATTACGGTAAATTCATTTTATTCACTACTATCGGTGCAGGCGGTTGGCATAGCGTATTGGCTCTTTTAGGCTGGTATCTGCACGCCATTGTCCCCGAGGATCAGTTGAACGACAAGATCAGCGAATATGCCGAATACATCAAATTTATCATTTTAGGGCTGGTCGTTTTAGCTGTAATCTATTTCGTCATTAAGCGAAAACTTAACAATAAGCAAGAAAAGTCAGCATAAAAGGCAAATTTTTGCTTATTTATTGTTTGTTTTCCATATTTTTTCGTATTTTTGCGCATTATTATCATCAGCAAACAACGATTATGGCAAGAACAAACAACCATTTAGTTATCATGGCAGGCGGCGTAGGTAGCCGCTTCTGGCCAATGAGCACTACCGAGAACCCGAAGCAGTTCATCGATGTTCTCGGCGTTGGAAAAACATTACTTCAGTTAACGGTAGAAAGATTTGGCAATCTGGTTAAGCCCGAGAACATATGGGTTGTTACCAACCAGAAGTATCAGGACATCGTAAGAAAGCAGTTGCCTGATATGCCAGCAGGAAACATCCTCTGCGAGCCATGTCGCAGAAACACAGCACCTTGTATTGCATACGTTAGTTGGCGCATCAAGTCGAAAGACCCCAAGGCTAACATCATTGTAACTCCAAGTGACCACATCGTTACTGACAAGACCGAGTTCCAGCGTGTTATCAAGGAGTGTATGCAGTTCACTGGCGAGACCGATGCTATCGTAACCCTTGGAATGAAACCTAACCGCCCAGAGACAGGCTATGGCTACATCCAGGCCGACTTGAGTACAAGTTCACTCCGCAACAAGGAGATCTTCAGAGTCGACTCTTTCCGCGAGAAGCCAAACCTCGAAACAGCGCAGGCTTATATCAAGAAGAACAATTACTTCTGGAATGCAGGAATATTTATTTGGAATGTCAACACCATAGTCAATGCATTCCGTATCTACCAACCATCAATGGCTAAGATATTCGAGTCAATGCTCCCGATTTATGGCACCGACAAGGAGCAGGAAGAAATTAATCGCTTGTTCCCTGAGTGCGAGAACATCTCTGTCGACTATGCCATCATGGAGAAGGCCGAGGAGATTTTCGTTTGTCCTTCTGACTTTGGATGGAGCGACCTTGGCACATGGGGCTCTCTCCACGAGCAGAGTAAGAAGGATCTTTATGGCAATGTAAGCATTGGCCAGGACATCAACCTCGTCGAGAGCCACAACTGCATAGTACATACTGTTCAGGAAAAGAAAGTAGTCATTCAGGGCCTCGATGGATATATCGTTGCTGAAAACGATGACACACTGCTCATCTGCAAACTGTCAGAGGAACAGCGAATCAAACAATTCTCTGGAAATAATTAATTTAAAATTATGAATAAAAAAGTTGCTCTAATCACTGGTATAACCGGTCAAGATGGATCATATCTGGCCGAGTTCTTAATTGAGAAAGGATATGAGGTTCACGGACTCATGCGCCGTTCTTCATCATTCAACACAGCTCGTATCGAACACCTCTATCTCGACGAGTGGGTTCGCGATATGAAGAAGGCTCGTCTTGTAAACCTGCATTGGGCTGACATGACCGACTCATCGTCTCTTATTCGTGTCATTTCAAAGATCCGTCCTACAGAGATTTATAACCTTGCAGCTCAGAGTCACGTAAAGGTTTCTTTCGATGTACCAGAATACACTGCCGACACCGATGCCAACGGAGTTCTTCGTTTGCTCGAGGCTGTCCGCATCGCTGGTTTGGCCGACACCTGCCGCATCTATCAGGCATCTACATCCGAGCTCTACGGTAAGGTACAGGAGGTTCCACAGTCAGAGACTACCCCATTCTATCCCCGTTCTCCATACGCAGTTGCCAAGCTTTATGGTTTCTGGATTATGAAGAACTACCGCGAGTCATATAACATGTTCTGCTGCAACGGTATCCTCTTCAACCACGAGAGTGAGCGCCGAGGTGAGACCTTCGTAACCCGTAAGATCACCCTTGCCGCAGCACGTATCGCTCAGGGATATCAGGACAAGCTTTATCTTGGTAACCTTAACTCACTGCGCGACTGGGGATATGCCAAGGATTATATTGAGTGCATGTGGCTCATCCTTCAGCAGCCAGAGCCAGACGATTTCGTAATCGCCACTGGCGAATATCATACTGTTCGCGAGTTTGCCACCCTGGCCTTTAAGGAGGTTGGCATCGAACTCGAATGGCGTGGTGATGGTGTCGACGAGAAGGGTTACGACAAGAAGACCGGCAAGGCTCTTGTTGAGGTTGATCCTAAGTACTTCCGTCCAGCCGAGGTTGACCAGTTGCTTGGTAACCCAGCCAAGGCTAAGGCGAAGTTGGGTTGGAATCCACAGAAGACCTCATTCGAGGATCTTGTAAAGATTATGGTTCAGCACGACATGAAGTTCGTAAAGAAACTCTTCATTAAAGCACATATGGACGATGCTCAGTAAAGAAAGTAAGATTTATGTAGCGGGACACCACGGACTAGTGGGTTCCGCTATTTGGAATAACCTGCTCCAGCGAGGATACACCAATCTGGTAGGTCGCAGTCACAAGGAACTCGACCTCACCGACCAGGTTGCCGTAAAGAAGTTCTTCGACGAGGAGCGCCCCGATGCCGTTGTACTTGCAGCTGCATTTGTTGGTGGCATCATGGCCAACTCACTCTACCGTGCTGATTTCATCATGATGAACATGAAGATTCAGTGCAATGTCATCTCCGAGGCATATGCTCATGGTGTAAAGAAGCTGCTTTTCCTGGGCTCAACCTGCATCTATCCCAAGAATGCACCTCAGCCAATGAAGGAAGATTGCCTTCTCACCTCTCCTTTGGAGTACACCAACGAGGAGTACGCTATCGCCAAGATTGCCGGCCTTAAGATGTGCGAGAGCTATAATCTGCAATATGGCACAAACTACATTGCAGTTATGCCAACAAACCTCTATGGTCCCAACGACAACTTCCACTTGGAGAACAGTCACGTCATGCCAGCCATGATGCGAAAGGTTTATCTGGCCAAGCTCATCCACGATGGAGCATGGGATAAGATTGCTGTCGACTTGAATAAGCGCCCCGTAGAAGGCGTCACTGGCGAAGGTCTCAATGTTCAATCGTCAATGTTCAATGTTCAATCCAAGAAAGTACTGGATGTACTTGCCAAATATGGAATTGAGAACAACAAGGTAACCCTTTGGGGCACTGGCACTCCACTCCGTGAGTTCCTCTGGTCCGAGGATATGGCCGACGCCTCAGTACATGTTCTGCTGAACGTAAACTTCAGCGACATCATCGGCATCGAGAAATACTCATCAGTACACTACGGTGCAAGCACCGATGGCGCTGTCGACCGCAATCACTCAGCAGGTCGTGGCGGAGCAATCCCCAAGTTAGGTGAAATCCGCAACTGCCACATCAATGTTGGTACTGGCAAAGAACTCACCATCCGCGAATTGTCAGAACTTGTTGTTAAAGCAGTTGGTTTCGAAGGCGAGGTTGAGTTCGACACGTCTAAGCCCGATGGCACCATGCGCAAGCTCATCGATGTAAGTAAACTCCACTCTCTCGGCTGGACACACAAAGTCGAAATCGAGGATGGTGTCAAAAAACTATTTGAATGGTATCGTTCTAGTTTAGCATAAAAAGAAACCCGCCGTTTGGCGGGTTTTCTTTTTATTTAAAGACTCTTTTTCAAAGTTTCTTTCCAAGCGGCATATGCAGCCTGATATTCAGCTCTGTGAACTGCATCTGGCTCAATCACCTCCAGCTTATCAAGCGAAGCAAAAGCCTCTGCAGCATTAGCATAGATACCAGCACCCATACCAGCACCCTTAGCAGCACCTACTGAACCATCTGTATCATACAGTTCAATAGTAGCGCCGCTAACGCCAGCCAGCGTATTACGGAACAGAGGACTCAGGAACATATTTGCCTTACCGGCATGAATTTTCTTGATGTCCATACCCATCTGCTGCATAATCTCCATACCATAGCAGAACGAGAATACGATGCCCTCCTGTGCTGCACGCACCAAATGAGCCTTATTGTGCTTATTGAAGTTCAGACCGTTGATTGAGCAACCAATCTCCTTATTCTCCAATACACGCTCAGCACCGTTTCCAAAAGGAATAACTGTAACACCCTCACTACCGATGGGCACACTTGCAGCCAGATCATTCATCTCTGCATAACCAATCTCTGGAGTAATGTTACGATGTGTCCATGCATTCAGAATACCAGTACCATTGATACACAGCAACACACCCAGACGAGTCTGGTCAGCAGCATGGTTAACATGAGCAAAAGTGTTTACACGACTCTGTGGGTCATAGTTCACATCACCCAGAACACCATAAACAACGCCCGATGTACCAGCAGTTGCAGCAATCTCACCAGGATTCAGCACGTTCAGTGAAAGTGCATTGTTAGGCTGGTCACCGCCACGATAAGTAATAGGAGTACCTGCCTTCAGTCCCATCTCAGCAGCAGCCTCGGCGCTAACCACGCTCTGCTCAGCAAATGTAGGAACGATGTCAGCAATCAGAGAACCGTCAAATCCATAATAATCCATCAGGAAGTCAGCCACCTTGTTGTTCTTGAAGTCCCAGAACATTCCCTCCGACAGGCCGCTTACAGTAGTATTTGCAACACCACTCAATCGCATGGCGATATAATCACCAGGCAGCATAACCTTATATATTTTACTGTAAACCTCTGGTTCGTTCTCCTTAACCCAAGCCAACTTAGCAGCTGTAAAGTTACCAGGAGAGTTCAGCAGATGACTCAGACACTTGTCAGCACCCAGATCTTTGAATGCCTTCTCGCCGTAAGGAACAGCACGAGAGTCGCACCAGATAATTGCGGGGCGGAGAGCTTTCAGATCTTTATCAACACAAACTAGGCCGTGCATCTGGTATGAAATACCTATAGCCTTAATTTCCTCAGCTGTAACACCAGCCTCCTTCATAATTTTCTGCAGACTCAGCTTGGCGTTATCCCACCACATCTGAGGATCCTGCTCAGCCCAACCGGCCTTTACAGCCATGATAGGAGCCTCCTTTTCAGGATAGAAAGCAGTTGCTACACACTTGCCGTTATCGGCGTTAACCAATGATGCCTTCACTGACGAGCTACCGACATCGAAACCTAATAGATACCTATTTGCCATAACAATTTATTAATAAATCTTTAATTATAATACGTTTCTGTTGCAAATTTCCCTAAATTTTTCCAATAAATCGACTTTTTTCCATAAAAAAGTGATTTTTTTACGCATTTTTGAGTTGAATTAAAATAAATTGTTTACCTTTGCACAATAGAATAACGTAATTACCAGAATTAAATATATTCATATATGAAGAAAAAAATACTAATACTTGACGACAAAGAGACCATTGCAAAGGTTCTCTCAATCTATCTGATGAGCGACTATGATGTACAGTGGTTGCCCGATGGTTTGCAGGGCGTAAAATGGCTTCAGGCAGGTAACACCCCCGACCTCATCATATCTGATATTCGTATGCCAGGAATGCGCGGCGATGACTTTTTGGAGTGGATTAAGCAGAACGAGCTGTTCAAGCAGATTCCAGTCATCATGCTTTCCAGCGAAGACTCCACCAGTGAGCGCATCCGCCTGCTGGAGATTGGTGCAGAGGACTATATTGTAAAGCCTTTCAACCCAATGGAGTTAAAGATACGAGTAAAGAAGATTATTCCCTAAATAGAATAATATGATAGGTGTTGTATATCTTGGCAGCAATCCTAAAACCGAGGAGCGATTAAAATACATCCCCGGCAGGTTGGTGCAGTACACAAGGAACTACAAAGATGCGGCTTCTGCGTGTTCAACGCATGTCCGCAACGAGCATTTCATTGTGTTTTTCGAACAAGGCGAACAAAGCGATGATATTAACGCTATCACCTATTTAAAGAAAAAAAATAAGCACGTATATATCATACTGCTAACCAACGAGTTGGATCCAGAATCCCGAATTCAGTACCAGAAGAGCGGTATTAACGACACTCTTGATTCTAAGGCTTCTATTACAGAGTTCAACAAGAAGATTCAGTTTATCTCCGATCGCGAGAATATGCTGTTTGATGATCAGCAGCCAAAATATAGAATGCTCCGTTTCAAAATTCCCATTTGGAAGAGAATCTTCGATGTATTCTTCGCTATTTTTGCGCTTATCATTACCTCTCCTATATTCATTCTCACAGCCATTGCCATCCGTTTGGAGAGCAAAGGCCCGGTCATCTTCAAGTCAAAACGAGTTGGTGCCAACTATACCATATTCAATTTCTTGAAGTTCCGCTCAATGTATCAGGATGCCGAGGAACGCCTCAAAGAGGTAGCTAAGGAAGCAGGCAACCAATATGCAGAGATGAACAAGAAAGCCGACGAGCCCAAAAAGATGCCTACCGGTTTGGGTATGGAGGCAGATATGATGATGAGCATCGGTGATGATACCGACATGATGATTTCCGACGACGAGGTAATGCTCGTAGGCGACGACTTCGTCATTTCCGAAACCGACTTCAGCAAAGAGAAGAAGGAAGAGATTGAGAATGCCTTCGTCAAGATCGAAAACGATCCTCGCGTTACTAAGGTCGGAAAGTTCATCCGCAAGTTCAGCATCGACGAGCTCCCTCAGCTCATCAATATCCTCAAGGGCGATATGTCCGTTGTCGGCAACCGTCCTCTCCCACTCTACGAGGCCGAGAAGCTCACCATCGACACCAGTATCGACCGCTTTATGGCCCCCGCAGGTCTTACAGGTCTTTGGCAGGTTGAGGAGCGCGGCAAGGGTGGTATGATGTCAGCCGAGGAGCGCAAACAACTCGACATCAAGTACGGCCAGACCTACAATTTCTGGCTGGATATGAAGATACTTTTCCGTACCTTCTTTGCCTTCGTACAGAAGGAGAATGTATAACTAAATTCCAAACTGTAATGAACATATTCAGACGACTGATATTCATTTTAGCCATTGCCTCGACTAGCATTACAGCCCTCGCCCAATTCAACGAGAGCGGTATTAGTGCAGGTTTTTTTGATTCAAGCAATGAAAAAGACATTAACTTTTCTGAATTTCATTTGCCTCCATTGGCAGTATTATTAGAAAACGCCAAGTCAAATCCCCAAATTTTGTCATTAGAGAAGGCCCGCCAATTGGCAGAAGCAGAAGTCGCCAAACAAAAGCGCCATATTTTCTCTTATGTAACAGGCCATGCCAGCTATAGCTATGGTATGACAGATATGTGGGGTAATAATTCCTCTGGTTACAATAATATGATTTATCAGTATCAAGGTTCTCAACAGGCTTATTGGAACGTTGGTGTAAATCTTGCGATCCCTATTGAAGACATACTTGATTTAACTGCAGCAGTAAAACGTAAAAGACTTGAAGCAGATCAGGCAGTTATCCAAAAGGATATAGCCTATGATCAGCTCAAGCAACAAATTGCCTCTTTATTCATCAAAATAACGAACAATTTGGTTTCTCTTAAAACTCTTGGAGAAGCAGCAGCAGCCCATCAGGGAGCAGGAGCTTTAGATCGTGAGGATTTTGAAAACGGCAATATGAGCATATCTGAATATGCACAAACAAAAATGTACGAAAGTGGTCAGGTTTCTAATTACCAAGGATTACAAACCGAAATAGCTACAGACATAATTACTTTGGAGATACTTACACATACGCCGATAATTACAAATTCGACAACAGAAATCACACTTGACAAAAGTATTCATAAGACTCCAAAAGAACAGGCTAAAGAAAACAAGGCTAACGAAAAGCGTATAAAGCGATTAGAAAAAGAAGAAAAAGAAAAAGAAAAGAAATTGGAGAAGGCCGAAGCTAAAGCAGAAAAAGCAGCAGCTAAGGCTGCCAAAAAGCAAAAGAAACAATAAAAGTTTGCAACTATGGATTTATTCAGATATATTGTCAGATTCCTGTTTAAAATAAGATGGTATCTCATCATACTACCAATGATAGCATTGGTAGTTGCATGGTTTTCTACCCGTGACATGGAGCGAGTATATGACACAAATACCACAATCTATACAGGAATGATAACTGGTTACAATCTTGAGGGAGGCTCTGGCACTGCTGGTGGGCAACAACAAACCAATATGACAAACCTCATGCTATTAATAACAACTGACGCAACAATTCATGAAGTTTCTTTGAGATTGTTTGCTCGCTGCATGATGTATGGAAACGCCAATAAAGACAATAATTATATTACAGCAGAACATTTTAGACAATTATATAACAGCGTACCAACAGAGGTTAAAGCCCTTATCAACCATAATAGCGAAAATGCCACATACGCAAATTTAAAGGCATACGAACGTCCTTCTGCTGATAATTTCGTTTTTGGATTAACAAATTATCATCCATATTTTGGCATCAATAGTATTACAAGTAGACTAAAAGTTTTACAACTTAGCAAAAGCGATATTATTGATATTGGTTATTCGTCCAATGATGCTGGTATAGCATATAATACACTTGACATTCTAAATGAGGTCTTTGCTCGCCAATATGCTCTACTGCGTTATGGTGAAACTAACAATGTCATAAAATTCTTCGAACGAGAAGTAGCTCGTCTTTACCGCATACTTACCAACGCAGAAGATGATCTCATACGTTATAACGTAGAAAAGCGCATCATCAACTACGGCGAGCAGACAAAATTGCTTTCTGGCATGGATGCAACCCAAAAAACCACGGATAACGATCTGCTCATTGATAAAACAACTACTAGAGCATTGATGACTTATCTGGAGCGTCAATTAGGCGATCGTGCAAAAGTTATTAAAGCAAATAGAGATTTTACAAACCAGGTTACGGATATTTCCCGTATTCAATCACGTATTTCTAACCTTCGTTTGATGAGTAGTGAAGGAGGTGGTAGTGAAGTTGAAACCCAAAATGAATTGGCGAAAGCTCAACGTATGCTCCAAGAAGCATCTAATAATGTCAAAGGGTTAGTAAAAGATATCGAAGCTGGAAACTATAATACAGAAACAGGTGTCAAGGCAAGTGGAATGATAGACAGGTGGCTAGAACAAGTTCTTAAACTTGAGGAGGCCAAAGCTCATGAAAGTGCCATGGACATAATGCGCGAAAAAATAGATAAAGAAGTTCTTTATTATGCTCCTATTGGCGCTACGATTGCACGAAAAGACCGTCACATTTCCTTCATTGAAGGTAACTATATGGCAATGTTAAATGCACTAAACTCAGCTCGACTAAGACAAAAGAATCTGCAAATGTCTACAGCGACATTACGTGTTTTAAACCCGCCTATGTTTCCTATGAATGCACAACCAACCAACCGTATGATGACACTATTAGGTGCATTTATGTTGACATTTATATTTGTTGCCATGTACTTCTTTATCATAGAATTACTTGACAGAACTCTACGAGACAGAATGCGATCAGAACGAATTACACAAATTCCCGTTATGGGATGCTTCCCTAAAGAAAGCAACTTACGATATCGTCGATTCAATAAAACTATTGCTGACATGGCATTGCGCCAGCTCAGTAAGGCATTGCTCCCTCATTTTGAGGAAGGCAAACAAAACGTACTTAATCTGCTTTCTACAGATGCAGCTAATGGTAAGAGTTATATTGCCCAAGAATTAGAGAATTATTGGATTTCTATAGGTCTTCAGGTCCGTCGAATCACATACGACGAAGATTACCTTGCAGAGGATAGTCGTTTCATTATGGCCAAGGATATTAAAGACATATGTCCCGATTTATTACCAAACGAAATTGCTATTATAGAATACCCAAATCTGGATGACAACTCTATCCCACCAGCATTACTCAATTTGGGTACAGTAAATCTAATGGTTACTCGTGCAAATCGCACATGGAAAGATGTAGATCAGAAAGCTCTAAAAGAGCTAAATGATCGATTGGAGAACAAAAATTCTCTCTTCATGTACTTAACAGAATGTCAACGATATGCTGTTGAAGAATTTGTCGGTCAGTTGCCACCATATACAGGATTCAATAACTTCATATATAGAATGTCCCAAATGGGTCTTACTGCTATAGAAAATAGTCATGCAAAATAATGGTTAAAAAAGTATATTCAAATAGAATATCAGAATACACCCATGAAAATGGAGGAAGAGTATTATTGCTCTTTCTCCTATTTTTGCTATCAATTTATCAATTTATTACTTCTGGTCTAAACTCGTTTGCAATAATTTGCGTATTACCATTTGTAATACTTTTTATCTACACAGCTTTCAAATTAAGGATGTTTTGCTTTTGGTCTCTTATAATAATTAACTATTTCATTCAGATGAAGGACATTACATTACCAATACCATTGTCTCTTCCAAATGAAATGCTTCAAATGACTTTATTAGCAATATCTATTATTGACATTCGTCAAACAACGAATTTTGAAAAAGCACTAAATGTTATGTTATTGGCCTTAATCATTTGGTGTGGTTTTTGCTTTTTGCAACTATTTAATGACACATGCAACTTAGGGATTAATTTTGGAGCATGGTATCAAGGAGCCAGACTATTGGCTTTTCAACTTCTTTATACTTTTCTTGTTTTCTCATTATATGTTTCTTCCCCTGAAATTCTTAGTAAATATATAAAGCTATGGGCAATATTGGCGCTATTTTCATCATTCTGGGTTTGGAAACAACAAAATTTAGGCTTTACCGTAGCAGAAAACACATGGATACAAACCCGTGGAAGTTCCACGCACATATTAAATGCAGGCACCCTTATCCGATATTTTTCAACTTTCGGAGATGCAGCAAATTATGGCTGTAATGCTGCGGCAACAACTGTTGCATTTCTCCTATTCGGTATTACAACAAAAATCAAAAAAGAAAGATATTTCTATTTGAGCACAGCTCTAATAGTATTTTGGGGTATGTTTGCGTCAGGCACAAGAACTGCTATTTTTTGCATAGGCGCAGGCCTCGTTTTGTACATATTCCTTTCAAAATCAGCCAAAATTGCAATACCATTCACTATTGCTATAACATTCTTTGCTTTTATTTTAGTATTCACCTCAATAGGAAATGGAAATCAGCAAATTCGAAGGATGCGTTCTGCATTTGACAAAAAAGATGCATCCGCGAATGTAAGAGAGATGAATAAAGAAGTCATCAGAAAATACATTAAAGATGCTCCGTGGGGAATTGGATTGGGAATGGGTTGGGATAATGTTCCCGCAAATAGCAAATACTTTAAACTCGCTACGATTCCTCCAGACTCCGAATACGTTTTCATTTGGATAAGAACAGGTCCAATTGGTATGACAATGTTCATTATATGTACAACAATAATGATTTTTGGTGCATGTGCAACCATCCTTTTTAGGTTAAAAAACAAATCTTTAATGGGAATTGGTTCTGGCTTTACATGTGCATTTCTTTCAATCCAACTAGGAGGATATGCCAACCAAGTATTAATGCAGTATCCGAATTGTTTAATCTTCTACGGAGGGCTAACGATAGTTTTTATACTCCCATATTTAGAACCTGCTTGGATTGAATACGAAAATAAGAAACTAATTGAGCAAGAAGAGAAAAAAAGAATAAAATTAGAAAAGAAACTTGCAAAACGAGTGTAAATTATCAATCATCACCATCAATTACAACGGGTTAAAAGATACCTGTGAGTTAATTGATTCTATCCCCTTCAACGAAAATATGGAGGTGATAGTGGTAGATAATGCCTCAAAGCAAGATGAAGCAAGTATTATTTCTGAACGTTTTCCTCTGGTAATAGTCATTCGTAGCAACCAAAACCTTGGCTTTGCCGGCGGCAACAATCTGGGAATAAAAGAAGCTAAAGGTAAGTATATTCTTCTAATCAATAACGATACTTATTTCAAAGATTTCAATATAGATTCAATCATTAAAAGACTTGAATCATCAGATAAGATAGGCATAGTCTGTCCCAAACTTCGCTTTGCATGGGGAAATAATCCAATTCAATTTGCTGGTTATACCCCACTTACGAATATAACACTAAGAAACAACGCCATAGGCTTTGGAGAAGAAGATAATGGCCAATACGAGACTGCCCACCCTACTCCTTATGCACATGGCGCAGCAATGCTAATTAAACGTGAAGCTATCGAAAAGGTAGGTTTGATGCCTGAGTGTTTCTTCTTATATTACGAAGAGATCGACTGGTCTATAATGTTTACCCGTTCTGGTTATCAAATATGGTATGATCCAAGTTGCACTGTCTATCACAAAGAAAGCCAGGCAACTGGCCAAAACAGCCCCCTCCGCACCTACTACATTACTCGTAATAGACTCCTTCTCGTAAAACGCAACTATAAAGGTATCAACAAATACCTATCATATATATACTTGATTGGCCTCGTTGCCCCTCGTGACGTATTAAAATATACCATCCAAGGCAGATTTGACCTAGTCAAAGCCGTCCTTATAGGAATATGGGATTTTAAAAACTCAAAATTTTTCGCTCGAGCTTGCTCGCTTGCTACCAACGGGACGCAAGAATTTTCAATTTTCAATTAAAAGACATGGATCTCTGGATTATACTATATATTATCGATTGGTTTCTGTTCGTCTTAGTTGGCGGAACAGTTCTCTACCTTGGCGTTTTTTCAATTGCATCTTTATTTAGTAGAGAAAGTGTCTTATCAACAGCAAAGACACAAAACCGTTTTGCTATTATCATTCCTTCTCACAAACAAGATAATGTAATTGAGCAAACTGTTGTATCTATTCTTAGTCAAGATTACCCACAACGAATGTTCGATGTTGTTGTTGTTTCCGACCATCAGTCAGAAATTACAAACATGCGTTTGGCCCAATACCCAATCACACTTCTTACCCCGGACTTTGCAGAAAGTACAAAAGCAAAGGCTTTACAATATGCCATTCTAAAATTACCTGAGTTCAAAATCTACGATATCGCTCTTGTATTAGATGCAGATAACATTGTAGAACAAGACTTTCTTACTAAAGTAAATGATGCTTTTGAAACCGCAGCGACTAAAGCCATTCAATTGCATCGCATATCCCGAAATAGAGACACTGCTGCAGCCCGTATGGGCTCTATTTTCGAGGAAATTAATAATGCCATATTCCGTAAAGGCCATATCAATCTCGGTATATCTGCGGCTTTAGCTGGTTCAGGAACTGCATATGATTTTTCATGGTTCAAGAAAAATGTCATGAAAGCAAAAACTGCAGGAGAAGATAAAGAGCTAGAAGCCCTTTTGCTAAAGCAAGGTTACTTTATTGACTATTTCGACAATATCCTCCTATATGGTGAAAAGAAAAGAACAACGACTAAGATGAACGAACAACACAGTCGTTGGACCTTACAACAGATTCAAAATTTGATTAAGAACATAAAATATTTACCTGGAGCAATCTTTAGGAAGCAATACGATTGGGCCGACAAACTGATTCAATGGATGTTGATTCCACGTACCAGTATGGTTGGTATTTTAATGGTAATGAGTATTGTTCTCCCATTCATATACATGACCATGGTCATCAAATGGTGGATTCTCAGTTCATTAGCCCTATTCTTCTTCGCATTAGCTACACCGGATTACCTCGTAGATGAAATGTGGGATCGCACTTTCTTACGTTCTCCATTTGTTACCCTATGGGGAATCATCAGTACAAAAATTATTCACAGAAAGAAAGATAACAACTAATATATTCAACACAATTATGATTTGGCAGATATTGCATATTATCGACATTACCCTTTGGATACTAATTATAGGCTCAGTAGCTTATGTAGTCTTTTTTGCGGTTATTTCTTTGTTTTATGAGAAAGAGGACCGTGTAGCTATACATGCTGCAGCATTAACTAACAGAATGACAAAGTTTCTCATTCTTTATCCTGCATACAATGAGGATAGGGTTATAATCAATGCCGTAGAGCATTTCTTGGAACAAGACTATCCTGCGGACATGTATACAGTGGCCGTCATTTCAGACCACATGAAGTCAGAGACTAATGATTATCTTAGAACCCTTCCAATCACACTGCTTACCCCTACTTTTGAAAAGAGTTCGAAAGCTAAAGCTATGCAATATGCGATCAGCGAGATACAGGAATCATTCGACAATGTAGTAGTACTCGATGCTGACAATGTTGTACGTCCAGAATTCCTCTCGCAACTGAATATTCTCTGTTCTGTCTACGACGCCATCCAGTGCCACCGTTGCGCTAAAAATGCTAACAACGATGTCGCCGTATTAGATGGTGCCAGCGAAGAAATTAATAATACATTATTCCGAAAAGCCCATAACCGCCTTGGATTGTCTTCTGCTCTAATAGGCTCAGGTATGTGTTTCGATTATGAACTCTTCAAGAAGAATGTATTCCAGCTATCCACTGCAGGCGAGGACCGTGAGATGGAAGCTCTCCTACTCCATCAGGAAGTTTTCATCAAATATGCTCCAGATATTCATGTATTCGACGAAAAAGTCAGTAACCAGGACAACTTCCAGAAACAACGCATGCGCTGGATGACTGCTCAGGTACAAAGCCTTATGAGTAATCTGCCTAAAATTCCAGGAGCACTTGTTCATGGTAAGATTAACTTCGTCGACAAAACCATTCAGCAGGCATTAATTCCTAGATCGATACTAATAGTATTATTAACAGCTATTTCGATATTCATGGCAATAGTCATGCCCGTATGGAGCGAAAAATGGTTGATTACACTAGCCGTTCTAGGTCTGTCACTATTCGTAGCTATCCCTAAAGAAATCCGCTTTCGATCATTCTCCAAAGTTCTTGCAATCCCAGGTCTTGTTCTCCGCATGCTAAAGAACATCCTACACATGGATAGAAAGAATACGGATTTCATTCATACCGAACATAATACATAAAAACAATGAGTGAGAGAATACGTAAAAGCGTTATTAATGCGGAGGTAAACTTATTATTTTACTTCCTCTCACTCTTTTTAGCCTTCTTTTCCCGAAAAATATTCCTGAATAATCTTGGTGCAGATTTCATTGGTCTTACGGGGACACTTAACAACATCTTAGGATATCTAAATTTATCAGAATTGGGAATTTCCGCATGTATTGGCTACTTCCTATTCAAACCTATTCAAACAAGAAACCACAAAGAGATACAAGAAATATTATCTCTATTAGGATATCTCTATAATAAAATCGGGGTTATTATTCTGTTAGGTGCATTCGCAATAAGTCTCTTTTTCCCATTAATATTTAATAATACAGAATTAGGACTACGCATAATATATTTCACATTTTATTCTTTCTTAGGTTCTTCTCTTATTGGCTATTTTATTAATTACCGTCAAATACTACTTAGTGCTGATCAGAAGAACTATTTGGTAGCGATCTATTATCAATCAGCCAACTTGTTCAAATTAGTTATTCAAATTTATTTAGCATATAATTTCAAAAATCTATATCTATGGGTTGCTGTTGAATTTATATTTGGCATCATTGGTTGTCTATTTCTCAATTGGAAAATAAATCAAGAATATCCATGGTTACACGTTGATAAAAAAAGAGGAAAACTTCTTCTCAAGCAGTATCCGGAAATAATAGCCAAGACTAAACAGGTTTTTATCCACAAAATTAAAGATTTTGTATTAGTTAAAAGTGACGAACTTTTTATCTTTTTATTTGTTTCTTTGAAAATGGTTGCATTTTATGGCAATTATATGATAATCATCTCAAAACTCATATCACTTTTTTCTGCTATAACAGGTAGCGTTGGTGCAAGTATTGGAAACCTCGTAGCAGAAGGAAACAAGCAGAATATGATCAAAGTATTTTGGGAATATACAACAATACAACATACAATTGCAGCAACATTAGCCTTTTCTCTATACGCATTTCTTGAGCCCTTTATTTCTCATTGGCTCGGAGCAGAATATATTATGGACAATCGCATACTCATTCTATTAGTGCTATATATATATATCACCAACTCGCGCAATTCTGTAGACGCTTTTAATTATGCACACGGTTTATATGCAGATGTATGGTCAGCTTGGGCAGAATTGGTTATAAATGTTGTAATAACAATTATTTGTGGACTGAAATGGGGCGTTATAGGCATACTAGTAGGAAAGATTGCAAGCCTTATTCCTATCATAGTCATTTGGAAACCATATTATCTGTTCACATCAGGATTCCATGAGAGTATTAGTATCTATTGGAAATATGTATTGCGAAATTACGCCATATCTGCCTTTGCAATTTTATCCTCACTCTTCATTATAAAGTTTATCCCGTTCAGTCCATATGATAGTATTTGGAACTGGTTTGCATATTGTACCATAGGGATGATTACGTTTCTTTCTCTTGATTTATCTGCAACCTTGGTATTTGCTAAAGGTGCAAGGGATAGTATTAATCGCTTCAAAGTAATCAAAAATATAAAATGAAATACTCTATTATAACTGTCAATTATAACAACAAGAATGGTTTACAAGAAACTATCGAAAGCGTTATACATCAGACATATCGCGACTTTGAATATATAGTTATAGATGGTGGGTCTACTGATGGTAGTATAGATGTTTTAGAGAAATATAGCGACCAGATTACATACTGGATTTCAGAAAAAGATAACGGTATATATAGTGGTATGAACAAAGGTATTGCAGCTTCCACTGGGGAGTATTTGAATTTTATGAATTCTGGTGATTGCTATTATAACAATCAAGTATTGGAGCATCTTACTCAACATCTTGACAAAGATATTATTGTAGGCAGGGACTATCACTATAATGCCAAAACGGGACAGGGATTTGCAACGATTCTTCCCAAACGCATTTCTATGCTTACATTCTATATACAAACTTTACCACACCAAAGTACCTTTTTCAGAAAGGAATTATTTAAAGATTGCCTATATGATGAAAATCTAAGAATTGTTTCAGACATAAAATTTTACATTCAAAAAATATGTATAGAAGATTGCTCACTCCAACTGATTGATGATATAATATGCCGACGTGAACCAGACGGCATTAGTAATGCTCGTAGTAGTTGTCGTATCACAGAGCATCAGAATGTAATAAAACAAGTTCTACCAGTTGGAGCTATCAAGGATTATCAAACACTAGCACTGCTTGACATAACTACACTCTATCGTCTTCTATCCATTATTGAAAATCACAAAAGTAGAAGATGGCTAACATATTTCATCAAGATAATGAATAGATTTATAAAATAGGCCTATGAAAACAATCGTAATTATTTTTCCATATTTCGGCAAACTGCCCGTTCAGTATAATATGTGGCGTGAATCTGCTCTTCGCAATCCTTCTGTGGACTTCATGTTTTTTACAGATGCAAACGTAGAGCCGGCCAAAAACATCATCGTACATAAGATGAAGTTCGATGTTTTTCGCCAATACATCCAGGATGTTATAGAATTCCCAATTGTACTAGATCGACCTTATATTCTTTGTGATTTCAAGCCCGTATATGGACAAGCACTTCAGCAATACATAAGAAATTACGATTTCTGGGGCTACGGCGACCTTGATGTAGTATATGGGGACTTTCGAGCATTCTTTACAGAAGAAGTACTGTCTCGTTATAAGTTCTTCCTTGGCTATGGCCATCTGACACTCTATCATAACGACGATGATACAAATAACTACTATAAAGTAGTTATACCAGGCTACCAAGACTATCGAGAAGCTCTGAGTATTCATGAACAAACTTTCTTTGATGAATATGATCACAAGGGCAATGCAGACAAATGGAAGGACTGCCGTACACAAGATTGTTTTCTTGATTGGCAGTTCGACAACGTCACTCCTCCCAAACAATCATACCATATGATTAGCCTCACTCGTGGTTGGAAACAAGTTATTTTTGAACATGAAGGTAGTAAACTCTATATGCTTCGCTTCAATAATGGGGCAATCGAAAGAAAAGAATCACTCTATGCACACTTCCAACACCGGCCTTTTATGAAAGACACGGTGAAAGACTATGACCACTTCTTGATTACTCCGGGATCGATAATCGACTTTCCCCGACACTTCATAAAGCTCAAGTTGAAATACTATAGCCGTAAGCGTAACCTGATGACGAAGTACTACCAATGGAAAGACCGGATCCTGTGGAAGATCGGAAAAGGCAATATACGATAAAGCAAAAGAGAAATATGAAGATACCATTTAAGATTAAGGACATATCAACCTATCGGTCAGAACTGATGGGGATGGCTATTGTGTGGATTATGATGCTGCACTTTACTTTCACCCAAATCAAAGCTTTAGGATTTGTGTCACAATATGGTTTTGCCGGTGTAGAGATATTCTTATTGGTATCCGGATTCGGAATATTCTTTTCTCTTGAAAAAGATTCCAACATTCTGACTTTTTATAGGAGAAGACTGTTACGCATCTTTCCAACCTATTACCTATTGGGAATACCTGCTAGCATAATTCTATTTCACGATAACATCCTTATATATCTTTACCGCTATTCAACTGTCGGATTCTGGACAAACGATTTATACTGGGAATGGTATGTCCCTTCTATCGTTGTGCTCTACTTATTAGCCCCCTTACTAAAATGTCTAATTGATAAGGGAAAACTACTACTGACAGCCTGCTTAGCCATAACAATTTTTGGGGTATCATACTTCATTGTATCAAAGGAAATTGTTAGTCCTAAGGAGCCCCACTTTTTCTTGTTATACCGTATTCCTTCATTTATGTTAGGAATGGTGTGCGCCTATTGGATGAAACAGAACACCAATATAAAATACTTCATAATAATACTGTTGGTGGGCATTCCATGCTTCGCTCTGCTTTTTCCTCACCATCATCAGGTTTACAACTACAAATACTTATCACTAGTATTTCTACTCCCACTGTTCATTATATGCTTAACCGGACTAGCAAAATTTGTCCGATTTCTATGTCCCATCCTTGCCGTCATCGGAAATGCAAGTTTTGAAATATATTTGATACAGGCAATTTTCTTTCACGCCATTGTCACTGGACTGCTTGTCATCGAACCAGATTGGCACGATGGCTTCACAATTCTATTAATTATCATTTCGTCACTACTCGGCATCCTCATTCATTGGCTTATTGACAAAAGCGGAATTCTCCGACTGATCTAGGTCACAAACAATAGCCTTTGCAATACACACATCAAGTCTTTCATAGCCTTGAAGATTTAAGTGTACTCTGTCTGTCATGAATAAATTCTGACCAATACGTTCTCCATTTTCACTCCAACTAGTCATCGGAACATAAACAACACTATCCATCATACCTTCTTTAATAAGCATCGTTTTCAAAGCATCACGATACTCTCGGAAACAATACATCTTACAACCGGTCATTTTAGATCTCAGATAATCTATAAGTAGATCCTTCAGAGGTTTTTCGCCATAAATATTCCATAAATCCACATCTGGTATTTCTATAATGACGGGACATATTTCATTTGCCAAGAGAAATTCTATTATCATTCGATAGTGAGCACAAAACTGCTTCGTTCCAAGATTTGCAGCAGCATCATTTATTCCAGCAAACACTACACAATAATCGGCTCCGGCAAGAAACAGCGGTTTGGTACCATAATCATCCGTTTTGAACATTGTTTGGTAAATACCACCACTCTTCTCTCCCCCCTTGCCCATAGAAATAACCGAAACTGGACGTAGATAATCCTTCTTTATCTCAGAACATAGGAATGAGTCCAAATGCATCTCGGAATGAATACCAGCCCAACTGTCTCCAATCATTAAAATTCTAAGAGTATCATCATTACATTTTCTTATAGAATAAATAGATTCTTGCTTACATATTGACCACAAATGTCTCCAACGAACATAATAATAACAACATGCAGAACTTATCAGAAACAAGCATACAATAAAAAAAACGAAAGTCTTACGAACCATAGGCAATTCGGCTTAAGATAATATTCTTATGTATTAAAACAGATACTATACAACCTCACAACATTGGCAACAAAATATCCATCGCATCTGTATGAGAACAGATGCGACTAAAAATATACCTATACCTTTAATTATATCAATATAATCCTGTCGCACTTTATTTGTCAAGTTCATCATTTACAATGCAAAAATAGTATTTTTATTTAATTTCTCCAAACAATACCATTTATTTTAAAAAAAGTTGGTAAACATTTTGCTTATTTTTTAGTTATTTGTATCTTTGCAGAAAAAACGTTATGAAGATTGCTATTCTGACTTCTGGTACTCTTCCGGTACCTGCCGTACAAGGAGGAGCTGTAGAAAACCTTATAGACTTTTGTTTGGAGTATAATGCAGAACACCAATTGCATAATATAACCGTTTATAGTGTCTACAATTCAGCTCTGAAAAGATACAAATTTACTGATACAAAATATAATAAATATATTTATTTCAAAACCAATAATTGGTGGGGCAAAATCTGGAAAAGAGTATATCTGCAAAAACACGGAGGCCAAGAATACTATCATTATTCTGTAGAATATTTCCTTGATAAAGCACTAAAACATATCAAAAGACATGACTACGATATTGTTATTATAGAGAATCGACCAGCATTCTCACTAAAACTACGAGAAAAAACGCATGCCAAACTAGTATTACATCAAGAAAATGATTTTCTAAATACAAAAGTACCTCAATATCAAGATATATATGATTCATTTGGCCTAATCATCAATACATCTACATTTATTACAGAAAGGGTAAAATTAATAAACAAAGAAGATTCTAAATGTCGAACTGTGCTGAATGGGATAGATACCAACAAATTCTATCAAGCTACATGTATACCAAGACAACAGCTAGGGCTTTGTGATAACGATTTTGTAATTGTATATAGTGGTCGATTGACTAAAGAAAAAGGTATTCTTCAACTCATCCAGGCAATCAATCAATTAAAAAACATCCATAATATAAAACTATTGATAATTGGCGCTAGTGCGTATGGAAAAGACGAGCACCCGACTGCCTTTGTCAAGAAACTCATAGAAGAGTCGGCCTCAATTAAAGACCAAGTCATATTCACAGGTTTTATTAATTACCAGATGATACCATCATATCTTAAGGTGGGCAATATTGCCGTTGTACCATCTATGTGGGAAGAACCATTCGGGCTTACAGTCGTTGAAGCAATGGCTGCAGGGCTACCTCTTATAACAACACGCAGTGGAGGAATTCCAGAAATCTGCGAAGGAGTTGCGACCATTCTTGAAAGAGAAAACATTGTAGAAGAACTTACAACAGCCATAACTAAGCTTTACAAAAATCCAGAGAAACGCAAACAGATGTCGATAGCATCACTCTATCGCTCTAAGATGTTTGACAAAGAAATATACACCAAGAAATTCTTTGAAGCATTAGAAGAAATAAAAGAATAATATTTTTATTTGCGAAAACACAAATTATAAGAAATAAAGACAAACTTGTCACAACAAATAATTCATCTTCCACCCGTCATCACGGAACATATAAGAGGAGAAAACTTATCAATGGCTTTATATATTATTAAACAAAGAATTATTACAATTATTGGCATCACAAAATAAATTAATAAGACCATAATAGGAGATTCTGGTCGGAGGTACATAATAATAATTTTAGTCACTTTACCCAGAAAAAGATTATGAAGTGCATAAACAAAGAAACTAGCACCTATCAGGAAATTATTGACTTGAATCTTATTGTTTCTCAATAACAAAGATACCAAGTATACAATAGATACCATTCCAAATAACACTCCCACATTATGCAATGCCGCATTATACGATTCAGTCTTTGACACTGCATCAACTATTGCAATGCCAAAATAGATAAATGGTATCAACTGCCATTTGCTAATCATACCAACAAAGTTAAACCTATTAATTCCGAAATACGCACCTAAAGGGAAGAAAAAAAGTGACTGATGGCATAAACCCGGGAAACCAAATTTATCACCCAATGTAAAGAACCATATTATTCCTAGAACTATAATAGTTCCTAATTTAAGTCTCTTAATCAGCCACCAAATTATTGGCGACAATAAAACCAACACCATTAAATCTCTTATAAACCATAATGGAGTATTAATAGGATTAGCGGGCCCTGACATTGAAATTGGAAGATTTGTAACCCAAAATGAGCTCAGAAAAGAGGTTATATCAACACGATATTCTTTTAACAGAGGGAAAAAACGTATTACCTTAGGATGTACTTGGATTAATAATATCATAAACCCCACGAAGTTCCAAATCAAATACGGGACTAACAATGTCTTAACACGTTTTTTTAATTTGCCTAGATATATTTCCTTAGAGAAATCTGAATTAAAAAAAAACAAGAAACCCGATATAAAGAAAAACAATGGAACACAGATATCAGCAAAGACGGAACTAAACAAATTAATCACGAATGCGACAATAGGCCATCTATCATATCTGATAACAGTCCCCTGAATATTCATAACAAGAATATTACCATGAATAAGAACGACCCCCACAATTAATGGAAATCGAAGATAGCTAATGGTTTTTGACAAAAGAGAATCGTTCATATCATCAAAATTTGAAGTTATTGGGCAAAAAAATCTCCATTAATAATCATATCTGAGATCTCAGAGGTTTTCGCACTAACAGAACTCGTATACAATGGATTTAAAAGCGTGTACCCTAATCCTCTCCAAGGATATTCAATAGCGAGCAAATCCAACAACGTTGTAAATAAATCCAATTGATGGTATTCACCTTTCCATGCACTATTCACATCTACATTTCCATTAATAAAAAATAATGGAGTATGACTAGAGATTTGTCCACTCATACCTAACATATCCAAATGAGCATAATGGTCAGATGCCAAAATAATTAAAGAATTATCATATAATCCTTTTTCTTTTAATGATTCAAAATACGCTTTCAACTGAGAATCTAGAAAATGACAAGAATTCAAGTAATTCTTATACAACTCATTTACAGAATGAGTACCTTTAAAGGAATCATCACCCGCATATTTATTGTATGGAGAGTGGGTAGATAGACTAAGAATCAAAGAGAAGAAAGGTTCTTTAATTTCGTCTACATGACGAGAGGCAAACTGAAAGATTAACTGATCATCGATTGTTCTAGGCTGTCCATTCACAATATCTTCAAGCCAATAAGCATTATCTATACCATAGGCAACATTCATCTCTGATTGTTGCCAAAGGTTGGGAGTTGTTGGAGAAATAATTTCAGAATACTTAATACCCATTTCTGATTTTAATAACTTTGGCAATGATGGCAAAATATTATCTTTAACTTGACCAACAGTCATTCGATAACGCAATGGTAATATTCCTGTCATATAGATAAATTGACCATCACCGGACTCTCCACATCCTATATCAGAAATCATATTCCCATTATAATAAATATTTGAATCTCTCTTTAAAGAATTTAGAAATGGCGTAACCTCCTTACCATCAACTTTTAAATCAATTGGAGCGGAAAGGAAAGATTCCAAAAGAATAAATATAACATTTTTAATATTAGGGTTACGTTGGTGATTTGTTGACCTCAAAGAATGATCAGAATAGTATTTCTCAATTTGCTTTTTCTGTTCCTCTGACAACTGCGTCACATGAAACATATCATATAACTCGAATAATAAGACTCTAACACATCCTGTTTGGAAATGAGCTAGATTAGGAGTACCACCTCGAACAGAATCGTAAAGGAACTCATGAGCTCGGAACTTAAATAATTCCCAATTATTCCTATAATGAGGATGAATAAAATGATAAGCAGAATAAGCCACAAAAGTTAGCATTATAGAACAAACTGGTATTAGTAACAATCGCAGTACATACTCTTTACGAATTCGACATGGCCCTGTTCTATTATACACAACTACAAAAAGGATGGCAGAAAAGACATAAAAAAAATCATACCAATAAAAAGCAGACAATATACTATTTACAACAAGTCCATCTGCTAAGCCATGCGCCTCACCTATAGCAGACAAAGACATGTATTGAAAGAAAAACTTTCCATACATCACATTTACGAATGACCACAAAAGTGTTATTATTTGAATTATGGCCATAGTAATCTTGAAACGTCCACCTGATAATAAAAGAAATAATATTATGAGAACCGAAATATCGAATACTACGCCACACAAATTAATAATTTCCGAGTATGTCCAAGTCCACTCGAGGAAGCCTTGGAAATAGAAGAAATAATGCATGAATAGCAAATTCAACATAGGAATTGCTACCAACATTAGAGTTTTAATGTTTAACTTAAACAATTTGGGCATATCATGTCAGTTTTAACAGAGGAATATGAAATACAAAATAGAAGTATCTCTTTTATCCATAAATGTAATATATCGATGGCAAAGATACAAATTAAATCTGGTTTGAACAAACTATCGATAAAAAAAATCGTGTGAAGGATAAATTTCACACGATTCTTATTATGATTATGGAAGAGTATTACTTTGTATAAACCTTTCCCTCTACAGGTTTGATGTACCAATCGGTTGAGTTTACAGGATTTTGACCCCAGTTATTAAATTCGCCATAAGCATCCTTGATACAAATCTTTTCAAGTGGATACTTGAAATCTGCATAAGGAATCATGATACCATGCGGATCTTCACCTTTCTTAGAGAGTTTTACTTGCTTACCTGTAGTCTCGTCAAACAGATATGGCTGCGTACTTTCATTAAGGAAGCTGAATGATGCATCAACAGTCTTGGTAACTGTGATTGGTTCATAATAGTTCGCACCACTCTCTGTATTAATAAATGTATTCTGACCTACGCCAAAGAGTGAATGAATCTCTGCATCGTCGGTAATATTTCCTTCGTTGATGTTTCTTACATACAGCTTGTCATAAGCGCCACATGCTACAATAGAGTATTCTACCTGTGTTGGACTCTTTCTTGTAGCCTTAATCACTACATCATTCAAGTCATAGTCGCCAATCTCTCTATCTTCGAAACAGAAGGTATATGTATTATATTCAAACTCTGGTATAATATCGATATCTTCTACACCACCTTCAATCTCAAGGATTATATCGTTGAAATCTTCGTCAGTACCAGATTCCCAAAGCTGCAATAATCTGTTGTTAAGTTTGAACCATGTGGCACGAGGATCGGTTGCACCAAGTTGCGAACTTGAAAAATTAGGCCATGCATTGATTTTTGTATTCAAACGACCATCGAAATACAATTCACCTTGCTTTTTGGATCCTTCGCTATCAGTCTTAGCTCGAACCATAAAACCAATTTTATAACCTGCGGGGAATATAAAACTACCTTTTGTACCGATTTCAGGCGTACCATCACCAAAGTATAGAGCTGCAAATGCAGCATCTTTTCTTATCGAGTTATCCTCATCTGCGCCAAAATGAATATTGAATGGTATCAACTTAAACTTTGGAAGATTCTGCAGGAAGGCGACTTTATCTGTAGCTTCATTAAGAGACTCTTCTTTGAAATAATAATAATACAAATCAGAATTATACACTTCATTTCCCCAGGTACCTGCTCCATCACACTTGTATACTGGTGATACAATAATAGGAGCAGTGCCTGTAGTTACTCGATAAGCATTATCGTCGGTATATCCCAATGCCATAACCTTAGGTAGGTTATTATTCCAAACACCATTAATTTTCCTTCCGTTTGGCAAGTATGAGAAAATAATATCTCTAAATGTTTGCGTATACTCATCAGAAAAAGCTGGAGCTTCCATCTTCAGACGAGTGTAATCATCATCAGCTAACATATATAGCTTTTCACCAGAAATCCAACCACGCTGTGCAGCCCATGAATCCTCAATTTTACCTATAGAAAAATCTCCTTCTGGAATTTTATAAACTTCAGTCTCCCCCCTAGTCCTGGCCTTAGCTGGAGCCTGATCCATTGTTACAGTATTACTTTCTATTTTCTTAAACACGCATCCACTTGCTGTATAGAATGCTGCATAAAGTGCCTGATTGGCAGAAGGAGCATCATAACTGAGACTGACTGATGTTTGATTATTTGTTTCTACCTGATTCAGTACTTTCATCGAATTTGCGATTCCATCACCATCACTTGTAAGGCTTAATGATGCAAGTACTGCAACCTTCTTAACAGAAGAGTCGAACTTAAGTGTAACAGTTCCATTAGTTGTTGAGTTCCAATCATGATTTGAGGCAAATTTTACGCCAAATACTTTCTCTACATTGGCCTTAATATCAGCTGTAGGATCAGTAGGAGTGGGAGTTGGCTCAGGAGTTGGTTCTGGCATATCAAAACCTTTTGAACAGCCGGATAATACTAATCCGATAATTGCTAAAGTAAATAACTTCTTCATAAGTGTCAAATATTTAATTGATTATATTGCTATTTATTTTGCAAAATTACGAATTTTTCTCATAAACAAGAAGAAAACTCCTATAAATCCACCCGGAGTGCAAATAAATTAACATTAATTATAGAACAAGAAGCGTGTGCAACTGATTGCACACGCTTCTATTATCAATATAAAGAAGAAGGTTATTCCGCAGAAACATTCATAACTTTTCCATCTTCAGGATGCTGATACCAGTCAGTAGATGATACTGGATTCTGACCCCATTCGTTAAACCTGAGATATGCATCCTTTATACATATCTTTTCTTTAGGATAATCAAAGTCACAAGGAATCATGATACCATGGGGATCCTCACCAGTCTGCGACATCTTCACATCATAGTCTTGTGTCTTGTTATAGATGTAGACTTGCTTCGAGAAATCTGTGAAGCTGAACGACGGATCGACAGTTATCACTTCTGATGGTAGTTCCGGTTTATTTATACTCTGAGTATTGATAAACGTTGAGAGATTATCAACGCCAAACAACTTGTGGATCTCTGTGGTAGTATTCAATGTCTTACCATCGATGTTGCGCAGATAGAGTTCATCGTAAGCGCCACATGCTGCCACCGTGTACTTTACTTGTGAGATATTCAGGCGCTCAGCCTTAATTACAACATCGTTCATATCATAGTCGCCTAGGTTGCGGTCCTCAAAGCAGAAAGTATATACATTATTGTTAATCTCCTGGGCAGCGTCAACCAAATCCAGACCACCATTAATTTCAACGATTATATCTACGAAGTTAACATCACTTCCGTCTTCAAACATCATGTAGGCTTTTTGGTTTGCACCAAAAATGGCAGCACGAGGGTCATTCAGCAACATACCTTTATCTACAGCCTCGTTAAACTTCGGATACTGATTAATCTGCTCGTTCAAACGACCATCAGCATATACCTCGCCATTTTCAATTTTAGCATATGACTTATTAGCATAGTTTGTTCCGTTATAGCCAGTAATATCGTTATTTGGCATATAAGTATCTTTATAGTCGTTCTTATTCTTTCTTAGCATAAAGCCTATATAATAGCCTGCAGGAATTGTGAAGCCCTGCACTTCAAGATCAGTAGTAGGACTACTCGTCACATCACCGAAATAAGGCAGAACATATTCATGAACCTTAAAGAATTCACCATTACCACTAGCGGTGCCGCTAGCTTCCTTAGTCTGCTTACCATCAACACATTTAAACTTAGGCAGGCTCTTCAGGAAAGTAAGTTGCTGTTCCTCTGACTTGCCCTCCAATTCGCTTGGATTAAAATAATAATAATACAAGGCAACGCTTGAATAATCAGTAGTTTGTATCTGAACTGGCGATAATGTGATTGGAGCCTTTCCGTCGGCAACCAAATAGTTCTTTGTCAGCTGATATAACGGAGAATTGCGAATGGTCTCCAAATTAACCTGTTTATGAGTATTATCACGTCCACTCTTTCCACCAACATCTTTCAAGATCGTCTCCAACCCTTGCTTCTCCGCATCGGTTATTGTAACCTCACGGAAAATGGTCTGTCTTTCAACTTTCCAAGTATCATTACCACCTTCATTATTAAACATCCAGATGCGCTCATTGTTCCAATTGCGATTTTCCCAAGGCTTAATGCTTTCGCTTTCACCTTCCTGCCCTGCCTTTTGAGCACGAATAGCATTATATGAGAGAGCTGAATTTCTGTATTTCATCTTCAAGCCGCTTGTAGCTGGGAAAGCAGGAAGATCATAAGCAGCTCTTGTGCGAGCTTTTGCAACATCCGTAAATCTCACGCTACTATCACCAGCCTTGAAACCAGCTACATAGTAGATTCCCTTGCTGTCAACACATGCAGCTACCAAATCTGTGTATTCTGATGGGCAGTCGTATGTGATTGAAACAGACTGTCCTTTAGAAACAGCTGCCTCATTCAGAACTCTAGCATCCTCATTAAAATATGGAGCCTCTGTCAGTATCTGAACTTTAGCGATGTCGTCCATTGGAGCATCGGCAGTTACAGAAACTGTATACTTCTTTGTTGAACTCCAATCCTGGTCAGCACTAAATGTTGTTCCGAATACCTTAACAACATTGGCATCAATTTCCTCTTGAGTGGCCTTGTTATTGGTAGGTGTAGGGGTTGGTGTGGGGTCGGGAGTAGGTTCAGGTCCTACTTCATCAAAACCTTTTACGCAGCTGGTTAACAATAGTATACCACAAACTGCTAATGTCATAATCTTCTTCATAATAGGCTAATTTTAATCGATTATATTGTTTCTTTTTGCAAAAATAGCAAAAAATCCGCCTATTTACGAATATTATAACTACAAAATGACGTATGTTAACATTATTTAATACTACTCTAAAGAAATAATCTCACATTATCTAACCGCCATGCGAATCTATTCATCTCTTCATTTGAAATATGTAAATTCTTTGCAATAGTCTCCCAACGACCAATAGCAGTTGTCACCTCAGATATAATTTGCTCTGCCGTTTCTGATGATATATAATAATCATCACAAGCGGCTTGTAATCTTTTTAGGCTCGACTCGTTTGAATCGTTGTCAATAAGCAAGCTTTGTGTCATACTATCTGTTGGGTTTAAATCATAGGCTGGCGATAATGTCCAGCCTTTTTTTGTTAATAAGAAACCATGATTTCTGAAATGATCATCACTATTACCGACACAAATATTGAATGCTACACGTCGATACAATTCACTAAGGTTTTCATCAACATCGCAACATCCCTTGATAATAAAGTCAACAATATCCAGATATCCATGCCCCGTCTCATGATTATCGCCATCTGTAAGCCCCGTCATTGTCATAGCAGAAGCGAAATGAATTCTCTTCCCATCATCAGTTCTATCAAATCTTTTTGATAGCAGTGCATGATAACCGTCATTACCAGCTGGAATCAGATTGGTTTCAGCTACATTAATACCAGCCTCCTTAGCTAACATATGACACAAATGCTCCCATAACGCCATATCGTATACATCCTTACGTGATGGAAACTTTGCTATCCATAGATGTTCTTTCTCATCTACAACATTGGCTTTGGGACGAGCACCGCCAAGTGAAGTACCTGGATGAGCAAGCTGGCGAATCCACTTCTCTTCAGGCAACTCGTTTGCTTCATCACTTTTCTCATATTCCTGAGCTGCTATCGTTAACTCCTTTATTGAGGTTAATGGAGGCACTATAAGTCGACTATCTGAATTCAAGAACTCTCCATCTGGGTCTTTCTTCAACCTTAAAGCACCCATTCTGAGAAAATCATCAATTCCAACAAGATAATCGTACGAATATAGCGTTCTCTTTGGACGTTTTTCTTCAATAGCCTCAGTCTGTTCCTTTCTTTCCAACAGTCGACGACCCCATCTATCTGGCAATGTATCTGAGACAAAGCCAAATACATGTTCTTCTTGAGAATACTGGAAACCAGAAAAATTTCCAACCTCCTCACTTATTAAAATATCACTATGATTTTTAAGCCAATCATTGTCAAAGCTGAAGCCATAAGTGCCATTACCCCTAAGCCGCTCATAAGTCAAACGGCCAATTAATTCCGGCTTATCCAGCCAATCGAAATCTGCATAAATATATAGCGTTTCCATTGCTTATTCCTTTTTTGAAGCACGTTCACGATGCTTTAGACCTATATCCTGAAGGGTTCTACCTAATGAGTCATCCTGGGCGATAGCAAGAATATCATCTTCCAAGTTTAATGCATACAAGATTCTTAAATAGATTCCAATAGCAACAGTAGGTGCTCCCTTTTCTACTCTACTCACCGTCAACTGCGAGCATGTAGCCCTTTCAGCAATTTGAGCAATACTCAAATCCCTTCGAAGGCGAGCAAGACGAATCTGCTCTCCCACCAACTGCATTTTCTGCTCTAATTTCCTAGGTAATTTAGTACCTCTTGTAGACTTTGTCATAAGCGTAACCCATCATATAATGATGCAAATGTAACAAAAATCTATATTATATGATAGGTTACGGGTTATATATTATATTAAATTAACATTATAGAAACATTTACTCCCTTATTTTTACCAAGTAGACGGTGCCGGACATTTTATGGGCGGACTTGAAGCGATACTCGGGACGGCTTAGGAATGTACCAATTTTGCGGAAAGTACCTGTTTCTTCTTTGTAACCCTTGAACGATTTCTTAAGAAGGGCAGATATTTCCTTTAGCGACATCCACTGGCCTTCTTCACCGTCAGTTGGACGTTGGAGTACTGACATCAGCATCTCACCAAGTCCACTAACCTCCTGATAGCTGAAGTTACGTTGAATCAACTGCTGTTCCTGTTCGCGAGTTGGCCAATAGCGTTCGCCATTGTGAATCTCATGAAGCAGCTGAGCATAGAGTTGAGGATAGTCGATAGGAGTGCGGAAATCAACATCACCCTCAACGGTTACACAGATAAAACGTCGAGCACCACTGGGATCCGTAAGTGGCATCATCTCGTTGGTAGTACCAATAAACGATGCAAAGCGACGATGCTCAGAATAGGCCTTTCCGTAAGGTGGACGATACTTCAAATCGGCAGTAGAAACCAGGTATTTCAACACAACTTGCTGACGCTGGGTTATCTTATCGAACTCATCGAGATTGATCAATCCAAAGGATGTCAGGCCAAGATTCAAATCTGTCTCGTTCTTAAAGTTGATACGATCGTTATAATAATCGCGCAGATGCAGTGGCAGAAGGATTCTGCAGAATGATGACTTACCACAACCCTGACGACCAATCAACAAGGGT
Source organism: Prevotella sp. UBA2809 (assembly GCA_002351725.1). Classification (GTDB taxonomy): domain Bacteria; phylum Bacteroidota; class Bacteroidia; order Bacteroidales; family Bacteroidaceae; genus Prevotella. The sequence goes on from DEHD01000025.1 coordinate 135,431, forward strand.
ACGAGCGAGTTACCTGACAACTGACCTTTACCCATCCACATGGCCACCATCGAGCGCATCCACAGATGGAACAACTCTGGCCACTTTTCGTAGCCGGTAGGAACTCTGCGAGCCAAGGCTTCTACCCTATCCTTTCCATCCCATTTTGGCAGGCTGTCGAGGTACTCGTTCATTGGGTCGTAGAGCTCAATATCGTCAGAGTTTACATAGCGACGAATATCCTTATCCCAACACTTAATGCCTTGGCGCAACGCCTTCATTGTTATAGAGTTACGAGCCTCATCAGTAAGGTCGCGGAACGAGAATCCGATGCCAGTTCGCTCTCTAAACTCAGCCACGCCACGCATCACATTCTTACGAATCTCATAGTTCTCCATCAGGAACATATCAATCTTCATCGTCAACAGTGTTTCTTGTGGAATATTCTTCTCAGGCTTATAACCATTGCGTTCCTCATAACGCTTAACCACCTGTGGACGATAAACATTCTCGAACACTTTATTAATCAACAAATCATCGTCGCCAAGAGCATAAGCACTATATCGAGCCATGCGTTTGGCGATGGCCATTGGTATCCCTGTTTCCAGACAGTGTACTGCAAGTCGTGTTATCACAGCATGCTGTAGCTCATCGTCTTTCAGTCCCTCGCACTCATCATAAGCCTTACTGAGATTAAACTCAAAAATATGATGCATGGTAAAGTAACGACTCTGACTTGAGTGCGGATCGTCCTTCTCGAGTGTCGAAGTACGAACCAGCGACAGAGCCTGAGTAGGTTTCTCGGCACGGGCATAGAAAGGTATTGCCACAGGATTATACACCGCTTCGGTATCTGTACTTAAATAACAAGTGCGATCCAATCGCGGTTCAAGTTTCTCGACGTTAACCCCCAACTGCGCATTATATGCCAATCGGGCTCGTTCATACAGGTTCTCGTGAAAATCTGAAATCTTATCAGGCTCCGAAGGCAAAGGCATATTATCATCCTTAGAACGCTCGCTTGGAAAGAGCTCACCACGACAGATAATCTTCACACTACGACCAGAAGCACCAACAAACGCCATCAGTGTCTGCGGAACCTCACCCGCCCCAGTTCTTATTGCCTCGGCCTCATCATATCCTGTAAGATTATTAACTTCAAGCAACACCATACCTGTATAGCCGAGTGTTACGCGCTGGTGATTACGATTCTCCATCACTGAAGCGAAACACAGGCGAGGCAGTTTGTTGATTGTCATATCTGCACCAGCTACCGAGCCGTCAGGCTGACGAGTAAGGTCGAACACAGGATACAGTCTGCGTAGTTCATCAACTACCTGGCGATATTCGTTGCCACGAATCATTTCTATAACATCCGTCAATTCAAGAACTCTGAGAGTTTCCTGCTGGCGATAAGGTTTTAAAAGAGTAATTTTAGTCATCTTGATATCAATCTTTGTAATTCTGTGCAAAATTACTAAAAAATAACGTCATAACGTCATGTTGAAGGTAAATAATTGATAAACAGAGTGTTAAATAATGACAATAAACGTCATATCTGATATAGCTAACGTCATATATCATCATTCGGACTATCTGTAAAAATAGTTTCTCTGGTAGAAACAAAGTGTTTCGCACTGAGAAACACAGTGTTTCTCCGCATGAAACAAAGTGTTTCAGCAATTTAAACATCTCAAAACACGCTCAATATGATGTTTAATAATATAACGTCATATAATGTCATCATCTGTAAATCGTTAATAATCAGCAAGATAATTAAAATATGATAATATGACGTTATAAATGAAGATTTTTCTCAGAAAATATGTATCTTTGCATTCGTTTTACTAAAATAAGCAATTATGAACAAAGAAGAAAGTTTGCGAGCTCATGCAAAAAACCATATAGCATGTTTCATTGACAAATGTCCACTCCACGAGACATGTCTTAACTGGATGACAGCTCAATACAATGATGGAGAGATTCACATTGTTACCTGTGTTAATCCACATTACCCCAAGGTAGGGACAAAACAGTGCACCATGTATCAGAAAGATGAAACCGTAAGGTATGCCATCGGAATGATGCATATATTCGACACTATCCCCTATCCCATTGCACGTAGCGTCAAGAGACGTCTTATAAACCTATTCTCACGCAAGAGATTCTACGAATATCGCAATGGTGTTCGTCCCATCCCTCCATACGAACAGGATCAGATAGCCAGAACATTCAAAGAAGAAGGCTGGGATGGCGAGATAAACTATGATGATTGGAAAGAGGATTATAATTGGTAAATGGTTGAAAAATAAATAAATTGAAATTTATTTTGTATTTCGCTCGATTTGCACTATCTTTGTCCCCATGATTCATTACATCAAGTTATTACGCCCGTTGCAGTGGCTCAAAAACGTGTTTGTGTTTGCGCCAATATTCTTCAGCACCAACCTGCTGAAACCAGAATACTTTTGGCCTACATTGGTGGTATTTGCTTCGTTCTGTCTGATATCGAGTTCGATATACTGCTTCAATGATCTAAAGGATGCAGAGGCCGACAGACAGCACCCCAAGAAGTGTAAACGTCCTATAGCATCTGGCAAGGTTTCTGTCATGGGCGGATACACAATGATGTTATTGTGTACCATTGGCGCTTTGGCTCTAATTCCTTTGGCACATAGCGAAAATACACATTATTTATATGCCATCGTTATTGGATATTGGCTAATGAACATTGCCTATTGTATGAAGCTGAAGCAATACGCTATTCTCGATGTATCTATCATCGCCATAGGATTCGTGATGCGAGTGCTTGTAGGAGGAGTGACAACTGATATTTACATTTCGCATTGGCTGGTGATGATGACCTTCCTTGTAACGCTGTTCCTCGCCTTTACCAAGCGTAACGACGACTATCGTATATACGAGCAGACTGGAACAAAACCCCGTGTATCAATCACAGGATACAACAAGACTTTCATCAACGAGGCCACAGCCATCATCGCCTCTGTCACACTTGTGTGCTACATCATGTATACCATGTCGCCAGAGGTCATTCATCGCTTAGGTACACGCTATGTGTACCTTACATCCGGATGGGTGCTTGCTGGATTGCTTCGCTATCTACAGAACATGATTGTGTTTGGATTGAGCGGAAGTCCTACGAAATCGCTTGTTAAGGACCACTTCGTACAGTTCTGCATCATTGGTTGGATAGCATCGTTCTTCATCATTATCTATCTGTAAGATGAATAAGAAAGAAAGATACGACAAGATATTAGGGCATTTCCGCGAAAAGATGCCTGTGGTTACTACCGAGTTGGATTTTGGTAGCACATTCCAGTTGTTGGTGGCTGTTGTACTGAGTGCTCAGTGTACTGACAAGCGAATAAACCAGGTGACGCCAGATTTGTTTGCGCACTACCCTGACGCCAAGTCGATGGCGAAGGCAGAAGAGGAAGAAGTGTATGAATGGATTAAGAGTGTGTCGTATCCCAATGCCAAGGCGAAACACCTTGTAGAGATGGCAAGGGTGCTGATGGAAAAGTTTGATGGCGAAGTGCCAAGCACGCTCGATGAACTGCTGACACTGCCTGGAGTTGGACGCAAGACAGCCAATGTCATCCAGAGCGTAGCTTTTGGTAAGGCCACATTAGCCGTCGACACCCATGTGTTCCGTGTGGCTCACAGAATGGGGTTGGTGAGCAAGACAGACAATACACCGTATAAAGTAGAAATGACACTTACCAAGTATATCCCAGAAGAGGACATACCTAACGCTCACCATTGGCTATTGCTACATGGACGATACGTTTGTACAGCGAGGAAACCTCACTGCGATAAATGCGAGTTAGCGAGTTTTTGCGCGAAGAAGATATAGAGCGAAAAAAATTTTTAATGCTATTTGCGAGGACCACCGCGATGTCCGCCCTGTCCCCAGTTGCGGAAGGCATGACGATGGAACTTATCCTCAGCAATAATAGATTTATACACCTTTGTGGCTGAAACCACTTTAAGGAACTTGTTATGATAGGTTTGCTGGATGCTTCTCAACTCAATCTCATACTGGTCGCGACGCTGAATGGCACGCTTACTTGAAGCCTCATCGGATGGCACCTTAAACAGCTCACGCATCTTATTATATACGACACGCTGTTTCTTCTGCATCTCACGATAGAGCGGAAAGAATTTAGCAGCCTCTTCAGGAGTAAAACCAGCCTCATTGGTAATATACTGCTCCAAATCAGCCTGGAATTTCTCAGGCGAGAACTTCTGCTGTTCCTCAGCATTTACGCCAAGAACAAACATCATCATCAAAACAGCAGAAACTAGTAGTTTTTTCATCATCAAACACATTTTAGTAATTGTCAGCCATGTAGGCGTAGATTTCGTGATTGTCGAGCATCATATAGTCTGCAGCCTCGTCGAAATAGCCATCAGCATTATCCTGCTGCTGTGGCTGAGACACTGCTTTGGCCTGAACAGGGACAGCTGATGACACCTCTGCAGAAGGATGCCACATCCAAGCGGCTCCAGCTACCAACAAAGCGCACACACTGGCTGCCGCATAGAATACAGGGCGCATAAATACAGACTTTGCACGACGTTTAGGCTGCTCAGGCAGATTCTGCATTACCTGGGCAGTAAGATTATCGAAATAACCTTCTGGAACACGGAACGGATTCCGCTTTCCAACCTTTTCCTGTATGTACATTTCTTCGTTCATCGTATATATGACGTATTGATATTCAAATAGTTTAATCGCGTTGCTTAAAAAATTCAGTTATTTTTTTTACTGCTATGTGATAGCTTGCTTTCAGGGCTCCCTCAGAAGTGTTCAGAATCTTACTGATATCGCTGTATTTCATCTCATCGTAATACCTCAGAGTGAAAACAGTTCGCTGCACTTCTGGCAGTTGCGCGATGGCCTCCTGAAGCATTGCCTCAGTCTCATTTCCATCAAAGAAATCATCAGCCATCAGACTATCTGCTACAGACAGATCTTCTGCAGCAGCTGAGGCCATGTGCTTATTGCGACGCAACTGGTCGAGGCTCTCGTTGATAGCAATTCGAGTGAGCCAAGTAGAAAGTTTTGAGCCGCGATTGAAGGTATCGTATGCATTCCATGCCTTCAGAAAAGTATTCTGAAGCACGTCGTTAGCATCTTCGTGAGTGAGCACGATACGACGTATCGTAAAATATAGCTGCTCGCTATACTCGCTTACTATCGACTCGAACTCTTTGCGCTTATCCATTTAAGTTCCTTACTAATAACCTTATCGAATCCATAGATATCTGGCCAGAAATCAATGGCACCAGTTTTAGGATTCGGGAAGGTAGTATAATAAATAATGTATAGAGGCACATGGGGTTTAACGTCGTGATACGAAATCAGACGGAACGGACGTTTAGCGTCAGCATGCTGACGAACCCATGAGCGACCACGCTCTGTAACAGGTGGTATATCCATCGAGATGCGAAGGCTCTCGCGTGTCCACTCATCAACATCAGGAAGCAGATAACAAGCCAGTTCGAATGGTTTCTGTACTCTTACGCAACCATGCGACAAGGTACGACGTTCGCGCAGGAAAGCGCCTCTGTTATTGGTGTCGTGGAGATAAATCGAGAAATTGTTGGGGAAGCGGAAAACTATCCTACCCAAGGAGTTACCTACTCCACCCCTCTGGCTGATACGGATATTGCCAGAAAGCAACGAACCAGAGTCTACATCAGCCACATTAAGTGTATCACCAGATTCCTTATTGATGATAGAATAGCGGTTGCGGGCGAAATAGGCAGAGTCGCCTGCATGATGAGCCACCTCGGTCTTTACGATGTTATAAGGAATAATCCACTCTGGGTTTACCTGCATATAACTAATCTCGCTATTAAGCAGAGGAGTCTTGGTAGGAACTGATCCGCAACAGATACGCATATCAAGCACTGTATCACCACCAATAGCCCACAACTGCTGGGCTGCGATATTTACGAGAATCTGACGCTGATTAGCCTTAGGATGTGGTATCTGCCAACGGCAACGCTCCATGTTCACAGCTATCTTATGGCGCTTCTCAACATCAGTAGTCTTATCCATCTCATTGAGAAGTGCCTTATATATATAGGTATCAGGAGCCGACTCTATAAGATAAGAGACTCTATCGTCCTCCTTTACCTTCTTTGCAGCCTCTGTTGTATCAGGAGCAGCAACCTCGTAATCGAACACACGGGCGAAGGTTCCAGGATTACCAACCTTGGGGTCCATACGGTTAAAAACACGAGGACGCATAAAACCATAGCGCTGACCTGTGGCAAAACGAATATAAGCTCTGGTAAGGTTAGCATCAAGTCGAGGCAGCAAATCATTAATGCTGACTCCAACAGAATCGAATGCCAGCTGATGCACTATCTCAAGATCCCTGGCTATCGCCGGAATAAAGAATGCTGCAGTATCAAGTCCGTTACGGGGCACCTCACGACTGAGATACGAAAAAACGGAATCAGCATCTGCAGAAACACCCATACGATCGAACCACACACCAGTAAGCGTGCTATCCATCTGGTTTACATATTCACCAAAAGCAGATTGTTCAGCCTCCGTTAGCTCGCGGAATCCATTCTGAAGGCAGGATATCAGCAAGAAACAGACACTTAACAGAATGAAGGTTACTGAATAGAAACCTTTCGAACCACTTTGTCTACCTTTAATATGTAACACCCTTTAGTAAGATTTAGATTCACACGCTCATTTGGAGACTCTATATTATAAGACTCAAGAATGTTGCCTGTGAGTGAAATGACCTGAAGAACTTTACCCTGAGCACCAGTTACTATAACTGTTTTACCTTCAACAGAGATAGTAATAGAAGGTCCGTCAACCTGTGCCGAAGGGGCTGGGTCGAGGAACAAACTGGTAGCTGTTATAGGGGCAGCCATCAAGCATAATATGGTTGATATGAGTACAATTTTCCGCATATACAACTATTTATAGTTGGGGCAAAGATAGATATTTATTCCGAACTGACAAAATTTTAAGCAAAAAAAATGTATTTTAAAGGCTTTTATACATCAAAAACATCCATTTCGTTAGTCAAAAAGCTGTTTTCAAACACTTCTTTTGCCTGATTCAGCAACACTGTTTCGTCTTCATATCTGGAGCTATAATGGCCTAAAAGCAACTTACCTACCCCAGCATCGCGAGCAACCATAGCTGCCTGACGGGCTGTGGAGTGACAATACTTCTCAGCCTGTGGCAGATGGTCATCACCATAGGTACTCTCGTGATAAAGCGTACTTACTCCCTTAACCTCTTTCCAAAGTTCAGGAATATAGCGGGTATCCGAAAGATATGCATAGCTACGGACAGAATCAGCAGGTGTAACCAATCGCGAGTTGGGTATTACCTCGCCATCAGGCATAGTCCAATCAGCACCACATTTTATGTTATTAACCTGAGAATTAGGTATATTATAGCAATCCATCATATCACGACGGATATGTGGCTGCGATGGTTTCTCGCTGATAAGATAGCCACAACAAGGCATTCGATGAATCAAGGGGATACTCTCGACGGTGATGCTCCTATCTTCAAAAACCACACTCCGTTTAGTGGTATCAACAGGATAGAACACGACCTCGAATCCCAAATCATGTGTATAGAATTTTAACTGTCTATCAAGTTCATCTCCCAGCTCCTTTGGACCATGTACATGCAACTTCGCTGTACGACCTAACAGGCCAAAGGTAGAGATCATACCAATCAAACCAAAACAATGATCGCCATGAAGATGAGTGATAAACACATGACTCAGTTTAGTAAAGCGAACCCTACACTTTCGCAATTGCATCTGAGTTCCCTCAGCGCAATCCAGCATCAGCACCTTTTCACGAACTTCGACCACCTGCGACGATGCATAATGGCGAAGTGTAGGCAAGGCACTTCCGCAACCTAATATATGTACTCTGAACGGCTCCAAATGTATTACATTTTCATGAATTCATCCTGATGCTCCTCAAGCTTCAATCCATGAAGATCAGGCTTTGGTTTCTCCTTCCAACGAGAGTACTCAAGAGTCTCTTCTTCGTCCTGAGGTTTACCAATAGTCTTATAGATAAGCGTATCCTGCGAAAGTTTCAGAATATCATAGTAATCAGTTTCTTCTGACTGACCTCCTCCTTCGCGAATAGAAGTAATCTCAAGTTGTCCGTTAAAAATTCTCCAAGTACGGTATGTGATATTTGTCATCTCAATTGACTCTGCCACGCCTCCCTCTTTGATACGGATACCAACCTCATCGCTACCATCCAGAGGATCAGGCATCACCCAGTCGCCTAATAAATAGTTAATATTTATCACCTGTGTAGCTTCTGTCTGTTTCTTATTGGTCATGATGGCCAATCTATCGCCCACTCTCACAGCACCAAGCATCTTATGATTGTTCTGCGCAGGTGTGATGTCGAGTGTCAGCGTATCACCATTATCAGTAACCACCTTCAGTTGGGTTGCTGATGGAATACTACCGCAAAGTCCGTAAACGGTATGGTCACGAATAAGATCGTTAACATCAACGGTATCTTCCTCACGCTCAGCCTGATGACGACTTCCGCCACCACAACTCAGCAACATCACAGTGGTCAACACCACACTCAGAAATAATAGTTTTTTCATATCTTTACTTTTTTGTTTTAGCAACGGACTTCAGGACTTTAAGACTTTTTTTGCCTCGTTCCAAAGGGCGTCCATCTCGCCTAAGGTCATATCCTTCAGAGGTTTACCAATCTTGATGCTATGCGCCTCGATATAATTGAACCTGTCGATAAACTTGCGATTGGTCTTTTCGAGAGCATTATCAGGATTGAGCTTATACAAGCGGGCAGCATTGATAACACTGAACAGGAAATCACCAAGCTCCTCTGTAGAATGCTCTTTGTCATTCTTTTCAAGCTCGACCTCAAGTTCTGAAAGTTCCTCACGAACCTTCTTCCAAACATCCTGACGATCTTCCCAGTCAAAGCCAACATTGCGGGCCTTATCCTGTATACGATAAGCCTTAATGAGTGATGGCAGAGCATCAGGAACTCCAGAAAGAACAGATTCGTTACCATCTTTCTCCTTGAGTTTTATCTGTTCCCAATTTTCAAGAACCTGTCCTACAGTGTTCACCTTAGTAACCTCAGCGTCAGTACTATCCTCTGGTACGTATGGCAGTGGCTTTGGATCTTCAGCATCTACCTGTGAAGGATGATAGACATGCGGATGACGTGTTATCATCTTGCGAGTGAGGGCATTGCAGACATCAGCCATATCAAACTGACTCTTTTCCTCAGCAATCTTGGCATAGAAACAGATGTGAAGCAATACATCGCCTAACTCCTTGCAAATATCAGGGATATCATTCTTGATGAGTGCATCGCAGAGCTCATAAGTCTCTTCGATGGTATTGGGTCGAAGACTCTCGTTGGTTTGCTTTTTGTCCCAAGGACAATTCGCTCTCAACGCATCTAAAACGTCAAGAAACCGTCCAAAAGCCTTCATTTTTTCTTCTTTTGTATGCATAAATCAATTATTTTCCGTGCAAAAGTACTAATTTTAAATGGAAATTTAGTAATTTTGCAGCGATTTTTGAAAATATTATAATATTATATATGGAATTAGCAAGTAAATACGACCCAAAAGAGGTCGAATCGAAATGGTATCAGTACTGGCTGGACAATAAGCTCTTTGCCAGTAAACCCGATGGACGCGAACCTTACACTATCGTAATTCCGCCCCCCAATGTAACAGGTGTGCTCCACATGGGCCACATGTTGAACAACACAATCCAGGACATCTTGGTACGTCGTGCCCGTATGGAGGGCAAGAACGCATGCTGGGTTCCAGGAACCGACCATGCTTCTATCGCTACTGAGGCTAAGGTAGTAAAGAAGTTGGCTGAACAGGGTATCAAGAAGCACGACCTTACTCGCGAGCAGTTCCTTGAGCACGCTTGGGATTGGACCAACGAGCACGGTGGCATCATCCTGAAGCAGTTGCGCCGCCTGGGTGCCAGCTGTGACTGGGATCGTACAGCATTCACTATGGACGAGAAGCGCAGCGAAAGCGTTATCAAGGTTTTCGTTGACCTCTATAACAAAGGACTCATCTACCGCGGACTCCGTATGGTAAACTGGGATCCTAAGGCTCTTACCGCTCTTTCGACTGAGGAGGTTATCTATAAAGAGGAGCAGAGCCATCTTTTCCACTTGAAATATTACGTAGCTGACATTGAAGATGGAACATTGAACATTGAACAAATACAGAACGAAGGCAATGTAGTTCACAAGGATGAGAAGGGCTACTATGCAGTAGTTGCAACAACCCGTCCTGAGACCATCATGGGTGATACCGCTATGTGTATCAACCCTAAGGATCCAAAGAACCAGTGGCTTAAGGGCCGCAAGGTTATTGTTCCTCTGGTAAACCGTGTGATTCCTGTAATAGAGGACCGTTATGTAGACATCGAGTTTGGTACTGGTTGTTTGAAGGTAACACCTGCACACGACACCAACGACTACATGCTGGGTAAGACTCACAACCTCGAGACTATCGACATCTTCAATCCAGATGGAACCATCAGCGAGCAGAGCCCACTCTATGTTGGCATGGATCGCATGGATTGTCGTAAGCAGATCAGCAAAGACCTGCAGGCAGCAGGATTGATGGAGAAGATTGAGGACTATATTAATAAGGTAGGCTACTCAGAGCGCAACCCTGATACAGCCATCGAGCCACGTCTCTCACTGCAGTGGTTCCTCAAGATGCAGCACTTTGCCGACATCGCCCTGCCACCAGTAATGAACGATGAACTGAAGTTCTATCCTGCTAAATACAAGAACACCTACAAGAACTGGTTGGAGAACATCCAAGACTGGTGTATCTCACGTCAGCTCTGGTGGGGCCATCGCATCCCTGCATATTACTACAACGAGAACGACGATTATGTTGTAGCCGAGAATGCAGAGAAGGCACTTGAGCTGGCTCGCGAGAAGAGCGGTAATGCGAATCTGCAGGCATCAGACCTTCGTCAGGACGAGGACGCACTCGACACATGGTTCTCATCATGGTTGTGGCCAATCTCTCTGTTCGACGGTATTAACAATCCTGGCAACGAGGAGATTAACTACTACTACCCCACTTCTGACCTTGTAACAGGTCCGGATATCATCTTCTTCTGGGTAGCTCGTATGATCATGGCTGGTGAGGAGTACATTGGCAAGTTCCCATTCAAGAACGTTTACTTCACTGGTATCGTTCGCGATAAGCTGGGACGTAAGATGTCTAAGTCACTTGGTAACAGCCCTGATCCAATTGAGTTGATCGAGAAGTTTGGTGCTGATGGCGTTCGTATGGGTATGATGCTCTCTGCACCTGCTGGTAACGATATTCTGTTCGACGAGGCACTGTGCGAGCAGGGACGTAACTTTAACAATAAGATCTGGAATGCCTTCCGTCTGGTTAAGGGTTGGAAGGTTGCTGATATCGAGCAGCCAGAGGCTGGCAAGACAGCTACCGCATGGTTCGAGGCTAAACTGCGCCAGACCAATGCCGAGGTTAACGATCTCTTCAAGAAGTATCGTATCAGTGAGGCTCTGATGGCTGTTTACAAGCTGTTCTGGGATGAGTTCTCGAGCTGGTATCTGGAAATGGTTAAGCCCGCATATATCAATGGTGAGCCTCAGCCTATCGACAAGCAGACATACGACAAGTCTCTTGAGTTCTTCGAGATTCTGCTTAAGATGCTGCACCCATTCATGCCATTCATCACTGAGGAGCTGTGGCAGCACCTCTACGACCGTAAGGATGGTGAGAGCATCATGCGCGTAAGTCTGGAGCTCCCTGCTCCTACTAAGGCTGACGACGAGTTGACAGCTAAGATAGAGAATGTTAAGCAGATTGTATCAGGTGTTCGTATGGTTCGTAACCAGAAGAACATTGCTCCAAAGGAGCAGCTCGACCTACAAGTTGTCGGCAAGAACGACTATGCTGAGTTTGATGCAGTTACAATCAAGATGGCAAACCTGAAGAGCATTAACGTGGTAGCCGAGAAGGATGCAACAGCTTCAGCCTTCATGGTTGGAACAGACGAGTTTGCAGTACCTGTTGGTGACATGATTGATGTTGAGGCAGAGATTGCCAAGATGGAAGCTCAGCTGCAGCACCTCGAAGGTTTCCTCGCTGGTGTAAAGAAGAAGCTCAGCAACGAGCGCTTTGTAGCCAATGCTCCTGAGGCTGTTGTAGCACTCGAGCGTAAAAAGCAGAGTGACTCTGAAGAGAAGATTGCCTCTCTGAAAGAAAGCATCGCTGCTCTGAAGAACAAATAATTAAAATCCCCTCCGCTTTGGAGGGGATTAATTATTTCGCTAAGCCTTTATTCAAGAAATCAATATAACCTTGAATATCCTCATCATATGAACGGCTGCCCGCTAACGGGTGGCCTTCTTCGTTTAACAGCACGTAGAACGGTTGGGCGTTAGCTCCAAACTTTACACGCTGCAGATAGCTCCACTTATCACCAACAGTGCGCAAAGTGCGCTTCTGTCCATTCTCCTCTACTTCAATAGGAGTATCAAGTGGAGTCTTATCATCAACATACAGTGAGATAAGGATATACTTATTGTTCAGGATATCAGCCACCTGAGGATCGCTCCATACGGCAGCCTCCATCTTACGACAGTTGACACATCCAAAGCCTGTAAAGTCGATTATTACAGGTTTGTGCTCAGCCTTAGCAGCAGCCATACCCTGTTCATAATCCTTGTATTTTGCCTCAGTCACAGTCTTCTGCAAGTTAAAATCCTGAGTATTCATTGGTGGTGCAAAGGCAGAGATAGCCTTAAGCGGAGCACCCCACAGACCAGGAATCATATATACCGTAAAGGCTAATGACGCCATAGCGAGAAAGAATCGTGGTACGTTGGTACGACGGTCGTCATCATCGTGCGGGAACTTAATCCATCCAAGGAGATATGCACCTAACAATCCGAAGATGATAATCCACAATGAGAGGAACACCTCACGATCGAGGATATGCCACCCATAAGCCAGATCAGCCACACTCAGGAACTTAAGAGCAAAAGCCAGTTCGATAAAGCCAAGAGTTACCTTGATTACATTCATCCAACCACCTGACTTAGGTGCAGACTTAAGCAGTGAGGGGAACATGGCGAAGAGTGTGAATGGAATAGCCAATGCTATGGCAAAGCCCAGCATACCAATGGTTGGCGCCACAATACTGCCCTGAGTTGACACAGCCACAAGCAGAAATCCGATGATAGGACCAGTGCAAGAGAATGACACCAAAGCCAGCGTGAATGCCATAAGGAAGATGCTAAGCAATCCTGTGGTACTCTCTGATTTCTCATCTATCTTAGTTGACCATGATGATGGCAGGGTAATCTCGAACGCTCCAAGGAACGAAGCAGCGAATACCACCAACAACAGACAGAAGAAGATATTAAACACTGCATTTGTAGCCAATGCATTAAGAGCGCTGGCACCAAAGAGCAATGTTACAGCCAAACCAAGCAACACATATATCACCACGATGCTCAGACCATAGGTTGTTGCCTCGCGGATAGCCTTAGAGCGATCCTTGTTTCTCTTCAAGAAGAAGGATACTGTCATAGGGATGATAGGCCATACACATGGAGTGAACAATGCGATGAATCCACCAAGCAATCCCTCAATGAATATCAGCCACAATGCCATATTCTCTGTTGGAGCTGTATCACCATTGAATGCCTGCAGCTCTGAAATAACAGGTGTCCACAGATCGTCAGCAACAACAACTTTATCAACAACAGCACTATCTACAGGTGCTACGACTTTTGCTGTATCTACCTCTGGAGTTTCTTTTTCCTCAGGTGTCTCTTCAATCGGGCTCTTTCCACTTTGTTTAAAAGCTGCCTCTGATGGAGGAAGACATGATTGGTCATTGCAGGCGCCGTATTCTACGTAGCAATCGATATCATACTTTGGCTTGGTAAACTTAATTTTCTGCACAAAGGTTACCGCCTTTTCGAAATAGCGAACCTCCATATCAAAGAGTTTATCAAACTGCTTTATCTCATTGCCACGAGCTTGCAGTTTTCCGACAGTCTCGACACCATCCATCTTCACCTTATTAAATGATGCTGATATCGGGCCGTCATTACCCAGGCCTGTAGAATACACATGCCAACCTGGATCGATAGTTGCCTTGAATATAATCTCGGCCTCGCCATTCTTAAGTTCCTTCAACTGAGTAGTGAAGTGGACAGGGTCCATCATCTGAGCCTTGGCAGCAATGACTGCTACCAAGAGCATCCATATAGTTAAGAGTCTCTTCATTTTTGTGCGACTGACTTATCTGATAAATAATAACTCACGATACTTTGGCAGTGACCACAAGCCATCCTCAACAATCATCTCAAGATGGTCGATCTCATAACGGATAGCATCCATCTTAGGACATACTGTATCATGGTAGCTCATAGCACGCTCGTGGATGTTGTAGATGCGATTAGCAATACGACGAGCCTCGGTTAGCTCTTCAACCAACTGTTCGATACGTTGAGTGCGCTCTGCAATCTCTCGGATAAGTTTCATATTACGTGCAGAGAGCTTAGCAGCCTCATCCTTTGAGAACACATCCTTCATGCCCTGGACATTCTTAATCAACTGACTCTGATAGTGAGTGCTTACAGGAATGATGTGGTTCATAGACATATCGCCCATAACACGAGCCTCAATCTGGACCGTCTTTACGTAAGTCTCCCACTTAACCTCGTTACGAGCCTCAAGTTCCTTGCGGTTCATAACCTTGGTAGCCTCGAACATCTTCACGCTGGCAGCGTCGAGATAGTGCTCAAAAATCTTTGGACATGACTTCTCAACATCAAGTCCACGCTTAGCAGCCTCAGCCACCCACTCGTCGCTATAACCATTGCCATCGAAACGGATAGGCTTACAAGTCTTAATATCTTCACGCAGTACATCAACAATGGCCGACAACTTGCTATCGCCCTTCTTGATACGCTTGTCAACACGCTGTTTGAAGTTCTGCAGAGCCTCAGCCACAGCAGAGTTCAGCGCAATCATGGCTGAAGCACAGTTGGCTGATGAACCAGGAGCACGGAACTCAAAGCGGTTACCAGTAAACGCGAATGGAGAAGTACGGTTACGATCGGTATTATCGATAATCAGATCAGGAATCTGTGGGATATCAATCTCCATACCCTGCTTACCCTTTATAGTGAACAGATCGTCCTTATCAGAAAGTTCGATATGGTCGAGCAACTCAGTGAGCTGCTTGCCAAGGAACGAGCTGATGATGGCAGGAGGCGCCTCATTACCACCCAGACGATGAGCATTTGTAGCACTCATGATTGAAGCCTTAAGCAGTCCGTTGTGTTTATATACACCCATCAGTGTCTCAACGATAAAGGTAACGAATCGCAGATTCTCTTCAGGACTCTTACCTGGAGCGTGGAGCAATATGCCGTTATCAGCAGTCATACTCCAGTTATTGTGCTTACCACTACCATTGATTCCATCGAAAGGTTTTTCATGCAACAGCACACGGAAACCATGATTGCGAGCCACGCGCTTCATCAGCGACATGAGCAACATGTTATGGTCGACAGCCAAGTTACACTCCTCGAAGATTGGAGCCAGCTCGAACTGGTTGGGTGCCACCTCGTTATGACGAGTCTTACAAGGGATAGCAAGCTCAAGAGCCTGAATCTCAAGATCCTTCATAAAGGCCTGAACACGATCAGGGATAGTACCAAAATAGTGGTCGTCCATCTGCTGGTTCTTGGCACTCTCGTGGCCCATCAGTGTGCGACCAGTCAGCATCAGGTCAGGACGGGCAGAGTACAAGCCCTCGTCAACAAGGAAATACTCCTGCTCCCAACCAAGATTCACCTGCACCTTCTTCACATCGTCATAGAAGAACTTGCACACATCAGTTGCAGCCTTATCAACAGCATGAAGTGAACGAAGCAGAGGAGCTTTATAATCAAGTGCCTCACCAGTATATGCGATGAAGATTGTGGGGATACAAAGTGTATCATCGATGATGAATACAGGCGATGTAGGATCCCATGCAGAGTATCCACGAGCCTCGAAAGTATTACGGATACCGCCATTAGGGAATGAAGAAGCATCAGGCTCCTGCTGTACCAACAGCTTACCGCTAAAATTCTCTACCATACCACCTTTGCCATCGTGCTCAACAAAGGCATCATGCTTCTCGGCAGTACCTTCTGTAAGCGGTTGGAACCAGTGAGTATAGTGAGTGACACCCATCTCCTGAGCCCATTTTTTCATACCTTCAGCAACAGCATCTGCTATTGAGCGATCCAGACGGGCACCATTGTCTATAACGTCAATGAGTTTATTATACACTGAGATAGGCAGATACTTATACATCTTCTCGCGAGTAAACACGTATTTGCCGAAATACTCTGAGGGGCGCTCTGATGGAGCCTTTACCTCAACTGCCTTTTTCTTAAAGGCCTCCTCTACAACTTGGAATCTTAGCTGATTTGACATGAGTATATTTTCTTTTTTACCTTTTTACTTTTTTACCTTTAATCAATGAAACGTTTGGTGATATCTCCGTAGGCATCGATGCGGCGATCACGGAGGAACGGCCACCAACGGCGAACCTGTTCAGAGCGGTCCATATCCATCTCTACTACAATGCTCTCCTCGTCATCAGTTGAAGCCTCATAGATGATCTCACCCTGAGGGCCAGCCACAAAAGACGTTCCCCAGAACTGGATGCCTGGCGTCTGACCAGACGGATCAGGCTCAAAACCTACTCTATTGACAGCTATCACAGGCAGTCCGTTAGCTACGGCATGACCACGCATAACAGTCTGCCAAGCCATACGCTGTCGCTGCTGTTCCTCAGGAGTATCATTATCAGCATAACCTATGGCTGTAGGATAGATAAGCATCTCTGCCCCCTGCATAGCCATCAGTCGTGCTGCCTCTGGATACCACTGATCCCAGCAAACAAGCACACCCAGTTTTCCTACTGAGGTCTGGATAGGATGGAATCCCATATCACCAGGAGTGAAGTAGAACTTCTCGTAGTATGCAGGATCATCAGGAATATGCATCTTACGATACTTACCTACAATCTCACCATTACTTTCGATTACTACTGCAGTGTTGTGATACAGCCCAGGTGCACGCTTCTCGAAAAGTGAGGCAACAATAACCACGCCCAACTTCTTTGCCAACTCACAATAGAAAGTTGTTGACGGACCAGGTATTGGCTCAGCCAAGTCGAACAAATCCACATTCTCTGTCTGACAGAAGTAAAGGGTATTGTGCAACTCCTGAAGCACGATGAGTTTTGCACCACGTTTAGCCAGATCGGTGATCCCCTCACCCAATCTCAGGATATTGTCCTTTGTGTCAGCCGTATTATGCTGCTGCAGAAATCCTACTCTCAGTTTTCTCATATTTTTCACCTTTTCACTATTTCACCTTTTCACCCTTTCCGGGTATTGCATTGTGCAGCAATGAAGAGATCCATGCTGCTTAATTACACTTCTACAATCTATACCAACAATCTCTCTATCAGGGAACACCTCGCCTATCAGTCGCATGGCCTCAGCATCAAGATCTGGTTGGTTATAGGTAGGCACCAGAACGGCACCATTCATGATCAAGAAGTTTGCATAGGTAGCAGGCAGTCGTTCGTTGTCCTCATCATAAATCGGACGAGGTGTAGGCAACTTAATCAGTTTATAGGGTTTGCCCTCCAATGTACGGAAAGTCCTCAACTGCTCTTCCATCTTTTTCAGTTCATCATACTGTTCATCAGTCTCGTCATCACACCCTATATATAATAAGGTGTCATTTGGAGCGACACGTACCAATGTATCGATATGCCCATCAGTATCATCGCCAACAAGATTGCCATAGTCTATCCAGAGCACTCGCTCTGCATAGAGATCACGCTTCAGTCGTGCCTCTATCTCATCCTTCGTCATAGGCTGATTCCGGTGAGGCGCCAGCAGACAAGATGAGGTTGTAAAGACGGTACCCTTGCCGTCACTTTCGATAGAGCCACCCTCGAGCACGAAATCGAGACAATCCACATACTCGCCTTTCACTTTACCTTCATCATATAAGCGGCGGTTGATTGCGTTATCGAGATCAGCCTCGAACTTCTCGCCCCAACCATTAAAACAGTAGTCCAATAATTTAGCACCACCCTTATCATCAACCAGCGTGATGAAACCATGGTCGCGAGCCCAGGTGTCATTGTTGGGCTCCCCAACAATGAGCAATTCTTCGCGGCTTGCGATGGCGGCTGCCATCTCTTCGTATGTTTTAGTGATTTCCTCGAGCATCGGAGCCCAATCCGTCTTGGCATGAGGCCAAGTCAGCTGTACCATAGATTGTGGCTCCCATTCAGCAGGCAGTCGCCACTTTTTAGTTTCGTTTTTTGTTTCTATGCTCATAATTTTGGCGCAAAGTTACAAAAAATTGAGTAATTACTGATTGTGTGATAAGATTTTTTTGTATTTTTGCACAAACAAATTGCCATGTTAGAGGTTAAAGACGCTACAATATCCGTTTTAGGGAAGACTCTGGTACAGAATCTATCCTTAATTGCACCTGACGGGGAGATTACCTGCATCACCGGTCCAGAAGGCTCGGGCAAGACTGCATTTCTCCGCACACTGATGGGATTTCTACCCGTAGCAGAAGGATTTGTGAGTGTCGACGGCGAGTTACTGACAGTAAACTCAGCCCCAGCCTTTAGAAGGTTTATGTGTTATCTGCCGCAGAACATTGACATGCTGCGCTATCAGCTATACCCTGTAGAAGAAAAGCAGGTTGAACCAGACGAATACAGCGTATGCAACACACTGTTGCCATCTGCCGAGGAAATGCCAGAGACAAAGCCTTTGTCACCAGACGAGGTATTCCGTCTTGCAAATAAAATTATTGAAGAAGCAGCAGACAAGCCTATTCTGATAGCTGATGAACCTGCATTACATCTTTCGCCAGAGTTAGCGATACCGTTATTGCAACTTCTACAGCAACAGGCAGCTCAAGGCAAGTGTGTATTGATAGCAAGCAGAAATCCACAGTTAGTGGCACACGCCAATCAAGTAATTGATTTAAACAAATTCAAATTATGACAACATCAATGATTCTTCATACCATCTTAGCACTATTATTGCTGATTGTTCCTTTTGGGGCACTATACCTTTTGGATCGTCCAAGCATCCGACCATTTGCTACAGCTTTGGTTCGTGGTCTTGTACAATTGTTATTATTCTCTCTGATAGTATGGGGAGTATATAAGATTGACAATACCTGGATAAATATCATCTGGTTTGTTGCGATGACCATCTGGGGAGGATTGATGGTAGTAAGCAAATGTCATCTCGCAATAAAAGATTATCTTTTACCTGCCATTGCCGGACTGTTTGGAGGAGCTATAGCAGTAGGACTATGGTTGCTGGTAGCTGTACTGCCTATAGAATCTATTACTGCAAGATGGTTTATCCCCGTGATGGCTGTACTATTAGGACATTCAGCTGCTATGATGGTTCGCGGACTAAGCAGTTTTGCAACAATGTTTCAGCGCAATCGTGCCCAATACGATTTCCTGTTAGGCAACGGCGCTTCACAATGGAAAGCCCTGATGCCATTTGTCAGGACCAGTCTTTTGGCGATATTATCGCCTACTATCGCTAACCTATCAGCACTGGCACTTGCAACACTTCCCCTGTTGTTCTGCGGAATGCTTATCGGTGGTTTCACCCCTATCAATGCCTTTGCAGTGATGCTATATACCATCATCGGATGCATCACATCATCAGTATTATCGTTAGGCATTTCTTTGTTTTTAGTTAAGAGTTTAAACTGTAAATAGATATGAGGAAGCTATTCTTCGAGTTGATGCAGGTTTCAGTTGGACAGTTGGACTGCGTAAGTCGATTCCCAGAGCCCAACGAGTGGCAGAAGTTTTATGAGCTGGCTAAGAAACAGGCTGTGATAGGAGTATGCTATCACGGTGTTACAAAACTGTTTGATTACGGTCTTGTGGCTCCTCAGGAACTATCGCTCGACTGGATGGCAGAGGCAGAGGAAATAAAGGAAGTGAATCGAGGTCGCACCCGTAAGCTCATAACCCTACAAGAAGAATTACAGAAACATCACCTTCGCTCATCTGTGATGACAGGACCAGGACTTACCAGATTCTATGATCGCGAACTCCAGATGCTTCGATATACCAAAGGTATTGATGTATATGTCTTTGGCTATAAGAACCAGCTTGATTTGAGCCAATGGGCAGATATCAATGTACACATACTTTCTGAACTGCGTGTTGGCAAGTCAAGACAACGTAACAACAGATTAGACAAATGGGTACTGCAGAACGACGACCTTATGTTCCGCAAAGCTGGTGAGATGGTTGTTCCATCGCATTCTGCAACAATATTAATCCAGCTGACAAACCTTTATAATCTATTCATAAACAAACGACTGTTGATGCGTAATCTGATGGATCTGTTCTTTGTAATCCGTTTTGCACAAGGTGACAGCAGATTATTCCAGTATCCACAGAATACTTTAGAAGGAGTTATAAAGGATTTAGGACTAACACGCTTTACTCGCGGAATAATGTGGCTATTACAAGAGGTTTTCGCCCTTGATCCAAAAATCCTTCCTCTTGAACCTCTTGAGGAAGAAGGTCAGTACCTTCTCAGTCAGATTATGGGCGATGCATTTTCTTTCCACAACTGGTGGCATCATCTTTGGCATTACAGCTGGCATGAGCTGACGTAGCCTTTACTCCAAACAGATAATGCGCAAGGAAAGGATTAAGACGAATGATAAAGCTTACCCCCAAGCTTATAATCAATACAACAAGTGATATAGCAAGTATCACTAAGAACTCTGTGAACTGACTATTGTACGCCTTTATCTGACCAGCATAAGGTAAAAGGAATCGAGGCAGGAAAAAGTAATGCAACAGATAGACATCTAACGTTCGTGTACCTACATATTGTAATGGTTCCGAAATATGCAGGCGTTTAAGCCATGAGGCAGATAGACGAAAGAAGGTAAATACCATTATCATACCTGTGATACCTCCACCATAGAAACGGAACATCTCGAACAGAAGGTTATCCTTATGGGACGTTGATGCTATCAGGAAAAACGCTATGGTGATAAATACAATAACGAAAGGCTTACTTGTCCATCGAAGAAAGGCATCGAAGTGCCTCTTTATCCAAGCACCTATATAAAAGAAGATGAAAAGTCGCCAAGTAGTGACACTCAAGAATCCCCCAAGATTAATCATCCACAATTGATACCCTTCAGCAGTCGAACGGATACTATCGTAATATCGGGCATACATGAAAGTGCCAATGGTTATAGCAATCGCAAATAACCAAGACCACTTTCGGCTTATCCTAATGATAAGCATATAAAGGATAAAGAACTCGAACAACGCAAAGGTAAACCAATAGCCACCCTTAAGCGTTCCTAACTGGTGGAAAAAGAACGGCGGAGGTGCCAATAGCAACAGAAAGATAAAGGTTGGCAACAACTGGACCATAGCCTTATGCTTAGCAACCTCTAAAAACGGGCGCTGAGATACTGATTCAAACAGCCAACCGCTAATCATAAAGAAGCAAGGCAATCGGAAGAGGATAAACACTGCATTAAATCCCATGCGATCATCCCCCAGACAGAAATGGCAGATATGCGCAAAGACAACGAGAATCATTGTGAATCCTCGCATCGCATCAATGTATTCTATCCTTTGCTTAGCCATATCTTGTGCAAAATTACCTCTTTTTCAGCAAAACCATTGTCCTTTAACTCCCTTTAACTCCCTTTAACTGCAATAACTCCCTATCTTTTTGTACTTTTGCAACATGAAAGAGCGAATAAACTGGATAGATTGGGCCAAAGCTTTCTGCATGACAGTGGTAGTATTCTGCCACCTGCCTCAGCAGGAAGACACCTTCTATTTACAATACTTAGCATCAGTTATTCTTTCTACATTCTTCTTCATTTCCGGTTATCTGAAGAAAAAGAATCTTTCAGTCAAAGAATCAGCCAAGAAATACGGTTATTCACTCCTTATACCTTATATAATATATAATGCCATCTACTACCCCTATTGGCTAGTAAAATTCTACATAAAACATGGTGGGATTACATGGACAGACGCCATCAAACCTATAACAGGCACACTCTTGGGCCAACTCAACAGTAGTTTCTCGTGCGAGCTAAACGGAGTGACATGGTTCTTGATAGCCCTATTCCTGATGCATATCCTGACCGATATTCTCAACAAATACAAGCATGGAAAATCAGTAATGCTTATACTATCAATAATCACCATGATACTATACGGAGCGAACAAATATTATCATTACGCTCCTTACATAACTTATCATGGATTTATACGTTGCCTATGTTTCTTTTTCCTTGGCAACCTATTCCAGCAATGGAACTATCTCAAATCGCTAAACCTCAAAAAGGATTTAGCAATAGGCACCACCGCTTTACTCCTAAGCCTCATCCTATTCTACTGGCACATCAACGAGGAGCACTTCATTCTCCACATCGCACTATACTATGTGGTAAATCTCGTTTCCGTATACGCTTTCATCTACCTTAGCCGTTCACTAAACAATATCAAAAGCCGAATCATCACCCTTATCTCCATCGGCACCCTTCTCATCTTCGGCCTCCACAGAATAATAATTGGCATAATAGATTTTGGGATAGAGAAGATTCTCCATCACCCAAACATTATCTATGATTGGAACGAATGTCTGATAATAGCACTCATTATTGAAATCCTTCTATTACCAATTATTATCTACAGAAGAAAATGGCAAATTTTGCTAGGTAAATCATAATAATCCCTGCTTCTATTACTACGGAGTCTCTTATTTATAAAAATTTATTGTATTGACAAAGTCACTTAACAACAAAAAGAACAAATAATAAAAGAAAAATACATTCATATTTGGAAAAATCAGCTTTTATTTGTATTTTTGTGCCCGAATAATACAAGATGAGTATGAAACTATCTATCATTATTCCCGTATATAAGGTAGAGAAATACATCCAAAGATGCCTTGAGTCAGTAACGTCCCAAGAAAGTACTTCTTGGAATATCGAATGCATACTGATAGATGACTGTACGCCGGACAACAGCATGATTATTGCCAAAGAGATGGTTAACAATTATCAGGGCAATATCGAATTCATAATTCTTAAGCACCAACAGAACAAAGGTCTTTCTGAAGCAAGGAATACTGGACTTAGGGAGGCATCAGGAGACTATGTCCTATTTATTGACTCCGATGACTATCTTATGCCAAACAGCTTAGCATATATGTTAGAAGCAAAAAAACAATATCCAAACACAGACGTAATCATCGGCAATGTATATGAACACAAATACAACAAAAATCAATACAATATCAAGACTATTAAACATATTGAGGAAGGAATAGAAGTACGCCGATGGATGCTAAACAATGAGTTTGCAATCAGCGCCTGGAACAAACTTTTCTCACGCCAATTACTCATTGATAACAATCTATTCTTTGAACCAGGAATTTTGTATGAAGATATACCTTGGACTTACCAACTATATTCAAAGATTTCATCCATTCTATTATTACCTAACGTAACATACGGGTACTGGTATAATGAATCTTCTATTTCTAGTTCTTCACAGTCCAGTGACAAGGCTGTTCGCAGTTTTGTCATTGGTTGTAAAACTCTTTTAAACATTTCCTATGAAGCAGAGCTCTATGTCCCACAGAAACTATTTGTATTCCGATGGCTGCTAAATGCCATAAATGCCCGAAATAATTGTTCATCAGAAGAAATACTCGAAACACTATTTACACAAAGGAGGCTGTTAATGCGTTCCACCCTTTATGATTTCCGTTTGGTACTTGCCTCTTTTTTCCTGTTAATGTATCAACCATTTAACTCAGCATTTAAACTACGTTTTTTCCGAAGGAACTATAACCATATCAATTGGGGAGTCAGGAAAATTGCAGAATTATTCAACTTCTTACATAGGCATTAGGTTACCAAAATGGTCTGATAATTCTATAATGCATACCTATCACATATCTTTTAACTTCACTATATCCACATAAATATAGGTATAGAAAAAGTTGGAAGATGTCTTACTATTCAAGCCCCATATAACAAAAATCTATGACGTTAAAGCCAATAAGTAGTGAATGGATGATTCGTTACACGCTCTTCTACAGGAGGCAAAGCCATATAATCACCATAGCAAACTGTCAAAACTTTATCATAATCAACAGGTGCAACAAATTGTTCATTTTCGAAAACGACCAGAGTTCCTTCTCCGAACCATGCATTCTGGAAAGTAAACCGTTCTGTACTGATATAATCAACAACAGACTGCGCTGTTTCATTATACTGTGACAAAACGCTGTCATATTCTTCCATAATCTTATAATATGGTCTGTCAATTAAACACTTCAGATAGAAGTAAATATAGTGCTTTGCTCTTTTGAAAAAAGAAGATTTTACATCTATAATAGACGGATGAAAACTTTCAAGATGTCTGAAACCACCAGTAGTTGAGGCTATCAATTCTTTTTGAGCCTCCTCAAGTGGTAAATCTATATAATCCAAAGGAAAAATATCCAAAGACAACCCAATACACAGACCCGTTGCAACACCAGAAGGCTTGCAAATTGTTTTTTTATTAACCAACTTTGCCCAAGCTATTAAGTATTGATGGTTCTTTGTATAATGAATAATTTCCCAATCGTCATTCTCAAAGTCGGACATTCTCGACAAGAGGATCTCGTAATCCTTTCTCGGCATCCAAATATCTATATCATCATCCCAAGGGATATAGCCATGATGCCGAACAGCTCCTAGTAAAGTTCCACAGGCAAGATAATACCTCAAATGATGCTGCTCAAGTAGATTACGCAAATAAATCAAGCCTTCAGTAGAAACGCTCTTAATATCTTCTGATGTTAATGATTTCATAACTAGATAACTATTGATTGGTTTTTATATAAATCTTCCCATTTACTCATCACTATGGACTGCTTGCGGGTTGCGGCATAGATACGAGCCTTTTTCCCCATTTCCAAGCGCTCTGTCTCGTGAACAATTAGCCACTTTATCTTGGCTGACAAGTCTTCCACATCGCCATTTCTTGCCAGTAATCCGGTCTCTTTATCTTGGATAATCTCGCGAGGACCATTTGGACAATCCATAGAAACACAAGGGATACCACAAGCCATTGCCTCTACTAACACCAATGGCGAAGCTTCATGTTCTGAGCATAGCACCAAAAACTCACTACGTTTGTATTCATCAAAGATCGCTTTCGTCGGCTCATGAATAATGACACGTTCATCTAACTTCATTTCCTTAATCTGGTTCTGCAGGTTCTGCTTCTCATTACCATCACCAAAGATATCTACATGCCAATCAGGATACTTGTCGGCTATCATTGAGAATGCCGTAATCAATCTATCAATTCGTTTCTCATGATTAAACCGCCCAACAAATATAATCCGGCCTGGATCTTTGGGAATATCATCTATGACATCAGGATATAATGTAACAGGATTAGGAATAACGGAAATATTGTTAAAATGCTGCCTCCATCCACGGGCGTCGCTATCAGTAAGCACAACCAACTGGGCACATTTTCCTAAAGATTTAATTGTCTGACAATAATACAATTGAGTTAGCTTGGCCTTTAGCCATCCTTCAGATGTGCCAACTTTACGCATAACATAATCGTAAGTATTATGAAACTCAGCAATCACAGGTACTGGATTAACAGAACTAATCACAGTTCCCATCAGAGTTTGCCAATCAGAAGCCAACACAACAACCTCTGGTTTGAATTCATGAACAACCGATCGTAGATTATTCTTAAACCGTTTTTTAAGACAGAAATAAAGGTACAGATGTTTTGGAGCCGAATACTTAGACAACGTAAAGAAACGGCAATCCAAATCTCTATACTGTACAGAAGGATGGAGTTCATAAGGGAGAGGATGATTACCCTGTTCATAACTGACAAGCAGCAACTGATGACCTTCTTTAGCCAAATAATTAGCCTTATCGGTAATGACTCGTTCAGCGCCTCCGACTAATGCAAAAGAACGATGTATAATCAGTATCCTCATATCACTTGTCTATTTCTTAAATTTCCAAGGCATTAATGCCACCTCTACCATGCGTACAAATTTCTGTCCAAAGATCTTCACTAAGAAAGCTCGACTACGGTAATATGCTTTTGCCTTAGGAGAGAACCATGAGTTTTGATAATGATGAATGGCATAAGTATAAGGCGTTATCTCAACCTCACGAGAATCAAACACCTTGGGCGAGAAAAATGCATCATTAAATTCAAGAACCTCTTTCTGCATATCTAACTGACGGATATTCAGACTATCCTCCAAGGATAGGACACGAATAGGTTTTATCTGCTCAATTTGGCGAATCATAATATCAGGAACCGTCTGAATATTCAAACTTCCATCCTCATTTATAAAAGGTCTACCATTATAGTACTCCAAACACTGTTTAATCCAATCACAGCCTTTTTCGGCACCGATAATAGCTGCCTCAGGGGTTTGTGCTTTCTCTGCACCCATAAAATAGGGAAGATCAAGGAGGTCATCAAAACTCCTTAGTACTTCCACATCAGAATCCAAATAGATACCACCAAAATGATACAATGCATAGAAACGGATATAGTCGGCTGCAAAAGCATACTTTTTCTTCTCAAATGCCTGGCGTACCCAGATAGATGAATTCAAATCAAAACGATTAGTATCCCAAAGCATTACTTCATAATCTGGGAGATGCTTTTTCCAAGAATCTAAACACTTTGCGATCTTAGAAGGATATGGATCACCGCTTAACCAACAAAGATGTAATATTTTAGGTATCATAAGACATTTATTTTACGCTGCAAATATAATATTTATTTTTCAAATAAGCAAGCTATCTTCTAAAATTCATAAAACGGAGTCTTAAATAGATGCCAGGGAAATGCCAGAACATCCACGAAACGAACTTCTGTTTTATTCCATTATTAAACCAAAGAGCAGGCAGTTTACACTTCAAATCATCAACTATGACCTTCCACTCGTTAAGTAAAAAATTATTATGTGAAATACACCATAGGCCAAAAGAGAATGTTGTGAATAAATTATCTTTCATCTTTTTCACAACCTCGTTTGATATATTATCTAATTTCAGCATATTCCATAGTCTTTCAATGGAGATATTAAGATCAAGCATTTTTTCCACATTCATTGACGAAGTCATGGAGTCATGACCTACTCTGTATATATATGCCAGTTGGTTTGTTCTTATACAGTTCTCCGCTTTCAAATAACATTCCTGAACAAAAGGAATGTCCTCAAAACATATTCCTAGAAACTCAAATGATAGACTCTTTTGCATTAAGAATTCTCTATTATACATTATCCTCCATACATAGCACTGATGAGGATCAAGATCATCTAAATATAATTGCTGTCCTGTTTTATTAAATATAGAGACATTATTATTTGGCAAGCTATAAGTTATATCAGGATCTGAAAGTTTTAGATAATCAAAAACCACTAGGTCTGCCAGATTGGAAATGGCTATTTCCAACAACAAGCCTATACTATTCTTTACAAGTAAATCATCAGAATCAACAAACAAAACATATTGACCTTTTGCTCTTAACAGACCAACATTTCTGGCTACAGAGGGTCCCTTATTTTCTTGTGACAACACGAAGATATTATTATGCTTCTGAATAAGACTTGATATTATTTCAAGACTTTTATCAGTAGTTCCGTCATTAATAAGAAGCAACTCAAATTCCGAATCATCAAGACCCTGACTATAAATACTTTCAATACAAGAAAGAATGTACCGTTCCACATTATACACAGGAACAATAATACTTAATTTTAACAGGTTCAATTCTTTCATGACAATTTATGACTATAGGATACGGTAACAAATAAATGAAAAAAACGAAGCCACATTTGCATAACACTATCAACATTGAATCGAGTTGTAGACAGAAGTGCAGCATGCCCCATGGCGAATCTCAGTTTTTCACTTTCAATTAACTCACATACTTTATCAGCAAAAGTTTGAAAATCACGGTCTTTTACAAGATAGCCATTAATACTATCAGTGATAAACTCTGAAGGACCATAGTTGCAGTCAAATGCCACAACAGGTAATCCACAACTCATTGCCTCTGGAATAACAAGTCCAAATGGTTCAAACAATGAGGTAGAAATCAATATCGAACACTCCTGATAAGCATTAAAAATATTATTAGTTGGTTGATGGAAAACAATTCCACCTACAGATGAGGCGAGATGAGTGACTTCATCATGCATTTCTCCCTCACCATAAATATGTAATAAATAATCTGGATGCTTTTCTCGTATGATCTTCCATATAAGGATTGCATCCTGTACACGTTTTTGATAATCAAAACGTCCAACGAATAACACATTCTTTGATGTTAACTCAGAAATACAGTCTTTATGACTGTGTACAAAATTTGGAATAACAACAACATTTGAATGATGTTTTCTCCATTCGTAAGCGTCACTTTCTGTCAATGCTACAACTGCATCCACCTTAGATATACAATTCAGAAACCATTTTCGATATATCCGTCTCAAGACCCAATTATCATAAGTATTTATTGTACGAATACATATCGAATGTGATTCAACAACTAGCGGAACAGAGCCTTTAACTTTTATAATAATATCTAAATGATCAGAAGTTGTTGTAACAATCAAATCTGGACATATTTTGCATAATCTATCAGACAATAAAAGTTTATATTTCCTTCGCATATTAAACAATACGAACATTCTCTTTAAGAATCTATACCTATATTGCCTATGAAAACAAATATTCAAATCTTCACAACGAATATTGTCTGACAATTTAAAGGTTTGAGGATGAGATCCTTGATCATAGGTCAAGAAAAAAACATCCAACCCATAAACATCTGATAGATAGTTCATCTTATCGACCAATATTCTTTCGATCCCCCCCCATTGAGCAATTGATCTAAAAATATACACTACTCTCATAATCATGCCACAGATAATAGTTCATTAAATAAATCTAGCCACTGCCCCATTATGTTTGTAGCGGAATATCTTTGAGAAGAACAGATAGCAGCGTTTCCCATAGAAACACGCAAATCATATGAGTCTATTAATTGACAGATTCTATCAGCAAACAAACTAACATTACGCTCTTTAACAAGGAATCCGTCAACACCATCTGTTATAATATTTGCGGGTCCTGATGGACAATCAAAAGCTACAACAGGTAGTCCACAACTCATAGCTTCTGGCATTACCAAACCAAAAGGCTCATACAATGATGTGAGAACAAATATAGAACTTTCAATATATCTCTCGATAATATTAGAATCGGGTTTGTGTACATTAATATTATATGCCAAACAATCACTCTCAGAATATGGAATATCTCGTAAGTCACCATCACCATAAAGATCTAAACACCAATCTGGATGAAGTTTATAAACCAATTTCCAAATCGAGAACAAATCAGGAATTCCTTTTTGAAAATTATAACGTCCAACAAATAACACGCGTTTTGAATCCTGTTTACTATATCGACCAGTATCATTCAAATGAACAATATTCGGAATTACTATTGTTCTCAATTTTGTAGACCAATCATCGGCATCCCTATCGTTTAGAGCTACGACAACATTAAAATTACATGACACACGATTCAATACATACATATCATAAATACTTCTCAAACGAGTTGTCCATTTATTCAAATTAACAGGGTCGTTATTATGCACAAAGCGTTTATCAATATGTGACTCTAGAACCTTTACAAATTTACATGGACAGGAAGCTATCATGGACATAATATTTCCATGAAATGTTGTTGCGATAACAATATCAGGCCTAACTTCAGCCATCAGTTGATTAAATCGTCTTTGCAATAACTTTTCATACAAATACCTCTTATATAATCTAATGATTATATTATGTCTATACAATATATAAAAGCGCACATCAAGATCTATATGTTTTACCTTATAAGACAAAGGATATGCAATGGGATGTGAGCCTTGTTCATATGTTACCATCAATACCTCAACGCCAGCCTTGTCAGCAAGATAGTTCATCTTATCAATCAGAACTCTCTCTGTTCCTGCTAAATGAGCGAACTGTGGATAAACATAAACAATTCTCATAATCACGATTTTACCAGATTATCTTCACTATCTTCATAATGATCTTTTTTATAGAAGATACGAGAAAGTCCTTTCCCCTGAATTTTAACATGCTGCACAAAGCTCTGCCATAACGACTGAGAGCCAATAGTTCCATAACCAGTAACTGGGCGTGCCTTGCGATTATAAAGGAACGCAATTCTACCATATGGTTTTAATGATAATGCAAGAGAACCATCTTCGCCACGACGAATATCAGTACGGATCTTTACATGGCGGGCGTAGTCGGCGTTAAAAGCAAACACCATTCCACGTACACATAGTTCAGGTCGTTTGAAATGCTGAATAAACAAGAACATATCGCGAATCATCTCAAAAAGGAATAAACCAAATCGAGAATGGGTTTTATCAGGGAAGAAACTCCAGAAAGAACTAACACATGAGACATCTGGTTTAGACAACTTTGTCATCATCAAATCTACATATTGTGCAGGATAGAAAGTATCTGCATCTATACAGAAATGATACTTTCCCCTTGCATGCTCTAAACCACATTGACGTGCATAGCCAGGACTCTGTTTCGTTTCATTAAAATACGGAAGGCCTAAACGGGTATAGACTTCTTCTGTTCTGTCTTTAGAATTATTGTTCACGCCAAGAATTTCGATAGGATATTCTGTCTGGAGTTCACTTAATGACCATAAGCAAGCCGTTAATCTCCTATCTTCGTTATATGCTATTACAACGATAGACACTAACGGTTCCTGGCACTGTTTTTTAGTAAGATTATTTTTAATCTCATCAAGAACAGAATCAGGAATCTCATCTATAGTTTTACCATATATGGACAGATATTTATCGTACCACTTTGTCATTGGAACATGTTTTGTTTGCGAAGATATGCATTTTTTCCGATTCTTCCAAATTTTAAATCAGTTTTTTCAATTTCCCTATACACATTATCAATAAAACACATAAAAAAGAAGGTAGTTTTCCTAAAATGTAAAGAAGCAGATTCTTTAAACGAGATTGTCTGAAAGAACATATTTGTGTCCATGATACAGGATGAATCATAAATGATTTAATTTCCCGATTTGTGATAGGTGGACAAATATTATTTCTACGTTTCAAGATATTGCATGCGATATAGAAATCTGTCATAACTATATTATAACAACGATGGGGAAAATAAACTTTGTCACACAAATGAGAAGAACTTTGTTTTAGATAATTAATTGCTCTAACATTATTTAGTATCTCATTCTTTGAGATTATTTCCCTTTGTTGATAATTTGATAAAGAATTTTCTCTACAATAATATGAATAAGTAATATTGGGAAGTAAAACGACACGAGATATCAAAGTAACCAAATCGAAAGTAAAAACCATATCCTCCCAAAAGCTAGCGTCTATAAATCTATGATTATTATCTCGGAGAATAGAAGTTTTTACTAAATAATTACATGCAGAAGCTTGTATTCCCGCGTATTTGCGATAAGCGAAACTAGCCAATTCATCTTTGTTTAGCAACTGCAATGCAGGGTATTGATAAATTTCCTTTTTCCCTGAAGTCTCAATCTTTTTGTAAGAACCAAATATAATCTCAGCATCATATCGGCGTACATTCTGCATCATGAGTTCTATAGTATTCTCAGCTATTGCATCATCAGAATCCATAAAATATAAGAATTCTCCTTGAGCATTATCAATAATCTCATTACGGGATGCTGCTACACCAAGGTTCTCTTTATGAGTTATCATGTGAATATTGTCACCTCTAGGATGTGTTTCTTTTATAGATTGTACCACATCTATCGAACCATCATGGCCTGCATCGTCAACAATGAGAAATTCAATAGAAGAATAAGTTTGTGCAAGTGCAGAATCCAACGCTCTGCTGATATAATCGGCAGATTTATAAACAGGAATGCCTATAGTTACATCATAATCCATTATCTTGCATTAACTCATCAAATAATTGTTTCCATTGAAGTCCAACAATATCAAGGTCGTATTGAGAAACTACTTTCTGAGCATTTGCGCCCATTCTCTTTCTAAGTTCTTCATTTCTCATTAATTGCATAACTTTCTCTGCATAAGCCATTATATCGAAAGGTTGGACGAGGAAACCATCCTCACCATCCGTGATAATAGAACGAGGTCCGTTCTCACAATCAAATGAAACAACGGGAACCCCGCATGCCATAGATTCAATAATAACCAACCCAAAGCCTTCAAAACGAGAAGGAAGCAAAAAAATAGAACTAGAAAGATACTCTTTCATAACATCGTTTGTCGGTCCATATAAATGACAACGATTTTTGTCTATTCCTAATTCATCTATTATTTTATTATATGGTTCTTTATTACCATTTCCATAAACATCAAGGATCCAATCAGCAAATTCTTTTTCAATTATAGCCCATGCTTTCAACAACAAATCATTGCCTTTATCGTATGCATAACGTCCAATAGATATAATACGTTTTGAACTCAGTTCACTTTGGCTATCAATCTTAAAAGGAAGAGCATCTGGTATTTTGACAACATTATTAAGTTCTGGCCAATCCTTAAAAGCATTATCTGTTAACACGACCATTCTGTCTAACTGTTTTAAATGTCCTAATAGATTATTTGACCAGAAATGAGCGAAAACCCTTTTAATTAGATTAGAATTTCTTTCGCCAAAAGTACGAAAATTAGCTCTATTTACATGCAGTTCGCCAATCTTGCAACTCCCGTCATTTATTCCTGTTAAAAAGTTGATTTCACGTCTCAAGGTGCTTATAGTAAAATCGGGGCGAATACGCATCAAATCAGCCTTCAATAATTTCTTATAATTGTGTTGTTTTATCAAATATACTATAACTTTTTTCCAAAAAGGCAATCTCCACAATTCTTCAAAGTCTAATTTGTAATTAATTATATTAACTTGACTAGAAATTGGGAAGAAAGGTTCCTTTCCTTTACCTTCTGTCACTATGATTGTTACATCATAGCCTAATTGTTTGGTAAAGTAATTAGCCTTTACAGCAACAACCCTTTCTATACCCCCAGCCGAATATAACGCAGGAGTACAGAACACTATCTTATATTTGACATCTTTCATCAAAATAAACATTCTTTTTCGATGCAAAAATACAAATTTAAACTGAAAAACGCAAAAAAGTAGATATAAATTTGGCTATTATTTAAAATATGACTAACTTAGCCGAAGATTTTGAAATTGAGAGAATGAACAAGGTTTTGTTTATTATATTCCACGGATTTGACCTCAATAATGGTATCAGCAAAAAGATATCATATCAAGTCAACGCCTTAAAACGATGTGGGAATGAAGTTCACCTATGTTACATGGATGAAGCAGAAACTAAAAAAAGGATGATAGACGAAAACGTAATTGCCGACTACGGATGTGGCTTTCTAAGCAAGATCCTTAAAAGAATAGATTTCTCTGCTATTTCAAGATATGTAAAAAACAATCATATCGACATTGTATATATTCGTTCCAACCATAATGCAAATCCATTTACCATTAGAATGGTAAATCAAATGAAAAAGTATGGAGCAAAAGTTGTTATGGAAATACCAACATATCCATATGATTCTGAATATGAAGCTCAGGGGATGAGCAAACAAATATTCCAAGACAAATTATTCAGAAATCATCTTGCAAAGCAATTAGATGCCATCGTTACTTTTTCTGATTACGAACATATTTTTGGACAAAGAACTATTAGAATATCTAATGGTATAGATTTCGATAGTGTTAAAATGAAAACTACGATCAATGACACTTCAAAAGAACTAAATCTAATTGGAGTTGCAGAAATACATGAATGGCACGGATTTGACAGGTTGGTAAAAGGACTTGCTGATTACTATTCTAAATCACAGAATTATATAGTAAGGTTTCATGTAGTAGGCTATTTCTTCTCTGCAGAAATCGAAAATGAATTCAAAAAGATTGTAACAGATAATCATATGGAAGATTATGTAATTCTATATGGGAAAAAACATGGTCAAGAGCTAGACAGTCTCTTTGAGAAGTGTGATTTTGGAATAGGCAGTCTTGGCAGACATCGCGTAGGAATTGACAAGATTAAGACTTTAAAGAATAGAGAGTACGCCGCAAGAGGAATACCATTTATATATTCTGAGACAGACAGTGACTTTGACACAAAACCATATGTAGTCAAAGCACCTGCAGACGAAACTGCAATAGATATTGATAGTATTGTTACTTTCTACAAGAGTATTTCTATTTCACCTGAGGAAATTAGGGATTCAATCTCAAGTCTTTCATGGGAGAATCAAATGAAAACTGTCTTGAATAGTATATAGTCATGAAAAAGATATGTTTTGTAGTAGATAGTATTTTCAGCATAGGCGGAGTTCAAAGAGTGACCTCTGTTATTGCTAAAGAATTAGCTAAGGAATATGATGTTACAATCATTACCTTTGATAATCCAAAGGAAAAAGACTTATCTATATATGAACTCGATGAGGTAAATATAAAATACATATTCTTCTCATACCCTAATGTTGGGTCTATTTATAATAAAATATGCAAGGCATATAGTGGATTATATCAAAGATATAGCCTCCAATCAAAATGGACCTCAAACCTGTATGCATATAGTTCTTTCCCTTATCCTTTAAGGAAAGCACTGACACGCGAACTTAAGAACGGGAAATATGACACAGTCATTGGTGTACACGCACCTTTAGCAGGTCGTTTAGCTACAATAAAAAAATACCTACCAAATACGAAATGTATTGGCTGGATTCACAATTCTTTTGAAGCGCTCTTTAGTAAGAATTTTATATACATTGGTGCTGCGAGAAAAAGGCATTATGTTTTTCAGTTTATGAAATTAGATGCGACAGTAGTTCTTTGCAACCATGACGCTAATAATTATCATGATTATGATCCAAAGTTCAAGCCTAAAGTCATTTATAATCCTCTGACATTAGTACCAGCAGAGGCTTCATCAGGTACATCAAAGAGATTCTTGGCTGTAGGACGTTTCTCTCATAAGCATAAAGGTTTTGACCTTCTCATAAAAGCATTCAGCATATTTGCAAAAAACAATAAAGACTGGAATCTTGATATAGTTGGAGAAGGACCGGAAGAAAAACTTTATCGCGAATTAATTAAGGAACATAATCTAGAGGAACGGATTACAATCCATCCATTTACAAATAATGTACAATCATTCTATTCTAACGCTCAAATATATGTGCTTAGTTCAAGATGGGAAGGCTTCGGACTTGTACTTGTAGAAGCTATGGCTCACGGATTGCCTGTTATATCATCTGACTTGCCTACAAGCAAGGAAATAATGGGCGATTTTGGAATGTATTTCGAGAATGGAAACATCGAAGATCTGGCACAGAAGTTGGAGGATGCGACTCATATTGACTGGCAGGAAAAATCGAAGGAAGCACTTGCTATTGCACAACGGTTTGATATTGAAAATATCATTAAACAGTGGAAAGAGCTGATAGAATAGTACCATTTTTTGAGAAATAACGCATAAAATTTGGAATAATCCAAAAATATTTGTACTTTTGTCAGCGTAAATTGGCACATTATGAACGTATGAAGAAGATATGTTTTATTGCAGATAGTATTTTCAAGTCGGCAGGTATGCAGAGAGTGACTGCCGTCATTGCTGAGGAACTGACGAAATATTATGATGTGACTATCGTAACATTTGAGGATCCTCAGCAGAAAGACCTTAAGATGTATGATTTGGAGAAATATCCAATTAATATAGTATTCACCCATTTCCCAGAGACTGGGAAGTGGAAAAGTTTGCTATATAACATCTATAGCTATCTGTATAAAAACATACTGCCAAAAACAGCGTTGACTTCTGATTTATATGCACACAGTTCATTCCCCAAACAAAGGCGCGAGGCTGTGGTAAAAGTACTGAAAGAAGGCCAATATGACACAATAATTGCAGTTAACTCTTACCTATCGATGCGACTGGCCACAATAAAGAAGGATCTGGGTAGCGTAAAAGCAATCGGTTGGATATATAATTCGTTTAATGCTTTCCTGAGAGAAGGTTCGCCTTATTTAGGTACTGAGCTAAAATATCACTATGGCAGACAGCTACAGAAACTGGATGAGACAGTGCTGCTGTATCTGCAGGATTCGGAGATGTACTACCATGCATATGGTTTCTCGCCATTTGTGATACCGAACCCGCTTACCATAAAGCCAGGGCAGCCAGCAAACGCAAAGAACAAGCGATTCCTGGCTGTGGGAAGACTGACGCCAAAACATAAGGGATTTGACTTGCTGATTAAGGCTTTTGATAAGTTTGCACAGAACAACCAAGACTGGTATCTGGACATTGTTGGCGATGGCCCCGAGAAGGAGATGCTGAACAAGATGAT
Source organism: Prevotella sp. UBA2809 (assembly GCA_002351725.1). Taxonomy (GTDB): domain Bacteria; phylum Bacteroidota; class Bacteroidia; order Bacteroidales; family Bacteroidaceae; genus Prevotella. The sequence continues at coordinate 172,144 of DEHD01000025.1, forward strand.
TGAGAACCGATACCTGACAAGAAGAGTAAAGATACATCCATATACAGAAAACATACAGATGTACTATTCACAAGCCAGCGTATATGTTTCAAGTTCAAGATGGAAAGACTTTGGACTGGTATTGGTACAGGCCATGGCGCATGGACTGCCAGTAATATCTTCGGATCTGCCTTCGAGCAAGGAGATACTGGGCGATTTTGGTATGTACTTCAAGAATGGCGACGTGGACGAGCTGGCAAAGCGAATGGAGGAGGCCACCTATATGGAGTGGCAGCCAAAATCGGACGAGGCTATCATGCTGGCACAACGTTTCGACGTAAAAGTGATAGCAGAGCAATGGAAAACGTTGATAGAAAGCGATGGACAACGAAAGCGTAAGGGCAAGATTAAAAAATAACCCGAAATTCAAGAAGTTCATTGACTGGGTGATTATGAACCAAGTGGAGACAAGACCGCGATGGTTCATGAGATTATTGGCTCCATTATATCAGCACAGAGGTAAGCACTCTGTTATACACCGTTCGGCAAGAATGGACACTCCACCCTATCGTCTTTTCAGCCTTGGCAACTACTCGGTGATAGAATCATTTGCCTGCATTAACAACGCCGTGGGTGATGTAATAATAGGCGACCATACAAGAATAGGTTTGCACAACACTATTATCGGTCCTGTGGATATAGGCAACCACGTAAACCTGGCACAAGGAATAACCGTTACGGCACTTAACCACAACTTCAGCGACACCAACAAACGGATAGATGAACAAGGAGTGAGCACTAATCCTGTAACAATTGAGGATGATGTATGGATTGGTGCAAACGCCGTGATTCTGCCCGGAGTAACAATCGGCGAGCATTGCGTGGTTGCAGCAGGTGCCGTAGTGACAAAGGATGTACCACCCCACTCGCTTGTAGCAGGTGTTCCGGCAAAAGTGATTAAGAATATATGAGAATAGGCATTGAGGCTCAACGAGTTTTCCGCCGTAACAAACACGGAATGGACTATGTGGTTCTGCAGGAGATAAAGGAGCTGCAGCAGATAGACCACAAGAATGAGTACTTTGTGTTTGTTGCCCCTGGTGTTGACAGATGCCTAAAAGATACAAAGAACGTACATATAATAGTTATTGGCGAGAGTTTCTACCCAGTATGGGAACAGATAACCCTGCCAAGAGCTGTAAAGAAATACAATCTGGACATTCTGCACTGCACAAGTAATACCGCACCGATATTCTGCGACATTCCACTTGTGCTGACTCTGCACGACATCATATTCTTAGAGCCAAGAGACAAGAACAACAAATCGATTTACCAGAACATGGGATGGCTATACAGAAGGAAGGTGGTGCCCAGAATTCTGGAAAAATGCAAGCGGATAATCACAGTATCGGAATTCGAGAAGCAGAACATCATCAATAAACTGAGCATCCCCGAAAAGAGGATGGCTATGATATATAATGGTTACAACGAATGGTTTAAACCACTTAGAGATGTGGCAGATATATACAAATCGTATATAGAAAAACCGGGATATTTCTTCTTCCTCGGAAACACCGATCCAAAGAAGAATACTGAGCGTACGCTAATAGCTTATTCAAAATACCTAGAGAAATCGACCGTAAAACGGAAACTGCTTATGGCGGATCTTGACAAAGCATATCTGGACGGAATAATAGAAAGGAACCATATTGAGAATATCCGTGAGCAGATAGTTATGCCTGGATATATTGTGAACAGCGATTTGCCATATATATACAATAGTGCATTCGCTTTCCTGTATACTTCGCTTAGAGAAAGTTTCGGTATACCTCTACTTGAGGCAATGGCTTGCGGAACGCCTGTGATAACATCGAACACATCATCGATGCCAGAGATTGCAGGTAATGATGCGATTCTTATCAACCCAGAAAATCCAGAGGAGATAACAGAAAGAATGCTACGACTGGAGACAGACGAAGAATACTATAATGCACAAAAAGAGATAGGACTGAAAAGAGCAGAACTGTTCTCATGGCGAAAGACTGCCGAACAGCTGCTGAACTTATACGAAACCGTTTATAAGGAATTGCCGAACTCCAACATAAGCTGACGGGCATCGGCATTATTCTGGGTATTAAGACGGTAATACCCGCGACGACCTGTAGATTCGATTAATGACAATGGCGACTTGGAATTCTTAAGCAGATATTGCTGAACATATGCACGAATCTCATCAAGGTCGGGAGTATAGAAAAAACTAAGATTCATGTTATAGACGTGCTTGGACATCTGCATTACACTGATGCCCTTGTCACCTACACTTGTCAGTATGCTTAATATCTGTTGATCGTACGTCATTTCATGCTTAAAAAAAGGCCGGTAAAAGCGATTACCGACCTTTTTCTATGATTCGTCAAAAGGCTTAAGCCAATGTAACTTTTTCACCATCATTAGCGAGCTTACCCTCCTTGAAGAGCCAGCCCAGACCGAGAAGAGTAGCCTCCTCAGAGATCTTAGCAGCCTTAGCAATCTCCTTTACGGTGAGAGCCTTACCTGCTGCTGCAAGTGCCTGATAAACATCACCTGCCTTGAAACCTGCATTCTCTGCATTGATTGCGAGAACTTCCTTTGCAGCTGCCTTAGGAGCAGCGGCCTTCTTCACGGTTGTAGTCTTCTTAGCTGCGGCTGCCTTTGTTTCTGTAGCCTTCTTAGCTGTTGCTTTCTTTTCTGCCATAGTTATAAAAAAATAATACTTTATTGAAGTTTCTTTCTTCTTGATTTTAATTTTCGTTTGCAAAAATACGGCAATTTTCTTAGACAACTCGCTGATAATTAGGCTATTTTAGCCGAATTTAAACTATTCTTGACGAATATCAATTTGCAACTGCAGTTCTTCAAGCTGTTTTGGGTCCAATTCGCCTGGAGCATCAAGCATAACATCACGACCGCTATTATTCTTTGGGAATGCAATACAATCGCGGATGCTATCGAGACCGGCCATCAGACTTACAAAGCGATCGAGACCGAAGGCGAGACCTGCATGAGGGGGTGCTCCGTACTTGAAAGCATTGATAAGGAATCCGAACTGGGCCATAGCACGCTCGGGAGTGAAACCAAGAATCTGGAACATCTTCTCCTGAAGCTTACCATCGTGGATACGGAGTGAACCTCCACCAACCTCGACACCATTACAAACAAAGTCGTAAGCCACGGCACGAACCTTGGCAGGATCGGTATCGAGCAGAGGAATATCATCAGGATTTGGCATTGTGAATGGATGGTGAGTAGCCATTAAGCGCTGCTCTTCATCGCTCCACTCAAAGAGTGGGAAGTCAACAATCCACAAGCAAACGAAGTTGTCCTTATCACGAAGTCCGAGACGGTCGCCCATCTCAAGACGGAGAGTGCAAAGCTGAACGCGAGTCTTGTTAGCATTGTCGCCACTGAGAATCAGCACGAGGTCGCCATCCTTAGCACCACATGCCTCCTTGACCTTAGCCCAAACCTCGGGTGTGTAGAACTTATCGATAGATGACTTAACAGTACCGTCCTCGTTGAACTTAACATATACAAGTCCCTTGGCACCAACCTGAGGACGCTTAACAAATTCGGTGAGCTCATCGAGCTGCTTGCGAGAATAGTTAGCACAACCAGGAACACAGATACCACCGATATACTCTGCTTCGTTGAATACAGGGAATGTACCAGTACCCTTAAGCTGATCCATGAGCTCAACGAACTCCATACCGAAACGGAGATCGGGCTTATCAGAACCGAAGCGACGCATAGCCTCGTGCCATGTCATACGCTGAAGTGGAGGAAGCTCAACACCACGAACCTCCTTAAACAGATGACGAGCCATATCCTCGAAGAGCTGGAGAACATCCTCCTGATCGACAAACGACATCTCACAGTCAATCTGAGTGAACTCTGGCTGGCGGTCGGCACGCAGGTCCTCATCACGGAAACACTTTGCAATCTGGAAGTAACGGTCGAAACCTGATACCATGAGCAGCTGCTTAAGTGTCTGAGGTGACTGAGGCAGAGCGTAGAACTGACCTGGATTCATACGTGAAGGAACAACAAAGTCGCGAGCTCCCTCTGGTGTAGAACCGATAAGGATAGGTGTCTCAACCTCGATGAAGTCCTTACCATCGAGGAAGTTACGGATAAGAATGGTCATGCGGTGACGCAGTTCAAGATTCTTACGAACAGCAGCACGACGAAGATCGAGGTAACGATACTTCATACGGATATCATCGCCACCATCGGTATTATCCTCGATAGTGAAAGGTGGTGTAAGACTCTCGCTAAGAACATTAAGTTCTTTTACCAAAATCTCAATATCGCCTGTAGGCATCTTGGGATTCTTACTCTGACGCTCACTAACCTCTCCCTTAATCTGAATACAGAATTCACGGCCAAGTTTGTTGGCACGATCACAAAGTTCAGCATCGTCAGCCTCATTGAATACAAGCTGAGTCAAACCATAACGATCGCGAAGATCAACGAAGGTCATACCTCCCATCTTACGACTTCGCTGTACCCATCCGGCAAGTGTTACAACACTACCGGCATCCTGGAGCCTAAGCTCACCACAAGTCTTACTTCTGTACATATTTAATTGCTATTTATTCATTTGAGGTGCAAAATTACATAAAAAAATGATAATAGACAAATATAATTCTTAATTCTTAATTCATAATTCTTATTTTTTATATATCTTTGCACTGAATTATCATTTAAACGACTAAAAAGATGAAGAAAATTGCATTTATAGCATTTATGATTATGTGCGGACTGACAACTGCTTTGGCACAGAAACCAGCAGAGATAAAGTTCGACAAACTGACTCATAACTTCGGCACTTTCTCAGAGAAGAGCCCTGTAGTTACCTACACCTTTACCTACACCAATGTGGGCGAGCAGCCATTGGTTATCAACCAGGCTGTGGCCAGCTGCGGATGCACTGTACCAGAGTATACAAAGACTCCAATACAGCCAGGTGAGAAGGGTGAGATTAAGGTAACATACAACGGAGCAGGAAAGTTCCCCGGTCACTTCAAAAAGTCAATAACAATCCGAACCAACGGAGTAGTTGAAATGACACGCCTCTATATCGAGGGAGAAATGACAGAAGCTCAATAAAAACAGAAGCCCGCTTGAAATAAGCGGGCTTTTATTTTAGAATCCATATGTAAATCCGATTGAACTATATTCCTTAAACTGGAGATATCCCAAATCATCATCCTTCACGCCAGAGTCGTCGAAACGTGGGAAGAGGAACAGATTTGCTGAGATATACTTAGACACGCGCAGTGTAAATGTGTTTTCCCACTCGATTTCTGCACGTTTGTAAGATGTAAACGCATAGAGACGAGACTTCCATGAAACCACATCGTTTATCTTCCATGTAACATCGGCAGTAACCTGCGAACCGAAGTCAACGAGAGAATGCTTGCCTTCGTCAAGACCATAACTGGTAGCAAGATCCAAACGATCAACATATCGGTAGTTGACTGCCAAAGGAGAAAGGTTGACAGTACCCGTGAGTCTCTTATCCTTTGTGGCTACTTTATAATCCATACCGAGACCAAGGTTCAAGTTGAAAGGCGACATGAAGTCAGAATAAGTATTCAGGTCGTTAGCCTTCAAACCTCGAGTGAACTGAGTATATGCAAGCAACTGTAAGGTATAGTACCAATTCTTGGCAGCCTCAAGACCAACCTTACTGGTATAACGGATAAGGTCCTCGTTTGACTTGAACTTATGAACAGAATCGGAGCGAGTATGCATGAATCCAAGTTTCATCTCCAACTTATTATCCCACTTCCACTTGTTCCTATTGTCATAGTTAGCCTCAAGAGTGAGCGCTCCAACCATAGAGTAGTTACTCTCACCACCCTTGTACCAGTTGTCGCTCACGAAGTTCTGCATAAACTGCAGATAGCCGTCGCCCTTCTTGGTCCAGAACTTTGGTTTCTGAATCATAATCTCAGTTGGGACATCGTCGGGCATATCAATAACAGGACTTTCAACTTTCTCTACGAGCTTAACCTGATTCTTAATAGGCTGATTAACATCAGCGCGCACATTTCCGGTTTCCTGCAATTCGGTCTCAGTAGTGTTTACCAAATCAGGACGGTTGAGATAAATATGTAACAATGCGGCATCGATTGCTTCAGCCACAGGATCGTCACTAGTCTGATCAGGTTCGATTGATAACGACTTGTTTGCTATGTTATGATAGAATGTAGTAGGAGCAAACAGACGAAAATAGCGTCCGTCAATCGTATCTTTCGGTTCAGCAGCAGAGGCACTTAGTACCAAAAATGCTGCAAAAATAAATGCTACTTTTCTCATATCTGCTGCAAAGATACAATTTTTTGCTAATAGATTGCATTCTTTTCGTATTTTTTTCGTAATTTTGCACCTTGATTTACGCGTACATTAATAAAAAAGCAAAATAGAAATGAACAAAGACACTATTATCGGCTTCGCCCTCATTGCGCTGGTACTTATCGGTTTCAGCTGGTACAATCAGCCTTCGCAGGAGGAGATTGATGCCGCAAGAAAGCAAGACAGCATTGCAACAGTAATGCAGCAGAATGCCGCCAAAAAGCAGAAAGCTGACGAGGCAGCACGTAAAGCTCAGGCTGATGCAGCTGCTCAGGGTGACACTACAGCTATGTTCTATGCATCACTTAACGGCAAGAACGAACCTATTGTTCTGAAGAACGATAAGGTTGAGCTGACATTCAACACAAAAGGCGGAACACTGGCAAAGGCTGTAATCAAAGGTTTTGAGAATCTGGAAGATGGTATGGATGTGACACTCTTCGACGAGAAGACCCAGCAGATGAACTTCATGCTGGCAGGTAAGTCGGAGAACATCATCACCAAAGATCTGTTCTTTACACCATCGAACGTTACCGACTCTACACTCACCATGACTGCTCAGGCAGGTAATGGCGGTAGCATCGAGTTCAACTACGTTCTGGGTAAGGACTATATGCTGCACTTCAGTTTGAAAGCCAACGGACTGCAGGGTATGTTCGCTCCAAACTATCAGGAGATGAACATCGAATGGAACGACCTTGTTCGTCAGCAGGAGAAAGGCTTTACTTTCGAGAACCGCTACACTTCGGTTACCTACAAGAAGGCTAACAGTGGTACTAAGAATATTGATGAGGGTTCAGAAGAGATTGACAAGGAGATTGAGGAGCAGCTCGACTGGGTGGCTTTCAAAAACCAGTTCTTCTCGGCAGCTCTGATTGCAAAGGACGACTTTGCTGCAAACTCTCTGCTGACCAGCATTCCACAGCAGAAAGGCTCAGGTTATCTGAAACAGATGGGTGCCAAGCTGAAGACTACTTTCGACCCAACAGGCGCAAAGGCCTCGGAGTTCGAGATGTATATCGGTCCTAACGACTTCCGATTGATTAAGGAGGTTGAGCAGCAGAGTACCTTCGGCAAGGATCTGGATCTGGAGCAGTTGGTTAACCTGGGCTGGTGGTTGGTTCGCTGGATTAACCGTTGGTTCACTATCTACGTATTCGACTGGTTGACTTCATGGGGATTCTCTATGGGTATCGTACTGATTCTTATTACACTGTTGCTGAAGGTTCTTACCTTCCCAATGGTTAAGAAGAGCTATATGTCATCTGCAAAGATGCGTGTGCTGAAACCAAAACTCGACGAGGCAACAAAGCAGTATGACAAGCCTGAGGATTCAATGAAGAAGCAGCAGGCCATGATGCAGATGTACTCTCAGTATGGCGTATCACCTCTGGGCGGCTGTCTGCCAATGCTTATCCAGTTCCCAATCTGGATGGCTATGTTCTTCTTCGTACCTAACGCTATCCAGCTGCGTCGCGAGTCGTTCTTGTGGATCAGCGACCTCTCAACTTATGACCCGATTGTAGAATGGGGCACAAATATCTGGGGTATCGGCGACCACCTGTCGTTGACATGTATCTTGTTCTGTGTTTCACAGATTCTATATTCGTATATGACTATGCGTCAGCAGAAAGATCAGATGGTAGGTCAGCAGGCTGAGCAGATGAAGATGATGCAGTGGATGATGTATCTGATGCCACTGATGTTCTTCTTCATGTTCAACGACTACTCATCAGGTCTGAACTTCTACTACTTTATCTCACTGTTCATGTCGGCAGCTATCATGTGGACACTCCGCAAGACTACCAACGACGAGAAGTTGCTGGCTATTCTTGAGGCAAAGTACAAGGAGAACAAGAACAACCCACAGAAGAAGACTTCTGGTCTTGCTGCACGCCTTGAGGCTATGCAGAAGCAGGCTGAGGAACTGCAGAAACAGAGAATGAACCAACAAAAGAAATAAACTTTATGAAGAAATTTAGAATTCCAGTTTTACTATTGGGAGCAATGCTTTTAGCTAATCCCGTTAAAGCAGCAGAAAACGTGAAGATAGGTAAACAGAACATAAAGCAGAGTAGCAACCTGATGACCCCAGAGGCTCTTTGGGCTATGGGACGTATCGGTGCTGCAGAGGCTTCGGCCGATGGCAAGCAGATTGTTTACCAGATTGGCTATTATAGTGTTAAAGCCAATAAGAGTCAGCAGAAGATTGCTATTATCAATGCTGATGGTAGCGGTAATACTACTCTGACTACTGGTACAAAGTCGGAGACTGATCCTACCTGGTATCAGGGAAAGATTGCTTTCCTTTCAGGAGGTCAGCTGTGGACTATGAACGCTGACGGTTCTGACCGCAAGCAGATTTCAAAGACATCTAAAGATATCGAGGGCTTCAAGTTCTCGCCCGATGGCAAGAAGGTTATCCTGCTCCACTCATTGGATTTCAATGAGATTATCAAGAAGAACCCAGATGATCTGCCAAAGGCAAGTGGTCGTTTGATTACCGATCTGATGTATCGCCACTGGGATCACTATGTAGAGTCAATCCAACATCCTTTCGTAGCTGACGTGACAGAGGATGGTATTAAGGATGGTGTTGACATTCTGGAGGGTGAGCCATTCGAGTGCCCAATGGAGCCATTCGGTGGTATCGAGCAGTTGGACTGGGCACCTGACTCTAAGTCAATAGCCTATACCTGCCGCAAGAAGACCGGTCTTGAGTATTCTATCTCAACCGATTCAGATATCTATTTATATATAATAGGTACGCGCGAGACAAAGAACCTCTGCAAGCCTGCTGGATATGTTGATCCTAAGGTTGACCCAACAAAGACTCTGAAGTATCAGAGCGTTAATGCCAAGGAGAATCTGAAGAACAACGTTGGTTACGACCAGAACCCAAAGTTCTCGCCCGATGGAAAGTATGTTGCTTGGACATCAATGGAGCGCGACGGCTATGAGGCCGACCGTAACCGTCTGTGTGTCTACAACTTAGCTACAGGTGAGAAGAAATACGTAACAGAGAGTTTCGACTCGAATGTTGACGATTTCGTATGGAGCGATTCTAAGGACGTAATGATTTACTTCATCGGCGTTTGGCACGCTACAGAGAACCTCTATGCTGTTAACTGGAAGGGCGAGCTGAAGCAGATGAACACAATGGTAACACCTCAGTCAGGTTCTGGTTGCCAGGAGGGTAACGCTTGGGCCGACTTCGGCTCTATCCACTTGATGAACAACGGTAAGCAGTTGCTGATGGAGCGTCACTCTATCACTGCTCCTGCCGACCTTTATATTGTAACTCCAAACTTCAAGAAGCCTGCTAACACAGCTGTTCAGCAGCTTACTTTCGAGAATAAGCACATCACTGATCAGTTGGCTAAGCCTTCTGTTCAGCAGCGTTGGGTGAAGACTACCGATGGCAAGGAACTGCTTGCTTGGATTATCCTGCCACCAAACTTCGACGCTTCGAAGAAGTACCCCACTCTGCTGTTCTGCGAGGGTGGTCCACAGAGCCCAGTATCACAGTTCTGGAGCTATCGTTGGAACTTTATGATTATGGCATCTCAGGGTTATGTAGTTGTAGCTCCTAACCGTCGTGGTTTGCCAGGATTCGGTCAGGAGTGGCTTGAGGAGATCTCTGGCGACTGGACTGGGCAGTGCATGAAGGACTATCTGGCAGCTATCGATGATGCTGCTAACAATCTGCCATACGTAGACAAGGATCATATGGGTGCCGTTGGTGCATCATTCGGTGGTTTCTCTGTTTACTATCTGGCCGGTCATCACGATAAGCGCTTCAAGGCATTCATATCTCACGATGGTGCATTCAATCTGGAGGCTATGTACACAGAGACTGAGGAGAACTGGTTCTCTAACTTTGAGTACGACGATGCTTACTGGAACAAGGACCGTACAGCCAATGCTGACAAGACATACAAGAACTCACCTCACCAGTTTGTTGACAAGTGGGATACTCCAATCCTCGTTATCCATGGCGAGAAGGACTACCGCATCAATGCAACTCAGGGTATGTCGGCATTCAATGCTGCCCGCATGAAGGGTATTCCTGCCGAGTTGCTCATCTTCCCAGATGAGAACCACTGGGTACTGAAACCACAGAATGGAGTACTGTGGCAGCGCACATTCTTCAACTGGCTGGACCGTTGGCTGAAAGATTAAACATTAAAGATTAAGCATTAAACATTAAATAAGATAATGACTCAAGCAATTCAGAAAACCTTACGCGACAGCGCTGGTATGCGCTGGACTGCGCTTTTACTGCTGGCACTGGCCATGTTCTGTGCCTACATCTTTATGGACATCCTCTCACCTATTAAGGACCTGATGCAGGAGACCCGCGGTTGGGACTCAACAGCATTCGGAACAATGCAGGGTTCTGAGGTATTCCTTAACGTATTCGTGTTCTTCCTCATCTTCGCAGGTATCATCCTCGACAAGATGGGCGTTCGTTTCACTGCAGTACTCTCAGCAGCAGTAATGCTGGTAGGAGCTTGTGTAAAATGGTATGCCGTAAGCGAAAGCTTTATGGGCACAGGACTCGAGGCATGGTTTAACAACAATCTTAATTATATCCCAGTATTCGACGAGCTGGGTGTATCGCCATTCTATGCAGGCATGCCTGCATCAGCTAAGTTTGCTGCATGCGGATTCATGATCTTCGGTTGTGGATGTGAGATGGCTGGTATCACCGTAAGCCGTGGAATCGTTAAGTGGTTCAAGGGTCGCGAGATGGCTCTGGCTATGGGATCAGAGATGGCACTCGCCCGTCTGGGTGTTGCTACCTGTATGATTTTCTCACCTTTCTTTGCCCGTCTGGGTGGTGAGGTTTCAGTTAGCCGCTCAGTTGCATTCGGTGTGGTACTGATGTGTATCGCACTCATCATGACAATCGTTTACTTCTTCATGGACCAGAAGCTGGACGCACAGACCGGTGAGGCTGAAGAGAAGGACGATCCATTCAAGATCAGCGACCTTGGTAAGATTCTTACCGATGCCGGATTCTGGATTGTTGCTCTGCTCTGCGTGCTGTACTATTCGGCTATCTTCCCATTCCAGAAGTATGCTGTAAACATGCTGCAGTGCAACCTTACACTTACTGCTCCTTCAGCAGATTCATTCTGGGCTCAGCCCGATGTTACAATCATTCAGTATGTCATCATGCTGATTGTAGCTGCTGCTGGTTTTGCTTCAAACTTCCAGAAGAAGGCTAACCTGAAGTACGGTCTGCTGGGTCTTTCAATCGTAGCACTCATTACCTATTGCTATATGGGCTTCATGCGTCAGTCGGCCGAGAGTATCTTTGCTGTGTTCCCACTGCTGGCTGTGCTCATCACTCCTATCCTTGGTAGCTATCTTGACCATCATGGTAAGGCTGCTTCAATGCTGGTACTGGGTTCTATACTGCTCATCGCTTGTCACCTTACATTCGCATTCGTTCTGCCTATGTTCAAGGACAATGCCGTTGGTGGTATCATTATCGCTTACACTACCATTCTGGTACTTGGAGCATCGTTCTCACTGGTTCCAGCTTCACTCTGGCCTTCAGTGCCAAAGCTGGTTGATGCAAAGGTAATCGGTTCGGCTTACGCTCTGATCTTCTGGATTCAGAACATCGGCTTGTGGCTGTTCCCACTGCTCATCGGCAAGGTACTCGACCAGACAAATCCTGGTGTAACCGATCCTACTCAGTTCGATTATACAGCTCCGCTGGTAATGCTCGCTTCACTTGGTGTTGCAGCACTCATCCTGGGCTTCGTGCTGAAGGTAGTAGACAAGAAGAAAGGTATTGGTCTCGAACTTCCTAACATCACAGAATAATTATGAAAATAGGTTTCGATAACGACAAATATCTCAAGATACAGTCTGAGCATATTAAGGAACGCATTGCTCAGTTCGACGGTAAGCTTTACATGGAGTTGGGTGGTAAGTTGTTTGACGACCACCATGCATCACGAGTTCTGCCAGGATTCAAGCCCGACAGTAAGCTCCGCATGCTTGCCCAGTTGCGCGACAGCATCGAGATTGTCATCGTGGTAAGTGCTGAGGACATCGAGAAGAACAAGGTACGTGCCGACCTCGGCATCACCTACGATGAGGATGTACTGCGCCTTCGCGATGAGTTTATGAGCCGCAACTTCATGGTAGGTAGCGTAGTGATTACACACTACAACGGTCAGCATGCAGCCGACCAGTTCCGTCATCGTCTGGAGCGTGAGGGCATCAAGTCATACTTCCACTACCCCATCGACGGCTATCCCCACAACGTGGAGCTGATTGCCAGTGATGAGGGCTTCGGCAAGAACGACTATGTAGAGACATCACGCCCTCTGGTCATCGTTACAGCTCCTGGTCCTGGTAGCGGTAAGATGGCTACCTGTCTGAGTCAGCTGTACAACGAGAACAAGCGTGGTATACGTGCCGGTTACGCCAAGTTTGAGACATTCCCCGTTTGGAACCTGCCACTTAAGCACCCTGTAAACATCGCCTACGAGGCAGCTACTGCCGACCTGAACGATGTGAACATGATTGACCCATTCCACCTAGAGGCATACAACAAGACTGCCGTGAACTACAATCGCGACATCGAGATCTTCCCCGTATTGAATGCACTCTTCGAGGGTATCTATGGTGAGAATCCATATAAGTCGCCTACAGACATGGGCGTAAACATGGTTGGATTCTGCATCTGCGACGATGAGGTATGCTGCAAGGCTTCAAAGGATGAGATTATCCGTCGATTCTACGATGCTACCAACAAGATGGCCGACGGTGCTGACAACGAGAGCGAAGTAAACAAGATACGTATGCTCTTCAATCAGGCAAAAATTACAACCGCCTTCCGTCCTGTTACCACAGCTGCATATGAGAAGAAGATCGAGACCGGTCAGCAGGCTGCTGCCATCGAACTTGAAGACGGCACCATCATCACTGCTAAGTCAACCCCACTGCTGGGATGCAGTGCTGCTCTGCTCATCAATGCCATGAAGCATCTGGCAGAGATTGACCACGAGGCCAAGCTGATTCCACAGAGTCTGATTGAACCCGTTCAGAAGACAAAGATTGAATACCTGGGTGGTAAGAACCCACGTCTGCATACCGACGAGGTACTTGTTGCTCTGAGTGTACTCTCTAACGACGACGATAATTGTCGTAAGGCTCTTGAGCAGTTGCCAAAACTGCGTGGCTGTCAGGTACACACTACAGTCATGCTGAGCGAGGTTGACCGCAAGATTTTCAAGAAGCTTGGTTGCGGACTTACCTGCGACCCGGTGAAGAAAAAGTAATATATGACCGAGGCGATTCGTCATCGACTAAACGATTCTCCTTTTGCGAGATGGACAGTGCTCATCATCGTGGCAACAGCCATGATGATGGGCTACTTCGTTAATGACGTTATGTCTCCACTTGAGACATTGCTGGAGATGCCCCGAAGTCAAGGTGGACTTGGTTGGACACCATCCGACTATGGTTTCTTCTCAGGTGCCGGTAGCTTTATAAATGTATTCCTGCTGATGCTCTTCTTCTCGGGATTGATTCTCGATAAGATGGGTATCCGTTTTACCGGTGTTCTTGCTTGCTCGCTTATGGCATTAGGAACACTGTTGAAACTATATGGAGTAACAACCGATTTCGGTGATGCCGAGATAGTTGTATTCGGTTTCCAATTACCCATGTCGGTTGCCGTAGCAAGTTTAGGTTTTTCGATATTCGGTGTAGGATATGAGATGACCGGCATCACCGTATCGAAAGCAATGGTACGCTGGTTTACCGGACACGAACTTGCTTTGGCCATGGGCATACAGTTGGCGATGGCACGTTTAGGAACAGCTGCAGCTCTAAGTATCTCCGCCCCTATCGCCCGTCACTTCTCGCTGTCAACACCACTACTGGTATCGTTTGCATTCCTTATCATCGGATTATTGGCTTTTTTGGTATTCTGCGTGATGGATAGAAAGCTGGATTCCAACGGCAATAGTACGGAAAGTGATTCGAGTGATGAAAGTGAGGAATTCCGTTTTTCGGATATTGGGGTTACGCTTCGCAACCCAGGATTCTGGCTCATTACACTCTTCTGTGTTCTGTTCTATTCGGCCGTATCACCATTCCTTAAGTTCTCTACCAAGCTGATGGTAATGAAATATGGAGTAGATGCTGATTTAGCCGGATTCTTCTCATCGATAGCACCATTCGGAACTATCTTGATGACGCCGCTCTTCGGTCTTATATACGACCGCTACGGCAAGGGAGTTACCTTGGTTATTACAGGAGCATTGATGCTTACTGCCGTTCACTTTGGTTTCTCGTTGCCAATACACAGCAGCACCATAGCAATAGCATTAATGGTGACATTAAGCATTGGTTACTCTTTGGCTCCTGCAGCACTTTGGCCTTGTGTGCCAAAGATTATCCCACTAAAGTGTCTGGGTACAGCATATTCAATGATTTTCTTTATTCAGAACTTCGGACGAGCTATTATCCCTATGTTTGTTGGAAAAGCTAACGAGACCGATCCAACCTATACAACATCAATGCTGATATTTGGTTTCACCGCTCTTGGTGCAGCCGTAACAGCTATCGCCATGCTGGTTGTAGACCGCAAGAAACACTACGGACTACAACTGCCGAATATCAAAAAGTAAATCTTACTATCAATGGTAGATGATCGCTATAGCCCGGCTGATAGCGCATACCATTGTACGTTCTTCGAGGACGATATCCACCGTATTGGGATTCATCCTCTAGAATGAATAATGGAGAATGGATAGAGGATGAAGACACATTATTATATATATAAGGACTTGCAAGAACATGGTCGATACTCTCCCACTCGCCCTTATATCGGTATGTGCCTTTCACCCCATTGCTACCTTGAGCATCTTTAGTAATATTCTGCAATCCGTGCTGGTAATATGGTTGAAGACTATATCCATCGGCGCCATCATTAAAGTCACCAACAATCAATAACTTAGCATTTGGAGATACTGCATAGATAGAGTCAACCGATTGGCAAACCCTATCAGCAACAAGTTTACGAAAGGGACGAGAATAAGTTTCGCCACCGAACTTACTGGGCTGATGGACTACGAACAAGTGTAGTGTATCACCCGAAACCGTCTCACCACACACATACAGAATATCACGAGTGGCGCGCATACCCTTTATCGGTTCAACCCTGATAGGATAGCTACGGATTGGTGCGAACGTGAATGGCGAATAAAGAAGAGCCACATCGATTCCACGCTGGTCGGGCGAAGATGTCATCAGATATTCATAGCCAGCATTACGGAGCAATGACCTCTTTGTAAGGTCACGCATCACCGAATCATTCTCTACCTCGCATAATGCAATCATATCAGGTATGCCTTCGTTGGAACAAGAAAGCAACTCCTGTGCGATGTTATTGAGTTTACACCAATAACGTTTCTTGGTCCAATGGCGAGTTGATTCCGGTAGGTACTCAACATCCTGCTTACCCTCATCATGAAGGTAATCAAAAAGATTCTCGCAATTAAGCTCTACGAACGTAAAGAACCCTGTGAGTAAAAGACTTAAGAGCATTTACGTTTGATTTTCCAACCTAAGGCTGCAACAACGATACTTGTTACCGGCGAGAGGAAATTGAAGAAACAATAAGGAAGATAAGTCAAGGTAGCAACACCAAGAACAGTACTCTGTGTAAGTCCGCAAGTGTTCCAAGGAACCAGAACCGATGTTACCGTAGCACTATCCTCACAAGTTCTACTCAGCAATCTTGGTTCGTAACCTCTCTTGGTATATTCATCCTTGAACATTGAGCTGGCAAGCATAATAGACAGATACTGGTCGGCAGTAGCTATGTTGCAGAACAACGATGTACCTACTGTAGATGCTACTAACGAAACAGTACTCTTGGCAAAGCGCAACACTTGTCGCATCAAATCCTGTAGCTGTCCCGTTGCCGTCAAAGCTCCACCAAAAGTCTGGGCGCAGATGATAAGCCAGATAGTTGGCATCATTCCGCTCATACCACTGGTATGAACCAAGTCGTTCAGCATAGGCACACCTGTCTCGATATTAGTACTGCCATAAACCACCTGCATCATACCTTTATAAGACGCCAGCAGTCCCCAATCTTCAGAATCAGAGATTGCATGAACCAAGTTTGGCTGAACTAATAATCCCACAACTGCTGCTAACAGAATAGCCAAGAACAGTACCACCATCGAAGGCCAACGGCGTGCAATCATAACACCAGTAAGTACAGGTACAACCAATAGCCAAGGTGAGATTACAAACGTGTGTTGCAAGCCCTCCATAAACTCATGCACATTGCCATGCCCCGATACATTCATGGTGAAACCAGCAATCAGGAATATGGTGAGTGATATGCAGAATGTGGGCACAGTGGTATAGAGCATATAACGGATATGCGTAAACAGAGGCGTACCCGATACACTCGATGCAAGTACGGTGGTATCGCTTAATGGCGACAGCTTATCGCCGAAATAAGCACCAGTGATGATAGAACCGGCAATCCAACCATCGTCGAAACCATGAGCCTTGCCAATACCCATAAGAGCCACACCGATAGTAGCTACGGTAGTCCACGATGAACCTATCATCAGACTAACCAAAGCACACAACACGCTACTGCTGACAAGGAATACCTCAGGACGGATAATCTGCATACCATAATAGATCATGGTTGGCACGATGCCTGAAACCATCCATGTTCCACCGATAGCTCCAATAAGCAAAAGGATAATGATAGCCGGTGTACAACTGGCTATCTTATCCGTTATTTCTTTTTCAAGATTCTCCCATTCCAGTCGCTTGGTGAAATGACCGACTAAAACACTAACAGCGGCAGCCACCAACAGCGACACCTGACTAGCACCATCCAATGTTGCGTTACCGAAAACGGCAACGCAACATGTGATGAGTACTATTAGTACTATAAATGGGATATAGGTTATCATTTAGCAGACCTTCTCCAGACGTTTCATCATAGCGAACATGAACAATGCTGCTACAACGCATACTGCAATGAACACGCCCCAAACTACTGTCAGGTTGATGTCGCCCCACAGATAACCACCTACTCCTACAAGCTTATTACCGATAGCGGTAGATACGAACCATCCACCCATCATCAATCCTTTGAGCTTTGGAGGAGCAACCTTTGATACAAACGAGATACCCATTGGGCTCAGCAGAAGCTCACCGAAGGTAAGGATGAGATATGTGCTAATCAGCCAGTAAGGTGATACGAACGTAGCAGCATCGCCGGCAGCCTTCTGCTCGTTAGGAGTCAGCAGACCCTGAGAAGCAACCATCATAACGATGAATGCAGATGCAGCAACAAGCATACCGTATGCAATCTTACGTGGAGGTGTTGGCTCCTTACCCTTAGATGCCAGAGAAGCGAAGATAGCCATTGATACTGGTGTCAGAGCTACTACATAGAATGGGTTGAACTGCTGGAAGATAGGTGCAGAGATTGCAACCTCGCCAGTAGCCTGAGTATACTTATAACCCAGAATGCCAAGAGCCACAAGGATGATAGCAGCAGAGATACTCTTACCCTTTGGAGTCTTGCTCTGGAAGAGTGAGAAACCTGCATAGACGATGAAGATAATCATTACCAGATTGATAACATCAAATGGCATTGTATCTGCACCGGTAGCCGACTTAGCTGTAAACTCATCAGCGAAGTAAGTAAGCGACAAACCATTCTGATGGAAAGCCATCCAGAAGAAGATTACAACAGCGAATACCAGACACAGAGCCACAACACGCTGAGTTGTCTCTTCCTTAGTCAGCTCTGGCTCATTGCTTGCTGCCTGAGCCTTATCAGCCTTACCCTTACCACCTTCAACATGACGGAAAGTGCTGCGGAAAGCATAGTAGATGGCGATAGAAAGAATCAGCGAAGCACAAGCGATGGCGAAAGCAAAGTGATAGCTATCGTTAACGCTGGTACCCAGATTCTGCTGTGACCACTCCATGATACGTACTGCTGCTGTAGGAGCAAACAGGGCACCGATGTTGATGGCCATGTAGAAAAGTGAGAAACCTGCATCGCGCTTGTTAGCATACTGAGGATCGTTGTACAGATCGCCTACCATTACCTGCAGATTACCCTTGAAAAGACCGGTACCGAAACCGATAAGAACAAGAGCTGCCAGCATCACAACAAGTGCGAATGTGTCGCCACCAAGAGGTATTGACAACAGCAGATAACCTGCAAACATAATCAGGATACCGATGGTAACCATACGGCCGAATCCGAACTTATCGGCCAGCCAACCACCGACAATTGGAAGGAAGTAGACAAGCATGAGGAAATCGCTGTAGATTTCGCCGGCCCATCCTGCATCCAGACCATAGTTAGCTCTCAAAAATAAAGCAAAAACGGCAAGCATGGTGTAATAACCGAATCGCTCACCTGTGTTGGCCAATGCCAACGCAAATAAACCTTTGGGTTGATTTTCGAACATAATTAATTATTTTATTTGATTTTAGAATTCTTTGTTCTAATTATATCGAACAGATAGGTACATTTCACAACGATGTTACCAAAGTTAGAACGCGAGAAGTAATCGCGCTTGGTGTTACCATAAATATTACCCAATCCGTAGTAGTAGCGACCTTCAATCATGAAGTGGCCGAAGTGGCGGTTGCTGAACTCCAAACCGGCACCAACAGCAATACCGTAGTCGAACTTATTCTCAACGGCCATTGTATCCTGAGCCACAATATGCGATGAACGTATATTGGCATACTTATAATCCTTGCCGTATGATCCGTTCTTTATTGCAGGATCAAATGCCGGGTCGTGTATATCAAAGTTGCTTTCGGTCTTATCGTTCAAGAAGAATCCAATCTGTGGTCCAAGGTGTATGAAAGCCTGGAATCCGTTTCGCTCACGTCCCCATCCCAATCGAGCCAGAAGCGGAACCTGAACGTAAGTCATCTTACGCCTATAATAAAGGTTCTGCGATGGGTCGGTATGAAGCGGAACGGGCTTATCGCTTTTATCCAGAATATCCTCGTTCCAACCTATCTGTGCAAAGTTAAGTTCACCAGTAACCGCACATATACTACTAAAATATTTCTCACAAGTGTAACGGGCTGTAAATCCTCCGGTGATGCCACCTAACATAGTCTGAGGCACCTTTGTTACAAAAGCCACATTACTCATAACGTAGCCACCATTCACACCAACAGCCAAATCGTTACGATACTCTCCAACCTGGGCTACCGATGATAAAATGAGAAAATGTAAAAATGTAAAAATTAAAAGATTGCGCTTCATCATCCTAACATTCCTCATCCTTTAGAACTTAATGGTTTCTACCCTACAGTCGGGAGTATAGTGAACAAACAATTGTGTGTGGTTGCGCAATCCGCCATTACCATAACGCTCAAACTTCAATGGAGTCTGAACATATTCCATATTACTCTTCTCACCAAGGAACATCTTGCCCTCGCGGTGCAATCCTGTAAGGAAGAAATATGCATGGTCGAAACCGGTAAGTGCAAATCTTGGCAGACTATTCTGCATGTCGGTATGGAAATTCCAACGGAACTTCTGCTGCAGGCGCTTTGTTGATGCCGACAGCGGATTATAGTAGAATACCGAAGGGATATAGGTATTGAACTTATAGAAGTTCTCCAGATGTGCGCGGGTATACATCAACCACTCAGTATAGCCGAACATGTTTATCACCAGATCTGGATCGGTAACCTTTAGTCCGTTGAGCTTCGAGAAAGCGATGCCAAGTTCGGGCGAACGACCGGTGTTCAGAATAACCACATTGGGCTTTGTACGACTGAATGCCTTAGAGAAATCACTCTCGCCCGACTTAAGATTAGTTATCGAGAGCTCCATATTCTCCTGCTCCAGCTGACGGCGCAAGGCTGATGTAAAGCTACCCTTCTGACTGGTAGAGTCGTTACAATCGATGATAACAGTGTGATAGTTCTTGAAACCCTTCACGAAGTGCTCGATTGTAGCATCGTCCTGAACAGTATGACTCTGGTATACCTGGTAGATATACTTATTGTCGGCCAACTGTGGTGCATTAATTGAGAAAGGAATAAGAAGCTTTATCTTATTCTTCTCAACAAAAGCAGACATTGCGCTCATCTGCTTTGAGTAAAGAGGACCGATGATAAGGTCGCACTTTGCAGCATTCTCATCACTCAGAATCTTGTTGATATCTCCATCCTCAGCAGCATTCCATGCATGTACGTCAACAGAAATACCAAGTTTCTTTATGCTGTCGCATGCCATCAGCACACCACGATAGTACTCAACCATACGTTTTCCGTCGCCGTTGATATCGTGCAGAGGTAGCATCACACCCAGACGGATGGCGCGCTTACGCATATCATCAGCATCTTCCTCTTCTGCTGGCTTAGCCACAGGTGTCTCGGTCTGCAATGTTGAAAACGGAATTCTCAGCACGGTACCTTTCTTCAGCTCGTATCCGGGAGTATTCATCTCGGGGTTTGCCTTCATCAATTGTTCGATGGTGATATCGTACATACGAGAGATGCCGAAGATGGTCTCCTTCTTCTTCACTTTATGCAGTCCGCGTATCTGTTCGCCCTCTTGAGCCACGGCCACACTGACCGATAGCCATAAGGCGGCAAAGAACAAAAAATATCTTAAAACTCGCGTCATATTTTCAAAATTTAGTCATTTCGCGTACAAAAGTACAAAATAATTGTGAATTGGGGATGAATCTTTATGAAATATTTAGTAACTTTGCACTTTAAATGAATAAAAAATGAGATTTTGGCAGATATTACTTACTGTTTTTGCGATGTTTGTGTCGCTTTCGGCATCGGCACAGAGTGTCGAGATATCAGCAATATATATTGACGATAGCGGCGTGGAGACTGAGACCAGAAATGATTTCAGCGGCCAAGCCCCACTCAGTGTGTCGTTCCGTGCCAACCCTCAGGATATGGAAGGTCTTGACCCCACCTACGAGTGGCACTTCCGTATGGAGGGCGAAGGTAAGGATATGATGGTGCGCTACGAAGAGAACACCGACTACACCTTCACAAAGGCAGGCAAGACGTATGTAACCCTTTATGCCAATCTTGGAAATGAGGAGCGCGACTCATCACGAATCTGCATAACCATAAGCGAGAGCAAGCTACTTATGCCAAATGCTTTCACACCCAATGGCGACACACACAACGACGTATATAAGGCTAAAGAATACCAGAGTATTGTGGAGTTCCACGCGTACATATTTAATAGGTGGGGACAGAAACTCTTTGAATGGACTAACCCTGCTGAAGGATGGGATGGTAATTACAACGGTAGCCCTGTAAAAGAAGGCGTATACTTTGTTGTGGTAAAAGCCCGTGGTGCCGATGGCATCGTTTATAACATCCGTAAAGACGTCAATCTGCTTCGCGGATTTACAAAAACTGAATAGCAATGAATAGAGAAGACGAAAAGATAAATGTGTACGGAGCTCGCGTACACAATCTTAAGAATATAGATGTAGAAATACCCCGCAACTCACTAACAGTGATAACGGGATTGAGTGGCAGCGGCAAGTCGTCGCTGGCTTTCGACACGATTTTTGCCGAGGGTCAGCGCCGATATATCGAGACTTTCTCGGCTTATGCCCGCAACTTCCTTGGCGGAATGGAGCGCCCTGATGTTGATAAGATTACCGGTCTTTCGCCCGTAATCAGTATCGAGCAGAAAACCACCAACAAGAATCCCCGTTCTACGGTAGGAACCACCACCGAGATTTACGACTACATGCGATTGCTCTTTGCCCGTGCCGGACGTGCCTATAGCTTTGCTACCGGCGAGGAGATGGTGCGCTATACCGAAGAGCGTGTGCTCGACATGATTACCCACGACTACGCCGGACATAAGATTTACATTCTGGCTCCGGTAGTACGTAGTCGAAAAGGACATTATCGCGAGCTCTTCGAGAGCATGCGCCGCAAGGGATACATGCATATACGAGTTGACGGACAGATGCTGGAGATAGTTCAGGGCATGAAGGTTGACCGTTATAAGAACCACGACATCGAGGTGGTTATTGACCGCATGAAGGTGCCCGAGACTCCCGATGAAGAACGTCTTAAGAAATCAATCTCTATCGCCATGAAACAAGGCGACGGATTGATAATGATTCTCGACCAGGACACGGGTCAAATCAAGCATTTCTCAAAGCGACTGATGTGTCCGACTACAGGCATAAGTTACTCAGACCCAGCGCCTAACAATTTTTCGTTCAATTCTCCTCAAGGTGCTTGTCCGCATTGTAAAGGTCTTGGCGTGATTAACCAGATTGACCTCGATAAGGTCATTCCTGACAAGAAACTCACCATCCGCGAAGGCGGTATTGTGCCACTTGGAAAATACAAAAACCAGATGATATTCTGGCAGGTAGAAGCCATACTCGCAAAGTTCGAGTGCGACCTCAACACCCCCATCGGCGAGATCCCTGACGATGCCATGACCGAGTTGCTTTATGGCTCGCTCGAGGATGTCCGCATCGATAAGGAGTTGGTACACACATCGAGCGACTATTTCGTTTCGTTCGATGGTATCATCAAGTATCTTCGCAACGTGATGGATAACGATGACTCAAGTGCCGGACAGAAGTGGGCCGACCAGTTCCTTGCCGAGTGTACATGTCCAGAGTGTCACGGTCAGCGGCTTAATCGCGAGGCCCTATCCTACACCTTCGGCGGGCGCAATATTGCCGACCTTGCAAATATGGACCTCAAGGATCTCCGCACATGGATTGACGATCTTGAAAAAAGAGGTGAGAAGGGAGAAGCAAAGGAAATGTCAGAGAACGAGTACAAAATCGCAAAAGAGATTCTGAAGGAGATTAAGACCCGTCTTGACTTCCTGCTCGAAGTGGGACTCGACTACCTCTCGCTCAATCGCCAATCGGCCTCGTTGTCGGGTGGTGAGAGTCAACGTATCCGCTTGGCCACACAGATTGGTTCGCAACTTGTAAACGTATTATATATTCTCGACGAGCCCTCTATCGGACTTCATCAGCGCGACAACGAGCGACTTATCCGTTCGCTTAAGGAGCTGCGCGACCTTGGCAACACGGTTATCGTGGTTGAGCACGATGAAGACATGATGCGTAGTGCCGATTACGTTGTAGATATCGGTCCACGTGCCGGACGCAAAGGCGGCGAGGTAGTGTTCCAGGGTACACCAGATGAGCTACTTAAGACCAACACTCTTACCGCTCAATACCTTAACGGAACTACAAAGATTGAGTTTGGCGAAAGACGTAAAGGTTCTGGCAAGAGCCTTGTTCTCAAAGGCTGTACGGGCAACAACCTCAAGCATATAGATGCCGAATTCCCGCTTGGCAAGCTAATTGTTGTAACGGGTGTCAGCGGCTCGGGCAAGTCTACGCTCATCAACGAGACTCTTCAGCCCATCCTCTCGCAGCACTTCTACCGCTCGCTGAAGCGCCCTATGCCTTACGAGGCTATTGAGGGATTGGAATATATAGATAAGGTGGTAAGTGTTGACCAGAGTCCTATCGGTCGCACACCCCGCTCTAACCCAGCCACCTATACCGGTGTGTTCAGCGATATCCGCTCGCTCTTTGTAAACCTGCCCGAGGCAAAGATCCGCGGCTACAAGCCCGGTAGATTCTCGTTCAACGTCAAGGGCGGACGCTGCGAGACCTGTGGCGGTAACGGTTACAAGACCATAGAGATGAACTTCCTGCCTGATATCCAGGTTCCATGCGAGGATTGTCACGGCAAGCGATATAATCGTGAGACACTCGAGGTGCGTTACAAAGGCAAGTCGATAGCCGATGTCCTTGATATGACTATCAATCAGGCCGTTGAGTTCTTTGAGAATGTGCCCGATATTCTGCGTAAGATTAAGAGTATTCAGGATGTTGGCTTAGGTTATATCAAACTCGGCCAACCCTCTACCACCCTATCCGGAGGCGAGAGTCAGCGTATAAAGTTGGCCACCGAGCTGTCGAAGCGCGACACGGGTAAGACCATGTATATACTCGACGAGCCTACTACCGGACTTCACTTTGAGGATATCCGCATACTGATGCAGGTTCTGCAGCAGCTTGTAGACCGCGGCAACACGGTAATCATCATCGAGCACAACCTTGATGTTATCAAGCAAGCCGACTGGATTATCGACATTGGTCCCGAAGGCGGACGTAATGGTGGAGAGATTCTTGCCACCGGCACCCCCGAGAAGGTAGCAAAAAGTAAGCGGGGCTACACACCCCGCTTTATCCAAGAAGTTCTTAACAAGTAACTTTCTTTTAGATCTTAAGCAGACCACCAAGGCCGCCTAATACCGACTCCTTCTTTGGACGGCTACGAACGGTTATCTTCTGCTGGTTCTCGAAGGCGCTCTTGATAGCAGGACCGCCGTTCTTTACTGTGCAACGCGACATTGTGCCGCTCATAACCTCCTGCACCTTTACTTCACCTATCTTCTTGTCGACCTTCTCGCCGGCAATCTCTATCTGGCTGAACACCTCGAATATCTGTCCGTTTTCAATACCCTTGTCGCTACCTATGCTGATATAGCAACTCTTGGCGCCCTTCTTGTTGTCAACCTCGTCAAGAGCCTTGATGGTTGCCTCAACCTTGAAGTTCTCCTGTACAAAGCGATTCATACGTCCCTTAGCATCGTTGGCTGCACGCATGATAGCCTCGTCGGAAGAGTCGCCGGTAGCACTCTCGATATATGTCTCCGAGATGCTTGTAACACCTGTTTCCGTGTTAATCAGCGTGAGTGTGTAGTTAACATCACCCTCATAGTAATAAGTAGTCTTACCACTGATTGTTGACGATTTATGGGCGCTGCTTACTGAGTTCAGACTACCCTCAACCATCCACTGTATACCATTGTCGTTAAGGAACAGCAAGCGGTCGTTCTTCACGGTAGGCAGGTCGGCCATTGTACCTGCATCAACCACGGTAAGTCTGCCCGTACTAACCAGACCCGAAACAATGGCCTGCTGTACAGCATTACAAACAGAGTTGTTGCCCGTACTCTTGTTGGTAAACTTCTCCACTAACACACTTGGTTTGTCGTCTTGCGCCATAGCGCCAACAACGCTCAGCAGCAATGCTGCCATAACAAATAGTTTTCTCATCTCTTATAATTTTTATTGTTGTTCGGTTGTAGTATTTCTCTTCAGGAATGATCTCTGCTTAGGTTTCTGGGCAGGTGCGGGTTTATCAGCCTCTTCAACAGGAGTCTGCACTTTGGTAACAGCCTTTGGCATAGTCTCAAATTTCTTTGCTTCCTTGCTGGCCATCTTCCAGTTGCGCCAATCGGTAGATCCTACTGGAGCCGTAACCGTTGGTGTCTGACTCTTGTCGTTTGTTATTATCGATGTTTCCGATACGTTCTTTGTAACATATTCGCTCAACTCTCCCAGAGTAACGGCGCCACCACTCTTCTGCAGTTTTTCAAGCAGGAAGTATGTAAACAGTCCGTGCTCCTTCGACTTCAGCGGATAAGCAGTCTCATTACCTTGAGCTGCCGAGAACACTACCATATTACCCGATACCGGAGCACTCTTAGCCTTGATAGCCACTCCACGAGCCGCCTTCATCATGTCGCCCTCGCGCTTCGAACCACTGAAACATGCGTCAAGGAATACCAGCGTCTGTGATGCCGGCATAGCACCCAGTCGCTTGTACAGAGCCTCGGTCGACAAGCCGCTCGTTGGTTCGGTGCTATATCCGTCAACAGGTAGCAGATAAGCCTTCTTACTATCCTCGTCGGGCATACCGTGTCCGCTATAGTAAACAATGGCTCGCGCCTCTTTCTGCTTAACCTTTATAACCTTCTCCAACCACGAGAGGTTGTAATTCATATCATTAAGTGATGCATCGGGTACATATTTAATATTCTGTTCGGGCACGCCAAGTGTCTTCATCAGGTAGCGCTTGAATATGGCACCATCGTTAAGTGCAAAAGGCACAGCAGCCTCGTGCTTATAATGCTCGTTCGATATGATTACGGCAAAGGTGTTAGGATCTTCCTGGTCAGTAACAGCCACATAGGTATCCACATCCTTCTGTGCCCATCCTGTCTGTACGAATGCGGTTATGGTAATAGCCAAAAGAATTAATCGTTTCATAACAAATATAGTTTTAAATTGGTAATCAAACGTTGCAAAGATAAGCAATTATTCGATAACAAACAAATATTTTATAATTAAAATGCAAGAAATTATAGACGAAATAAAAAAAAATCCACTTTTTTACTTTCAATTTATCATTTTTTTGTAACTTTGCCCCCAAATTAACTAAAATGCCAAAATTATGAATAAGAAGAAATTAACTATTATCGTGTGTTCAGTGTTGGCAGTCCTCGTTGTAGGTCTGCTAGTGAATCATTTCTTTAACTGGCCAATTAATACCGGCGATGCAAGCGGCGACATAAGCAAGGCAAGCCGATTCTCACGCGAGATGGAGTCAGAGAAACTCACCAACATGGAGGAGCTTCTTAAGACCGATACTACCTTCAAGGATGGTATCGTGGTAGCCCAGATGGTGATGCAGACCCGCGCCGTACAGTTCGGCGCATTGGTCGACATGTCAAACCAGGTAGCTGGCAATATCCCCGCCTTTGCTGAGGTACTGAAGGAGATGAACGCTACCCTTGAGATGGTGAACAACGTTGCAAACTCGTTGTTAGAATCGGGAAACAATCTTGAAGCCGCCCTCAGCGGAAAGGAATGCTCTAATCTTGAGCAGACAACCATCAACGCCTCGTTGGCTTACACCACTCTGCAGAAGCAGAACAAGCTGGCAAATAAATTCATCGATACCACCGATAAGTATCTGAAGACAGCTAAGGGTGATGACCACCTGAAGTTCGTTCGCGACCAGTGGGTAGACTATCAGAAGATGACCGCTGCCCTCGATGGCGACAAGGACGCTGCTGAGGCAATGGCCAAGAAGGGCAACCTGCTTTCTGGCGAAAAGACGCTTGCAGCCTTGGCTGATTTCGACGTAGCCGAAAAGGTCGCTATGGTTAACAGTGCTTATATGACGATGAATACGGGAGTAGGTGGTTCGCTGGTCAGTGCGCTGTCGGAAGAAGCCTTGAACAATGTGACCACTCAGATCCGCAGTGCAGCAGGAGTAGTTAGCAATACCCAAGGCGCTAATGCTATGAATAATCAGGAGGGAGCCGCCACCGCCAAGTTTAATCAGCTGGTCAGTGTAGCGTTGAATCAGGCTATTATAGTTGCCAGCAAAGCTGGTATGGCTAATTTGAAGAATGGTAGCAGCCAGAATCTGATTGTCAGCAATACTGGTAGTGCTGATTTGAAGAATGGTACCAGCCAGAAGCTGGTTGTCAGCAATACTGGTAGTGCAGATTTGAAAAATGGTACCAGTCAGAAGCTGGTTGTCAGCAATACTGGTATGGCTACCTTGCAGAATGCTAATATTAAGATGATGAGTAACAACGCGGTGACAGAAACTTTCCAAAACGTATTGAATAATGCAGGAAAAAGGGGCAGAAACACTTACGGTAGTACTACTGGTGCAGAACAGCTTGCAAGCAAGACTCAGAACACTAATTTAAGTAATGAGGCAAGCAGTACTTTCCTCTGCAATCAGGCCAGCGAAGTGATTAAGGCTTCTGCCGCGGGAGAAAAGGTAACATTGAATGGCAACGGTAGAATTATAAATCCATAGTATAAAAAATAAATAATAGTACATGCGTAACCGGATTGTTATTCTGTTGCTCTCGATGATGCCCTGTATGGCGTGGGGGCAGACTCAAACTTATTTCCAATATAAGACAGACGATGCGACTTTGGTGTTCTTCGACAAGAACCAGTCGCGTTACATACCGCATATGATACGCATGTATCAGAACGGCAAGGCACTCCATAAACAGATATGGACAACTGATTCGGTTTATCAGCCAGAATCAACCTTGCTGTTATTAACTGACTGGGAAGACGACGGTAACGGCGGAGCAACGCCGTTACCTCGTTCTTTGATACAGATTGGTATGGCACCACTCAACATGTCATACTACATCAACCCCTCGAGTGAGCGATACCGTCAGCTGTTCAAGCACGAGTACACTCACATCGTGATGACCGATAAATACAACCGTCGCGACCTTAACTGGCGTAAATTCTTCGGCACCAAAGTTGGTACCGACAACACCCAACCCATCTCAGCCCTTTGGAGCTATCTTAGTGTGCCACGCTGGTATGCACCACGCTGGTATCATGAGGGTATCGCATGTTTCATGGAGACATGGCTTGGCGGTGGTGTAGGTCGTGCACTTGGCGGCTACGACGAGATGTACTTCCGTAGCATCATCAACGGCGGCGAAAAGCTGTTCTCGGTAGTAGGTCTTGAGACCGAAGGTTCTACCATGGACTTCCAGGTGGGTGCCAACGCATATCTCTACGGAACCCGATTTGTGAACTATCTTACAAAGACCTACGGCTACGACAAGATGATACAGTTCTACAACCGTACGGCCGATAGTAAGACGTTCTTCGGAAGTCAGTTTAAGAAGGTATACGGTCAATCACTCCGAAAAGTATGGAACGACTGGAAGATTGACGAGAAGAAGCATCAGGAGGAGAATCTTGCTGCCATCCGCCAATATCCTGTCACAGAAACAAAGCCACTCACCCCAGAGCCATTAGGATCGGTATCGCCGTTTGTCTACGATCCCAATACAGGCAAGGCTTACGCCGCTATGAACGCCCCTGGAAAGGGATTTGCACATCTCACCGAGATCGACCTGCAGACAAAAAAGCAGCGCAAGCTTTGCGACATCTACGGCATACAGCTATACGACCCAGCATTCGTAGCACTCGACCGTAATTCGCAGCGCATCATCTACACATCTAACAACGCAAAGATGCGTGGTCTTGAAATCTACGACATCAAGCAGAATAAAGTAGTAAAGAAGAAAAAATACCAACGTATCAACAACATCGTCTACGACAACACGCATGATTGTGTCTACGGTCTGTTCTCTAACGGCGGTACGCAAACTATCGTCCGCCTCGACCGCGACTTGGAGAACATCGAGGCCATCTACGCCTTCCCGTTTGGCGTGAGCGTGTTCGATGTAGATATCAGTCACGATGGAAAATGGCTTTCGATGACAAGTCAGGGCGACAACGGCGAGCATACTCTGCTGATGTTTAATACCGAGGAGCTTGCAAAAGCCATCTTCAAGCCAGTAGAGCTGATAACATGGAAAGACAGCAACTTAGGTCAGTTCCGCTTCTCGCTCGACGACAAGTACCTTATCGGTAGCTCATATTACACCGGTGTTTCAAACCTCTGGCAGATAAACATCGAAACACGCGAGATGGAGATGCTCACCAATACCGAGATAGGTATGTTTGCACCGTTGGAGACATCGCCCGGACAACTACTGGCACTCCAGTTCGAGCGCGACGGTTTGCGCCCTGTTACCCTTACCCGCGAGGTTGTAAAGGATGCCAACGCCGTGCAGCTGTACGGACAGTTGGCCTACGAGAACAACCGCGAGGCTATGGAGCAGGTAGGATTGCTGAAAGACTCGCTGCCAAAGACCGACTTCGGCGACGTTTATAATAACATCACTGACTACAATGTTGTGAAGGAGATGCACTTTGCAGGTGCCTACCCCATCATCACCGGTTTCACCGACAGAGATTCATGGAACAACGTAACACCTGTATTAGGCTATCGCTTAAACATCAACGACCCTGTAGGTCTTAGCAGCATCAAGCTCTCGCTCGGTGTTTCGCCTTGGAGCAATAACCCTTGGAAGAACAGATTCCATGCCGACATGGAATGGAGATATTACTTCTGGACACTGAAAGCAGCTTGGAACCACACCAACTTCTACGATCTGTTCGGACCTATGCGCTCAAGCCGTAAGGGCTATCAGGTATCTTTGGGTTACGACTATACCAACTCACTTATATCACCATATTCACGCTCGTGGGGATTCTCACTCGGTGCCTATGGCGACATGGACGCTCTGCCTCTGTATCAGGAGATTGAGGTTCAGGAGGTAAAGTCGATGCAAACGGCATCTATCTACGGCAAATGGTCGAAGACACGCGGCTCTTTAGGTGCTGTGATGGTAGAGCAGGGTTATAGCTTTGGTCTTCAGGGCTACGGCTATCTTGCCGGCGGACACGTATATCCCTCTATAGAGGGTACAGCCGATTTCGGTACGCTGGTACCAATAGACCGCAACACCTCATTCTGGCTCCGTACAGCAGCCGGTCATAACTTCGGCGACGACGAGACGGTATTCGGCAACACCTATCTTGGTGGATTCCGCAACAACCGTGTTGACAACCGCTCCGCCTTCCAATACCGCAATTCGCTGGCTATGCCAGGTGCCGACATCGATGCTATTCAGGCACACTCTTATGCCAAGGCCACAGCCGAGCTCAACCTCCGTCCTATCCGACTGAACAACTTCGGTGCCCTATTCTGCTATCCCACATGGATACAGTGCTCGCTCTTCGGCACAGGACTTTCTACCTGGAACCCCGGCACATCACAGAAGATGTACTACAGCACGGGCGTTCAGCTAACCACCGAGCTGGTATTCCTAAATTATCTTAAGACTACCCTATCCGTAGGCTATGGTCACCTCTTTGCACCCGAAGGATTCCAGGGAGGTAGACATGGTAACGAACTTATGATTTCACTAAAACTGTTATAATGCTTTTTGCCGTATCCCTTATACCTATTATAGTATATATAATCTTTATATACAAGATCGACCATTTCGCACTTATCAGCATCAAGCGTCTGCTCTTGCTGGCGCTCATAGGTATGCTTACGGCATTGGCTTGTTTCGGACTTTTCCTACTCACCGACAGAGTCATTTCGGGCAAAAGCGCCGACATCATACATCCTGTAATCGAAGAGCTGGTCAAGTCAATCCCGCTGCTGATATTGGCTTTTCGCAAGCGCATCGCTTTCTTCATCGATAGTGTTATATGCGGTGCAGCAGTAGGCGGCGGATTCTCATTCCTTGAGAACATCTTCTATCTGGTATTGGGCGATAGCGTAGATTTGAGCACCGGATTATTCCGTGGCTTAGAGGTAGCCCTTATCCACATGGGTTGCAGCGCTATCATAGCAGCAGGAATGATGATGGCAGTACGACAGATAGAACGTAAACGCTCGCGAATGCCCATGAGCACTAACGATATTATAAAGACAACGGCATTGTTTGTGGCAGCTCTGGCATTTCACGTTTTCCACAACATGTTCCAATTCACGCCCATCATGCAGTTCTTCTGGGTATTAGCTGTTACGGTAGGTATGATAGCAGTCGTATATTTCTACGATATCGATATGACTCACCGATGGTTAGACAAGGGATTGGATATGCAGATTAACTTGCTGCGCTCTATTGAGGGCGGCCATCTGCTTAACACGCCTACGGGCACCTTCCTTGAGTCGGTTAAGGAGCTGTTTCCCCCGAATGTCTATTTCGACATTATCTGTTATGTCCGCCTGCAAATCGAGCTGTCGGTTGCAGCCAAGACACGCTTCATGCTACACGAGGTAGGCATGGACGAGCCATTAGAAGACAATAAGAAAGAACTATATATGTCGCAATTCGTAGAGCTTGGCGAGTTGGAGAAGAACATTGGCCCGTCGGCAAAGATGACTATAGCCCCTATTGTGAAGCTTTCTCCAGCCGACACACAAGCCCTCAACAACCTGCTAAAAGAGTGCAAAAGTAAGTAAAACTCAACTTTTGCTTTCATTTTATTAAAAAAGTAGGCAAAAAGTTTGGCGGTTTGAAATTAAATAGTTACTTTTGCAGCCGAAATGTTATAATCAACAATAAAAAGAACAATATGGTACGTATACAGAACAACTTTTGGTGGTGGCGCTCTCGAGATTAACAAGTCGCGAGGCTCATAGCCGTGTATACATACGTAAATATACAGAAAGGCTCGTCGCGACTGCGATGAGTCTTTTTTTATTAAACATTAAAAGATTAAACATTAAACATTTAGAGATAAAAAATTAAAAAGATATATGGAAAATTATTTTGCTGACGAGAGAGGTTTTTACGGAGAGTTCGGTGGTGCTTATGTACCCGAGATACTCTACAAGTGTGTTCACGACCTTCAGGATGCTTATCTGCCCATCATCGAGAGTGCAGAGTTCAAGCAGGAGTATCATGCTCTGCTGAAGGACTATGTTGGTCGCCCTTCACCTCTCTACTTTGCCGAGAGAATGAGCCAGAAGTACGGTTGCCAGCTCTACCTTAAGCGCGAGGACCTTAACCACACCGGTGCCCACAAAATCAACAACACCATCGGTCAGATTCTGCTTGCCAAGCGCATGGGTAAGACTCGCATCATCGCCGAGACTGGAGCCGGACAGCACGGTGTGGCCACAGCCACTGTTTGCGCACTTATGAACATGAAGTGCGAGGTGTTTATGGGTGCTACCGATGTTGAGCGCCAGCACACCAACGTAGAGCGCATGAAGATGCTTGGTGCCGAGGTTCATCCCGTTCGTACGGGCAACATGACACTTAGCGATGCTTGCTCTGAGGCCATCCGCGATTGGTGCTGCCACCCTGCCGACACCTTCTATATCGTAGGTTCTACCATGGGTCCGCACCCCTACCCCGACCTTGTGGCTCGCATGCAGAGCGTCATCAGCGAAGAGATAAAATGGCAGCTGCAGGAGAAGATTGGTCGCGACTATCCCGATTATCTCATCGCCTGTATCGGTGGAGGTAGCAACGCAGCCGGCACTATCTACCACTATGTTAACGAGGAGCGCACAAAGATTGTATTGGCCGAGGCAGGTGGTCACGGTTGGCAGACCGACTACACCGCAGCCACCATCCATAAGGGCACCACAGGCATTCTGCACGGCGCTAAGATGCTGGTAATGCAGGATGAAGACGGCCAGATTCAGGAGGCCTTCACCATCTCAGCCGGACTCGACTACCCTGGCGTTGGCCCAATGCACTGCAACATGGCCAAAAAAGGTCGCACCAAGGTGCTCTCAATCAACGACGACGAGGCCATCTACGCTGGTTACGAGCTCACACGCATGGAGGGCATCATCCCCGCCATCGAATCGGCTCACGCCATCGCAGCCCTCAGCAAGCTCACCTTCAAGCCCGACGATGTGGTAGTGCTCACCGTTAGCGGTCGCGGCGACAAGGACGTAGAAACATATCTCAAGAACAAAGCAATGGCAAAAGAATATGGAAACTTTTAATTATACCACTACAAGCAAGACCATTCTGGCCGATCTGTATACTCCCGTGGGAGTGTATATGCGCTTGCGCGACCTTTACCCACAGAGCGCCCTGATGGAGAGTAGCGATTATCACGACTCTAACAACTCACGCTCGTTCATCGGCATCGATCCTATGGCAAGCGTAGCCATCGGTCACGGCATGGCTACCGTTACATATCCTGACGGCAGCACCTTCCAGCACGAGGTTAACAAGGAGTACCGCTCTGACAAGGCCATCCACCAGCTCATCGACCACATCCAGGTTTCGGGCGACGATGCAAAAATCTGCGGACTCTTCGGCTACACCAGCTTCAACGCTGTGCGCTACTTCGAGGATATCCCCGTAAAAGACGAGACTCAGGCCAAGAACGATGCACCTGACCTTCTGTATATATTATATAAGGTGGTGATTGTTTTCGACCACTTCAATAATACACTTAAGATAGTTACACTTGAAGCCCCCTCCAACCTCCCCCAAAAGGGTGAGGCTCAGGTAGATGTGATTCTTAAGGCTATGAACAAGAGTAACATTAAGGCTTACGACTTCCATCCTGTGGGCGACGTACGCTCTACACTTACCGACGAAGAGCATAAGGCCAACATCCGTCGCGGCATTAAGCACTGCTTGCGTGGCGATGTGTTCCAGATTGTGCTTTCGCGCCGATTCATCCAGAGCTACGAGGGCGACGACTTCAAGCTCTATCGTGCGCTCCGCAGCATCAACCCCTCACCCTATCTGTTCTACTTCGACTTCGGCGGCTTCCGCATCTTCGGCTCATCACCAGAGACACACTGCAGAATTGAGCCAACACCCAACACCCAACACCCAACACCCACGTTCCGCGCTTACATCGACCCAATTGCCGGAACCACAAAGCGTACCGGCGATGCTGAGGCCGACCGTAAGGGTGCCGAGTATCTGCGCAACGACCCCAAGGAGAATGCCGAGCACGTTATGCTGGTTGACCTTGCCCGCAACGACCTCTCGCGCAACTGCCACGGTGTGAAAGTTGATTTCTATAAGGATCTGCAGTACTACTCTCACGTCATCCATCTGGTATCACGTGTAAGTGGCGAGCTCGACAATGGTGCCGACCCCATCAAGGCATTTATCGACACCTTCCCTGCCGGCACACTCTCGGGTGCTCCAAAGGTTCGCGCCATGCAGCTCATCTCTGAGTACGAGCCTCACAACCGCGGTGCCTATGGTGGTTGTATCGGTTATATCGGTCTCGACGGTTCGCTCAATCAGGCCATCACCATCCGCACCTTCGTTAGTCGTAACGGCGAGCTGTGGTTCCAGGCTGGTGGCGGCATAGTTGCCAAGAGCGATGAGGAATACGAGCTGCAGGAGGTTAACAACAAGCTCGGTGCCCTGCGCCGCGCTATTCTGATGGCGGAAAAGATGTGATGATTGAACATTGAACATTGATGATTGAACATTATGAAGATAGTAATTATAGATAACTACGACTCGTTTACTTATAACCTGAGTCATTTGGTAAAGGAGCTTGGTGCTGAGGTAACCGTTCTGCGTAACGACCAGTTCCAGCTTGAAGAGCTCGAGCAGTTCAACAAGATTATCCTTTCGCCCGGTCCTGGCATCCCCAGCGAGGCAGGATTGCTGTTAGACGTCATCCGCACCTATGCCGGCAAGAAGCCCATCCTTGGTGTTTGCCTCGGTCATCAGGCCATCGGCGAGGCCTTCGGCGGAAAGCTCGAGAACCTCAGCGATGTGTTCCACGGCGTGGCCACACCATGTCACATCATCAGCGATGACCCCATCTTCAGCGGCATCGAGCGCAACATTACCATCGGCCGATACCACTCGTGGGTAGTATCCAAAGAGGGATTGCCCGATTGCTTAGAGGTAACAGCAGAGAGCGATGAGGGTCAGATAATGGCACTCCGCCACAAATCAATGAACATCCGCGGCATACAGTTCCACCCCGAGAGCGTTCTCACCCCCGATGGCAAGAAGATGCTGCAGAACTGGCTCTTCCTATAACTCCTTATAACTTCTTATAAATCCCATTAACTCCCAATAAAAAATGGCACAGACGATGAAAGACATCCTTAACAGGATGCTGAACCACGAGGAACTGTCTCGTGAAGAAATGAAGAATATTCTGATTGGTATCACTCAGAGTGAGTATCCCACCGAGCAGATCACAGCTCTGCTCACAGCCCTGCAGATGCGCGGCGTTACCGTCGACGAGTTGCTCGGCTTCCGCGATGGTATCTTAGAGACGGGCGTTCCTGCCATCCTCGAAGCCGACCGCTATATCGACGTTGTTGGTACCGGTGGCGACCGCAAGAACACCTTTAATATCTCTACCACCTCATGCTTCGTCATAGCAGGTGCGGGCTATAAGGTGGCCAAGCACGGCAACTACGCTGCTACAAGCGTTTCGGGCGCATCAAACGTCATCGCCCACCACGGCATCAAGTTCACCGACGATATCGACCGTCTTAACCGCTCGCTCAACGAGGCAGGCATCGTTTATCTTCACGCCCAGCTCTTTGCCAAGGCCATGAAGTTCGTTGGCCCCATCCGCAAGGCTCTGCAGTTCCCCACCATCTTCAATCTGCTTGGTCCTCTGGTCAACCCCTCTCAGCCTAAGTGCCAGCTGCTTGGCGTGGCTAACCTCGACCAGATGCGCCTCTACAATCAGGTTTACCAGAAGATTGGCATAGACTATGGTATCGTGAACTCTATCGATGGCTACGATGAGATTTCGCTCACCGGCGACTTCAAGGTAACCACCAAGCAGTACGAGCGCATCTTCAAGCCACAGGATCTTGGTTTCGAGATTGCCAAGCCCGAGGAACTTGTTGGCGGAGCCACCGAAGAAGAGGCCGCACAGATATTCGACTCAGTACTCGAGAATCGCGCCCTGCCCGCCCAGAAGAATATCGTTCTGGCCAATGCGGCCTTCGGAATTCAGGTTCTGGAGAAGGGTCAGAAGAGCATCGAAGAGTGCATCGCCATCGCCCGCGAGTCAATCGATTCAGGCGCCGCCCTCCGCACCTTCAAGAAGTTCGTAGAACTAAATAGTTAAAATTTTTAGCATGGATATACTTGAAGAAATAGTAGCCAATAAACGCCTGGAGGTAGAGCGCTTTAAGCAAGAGCTTAGCGAGCGCGAGATACACCGCCGCGTAGAAGCCATACTAGACTTCGGCGTAGCCTCAATGTCGCAAGCCCTCACCGCTTCCGATACCGGTATCATCGCCGAATTCAAGCGCCGCTCACCATCCAAGGGTTGGATCAAGGAAGAAGGCCGTGCCGATGTCATTCCCCTCAGCTACCAGCAGAACGGAGCCTCGGCACTCAGCATACTCGCCGACGAGAAATACTTCGGCGGATGCGACGACTTCATCCGTACCGCCCGCCACTCAGGCGTGAAGATTCCCGTGCTCTATAAGAACTTCGTCATCGACGAGTATCAGCTATTTCAGGCTCGCCTTTGTGGTGCCTCGGCCGTGCTGCTCATAGCCGCCGACTTGAGCCTTTCTGAGTGCAAATCGTTGCTGAACACAGCTCACCAGCTGGGCATGGAGGTACTCTTAGAGATGCACTCTAACCAAGAATTAGAATACGCTGGGTTAGAGCCAGATATGTGCGGCATAAACAACCGCAATTTAGGCTCTTTTGTAACCGATGTAGAGAACTCATTCCGCCTTGCCGAGCTGCTCCCCAAGGACGCTGTAAAAGTAAGCGAGAGTGGCATCTCCAACCCCGACACTGTGCGCGCACTCCGCGCCGCTGGCTTCCGCGGTTTCCTCATCGGCGAGACCTTTATGAAGACTCCCGACCCTGGTCGAGCACTCAGAGAGTTTATCGACGAAATAGTCAAATAGTCAAATGGTAAATCGTCCAATAGTAAAGGTGTGTGGTATGCGCGATGCCGATAACATCCGCCAAGTAGAGGCCCTCGGCATCGACTGGATGGGCTTTATCTTCTGGCCAAAAAGCAGCCGTTATGTGGCCGAGATGCCAAGCTATCTCCCCACAAAATGCAAGCGCGTAGGCGTGTTCGTCGACGCCAGCATTGGCGACGTTATGACCATCGCCGAGCAATACCAGCTCGACATCATCCAGCTTCACGGTCAGGAGTCACCCAGCTATATCACCCAGCTTATCTCCCACCTCTCACGCCTCCGTAATGTAAAGATTATTAAAGCCTTTAACATCGCCACAGCTATCGATTTCGAAGCCACCAAACGCTACGAGGACTATGTAGACTACTTCCTCTTCGACACCAAAGGCAAGAGTGTTGGAGGCAACGGCGAGAAGTTCGAATGGAGTGTACTGAGCGAATATCGGGGCAACACCCCATATCTGTTGAGTGGCGGCATCGCCCCCGACGACGCCCCAGCCCTCACCTTTTCACCCTTTCACCCTTTCACCTCTCCCCTCTGCATCGGCATCGATCTCAACTCTCGTTTTGAGACGGCTCCAGGTGTGAAAGATATCAACAAACTCAGAACATTTATAAAAGAATTAAGCATATGAATAAGATCAATCAACTTTTCGCAAATAGCAAGGACAAGAAGCTCCTGTCGCTTTATTTCTGCGCTGGCTGCCCAACGTTAGAGGGCACAGCCAATGTCATCCTCACCATGCAGCGTCGTGGCATCGCCATGATCGAAGTCGGCATCCCCTTCAGCGATCCCCTGGCCGATGGCCCAGTCATTCAGAGTGCCGCCACTCAGGCCTTGAAGAACGGTATGAACCTCAAGACCCTCTTCGCCCAGTTGCGCGAGATAAAAGATAAGGTAGAGATACCCCTTGTTCTTATGGGATACCTCAACCCTATCCTGCACTATGGCATCGAGGAGTTCTGCAAGAGCTGCGTAGAGAGCGGTGTCAGCGGAGCCATCATCCCCGACCTGCCCTTTAAGGACTATCAGGAGATTGTAAAGCCCATCGCCGACAAGTACGATCTTCGCATCATCATGCTCATCACCCCCGAGACCAGCGAAGAGCGCATCCGCTTCATCGATGATAATACCGATGGCTTTGTCTATATGGTTTCGAGTGCCGCCATCACCGGTGCCCAGAAGAGTTTCGACGATGCCAAGCAGGAGTATTTCCGTCGCATCAACGCTATGAATCTGCGCAACCCCCGCATGATAGGCTTCGGCATCAGCAACAAGCAGACACTCGAGGCAGCTCAGAGCAATGCCGCTGGCGCCATCATCGGCTCAAAGTTCGTTACCCTCCTCAACGAGAGCAAGAACGCCGACGAGGCCCTCGACAAACTCTTCGATGCACTGAAGAGTTAAAGGCGCTCGAGATGATACCTATATTGTATTATTTTGCAAAGATACGTACTATCTTGCTCTATTAATGTTTTTTTACAATAATTTATTGCAAAATAGGTATTATCCTTTGTATATTTGCAATGTTGATAATATTAGTAAAGAGAAAAGTAGTTGTTTACATTTTGATTCAAGAACAACACAAAGCAACAAGGTACCAGCAGTGATGCTCGTACCTTATTTGTTTTTCTTGCGATACTCGTAGAGCTCTAACGAGTTGACAATATTCTGCCAAAGAACATAACATCCTGCACCAACCGAGGCCACGGGATTAAGATAGGTATAGGCCACCCATATGCTGAGGGCGGTGTTCTTCTGGAACGAGGCTTGTCCGCCATCGATCTCATCGCCAAACTGACGACCTATCCAACGGCCAATAAGGAAAAGCACAAAGCACAGAATCAGCGATAATACAGCTATCATAAGCAGTGTGCGGAGGGCAGCATCGCTATGAACGATGTTGCGAACGGTGACTCCCGACGTAACGGCGAGCTGGGCTGCCCAAAGGTAGAACGAGAGGTCGGGGATGGAAACTATCCACGCGCAAAGGCGCTTGGCGTAGTGCTGAACAAGCCAACCGAGAATCAACGGAGCCACAAGCACCATGGCAAGCTTCTGCAAGATGATGAGGAACACTGCCCAGAAACCGGTGCTGACACCGCGCTCTAACAAGGGGAACACGGCTGGAATCATCAAGGCCGAAGCAAAGGCGGAGATGACGACATAGGCGGTCATGGTATTGATGTTGCCACCAATTTTGGCGGTGACAACGGGGGCAGCAGTGGCGGCAGGGCCTATGATACAGGTGAGAACACTCTCCCAAAGCAACTTCTGCTCAGGATCGGCCTCAACACAGAAGATGATCCACACATTGAGCGCCACAAGGGCCACCTGGGTGATGAGCACACCGATGTGCCAGCGGTGAGGGCGCATCTGATGGAAGTCGATACGGCAATAAGTAGAGAACAGCGTAGAGAACACCATGAAGGGGAAAATGGTGTCGACAACCTGACCTAACGAATCGCCTGCGCCATCGAGAAATGGTACAAAATAGAACAGCAGATAAACCACCGTTCCAACTGCTATAGCCACAGGAAGAGTCCAGTCTTTAAGAAATTGCTTCAGTTTCATGCTGCAAAAGTACAAAAAAAAATCCATTTTGGCACGTATCTTCTATTTTTTTACTATCTTTGCAGCCAATTATGAGTGTTACTGAATTTATACATCAAGATAAACAGGCCAGGCGATTCTCGTTTGAGGTTCTACCCCCGCTGAAGGGTACAGGCACAGCAAAGCTGTTTGCCGACATCGACAAGCTGAAGGAGTTCGACCCAGCCTATATCAACATAACCACCCATCACTCGGAGTTTGTGTATCGCGAACTCGAGAATGGGCAGTTTGAGCGTCGTCGCATCCGTCGCCGCCCAGGAACCATAGCCATAGCCGCAGCAATACAGCAGAGATACGGTATACCCGTACAGCCGCACGTGATATGCAGCGGTGCTACGATTGAGGACATTGAGTACGAGCTGCTTGACCTGCAGTTCCTCGGCATTAGCGACCTATTATTACTAAGAGGCGACAAGGCCAAGGAGGATAGCCGATTCCAGCCTACACCGGGCGGACACGCGCACACCACCGACCTGATGAAGCAGGTGAAGCAATTCAACGAGGGATACTTTGCCGACGGAACACCCATAAAGAACCCGGGACGACCATTCGACTATGGAGTGGCCTGCTATCCCGAGAAGCACGAAGAGGCGCCTAACCTTGAGATGGACATGCAGTATCTGAAGGAGAAGCAGGACTTGGGTGCGCAATATGCAGTGACACAGCTGTTTTTTGACAACGAGAAATACTACGCTTTTGTGGAGAAGGCACGCCAGATGGGTATCACCATACCCATCATACCGGGCATAAAGCCTATGGCGAAGCTTACACAGCTTACGGTGGTGCCCAAGACATTCCACTGCGATATACCTGAGCCGCTGGCTAAGGAGGTGGTGAAGTGCAAGACCGACGAAGACGCCAAGCAACTTGGCATAGAGTGGACCACCGAACAGTGCCGCGACCTGTATGCGCACGGAGTACACAACATTCACTTCTACACCGTATCGGCAGTAGACAGCGTAGTGGAAGTAGTAAAGAGACTGTTATGAGTTTTGACGAGGTAATAGGACAGAAAGAGGCTGAGGAGCGACTGAAGCAGCTGGTGAAGGAAGAACGACTTCCACACGCACTGATGCTGTGCGGACCACAGGGATGCGGAAAGCTACCACTAGCGGTGGCATTCGGCTGCTATCTGCTTGACAACGGCACGCCATCGGCTAAGGCCATGCTGGCCAAGCTGGAGCACCCCGACCTGCACTTTACCTACCCTACCATAAAACTACCATCGATGAGCGCCGAGCACAAACCCGTGAGCGACGACTTTGCCAAAGAGTGGCACGAACTGGTGATGGGCGGACTCTACTTCACCATGGAGGAATGGATGGCGGCTATGGGCGGCGAAAACCAGCAGGCCATAATAACCGCCGGCGAGAGCGACGACCTGGTAAGGAAACTGAGTCTGAAATCGAGTCAGGGTGGATATAAGGTAAGCATAGTATGGTTGCCCGAGCGCATGAACATAGAGTGCGCCAACAAACTGCTGAAGCTGATTGAGGAGCCACCAAGTCAGACGGTGTTCATAATGGTGAGCGAGGAGCCCGACAAGCTGCTTGAGACTATACGCAGCCGTGTGCAGAGAATAGACATTAAGAAGATAGACAACGAGGACATAGAGCAAGCGCTGATAGAGCAGCGCGGCATAAGCCCAGAGGATGCTCACCGCATAGCCCGACTTGCCAACGGCAACTGGATGAAGGCTCTTGACGAGCTACAGGTGGGTTCGGAAAACGAGATGTTCCTCGATATGTATATAATGCTGATGCGTCTGGCCTACCAGCGTAAGATTAAGGATCTGCGCAAGTGGAGCGACCAGATGGCTAACATGGGACGTGAGAAGCAGAAGAGATGGCTTACATTCTTTATGCGCATGACCCGCGAGAACTTTATGTATAACTTCGGCGACGAGGAACTGGTATATATGACTCAACGCGAGGAGGATTTTGCCAAGAACTTCGCACGCTTTGTGAACGAGAAGAACATTCTGCCAATATGCGATCTGGCTAACTTAGCAATACGCGACATAGGACAGAACGCCAACGGAAAGATAGTGTTCTTTGACTTTGCACTACAGATGATAGTACTACTTTTACAGAATTAAACATTAAATAGATATGGCTGAGAATACGAATGAACATACAGTAAGAATTGGCTGCGACCGAGGATTGTGCCACCAGGCTGTGGGACGACAGGACAAGCAGCTGAACACTTACGACTGGCTTGCCGACGTGCCGGGAAACCCAAGCACCACCGATCTGGTTGAGGTGCAGTTCAAGCATACACGTAAGGGATACTACCACAACGTGAACAACCTGGACCTGAAGAAGGGCGACATTGTGGCCGTAGAAGCAAGTCCCGGTCACGACATAGGTGTGGTTACACTTACCGGCCGACTGGTAAAGCTGCAGCTTAAGAAGGTGAACATAAAATCGCCCGACGACATAAAGCGCGTGTATCGCATAGCACGCCCTAACGACCTTGAGAAGTGGCACGAGGCTCAGGCTCGCGAGCACTCAACAATGATTGAAAGCCGTAAGATAGCCAAGGGTCTCGGTCTGGACATGAAGATAGGCGACGTGGAGTATCAGGGTGATGGAAA
This sequence comes from Prevotella sp. UBA2809, assembly GCA_002351725.1. Classification (GTDB taxonomy): domain Bacteria; phylum Bacteroidota; class Bacteroidia; order Bacteroidales; family Bacteroidaceae; genus Prevotella. The sequence goes on from DEHD01000025.1 coordinate 214,928, forward strand.
CAAGGCCATCTTCTACTACATCGCCGATGAGCGCGTTGACTTCCGCCAGCTGATTAAGGACTTGGCACAGGCATTCCACGTGCGTATCGAGATGAAGCAGATTGGTGCCCGACAGGAGGCTGGACGCATCGGAGGTACCGGTCCTTGCGGCCGCGAGCTGTGCTGCGCCACATGGATGAAGAACTTCTCGAGCGTTAGCACCAACGCCGCACGATTCCAGGATATTTCGCTTAACCCACAGAAGCTGGCCGGTATGTGTGCCAAGCTGAAATGCTGTTTGAACTACGAGGTTGACGACTATATCGAGGCAAGCAAGAATCTGCCTGGTAAGGAGATTACACTGATGACTCAGGACGGCGAATATCACTTATTCAAGAGCGACATTCTGGCTGGGCTGTGCACCTACTCTACCGACAAGAACATTGCCGCCAATCTTGAGACTATCACCGCCGAGCGCGCCAAGGAGATTATCGAGATGAACAAGCGCGGCGAGAAGCCCGTATCGCTTGAACACAACGAGGGTAAAAAGAAGGAGGAGAAACCACATATCGACTTGGCTGGTGGCGACATCAGCCGATTTGACAAGGCCAAGAAGAAGAAAAAGAAGAAAAACAAGAACAACCGTCCGAACGACAAGAAGGAAGCAAAGGATGCGTAATAAGGCAAAGATATTTATACTCGCGGTTGCAGGCTTGCTATTGGCGGCCTGCAATCAGGGTGTGATATACAACCACTACGAGCACGTGGACAACGACGGATGGGAGCGCAACGACACAATGCACTTCTACGTACCTGCCGTAAAAGAGGCTGGCAGCTATCGCCAGCAGCTGATGCTGCGCACAGATAACTCTATGCCATTCCTAAGCCTCAGCGTGGTGGTTGAGCAGGACATCTTTCCCAGCGGCATGAAACTGAGAAAGCGCATAGAGTGCCCGCTGATAGAGAAGAACGGACGCGTGATGGGAAAAGGCATAAGCTGCTACCAATATAGCTTTAATCTGGACGACGTTGAGCTATACGAGGGCGACTCGCTTCATGTTTACGTGATGCACCACATGAAGCGCGAGACCATGCCGGGAATAACCGACGTGGGAATGGAATTGATTAAGAAGTAAGAGATTAGTTGTGCAGCAGGTTGCGGCCGGCATCGATACGGAGGAAGATGAACAGCAACAGCGTGAATCCCCACAACGATGAGCCTCCGTAGCTGAAGAACGGCAAAGGAATACCGATTACCGGGGTAAGGCCAAGAACCATACCCACATTGATAAACACATGGAATAAAAATACACTTACTACACAATAGCCGTAGACTCGGCCAAAACGATGCACTTGTCGCTCAGCAAGGTGTATCAGTCGCCATATCAATGCAAGGAACAACAGCAATACTCCGGCAGAACCCACAAAGCCTTCTTCCTCGCCAACGGTGCAGAAGATGAAGTCGGTATCCTGCTCGGGCACATATTTGAGCTTGGTCTGGGTGCCGTTAAGGAATCCCTTACCCTGAAGACCGCCCGAGCCAATGGCAATCTCACTCTGATGCACGTTATAACCAGCACCCTTCAGGTCTTCTTCAAGACCGAGCAGCACGTTGATACGTACACGCTGGTGGGGCTCAAGCACGTGGTTAAGTCCGTAGTCGGCCACATTATAGAACAGCAGCGAACCGAGCGCAAAAGCCGTAATCCAAAGATAGTTGCGGAAACGTGTGGCGAGGAAACGGTAGAGCAGATAGAATATCATGCCCGCACACAGAATCATCTCGATGATGTTGACATCGAATGGGATAATGAAAAAGGCAAATATCAATGCTATGATTGTGACTCCAAGGCCGATAAGCACCATGCGGATGGTGTCGCGCTTATCGTTGCAATACACAAAGACAAGCCCGGCCGAGAATATCTGGACAAGCATCAGCACGGCAAACTTTCCTATCGAGGTGGGCGTTATGCCCATCATGACATCGGCAAAGCGTATGCCCACAACAAAGTAGACCACCATAGCCACACCTGTGAACAGGATGCTGCCCGGCATTCCCTCGCGATAGAGCATAAGGAAGAACGAGAGATAAACAAGTGCAGAACCCGTCTCACGCTGCATGACGATGAACAGCATGGGTATGAATATCACAGCAAGGGTAAGACCGAAGTCCTTCCACTTGCCTATGTTGAATCCGTAGGTATTCATCAATTTGGCAAGCGCCAAAGCCGTGGCAAACTTAGCAAACTCGGCGGGTTGTAATCGTATGGGGCCAAGCACAAGCCACGATCGGGAGCCCTTGATGCTATGCGGATTGAATATGGTTCCGAACAGCAGTATTAGCATCACGCCGAATATGATGTAGGCAAACATGTCGAGATAGCGGTCGTCGAGCATAAGGATTACGAATCCAAGCACGATGGATGTGCCGATCCACACAATCTGCATGCCCGAACGTGTGTCGAGGCTGAACAGATCGGTTTCGCCATAGCTGTAGCTGGCACCACACACACTAACCCATCCGAAGGTGAGCAGGGCGATGTAGATGATGATCGTCCAATAGTCGAGTGAGCGGATTACTCCTTTTTCCTTTCTGTTACCTATCGCCTGCACCATATGCTATTCTGCGTTCCTGAATGCCGCGAGCCTTTGCCTCGCTGGCCTCAGATAGTTTTCCTTTCAAGTATTTCTCCATTATCAAGCCGCCGATGGGCACACCGTAGGTGGCACCCCATCCACCGTTCTCAACATAAACGGCAACAGCTATCTTAGGGTTGTCCATAGGTGCAAAGCCCATGAACACCGAGTGGTCATGACCGCGGTTCTGGGCGGTACCAGTCTTTCCGCACGCCATAAAATCGTATTTGCTAAGCTCGTGGCAGGTACCTCCGAGCACAGATGAGCGCATGCCCTGAACAACATAGTCGTAGGCCTCGCGACTTGCCTTGGTGTAGTGCTTGCGTGTAAAGGCGGTGTCGAGGGGCTCGCCCTGAACCTGCTTCACTACGTGAGGCACGTAGAAGTAACCACGATTGGCTATTGTGGCACCAAGGTTTGCTATCTGCAGCGGTGTGGCGTTAACCTCACCCTGTCCGATGGCAATTGATATGATGGTGAGTCCGTTCCACGAACCCTTATAAGCCTTATCATAGAACATGGCGTTAGGGATAAGTCCGCGCTTCTCGCCCGGGAGGTCGATACCAAGGCGGTATCCGAATCCCATAGAAACCATATAGTCGCGCCATGTATTCATGGCGTTCTGAACAGAACCGTATTTGCTGACGTTGGTATTTATCATGTGATAAAGTCCCCAGCAGAAGTATCCGTTGCACGATGTGCTAAGTGCGGGCACAAGTGGCAATGGTGCAGCATGGCCGTGACAGCCTACGTGCAAGCCCTTGAAGTTGAATCCGTGAGCACAAGGATACATGGTGTGCGAGTTGATGATTCCCTCGGTCATAAACGTCAGTCCCTGAGTGGTCTTGAACGTTGAGCCAGGAGGATACTGTCCCATGATGGCACGGTTAAGCAGCGGTTTCCACACATCCTGCTGCAAGGCGCGGTGGTTCTTACTACGCATACGACCCACCATCTGTCGAGGATCGTAGGTAGGCGATGAAACCATACACAGCACCTCGCCCGTAGATGGTTCGATAGCCACGATAGCACCTATCTTACCCTCCATCAGTCGCTCGCCAAGTGCCTGAAGTTCGGCATCAATACCAAGTGTGAGGTTCTTACCGGGGATGGCTCGCTGGTCGAGGGCTCCATTCTGATAGCGGCCCTGAATACGTCCGTGAGCATCGCGCAGCAGTATCTGTATACCCTTCTGTCCACGCAACTGCTTCTCGTACGAGCGCTCAATACCGAGCTTTCCGATGTAGTCGCCGGGCTGGTAGTAGTCGTCCTCCTCGATATCAGCTGGCGATACCTCAGCCACATCGCCAAGCACATGGGCACCCATATTATAGGTATACTGGCGAACACTACGCTTCTGGATGTAGAAACCGGGGAAACGGTACATCTTCTCCTGGAACACGCTGAAATCCTTATCGCTAAGCTGACTCATGAAGAGCTGCTCGGTGAATCGTGAGTAACCGGGATTCTTGTTGCGGTCTTTCATCGTGGCCATGCGGCGGTCGAACTCCTCGCGGCTGATGCCTAAGGCCTCGCAGAAATCAAGTGTATCAAGGCGGTCCTTCATCTCGTTCATCACCACCATAATATCGTACGAGGGCTGATTGTAAACCATCAGCTTGCCCGTGCGATCCAAGATGGCACCGCGCGATGGGTATTCTATCTTCTTAAGAAAAGCGTTCGAGTCGGCACTCTTCTTGTAGTCGTCGCTGGTAATCTGAAGCATAAAGAGACGCACGATGTAGATGAACACAATCAATGCGGCCACTCCACCAATCACATATTTGCGGTATTCAAGATCGTAATCCTTCTGCTTCACCTGCTTCTAACACTTTCAATCGCTAATATCAGCACCATGGTTAGCACGGCACTCACCAGCGAACGCGCCAACCACATCAATATATCAAAGAAATTAAATGTCTCGATAGCAAAAAACAGTATACAATACAAAGCTGTAATGAATCCGCTAAGCGTGGCAAACTTACTGAATCCCAGTGTCTTGATCGAGGCAGCAAGGTCTTCGGCCGAATCGCGCGGAGCAATCAGATTCATAAGGTAGCATTGTGCCAGTCCGGCAATGGTCATCACACTCGAAGCCAAGCCAGGGGTGTTCGAGAAGATGTCGATAAGCAGTCCCAACAGGAAACACGACACCAGCACAAGCCACTTGGGGAAGTTGCGGCGGAAGGTGATGGCAAAGTAGACGTAAAGCAGCGGTGTGCCAACGCCAAGGAAGTGCACATGGTTCAGGATAAGCACCTGAGCCACAAGCAGTGAAACGAACATCACCAATCGGTTTACCAGTTCTATCTTCATCTTCTTAACTATTGACGCTGTTTGAAACTAATCGAGTCGCGTGCAGCCTGCATAAGTGCGGCGCGTTCGGCTATACTCTTATCGCTTATAACCACCACATCGCGCACATTGCCAAAGTCGGTACTCAGGCGCACCTTGAGTTTATACGACAGTCCGTCGCTCGAATTGTAGACCTGCTCAATCTTACCCACCTGAACACCAGAGGGGAAGATTGACGAGAATCCGCTGGTAACCATCCACTCGCCAAGCTTAAACTTAGCATGGCGGGGCACATCCTCTACATAGGCCACCGACGGGTCGCCGCCATACCAGTGAAGATAACCGAAGTATCCGCGACCGCGAATGGCACAACTGATGCGCGATGATGCAGCGTTAAGGGCAGAGATTACTACCGAGTAGTGATCGCTAACCAGATAGACAACGCCTACAATACCGTTACCGCAAGCCACTCCCATGTCGGGCTCTACTCCATCCTTGCGTCCCTTATCGATAGTGATAAGGTTCTCAAGCTTGTGTATCGAATTCTCTACAACCTTGGCCTGTATCAGCTTATACTGACTAAGGAATTCAAGTTCTTTGAGTTCGGCAGCTGTAGTATCCTTTGTTGCCTCGGCATAAAGTCGGCGCAACTGGTCGAGCTGTCGCTCCTGATATAGGTTACGCATAGTGAGTTCCTCGTTCTCTTTTGCCATCGAAAGGTATGCGGTCATCTTGCTCTCCAGCTCGTAAACCTTACCAGCCACGGCGCTGGCGCTTGAGAACCACACACTGCCCTGATAGCTGTTGTACTGAAACAACAGAACAACACTGACTACTTCCAACAGTATGAAAACTAGCCAGTGGTGATACTTGTAGAGGAAATCCAGCAGATTGCGCATTCCCTATTTCTTTATCTCATCAAGAAATTAAAACGATCAATATTCTTCAGTGCGATGCCGGCACCCTTTGCCACGCTGTGGAGGGGATCCTCGGGCACGTGGAATGGAATGTGCATCTTATCGGTGAGACGCTTGTCGAGACCACGCAGCAGAGCGCCACCACCTGAGAGGTAGATACCGTTCTTGACGATATCGGCATACAGCTCTGGTGGAGTATTCTCGAGTGCAGAAAGCACAGCGTTCTCAATCTTAGCTACGGTCTTATCGAGACAGTGAGCAATCTCCTGATAACATACAGGAACCTCCATAGGCAGGGCTGTGATACGGTTTGGTCCGTGAACGATAAAGTCCTCAGGAGCCTCATCACCAAGGTCGGTAAGAGCCGAACCTACGTTAATCTTAATACGCTCAGCCATACGCTCAGAAACCTTAACGTTGTGCTGACGGTACATATATTCCTGGATATCGGCTGTAAGATCGTCACCAGCGGTACGTATAGAGTTGTTTGATACGATACCACCCAATGAGATAACAGCAATCTCGGTAGAACCACCACCGATGTCAACAATCATGTTACCCTCTGGTGCCTCAACATCGATACCGATACCGATAGCAGCAGCCATAGGCTCGAAAATCAGGTAAACATCACGGCCATCGGCATGCTCAGCAGAGTCGCGAACGGCACGCAGCTCTACTTCGGTAGAACCTGAAGGAACACCAATCACCATACGCAGTGAAGGTGAGAACAGACGGCTTCCTGTGTGAACCATCTTAATAAGACCACGCATCATCTGCTCGCATGCAGAGAAGTCGGCAATCACACCATCGCGAAGAGGGCGAATGGTACGAATGTTCTCGTGAGTCTTCTCATACATCATCTTCGCCTCATTACCAACTGCAATCATCTTGTCGGTACGGCGATCCAAAGCAACAACCGATGGCTCGTCAACCACAATCTTATCATCGCTGATGATAATGGTATTGGCGGTACCAAGGTCCATTGCTATTTCCTGTACGAAACTAAAAAATCCCATTATTTTTATTCTTTTATATTTATCTTAGCAACGGACTACAGGACTTAAGGACTTTTTCTTTTTAGGATTAATCAGTCCTGTTAGTCCTGTTGTCCGTTGCAAATTATTACTTTGCGGTTTTCACAAACCAACCGTTGATAGCAGTATCGTAGTGGCTGCTTACGCCGAAAGCACGGGTAGCAAACATACGACGATCCTCTATATCAGTCTGAGCACCCTTCTTGTTCAGGATGTCAAGCAGAACGCTGTACTCAGCCTTGCTTGGAACGATAACTACATCCTTGAAGTTCTTTGCTCCGGCACGGATAAGTGAGATACCACCTATATCAATCTTCTCAATGATGTCAGCCTCGCTAGCACCACTTGCTACGGTCTGCTCAAATGGATAAAGGTCTACGATAACCAAGTCGATCTCAGGAATCTCATACTTCTTCATCTGCTCCTGATCGCCCTCATTGTCACGACGTCCCAGAATACCTCCAAACACCTTTGGATGCAGAGTCTTTACACGTCCACCCAGAATTGATGGATAGGTTGTAACGTCCTCTACCTTCTGACACTCGTAGCCGAGTGACTCAATAAACTGCTGTGTACCACCAGTAGACAGGAACTTTACACCTTCTTCATTCAGCTTCTTCAAAAGCTCATCCAGTCCGTCCTTGTGGAAAACACTCACCAAAGCGGTCTTAATTCTCTTACTTTCAGCCATTTTTTAATCTTATAACGTTATAATAAATCAAATTTGGCTGCAAAGGTACAAAAAGAAAACGGATTAACCTCGATTTCTTGACGAAAATTTAGATTAATCCGTGTTAAAATATGATAGGTCAATTATTTCAGTTTGAAATTTCTTACCCACTCGCGCATCGGCTCTACAGCTTCGCTGTGTTCGGGCTTGTAGCGCAACAATACAGTTACCAATCGAGTGGTGTCGTCTTCAAGCACCTTACCGTAGTAGTCAAAGTCCTCGTCACTACCTTCTTGTATGCTGTAGTCTTCGCCTACTTCAACAAGATCGGCACCCATTGCCAGCATCAGCTGACTTGCCGGACGATGCGTACCATTAAGCGAGTCGACCATAACCGATATCGACATCTCGTCGGCCATAAACACCTCCTGACCGTACTCATGCGGCAGGTCTTGGTGATACAGGAACGATGGGTAGTTTATGTCGAGTCCAAGCTTGTCGCTGTGGTACTTCAACAAGTCCCACTGTCCCATCTTTATGGTCATGCTGTCGTCGCTGGTAAGCTCGCCCACTCCACCATAAGCGCGCGGCTGCCTCTGTCCTCCACAGGCAGACAGAATAATCGCGATAAGAGCGATTATTATATCAGATTCATGCCGAGTGCCTTGCATGCTTTACGCATATCCTCAGGCCAGATTGAAGCCTGAATTTCTCCGATGTGTCCCTTATGAAGCAAAACCATACAGAGTCGGCTCTGGCCGATACCACCACCGATAGAGAGTGGCAGCTTATCGTTAAGCAGTTGCTGGTGGAAGTAAAGCTGTTCACGCTCTTCCTTGCCTTCTATCTTAAGCTGGCGCAGCAAGCTCTCCTTGTCGACACGAATACCCATGCTCGAAAGCTCGAAGCTGCGACCCAGAACAGGATACCATATCAGGATATCACCGTTCAGTCCGGCACGTCCGTCTTCGGCGATGGTACTCCAGTCGTCGTAGTCAGGAGCACGTCCGTCGTGCTTCTCGCCGTTGCTCAGCTTACCGCCGATACCGATCACGAATACAGCTCCGTACTTCTCGCAGATGGCATCCTCACGCTCTTTAGGTGTTTTGTCGGGATACATCTGCAACAGTTCCTCGGCATGTATGAAGTGAATCTTCTCTGGCAGGAATGGCTTTATCTGCGGATAAGTCTCGCAGGTAAGGTATTCAGTACGACGAATAGCGGCATATATGCGCTCTACTATATTCTTAAGGAATGCCAGAGTACGGTCTTCCTTACGAATAACGGCCTCCCAGTCCCACTGATCAACATACAGCGAGTGCAGGTTGTCAAGCTCCTCGTCGGCACGAATGGCGTTCATATCAGTATAGATGCCATATCCAGGCTCTATCTTGTATTCTGCCAGACTCAATCTCTTCCATTTTGCAAGCGAGTGCACCACCTCGGCCTTGGCATCGCCCAGATCCTTGATAGGGAAGCTCACGGGGCGCTCCACACCATTCAGATCGTCGTTAATACCAAGTCCTTTCAGCACGAAGAGTGGTGCCGTTACTCGGCGCAATCTCAGTTCTGTAGATAAGTTCTGTTGAAAGAACTCTTTTATCAGTTTAATGCCTTGCTCCGTCTGCTTCATATCCAGCAGCGGCTCATACATCACAGGCTTAATTACTTGTCCCATATTATCAGTTTATGCTTAAATTGCGTGCAAAGGTACACATTTATTATTAAAATGCAAGCAAAAACCCAATTATTTTTCACAAAATGAAAGATCTTGTTGATTTTGACTATCATTTTGTATATTTACCAACGCGTTAACAAATCCTAATTCTCAATTCCCGATTCTCAATTCTCAATTAAAAGACTTACCTTTGCACTCGCTTTAAGCAAGCGCACCCGTAGTTTAAAGGATAGAATAACAGATTCCGGTTCTGTTGGTCACGGTTCGATTCCGTGCGGGTGTACTTCTACAAGCTCCGCAAACGCAAGCTATGCGCGCAAAGCACGCATAGCATTAAGAACAGCAAGCACCGTTACTCCTACATCAGCAAACACCGCCATCCACATGGTGGCAACGCCTACTGCTGCCAATACAAGCACTGCAAGTTTTATTCCTATGGCCAGCCATACGTTTTGGCGGGCTATATTCAATGTGCGACGAGCCAGACGAATAGCCAGAGCTATCTTAGAAGGCTTGTCGTCCATCAGCACCACATCGGCAGCTTCTATTGCCGCATCGCTACCGAGTCCGCCCATGGCGATACCTACATCAGCGCGAGCCAATACAGGAGCATCGTTGATGCCGTCGCCAACAAAGGCGACGTGGGTGTTAGGTGATGGGTGATGGGTGATGGTTAATAGTTGTTCTACTTGGGCAACTTTATCGGCAGGCATCAGTTCGGCGTGGTATTCTGAGATTCCAAGTGTATTTGCTACGTTCTCAGCCACCTCCTTGCGATCGCCAGTAAGCATCACGGTGCGTCTCACGCCCAACTCACCCAAAGCCTTTATTGCTTCGGCACTATCAGCCTTTATCTGGTCGTTAATAACAATGTGTCCGGCATAATTTCCGTCAATAGCCACGTGTATAATTGTGCCCAGATGCTGACAATCGTGCCATTTTGCGCCCACGGCATCCATCAGTTTGGTGTTACCAACAGCCACCTCCTTATCGCCTACAGCAGCTATTATTCCCTGTCCGGCAACCTCGCGCACGTTGCTCACTTTACATCCGTCGGTAGCCTCATCAGGGAATGCATCCCTCAATGCTGCACCTATCGGGTGAGTCGAGAAGTGCTCCACATGTGCTGCAAGGTGTAATAGCTGGTGTTCATCGCAGCTATCGGGATGCACCGCCGTTACGGCAAACTGTCCGTGGGTAAGCGTTCCGGTTTTGTCGAACACCACAGTGTCGATCTTCGATAGCACATCAATATAGCTTGCCCCTTTTATCAGTATTCCGCGTCGCGATGCACCACCAATACCTCCGAAGAATGTAAGTGGCACGCTTATAACCAACGCACATGGACACGAAACAACAAGGAACATAAGCGCTCTGTAAAGCCATGTGCTGAAAAGGGTGATTGGTGATAGGTGTTGGGTGAAGGCTATTAGTAACGGCGGAACAATTGCCAGGGCTATTGCAGCAAACACCACTATTGGAGTGTATATACGTGCAAAGCGGGTGATGAATGTCTCGCTCTTCGATTTTGTCTCTCCAGCGCTCTCTACCAGACGGATTATCTTCGATACAGTACTCTCGCCATATGGTTTTGTAACGCGAACGCGCAACACTCCGCTAAGATTCACGCAGCCAGAGATCACCTCGTCGTCTTCCGCAACATCGCGCGGCAATGATTCGCCCGTCAGCGCCACTGTATTCAGTGCACTCTTTCCTTCGGTCACCACACCGTCAAGCGGCACCTTCTCGCCCGGACGTATCACGATGATGTCACCAACGTTCACCTCATCAGGGGCTACAGCAACCTCTTTCCACTCGCCGCTCTCTTCTTTCCTCCAAAGAGTAGCTGAGTCGGGCTTTATCTCCATCAGGTGTGCTATACTGTCGCGACTCTTCCCCTCGGCGTAACCTTCGAACAACTCGCCTACCTGGAAAAACAGCATCACAAACACCGCCTCTGGAAACTGAGTCTCAGCCCCCGGAAGAAATCCTATACAAAGAGCTCCGATGGTGGCTACACTCATCAGGAAATGCTCATTAAACGGATTGCCGTGCTCCAACCCCTCGGCAGCCTCCTTCAGCGTGTCGTGGCCTATTATTATATAAGGTATAAGGTAAACCAACAACAACTGCCATGTTTCCAGCTGCAACCAATGCTCAATTATCACTGCTCCCACAAGCAGAACCGCTGTGATTATTATCAGTCGCAGCTGCTCTTTGGTATTATGCTCGTGGTGATGCTCATGCTCATGATGATGTTCATGCTCGTGATGACCACACGTCTTACATTCTATTTTTCCCATACAAATATAGTTTTACTATTTCTTTCTGGGTGCAAAGGTACGAACTTAGCTCTGCAACCCGGTTGCAAAGTTAATAAAAAAGGCCTGTCATCACGACAGCCCCCCCTTATCTAACTAAACAAATACTTATATGAACATTGGCTAAAACTTCTGGTCGCAAAGGTACGACGAATTTCCGAACCACGCAATACCTAAAATTTGGGATTTCTATAAATAAAAAAGAACCCGCCTAAATGACGGGTTCTTTAATTGATATTTAAACCTCAAGCAATTAGAGGTTGAAGTACAGACCGAATGTGAGGTTGTTACCATCAAGATCGAGACCGAACTTGCTGATATTGTTCTTGTCGCCCTCGGGGTTAAATACATCGTAGCCCAGGAAGCCGATGTGAGAAACGAAGCTTACCTTGTCTGAAAGAGCTACAGAAAGACCTGGCTTAAGACCTACAGCGAACTCATTCCAGTCAGCATCCTTTGCAGTAGTGAAGTCGAGACCACCATCAACAAAGAAGTTAACCTTACCACACTTAGCGAATGTGTAACGAGCGTAAGGAGCTACAGAGAAAGCGCTCTCGCTGATACCATTAACACCAGTCCACTTGTTGCTCTCGTAACCGATAACGGTACCGATAGCCCAAGAATCGTTGATGTTATAACCAATTTCTGGCATAATCTTAAATGTTGTCTCACTACGGTCACCTGCGTTCTCCTGAGAACTCCATGCGTTAAAACCAAGGCTACCACCAAGGTAAACCTGTGCATTCATTGTTGCAGCAAAACATACTGCTACAAGTGTCATAAAAATCTTTTTCATTTCTTCAATTATTTAAAAGTTTGACGGTGCAAAGGTATGGAGAAAACCGGAAACAAAAGGTCAAGTTTTCTGAATTTCCCCGTTTTAGGGCGGTTTTGTTGACGCAGGTCACGAAAACGACCGAAAAAAGAAAAAAGACGATAAATTTGGAGATTTAACCGATTTTTAGTACTTTTGCAGGCGCAATAATAACAAAACAAAATGGATATAATAGAAAGATTTCTAAACTATACGCAGTTTGATACGCAATCGGCGGAGGACAGCGAGACAGTGCCTAGTACGGCGAAACAGCTGGTGTTTGCAGAATACCTGAAGAAGGAACTGGAACGCGAGGGACTGAGCGACGTAGAGATGGACGACAAGGGTTACATATACGCCACACTGAAAGCTAACACCAAGGACGAAATACCTACCATAGGATTTATTTCGCACTACGACACAAGTCCCGACTGCTCGGGAGCTAACATCAAACCTCACATAGTTAATAATTATGATGGCAGCGACATTCTGCTATCAGAAAACATCATCATGTCGCCGAAGAAATTCCCTGAGCTGCTGAAGCATACTGGCGAAGACCTGATTGTGACCGATGGAACAACTCTGCTTGGTGCCGACGACAAGGCCGGCATAGCTGAGATAGTAGAGGCGATGTGCTATCTGCGCGATCACAAAGAGATAAGCCACGGAAACATACGCGTAGCTTTTAACCCCGACGAGGAGATTGGTATGGGTGCACACCATTTTGACGTAGAGAAATTCGGATGCGAGTGGGCCTACACCATGGATGGCGGTGACCTGGGCGAGCTGGAGTTTGAGAACTTCAACGCGGCAAGTGCTAAGATATATATAAAAGGTATAAGCGTACATCCGGGTTACGCCAAAGGTAAGATGATAAACGCCAACGCGCTGGCGGCTGAGTTTGCCAAGATGCTGCCACAGGACGAGACGCCCGAGACTACCGAGGGGTATCAGGGATTCTATCACCTGCTGAACATACAGAGCAACGTGGAGAATGCCACGATGAGCTACATTATACGTGACCACGACCGCGAGCGTTTTGAAGACCGCAAGCACCAGATAGAAACTACAGCTGCGGCTATGAACGAGAAATACGGTGAGGGTACGGTAGAGGTGACTCTGAAAGACCAGTACTACAACATGAAGGAGAAGATTGACCCGCAGATGCACGTTATTGACCTTGTACTGCACGCTATGCAGGACTGCGGTGTAGCTCCAAAGGTAAAGCCTATTCGTGGCGGCACCGACGGAGCACAGCTATCGTTCAAAGGTCTGCCCTGCCCTAACATCTTTGCCGGAGGTGTGAACTTTCATGGACCTTACGAGTTCGTCAGCATCCAGAACATGCAGAAAGCGAAAGAGGTGATAGTTAAAATCTGCGAACTCACCGCAGGCTTTAATCTTTAAGCAGTGAGTCGAGCGAATCTTGCTCGCCTACTACCCAGATGATATCACCCTCGCGGAAGCGACGGTTAGGACTATAGGGGGAGAGACTTTCCTTTCCCTCTTCAAGTCCTACAACCATACAGCTGTAGTCATCGCGAATGCGGCTCTCGATAAGCGTCTTACCAATAAACTTGCTATCGGCACCGATGATGAGCTGGCGTAGCTTCATCTCGCGCTGCTCGATATTTACATCCTGACTGAGAATGTCGCTTTCTATGGCCTCGCGGAAAGCAGAGAACTGCTGATCGCTACCAATTACCTGAAGAACATCGCCGGGGAACAAAATGTTATATCCATCGGGGATGTTTATACGGCAACCACCACGAAGGATACTGCTTACATGAACACCATACTTCTTACCAAGGTTGAGCTGAGCCAAGGTCTGGCCCATCCAACTGGAATTGGCAGGAACGGTAAACTCGGCAATATGGATATCGCGGTCGAGCAGCTTACCCTCGTAGAGCGGACGTTTCTTGCCATGCACCTGAGCTTCGATATCGCGCGAACGCAGATTCTGTACAAACAGGCGTTCGAGGGTGATGGAGCGATGCTTGGCGGTGCGCGAGAGTACTATGAGCACTATTACAAGGAGACCTATGGTAATCATAAGTGCTGGCTTGAAACGGCTGAGGAAATTGCAGATATAGAATATAAAAGCCACCGCTATAAACACACGCACCACCACGGTAAGTGCCAGCGGAATACGATTGCGATAACTCTCGGCCCACAACGCCTTCCACTCCTCGCTGTGGTTCTTCTTCATCACCATGGCGCGCAAGAACGGTGCAATGAGGAAGATGGTGAGCAGACCAGTGATGGCGTTGGCATACCAATGGAGCTCCCAACCAGGCAGCAACTTACGGGTGAAGGGCAGCACAAAGGTAAACATCAGCGCAATGGTGGCCGAGGTGAGGATGGAATAGACAATAGTGTTGATAGACATCTGAGTGAGCAGACGTTTCCATTTGCTATCCTCCTGACTATGGGTGCTGCCAATGGTAAACGTGTTAAGTGCCTTGATGAGCTTAGTTGGCAGATGATGCTCAAGTTTCTCATAGGCCGGTGTGGAGAGTCGGATCATGTAAGGAGTGAGGAAGGTTGTGATGACAGATACTGCCACAACAACCGGATAAAGGAAATGTCCGATAACGCCAAGCGACAATCCCAACGAGGCGATGATGAACGAGAATTCACCGATCTGCGCCATAGAGAAACCGCAACGCATGGCCGACTTAAGCGACTCGCCTCCAAGCATGAACGATATGGTGCCGAACACACTCTGACCGACGATGATGGTGAGTACCAAACAAAGGATAGGCAGGGCGTATTCTACAAGAATCTTAGGATCGACAAGCATACCTACCGACACGAAGAACACGGCTCCGAAAAGATTCTTCACGGGTTCAACAAGCTTCTCGATGCGCTCGGCCTCGATAGTCTCGGCAAGAATACTACCCATGATAAATGCTCCGAATGCAGAACTGAAGCCTACCTTAGTTGAGAACACCGCCATGGCGCAACACAAGCCGAGTGCCACAATGAGAAGCACCTCGTTATTAATCTCCTTACGAACCTGACGCAGTATGATAGGAATGGCAAAGATACCAACAACAAGCCACAGGATAAGGAAGAAAAGAATGCGGACCACCGACTGAAGCATCTGGCCTCCACCAACTTCATCACCTTCGGCTACGGCACTAAGCATAACCATCATAACGATGGCCAGAATATCCTCGAGTATAAGCACACTCATAACCTTACCAGCGAAGTTCTGCTGGCGCAGACCGAGGTCGTCGAAGGCTTTATAGATAATGGTGGTTGACGACATGGCAAGCATACCTCCAAGGAAGATGCAATCCATCTTGCCCCAACCGAACAGCTGACCCACTATCATGCCAAGCATCATCATACAGAAGATGATGGCAATGGCGGATATTATGGGCGAAGCACCCATCTTAAGAATCTTCTTGAACGAGAAATCCAAACCCAACGAGAACAGCAGGAACATAACACCAATGTCGGCCCACAGATGCACGTTAGCCACATCGGCCACTGATGCTGTGTAAGGCATATTTGGACTTACAAGGAAACCTGCCACGATATAGCCGAGAACAAGCGGCTGCTTAAGGCGTTTGAATATAAGCGTAACAATACCTGCCACAATAAGTATCAGCGCCAGGTCTTGGATAAGTGTTGGAAGTTCAGACATAGTTTATAGGTTTAATACCATTGAACGGCATTGGAGTAGCTGGAGCGCTTGTCGTACTTAAGCGCATCAGTAAGCGTAGACGCGTTACAACGGAATGAGAAGTTATAACTTGTATAAGGAGCAAGCACCACCGAGCACGACATATTGAAGCAGTGCAGATCGCGATTGAGCGAGGCGGTGGTCATAGAAATCTTCTTATTATCAAAGTCATAACCAGATGAGAACGAGATGTTCCATCCGTCGCTTATGCGCACGTTTCCACTAACGTTCAGAGTCTGTGTGAACTTATATGGATAGCGCATGGTGTTATAGTTGAACTTGCTTAGTGTCTGATCCTCGCGCATGGTGATACCATAGCCGAAACTGAGGCTCCATGGCATCTGGAAGGCCATATAACCGTCTTCGTCGGTCTCAGCTTTCGAACCTTTCTTACGACTTGCGGCGTGCTTACCCTTCTCAAGGTCTTTATCTACGTTAGTCTCGACGTCAGAATCCCAATCATCGTCATCATCGTCGTCACCTCGGTTCTTGTTTTTATTCTTATCCTTGTCGACCTTCTCGCCACGCAGACGTCTAAAGAAATTAGCAACCTTCTCATTACTCAAAGTATAAGAGATGTTCTGCGATATACCTTGGAATCGGCCGAGCTTACCGAGGCCCCAATATGTCTGATGATCAGAAACGCGTGGCACAGCACCAACACTATCGGCCTCATAGACATACGATGCGAACACAGCACTCAGATTGAGAGTGTAGCTCTTGGTGAGCTTGAGTCGCAGAGTTGTTGAGAGGTCGCTCCAAGGACGAACCTTTGCAGCGAAGTTATATGACATCGACATGCGGAACTCGTCGATAAGCGAAATCTTCTTGAAACCTGTAGAGTCGTCTTCGCTACGAACCTTCATCTCAAGGTTGTTAGAAAGGTCGAACGACAAACTACCTGTCTTACCCTTTCCAGGAACTCCGTAAGGACCTATCTGATATGGCGAATACTCAACCATGGTAACGTTTCCTTCAGCATCGGTCTTCTGATACTGCTCGTAGTAGCCATAGCGCGAAGCACTGAAATCAGGTGCATAGCTGAAGCTTACACTTGGGGTAACGACGTGACGGATAGCTACAATCTTATCGCCAAACAGCTTGCGACTTGGCACATACATACCGTAGAGTTTGGTAGATGCACTGAGTGAGAGATTCCAGTTGTAAACGTTATAGAATCCGCTGAGTGTATCAACAACCTCCTTCTGGTTTACAGCATCCCACGACTTATGTGTCTTGCTGAAATAAGTGCGGTCGGTAAAGTTGAACGACGGATTGAGGTTGAGATAGCCAAACAGCACGAAGTTTCCGCTGATAGGTATCTGATGCTGCATACCGTTCTTCCAATCCTTTGAGAGCGACGAGTGCAGCAGCTTATCTTCCTTAGTAGAGATAGAGTTGCTGAAGTGACCCGTATACTGCATCGAAATCTTCTCATACCAACGCTCGGCTCCTACCCTCTTTTTACGCTTGAAGGGATAGAAACGAGAGATAGAGATATTTAGATCGGGCAGTGTGAGCGATATTGTAGAATCGCGCATATTCTGGTTCAAGTTGGTAGAAGAGCTAAGCGTCATTCCGAGACTTGAGAATGTGGTGCTCCACGATACCGAAGATGTGCGCGTAGACTGAGTTAGAGCCTGCGGATTGTACATCGACGAAAGATTATTGCGCTCGTAGCTTGATGTGGCGAAGTTTACGCTTGCCGACAGCTGCGAGTATGGGTTGGCTTTTGAATCCTGACGATGGCTCCACTGAATCTTGAAGCTGGTCTGCTTTGAGTAGTCAGGCATATTCTTTTCGCCGTTGATAGTGTTCTGATAGCTGGCCATAAACGAACCGCTGTACTTATAGCGTTTGCGGTAGTTAGAGGCGGCAGATAGTCCCCATGATCCTTTTGTATATATCTCACCAATCAGTTTGAGATCCATCTTATCATTAATGGCAAAGTAGTATCCACCATCGCGCAGATAGAAACCACGCTCGGTCTCATCACCATATGTTGGCATGATGAGTCCGCTTGAATAGCTCTTTGTAAAGGGGAAGAATCCGTATGGAATAGCCAATGGCAGAGGCACATCAGCAACTACAAGATATGTAGGTCCGAACACCACATCCTTACCAGGGCGCACCTTGGCACGCGACATGGCAAGATAGAAATCAGGATGAGGATCATCGCAAGTGGTGTAACGTCCGTGCTGCAGGAACATCTCGCCATCAGCACCACGTTTTGACAGCTCACTGGTAAGGAATCCCTCCTGCTGCTGAGTATAAACGCTGCTAATCAAACCTTTCTTCGTTTTGAAGTTAAAGGCCATGGTATCGCTCTCGTACTGATCGCTACCCATCTTGAAGACAGGGGTTCCGTAAAGTTCCATCTTGCTTGAATCCATGCTACCAGTAGCGTGAACCAAACTGCTGTCAAGACTCATATAAATCTGATCGCTGGCCAAGTCCATGTTCTGATACTTAACCTTAGAGTCGCCATAAAGGTGAGCCAAACCGGTTGCAGCCTCGTATGTAAGCGAGTCTTCTGCCGAATACTCTACAGGCGAGTCGATACCATTTTTGCGGCTCTTGTTGATGCTATCCTTAGCCAACGAATCGTCGACGGCCTTGTTATGACGGAATATTGCGAGTTCGATAGAATCCATTGAGAGAGTATCCTTAGATGCAACGACCTTGATGGTATCTGGAGTGATGACACTTTCAGTAGCGATGCTATCCTTGTGGATACTATCATTAACTTCCGAGCCCTTCATGACCCCGGAAACCATTTTCATTGGCACCTCCGCCATTACCAAAAGGATGACGAAAGTGAACACAATCAATACTGATTTTCTTTTCACGGCTGCAAAATTACTAATAATTCTGCGATTTCCGCTATAGATTAACAGAGATTATCACAAAATTTTTGCCTTTATTCAAACAAATCAACCCATTTTAGGAATTTTCGCACTCCTTCGGGACCAAATTTCTCTAAACTCTGCGCTGTTTCTACCACCGTACGTTCGCGGTCGACATGTGATTTGGAGTAGAATTTATCGGCATAACATACCACCTGCTCCTCAAGTGTTTCTGGCTCATACGTGCGGTCGAGAGGCAGAGGCAGATGCTGTTGTTCTATCTGCTGTTTGGTGAGACCTGTTCCTGTATGGCGCTCGCACACCTGCGCATGACGAACAAATCCCTCTTCACGCAGTATCTGTCCACCAATATATCCGTGACAGATGTAAGGTTCGGTGCCAGTACACTGAATGCTTGGTGCATTGCAGCGGAAGATACCGATGTCGTGCAACATTGCAGCCTCCTCAAGAAACTCCTTATCCAAAGGCAATTCCGGATGTTTTTTGGCGATAAGCAAACACCTATCAGCCACCTGACGTGAGTGAACCAAGAGAAGTCTCTTCAGCTCATTATCCTCAGGATAATATCGATTAATTATCGATTGGTAGTCCATATGAAAATAATTTGGCACGGATTAACGCAGCTCTTTATAAGAGACACTGCTTTTTTGCTACAGCTGTGTCTTTAATAAAATTAAAGCCGTGTAAATCCGTGCCTAATATAATAATTGTTTAAGCTTCGCGCTCGATCCAGGCGATGGTGTCACCCTGACGGATGTTCTGACCTGGCTTAACGCTGATATCTACAAGTTTGCCACCCATTGCAGCAGGAATCTCTACAATCTCACCCCACTTTGTCTGCAGATAGCAGAATGGCTGACCTTCCTTATACTTCTGTCCGATGAATGGCTCAACGCATGGTGCAAGTACACCTTCGCCACCAAAGCCCCACATCAGCTGACCTGCCAATGGAGACTTAACAGCATCGGCCTTGGCATGCTTAATAGCATCGATCTCTTCCTGAGAGATCTTCTGACCGCCACCAAGCTTAGCATCCTTTGCCTTCTGGATGTCAGCAAGCAGCTGCTTCTTAGCCTGACCACTCTTGAATGGACGGTACTGCTCTGGGTGCATAGCCAGCTCGAAGAGCTCCTCGTCGTCCTGTCCGTAGTCCCAACCATTCTCATCCATCTCCTTGCGGAATCCGTCGAGAGCATTCTCGAGCAGTGTGTGAGGATCGGCATCTGTGAACTTACGACCCTGCTTCTCAGCCAGCTCAACCAGCTCAGGAGCGATAGTTCCAGGAACCTTACCACTCTTACCGAGAATCATACCCCAGATAGCGTCGTCCATCATTACATAACGACCCTTACCCTGCTCCATGGTGAGGAGGTTCATCAGAGCGATGTTCTTAGTGTACTGAGAGAATGGAGTTACCAATGGGGGATATCCTACCTTAGGCCATACGTACTCAACCTCGTTGAAGAGCTTAACAAGCATATCGTCCATTGTGAGAGCACCCTCACCCTTCTTCTCGCGCTCCTTGTTGATCATCTTCTGGATAGGACCAAGATCGGCCATCATAGAACCCATCATACCACCAGGCAGACCGCAACCAAGCAGCAGTGAAGACATGTGCTTGTTAGCAGGATTGATGAAGCAACCCAACCAGTCGTCGATGAACTCCTGAGTGAGTGTGCGAGCCTGCATATAAGCGTTCATATCAAGATCGGCCACCTCGAAGCCCTCGTTCTTCAGCATAGAACGAACTGAGATGATATCTGGGTGAACCTTACCCCATGACAGAGGCTCGATAGCTGTATCGATTACATCGGCACCATTGTTACAAACTTCAAGGATAGAAGCCATTGATAGACCAGGACCAGAGTGACCATGATACTGAATGATGATGTCAGGATGCTTTGTCTTGATAGCCTTGGTGAGCTTACCCAGCATAGCTGGCTGACCAATACCGGCCATATCCTTAAGACAGATTTCCTCTGCACCGGCAGCGATTACCTCGTCAGCGATAGCTGCGTAGTACTCTACGGTGTGAACAGGTGATGTGGTGATACACAGAGTAGCCTGTGGCGTCATTCCACCTTCCTTAGCCCACTTAATACTTGGAATGATGTTACGGGTATCATTGAGTCCGCAGAAGATACGAGTGATATCTACACCCTGAGCGTGCTTAACCTTATACATCAGTGCACGAACATCATCGGGTACAGGATACATACGGAGTGCGTTGAGACCACGGTCGAGCATGTGTGTCTTGATGCCTACCTCATTGAATGGCTTACAGAAAGCACGAACAGCGAGGTTAGGATTCTCACCAGCCATCAGGTTTACCTGCTCAAAGGCTCCACCGTTGGTTTCTACTCGGGCGAAACAGCCCATATCGATGATAGCAGGGGCGATGCGTTCCAGCTGGTCTTTACGAGGCTGAAACTTACCAGAACTCTGCCACATGTCTCTGTAAACGAGACTGAATTGGATCTTCTTTTTTGCCATATTTTTCTAGCTATTTTTCAAAATTTGAATGCAAATATAGCACTTTTTTCGCACATAGCGGTATTATTACCAATATTTTTATGTTTTTTAGTTATTCTTTTTCTTTCGTCACCGAAAGAAGAAGAATCAAAAAGAAAGGTGCGAAAACGTCCTGAGCTCAGAGGCCGGATGTAATATTATCGTAATCATTCGATGAACTCGCTACGCTCAAACAGCATCTCATGTCGATTTGCTTGTCTCGCTACGCGATACAAGAATCGAAGAAGATTCCGATAATAGTACATCCTATAAATACCTCTTCGTGCGGAATGTTTTCGAGGAGTCTAACGACGAAGAAAATATGGAGCACCGTGCGGTTACGAGCTTGCTCGCTTCGCTTGTCGAAGAATGTTTTCGAGGAGTCTAGCGACATAGTAACTAGAGAAAAAGAAATTGTTCTGAAAAAACATTCCGCACGAGGAGGTCTTTAGAGATTGTACTATTTTGAGAATCTTCTTCGATTCTTGTATCGCGTAGCGAGACAAGCAAATCGACATGAGATGCTGTCTGAGCGAAGCGAGTTCATCGAATGATTCTTAAAATAGCGCAATCGGCCTCCGAGCCAGGACGTTTTTCAGAACATTTCTTTTTCGACCTTCACACTCTTACTTGAACGAGTGATTCATCAATCGCTTTTCGGCGAGGGTTTCGTATTTTGTGCCGGGGCGACCGTAGTTTGCATAAGGATAGATGCTTATACCGCCACGGGGAGTGAAAAGTCCGATAACCTCGATATACTTAGGATCCATCAACTTTACCAGATCCTTCATAATCACATTTACACAATCCTCGTGGAAATCACCATGATTGCGGAAACTGAACAGATACAGCTTCAGACTCTTACTCTCAACCATTCTCTCGCCTGGAATATACATAATCTTAATCTCAGCGAAATCAGGCTGACCCGTAATAGGACAAAGCGATGTGAACTCAGGACAGTTAAACTGCACCCAGTAATCATTGTCGGGATGCTTGTTGACAAACGTTTCCAACACCTCAGGCGCATAATCGCTCTTGTACTCTGTTTTCTTACCCAGCGCCTGCAATCCTTCTACCTCTCTGTTCATAAACATTAAACATTAAAGATTAAACATTAAACGTTAAAGTTCTTTGACTTTAAAGATGTTGTATGCCACATTCAAATCGTACACATCCTCGTGGTCGTGCTTCTTGGTGAAGTTTACCACACGGATGGTTACAGGAAGCGCTACGATTTCGTAGAGCGTCTTGAGTGTTACCTGCGTGATGACCAGCGATGGCATCTCCTCCCAGGGAATGACACCACCGAGTGCCAACGGGAAGAAAATAATCGAGTCGGTAAGCTCGCCAAAGATGGTACTCATCACCGCACGCAGCGAGAAGTTCTTACCCTCAGAGTTAAGCTTCATCTTACTCATCACATAGGCATTCACAAACGATCCAGCCAGGAAGGCAATGAACGATGCACCGGCGATACGAGGCGCCAGACCGAAGATCTGATGGAATCCCTCCTCACCATGCCAGTAAGGTGCACCTGGAATCCAGTCTGCCACGGCACCAAACACCACAAACATAAAGTTCATGGCAAAGCCAAGCCAGATGAGCAGTCGGGTGCGACGGTATCCCCACACCTCACAAACCACATCGTTGATGATGTAACTAACAGGGAACACAATCAAACCAGCCGTCATGTTAGCAGGTCCGAACGAAATCTGTTTTGTCTCCAACACGTTTGCCGTAATCAGGCATACGCAAAACAGTGTGCCGAAAAGCATGAACAGCACACTAATCTTCTGATTTTCTTTAATTTTCTCCATTTTCTTGTTTTTTTAAAGGGGGTGTTCAAGTACCCCTGTTATCCATTATAGTAGATATAGCAACCACGCCATGTATCCCACGAAGGTAAGTATCAATACCCATCCCTCGCGTCGCGATACGTAATACTTGGTGATGGCGAAGAGCCACATCAAACCAATACTAATCAACATCGTCATCAAGTCGACGATAGTGATACCCATGATGCGCAGAGGATGAATCACTGCAGTAACACCGAGTATCAACAGAATGTTAAACACGTTCGAGCCAATGACATTACCAATCGCGATGGCCGAACGACCTTTGTAAGCAGCAACTACACTGGTGGCCAACTCGGGTAGCGATGTACCTCCAGCCACAATGGTGAGTCCTACAATACTCTGGCGGATACCGAAACGATGAGCCACATAGGTAGCTGAATCGACAAACAGATTACTACCGCCTATCAGACATGCCAGTCCGATAACTATCCAAGCCAGATTACGCCACAGGTGCGAGTAGTCGCGAGGCTCTTTTACCGGCTCAACGCCAAGCTCTTCCTCACGCAACTTCAACTGTCCCGAATTAATAGCCATGCGGAAGGTGTAGAACATAAATGCCAGAAAACCTACAAGCAGTATCAATCCGTCCTGACGTGTTATCTCGTTTCCCCACAAGTGAGGTGAACTCATGTCATCGAAGCACAGGATAAAAAACATCAGCGATGCTACGATGGCAAAAGGAATATCTTTCTTAACCGTGTTTGGAGCCACAGCAATAGGTGCCACGGCTGCCGAACAACCCACTATCAGCAGGGTGTTGAATATATTCGAACCAATCACGTTACCTACGGCCAGATCGGATGTACCTTTCAAGGCCGACACCAGACTGACGAACAACTCGGGAGCAGATGTACCTGCAGCCACGATGGTGAGTCCGATAACAATCTCAGGCACACGCATGCCGCGAGCCAACGACGAGGCACCTTCAGTAAGCCTGTCGGCTCCCCAGATGACCAGCGCCACGCCAATGATGATGAATCCGATGTTAAGTAGTGTCATAACCTTTTCTATGTTTTTTACTCCATTTCGCTAATAAACGCATCGAGACTGCGGCGGTCTTTCTTTGTGGGGCGACCAGTACCGCGTGCACGATCCACGAATCCGCTAATGCGGGTCATCTCAAGTAGTTCATACTGCTCGGGAGCAGTCACATTCTCGTATATCTCCGGAAGAAGTTTTGCTCCTACTCTCTGTTCGATAGTCTTCAGAATCTTGAAAGAGTATGTGATAGGCGGTTTGCGCACACTGACGGTTTCGCCAACCTTCACCATACGCGAAGGTTTAACGTTCACCCCCTCGATGGTTACGCGCCCGTTCTTACAGGCATCGGCGGCTATCGTGCGCGTCTTGAAGATTCGCGCCGCCCACAGCCATTTATCGATTCTTGCCTCTTCCATATATTAACACCTTAATGTCACGATGTCACTTTGTCATTGTCACTTTTTACCCAGCTTGTTATACTGGTTCATCGTCAAGTCGATGCCTGCCAGCACAAAGCTCTTAATAATCTCGCAAGCGGTGTCGATGCTTGGCTGGAGTGTCTTCATGTCCTCCTCATCGTACTTTCCGAGCACCCAGTCGACCTGCATGCCGCGTGGAAAATCGTTACCGATACCCATACGCAGACGAGCGTAGTTCTGACCTATCAACTGCTGAATATGCCCCAGTCCGTTGTGACCGCCGTTAGAACCACCAGCCTTCAAGCGGAATGCTCCAAGCGGCAGAGCCACATCGTCGCTGATAACCAGCAACCGACTCTGATCTATCTTCTCCTGATTCAGCCAGTAACGCACGGCATTACCACTCAGATTCATGTAGGTAGACGGCTTGAGCAGTATCACCTTGCGCCCCTTGAGCGATGTCTCGGCCACAAAGCCATAGCGCTTATCGGCAAAAACAATATTGGATGCCTTAGCAAAAGCATCCAATACCATAAAGCCTGTATTGTGGCGGGTGTTCTCGTACTCGTCGCCGATATTTCCCAAGCCAACAATCAAGTACTTATCCATTCACTGCGGAATTAGATAATTACTGATCAGCCTCGGCAGCAGCAGCTGAACGAGAAGCACGTGTAGCCTTAACTGAGCATACAACAACCTGAGCAGGAGTAGCAATCTGCAGACCATCGAAGTTCAGCGCAGCTACCTTGATAGCCTTACCAAGCTTCAGTTCGGTTACGTCAACATTCAGAACCTCAGGAATCTGCTTGTAAGGAGCTGTAACGTTCAGTGTACGAACAGCCTGGCTGAGACGACCACCATCGCGAACACCCTGAGCGTGACCAACGAGCTTAACAGGGATACCAATAGTGATTGGCTTCTCCTCGTTTACCTCATAGAAGTCAACGTGCATCAGTGCATCTGTTGTTGGGTGGAACTGAAGCTCCTTCATAACAGCCTTGTGAGCCTCACCGTCGATGGTGATGTTTACAACGTAAACGTCGGGTGAATAAACTACGCGACGGAGCTGAGCTGCTGGAATGGCGAATGCCAAAGCCTCAGGTGCACCGTTCTCACCCTTCTTCTCACCATAGAGGTTACAAGGTACAAGACCTTCCTTACGCATTTCCTTGCTGGCTTTCTTGCCAGTTGTGGCACGCTTCTGACCACTTACGCTAATTTCTTTCATAATTTGTGTTACTCTAAATTAAGTTGTTAAAAAATAAGTTTTGCTTAATTCGCCATCACACGAATCCGGACATACCTATCCGAAAAAGCGGTGCAAAGGTACTACTTTTTTTCAAACCAACAAAATATTTGGCTAAAAAACCTCAATTTTCTGCGTTTTTCTTGCAGATTTGGCTTTTTATTAGTATTTTTGCACCCGAATATGCGCTTACTAACAAGGCGCTATATATAATATATAAGGTAAAAAAGAATAAAAACATCAAGTGAGATGATTAACAGAGAAATTATTAGAATCAAGATTGTTCAGTTAACCTATGCTTACTATCAAAACGGTAACAAGAACATCGACACGGCTGAAAAAGAGTTGTTTTTCAGTCTCTCGAAAGCTTATGACCTCTACAACTACATGCTGGCGCTTATGGTGGCTGTTAATAAGGAAGCAGCACGCCGCAACGAGGTGCTTGTGCAGCGAGCTAAGCGCGAGGGTACAGCCGAACCATCACAGAAATTTGTATTAAACCGTTTTGCCATCCAGCTGACTAAGAATATTCAGCTCAACGAGTTTATGAGCACCCAGAAAAACGGATGGGACGAGAATGCCTCATTCGTATCATCACTGCTGGAGAAGATTGAACAGAGCGATATCTATCAGGATTACATGAACAGTACCGACGACAACTATGACGCCGACCGCGAGCTCTGGCGCAAGTTGTATCGCACATTCATACAGGACAACGACGAGATCGACTCTATCCTGGAGGACATGAGCCTCTACTGGAACGACGACAAGACCATCGTCGACACATTTGTGCTGAAGACCATCAAGCGCTTCGACGAGCAGAACGGCGCTAAGCAGGAGCTGCTGCAGGAGTGGGACAGCGAAGAGGAGAAGGACTTTGCACGCAAGATATTCCGTGCTGCCATTCTGAACGCCGACGAGTATCAGCGCGCCATGAGCGAGGCTTCGCGCAACTGGGATTTCTCACGACTGGCATTCATGGATATCATCCTGATGCAGATTGCCATCGCTGAGATGATGACACTACCAAACATCCCCATCAGCGTAACCATCAACGAGTATGTTGAGATAGCCAAGTTCTACTCTACCCCAAAGAGTGCCGGCTACATCAACGGTATGCTCGATGCCATCGCTCGCAACCTGGTAGAAAGCGGTCGCCTGGCTAAGTTCATCGAACCTAAAAAAGACAAGAAAGATTATAAACCCAAAAAACAATTAACTAAGAAAAATGACTAGTATCGTATTGGCTGCACAGGCAGCACAGGGAAGCGGAATGAGTATGATTATCATGATGGTAGCTATCTTTGCCATTATGTGGTTCTTCATGATCCGCCCACAGCAGAAGAAGCAGAAGGAAATCCAGAAGTTCCAGAACGAGCTTACTGAGGGTACCGAGGTTGTAACAGGCGGTGGTATCCACGGAACAGTAAAGAGCGTTGATCTGGCTAAGAACACCGTTGACGTGAAGATTGCACGCGACGTTGTTGTTACCGTCGAGAAGACTTCTGTTTACAAAGATATGGCCAGCACCATTCAGAAGTAAGTAAATGAAGATACCGGGAATACTGCGAATATTTAAAAAATTCCTTTTTAGCCGAGCTAATAAGGAGTTCGTGGTATTCATTTTCTTTTTGGCGCTATCAGGTGCCTTCTGGCTGTTCACTACGCTCAATGAGGTGTACGAGTACGAGTTCGAAATCCCCGTTTCGGTGGCTGGCGTGCCAAAGAACGCCGTGCTTACCAGCGAGGAGACCGACACCGTTCGCATGACTATACGCGACAAAGGTATAACGCTGCTTACTTACATGTATGGCGACATACTGAAGAAGATAAACGTTAGTTTCAAGACCTACTCAAAGAGCAACGGCACAGGTGTAGTCACAGCATCCGAACTGCAGAAGCTGGTTTACCAGCAGCTGGCTAACGGTTCGCGCATAACAGGCGTGAAACCCGATAAGCTTGAGTTCTACTACAACTACGGTGCTAAGAAAAAGGTGCCGGTACGCTGGAGCGGACGCGTTATTCCTGAAGAGATGTTCTTCATCTCGCGCGTGGCTTATCAGCCCGACAGCATCACCATCTATGCATCGCACGAGAAACTCGACAGCATCAACGTGGTATACACCGAGCAGCTTAACTACGTCAACTTCCGCGACACGCTTATAGCCGACTGCGAGTTGAACAAGATTAAGGGCGTAAAGATGATACCTGACCGCACAAAGGTTACTTTCTTTACCGATGTGCTTACTGAGGAAGAGATAGAGGGTGTACCCATCAGAGCCATCAACATGCCTGTTGGAAAGCATCTCCGCACATTCCCCGCCAAAATCAATATCAGCTTCGTTGCAGGTGTAAGTGTGTATCGTAGTCTCAAGCCTACTGACTTTGTTGTCATAGCCGACTACAATGAGATTATCAACCACCCCACCGAGAAGTGTCACATCTATCTTAAGAGTGTGCCTCGCGGAATATCAAGAGCGCGCCTTGAGGTGAGCATGGTCGACTATCTGATAGAAGACGTAGAATGAAGATAGGATTAACAGGCGGCATAGGCAGCGGCAAAAGCTACGTATGCAAGTACTTGCAGCAGCACGGCATCAAGGTGTTCGACTGCGATACGGCGGCTAAGCAGCTGATGCGCACCTCGCCTACCCTACGCCAGCAGCTAACCCACCTGATAGGCACTGATGCTTATACAGCCGATGGCAAGCTTAACAAGGCAGTGGTGGCGCAGTTCCTACTCTCGTCGCCAGCCAACGCCAAAGCCATCGATGCCATTGTACACCCCGCCGTGTTCGATGCTTTCATAGAGAGCGGACTTGCGTGGATGGAGAGTGCGATACTCTTCGAGTCGGGAGCTTACAAACTGGTTGACAAGGTGGTGGCTGTAGTAGCGCCACAGGAGGTTCGCATACAGCGCGTTATGCAGCGCGACAACATCACCCGCGAAAAGGCGCTCGACTGGATGAACCGCCAGATGAATCAGGACGAGGTGGCCAGCAAGGCCGACTTTGTGGTGATAAACGATGGCGAAACGGATTTAGAAAATCAAATAATTAAAATAATAGAACAATGCAACAAACAGTTTTAGCAATTGCCGGTAAGCCAGGCCTTTACAAGCTGGTTACCCGCGGAAATAACAATCTGATAGTAGAGGCTCTCGATGCTACTCACAAGCGTATGCCTGCCTTTGCTACCGATCGTATCACATCACTTGGCGACATCGCCATGTTTACCGAGACCGATGACGTGCCCCTGACTGACGTTCTCGAGAATCTTAAGAACCTCGAGGGTGGTAAGAAGGCCAGCATCAACGAGAAGAAGGCTTCGTCGGCCGAGCTGCGCGAGTACTTCTCAAAGGTACTTCCTGAGTGGGATCAGGACCGCGTAAAGGACAGCCACATCAAGAAGCTCATCACTTGGTATAACATCCTCATCGAAGCCGGCATCACCGATTTCAAAGACGCCGAGCCCGAGGCTGAAAGCGCTGAATAATTTTAGGCACGGATTTTTTTTAGGCACGGATTAACGCGGCTCTTTATTTTAAAGAAACACGGCTTTAGCATTGCAACTAAGGCCGTGTTTTTAATTTTAATTAAAGCCGTGTTAATCCGTGCCAAATAAAACATTAATTCGTGTTAATTCGCGTCGCTCGGCTCTGCCGCTTGGCTCGTCCAAGAATCCGTGCCTTAAAAAAATCCGTGCCTAATTATCCTTTGCAGGGAACGTCTGGGTAATGTTTTGTTCGCGGTGCTCTACGCGCACCTCTATTCCGAACTTTTCGTGGATGTGCTCAGCCAGGTGCTGTGCAGAATAAACCGAGCGATGCTGACCGCCAGTGCATCCGAACGAGAACATCAAGCTGGTGAATCCACGCTGTATATATCGGCGCACATGATTGTCGGCCAACTTATAAACCGAATCCAGAAACGTCAGTATCTCACCGTCATCCTCTAAGAAACGTATCACCGGCTCATCCAGTCCGGTAAGCTTCTTATACGGCTCATATCTACCTGGGTTGTGCGTGCTTCGGCAGTCGAACACATATCCGCCACCGTTGCCGCTCTCATCCTCTGGTATGCCGTTGCGATACGAGAAGCTGTACACCTTAACCACCAGCGGTCCCTGCGCATCGTACTTAGAGAACGTAGCCGGTCCGTCCTGCGGGTGAGCCTTGTAAGGATTCAAATCGGTAGTCTTATAACCATCGGCACGACTTGCCACCGCCTCTATCTGCTGGAACTGTGGCAGCTCTGTAAGCTGGCGCAGAATATCCATCAGATACGGATAGTGGAACTGTGTTGACGATGCCAGCAGCTCTCTCAGGTTCTGTATTGCGGGCGGAATGCTCTCGATGAAGTGCTTCTTCTGCTCGAAATATCCGCGGAATCCGTATGCACCCAGCACTTGCAGCGTGCGGAACAGCACAAACAGCGACAGGCGGCTAACAAAGTGGCGCACCGGTGGCACCTCTATGTAATCCTTCAGCGAGTTGTAGTACTCGTAAACCAGTTCGCGGCGCAGCTTGTGCGGATACTTTGCCGAGGCCTGCCAGAGGAACGATGCAAGGTCGTAGTAGTACGGTCCTTTTCGGCCGCCCTGATAGTCGATAAACCAAGGATTGCCGTCGTGGTCGAGCATCACATTGCGCGCTTGGAAGTCGCGATAAAGGAATGTGTCGCCCTGCTCTGCTGTCAGATCCTTTGCCAGCAATCGGAAGTCGGCCTCCAGCTTCAGCTCGTGGAAGTCAATCTCCGTAGCCTTCAAGAAGCAGTACTTAAAGTAGTTCAGGTCGAACAGCACGCTGTCAACATCAAACTCAGCCTGCGGATAGCAATTGCTGAAGTCGAGTCCGCGCGCGCCGTTCATCTGCATGTTCGGCAGCTCGCGTATAGTGCGCTTCAGCAGCTCCTGCTCCTTCAGCGTGTATCTTCCGCCAGCTTCACGACCGCCGCGAATGGCATCAAACAGCGACATGCTGCCGAGGTCGGTCTGCAGGTATCGCAACTGATCGTCGCTTGCCGCCAGAATCTTTGGCACAGGCAGTTTCAAGCTGGTAAAGTGCTTGGTAAGATATATGAACGCGTGGTCTTCATCGCGACTTGTACCAATCGCACCCACCACCGATTGTCCGTTCTTATCCGTCAGTCGGTAATACGAGCGATTGCTTCCTCCTCCGGGAATCTGCTGAACATTAGCCGGCTCAGCCCCCTTCCATTGCTTATATAATTCTAAAAGTTTCTCCATGATGCTGCAAAGGTACGAATAAGTGAGCAAAAAAACAAATGAAATTTGATTTTTTTCGAACGGGAGTACCTTCGAGCAAAGCTCAAGGTAAAATTTTCCTCGCAATTCGCTTGGTGATTTAAAATAAACTCCTTACCTTTGCCGTCAGAAACTTAAAAAACTCGATTATGACAGAAATATATATGAGCCGCTGGCATGCCATCTCAACGACAGTGTTAATACCTCTTCTTGCCGTAGTTTATTGGGTTTGCTGCTACCATGTCATCCCCATTGACGCGCCCAATGTGTCGGCCGCGTTCAGTCGCTTCGTAGAAGGAGTAATGATCTTTGGTGCTGTTGTCATGGCTTTCGTAATCTATCTCTCTTTATCCCAATTACGAATCTTCCTCCACCGCACGCCGATTGTTGTAATCACTAACGATAAGCTGCAAGTTTACGATTTCACTTTTAATTGCCACCGCGTGTTCGATTGGAAGGACGTTGTAAAGATTGAGAAAGTTTCTATGAAGAACGCTACACATTTCGATGTCTTCGTGCGCAACGAGGAGCGATATCAGATAATTGAGACCACCCGCTGGTGCCGCTTCATGCAAAAGCTAAACAAGCCCTTTCTGCGTGGTGCCGCCGTGCGCATCACCCCCACCACCCTCAACATCTCAAACCGCGAATTATTTAACATGCTCCAAAGCCACATAAACAAATAAAACGAAATCTTTTTGTAAAGAAAAAGAGGAACTCGATTGAGCTCCTCTTTATTGTATTTTATTAAACCTCCCAGCCGATGGCAGAGGCACCGAGTACTGCTGCGCTGGCGCCGTCGAGACCACTGACAAGGAACTTAGCCTTGTTCTTGAAAATCTTCAACACATGGTCGTTGTATGCTTTCTCGATTGGCTTCATAATCAGATCGCCAGCCTTAACCATACCACCGAAGAAGATGAATGCCTCAGGTGAAGAGAAAGCAGCAAAGTCTGCACAAGCCTCACCAAGCATCTTGCCGGTGAACTCGTAAATCTCCTTAGCCAGCTCGTCGCCCTTACCAGCAGCGATTGACACGTCGAGCGATGTGATATCATCGGGCTTCATATCGCGCAGCAGTGATGGACGGTCGGTCTTAGCCAGCAGCTCGCGTGCTGTGCGTGCTACACCTGTGGCCGAGCAGTAAGCCTCAAGACAGCCTGTGCGACCGCAACCGCATGAGCGGCCTTCCTCGCCACGAACCATTGTTACGTGACCAAGCTCGCCTGCGAAACCATCGTGACCATACAGAAGCTGACCATTAACAACGATACCAGAACCAACACCGGTGCCAAGAGTGATAACGATGAAGTTCTTCATACCGCGAGCCACACCATATACCATCTCGCCGATAGCTGCGGCGTTGGCATCGTTGGTAAGAGCTACGGGAATATTGTTCAGACGCTCGCTGAACAGCTTTGCCAGTGGCACGATACCATCGTGAGCCCATGGCAGGTTTGGAGCAAACTCGATTGTGCCGTTATAGAAATTGCCGTTAGGAGCACCAATACCCATGGCCTTAATCTTATCGATACCGCCCACCTGCTCGATGATAACGTTAAGAACCTCGACACATGCGTCGACGTAATCCTCTACCTTATCGTAACCACCGGTCTTGATAGCAGTAGTTGCCTTGATATCACCACGAGCATCAACAATGCCGAAAACAGAGTTTGTGCCACCTAAGTCTAAGCCGATAACATATGGCTTGAGAGCTGCATTTTGTTCGTTCATAATTATAATAAGTTTATTAGTCGTTTAAGAATCTTTTTATTTTCAAGGCACAAAATTACTAAAAAAGCAGCAGAACAATTGACTTTTTACGGAAATTAACCATTATTTTATAAAAGAATGACTAAAATCAAACGAAACAGGAATTTTTTTCGTAACTTTGCACCCGTTATGCCAATTCATATACCAATAAATATATTAGACTTCATCTTCAAAGGGATGTTGATCGGTGTGATTGCCAGCGCTCCAATGGGGCCAGTTGGCATTCTCTGCGTACAGCGAACATTGAACAAGGGACGATGGTTCGGTTTTGCCACAGGACTGGGTGCTGCGGCAAGCGACATCATATATGCTGCGATAGCCGGTTTCGGTATGTCGTTTGTAATGGACTTTATCACTAACGACCAGAACCGGTTCTATCTGCAGATAGGTGGTAGCATACTGCTGCTGTGCTTCGGATGGTACACTTACCACACCGACCCCACGCAGAAGATGCACAAGAGTGGAAAACAACAGGGCACCTTCTGGTACAACACGTGGACGGCGTTCCTGGTAACGTTCTCTAACCCGCTCATCATCTTCCTGTTTATAGCCATGTACGCCCAGTTTGCATTTGTGCTGCCCAACCATCCGTTCGAGATGATTGTTGGCTTTGCAAGCATCGTTGGCGGAGCTTTGCTGTGGTGGTGGGGCCTTACATGGCTGGTAGACCAGATACGCACAAAATTCGACACTAACGGCATCAAGTTGATTAACAAAATAATAGGCGTGGCTGTAATCATAGGCAGTATCGTGATGCTGCTTGGACTGACAACAAATCTTATCAGACTGTTCTAAAGCCACTTAGACATATAATAATGTATATAGCAAACGAGTTAAGAAAGACAAACATTGCCGAATATCTGCTCTATATGTGGCAGATGGAGGACACGGTGCGAGCATTCGACTGCTCGCTGCAACGCATTAAGCGCGAGTATATCGAGCGATTCGACTATACCGACGAACAGAAAGAAGAGGAGACCGACTGGTTCGGCAATCTGATACGCATGATGAATCAGGAAGGTTGTCGTGAGCAGGGACATCTGCAGATAAACAAGGTTACAATGCAGATGCTGATAGAGCTGCACAGCCAGCTGCTGCAGTCGAGCAAATTCCCCTTCTACAACACAGCCTACTACAAGGTTCTGCCGTTTATCGTAGAGCTGCGCAACCGCGGTGCCAACAAGGAGGAAAACGAGATTGAGACATGCTTCAACTCGCTCTACGGAGTGATGTTGCTACGCCTGCAGAAGAAAGACATCTCACCCGACACCGCTCACGCCGTTAAGGAGATAACAACCTTCATCGGCATGCTCTCTGA
Source organism: Prevotella sp. UBA2809 (assembly GCA_002351725.1). Classification (GTDB taxonomy): domain Bacteria; phylum Bacteroidota; class Bacteroidia; order Bacteroidales; family Bacteroidaceae; genus Prevotella. The sequence continues at coordinate 249,203 of DEHD01000025.1, forward strand.
TTACTACAAAAAGGATAAAGAAGAAGGATTGAAATTCGAATAAGATGAAGATACTTATTACAGGCTGTAACGGCCAACTTGGAAACGAGATGCAACTGCTGGAGAAGGAGAATCTCCAGCATACCTATTTTAATACAGATGTGGCAGAATTGGACATAACAAACGAGGAAGCCATTAACCGATTTGTTGAGGAAAACGAGATTGACGGCATCGTGAACTGCGCCGCCTATACCGCTGTTGACAAGGCCGAGGAGAACCAGGAGCTGTGCATGAAGCTTAACGCTACAGCACCTGAATATCTGGCTAAAGCCATCGAAAAGCGCGGAGGATGGATGATACAGATTTCTACCGACTACGTGTTCGACGGAACAAATCATCGTCCGTATGTTGAGACCGATGCTGTTTGTCCTAACAGCACCTACGGCCGCACCAAGTTGGCTGGCGAAGAGGCTGTGCTGGATGGCTGCAAGAAGAGTATGATTATTCGCACAGCGTGGCTGTACTCTACCTTTGGCAACAACTTTGTAAAGACTATGATTCGTTTGGGTAACGAGAAGCCTGAGCTGGGTGTTATCTTCGACCAGATAGGCACACCTACCTATGCTCGCGACTTGGCGGTGGCCATCTTCGCAGCTATCAACAATGGTGTTGTTCCTGGCGTTTATCATTTCAGCAACGAGGGTGTAATTTCGTGGTACGACTTCACCAAGGCCATCCATCGCATTGCCGGCATTAAGGATTGCAAGGTACGTCCGCTGCACACCGCAGAGTATCCAACTCCCGCCGCACGCCCCCACTACAGCGTATTAGACAAAACAAAAATAAAGCAGACCTATGGCATAGAGATACCATACTGGGAGGAAAGTCTGCAAGAGTGCATCGGTTCTCTTTTAGGCACGGATTAACACGGCTTTAAATAATTAAAGACACGGCTTATATGTTATACGAAGAATTATCAAAGAAAATTGTTCACGCAGCTCATCTAGTACATGATGAGTTAAAATTTGGATTCTTAGAGGCTGTGTATGGAAATGCTCTCTATAAAGAGCTAAGCAACATGGGCTTAAAATGCGAATGTCAGAAACAACTTGACGTATTCTATAAAGGAGACAAAGTAGGACATTATGTTGCTGATATGGTAGTAGAAGACAAGATTATTGTGGAATTAAAAGCAGTAGCTGATTTAAGGCCAGAACATGAATGGCAACTATTAAATTATCTTGCTGCAACACATATAGAAGTAGGATTATTAATCAACTTCGGTCGTTCGGTAAAAGTAAAACGTAAAATATTGACTAAAGATGGGCAAACGGAAGAATAAAAAGCCGTGTCTCTTAAAAAGAGCCGCGTTAATCCGTGCCTGAAAAAACAGAAGTATGAATCAGGAGATAGAAAGAAGAAGGACATTTGCGATTATATCGCACCCGGATGCGGGTAAAACTACGCTGACAGAGAAATTTCTGCTCTTCGGCGGACAGATACAGGTGGCTGGAGCCGTAAAGAGCAATAAAATCAAGAAAACAGCCACATCAGACTGGATGGATATCGAGAAACAACGTGGTATCTCGGTGTCGACATCGGTGATGGAGTTCGATTATACTCCAGAAGGCTCAGACATAGAATACAAGGTGAACATTCTGGATACACCAGGTCACCAAGACTTTGCTGAGGATACATTCCGCACACTCACCGCCGTTGACTCGGCAATCATCGTGGTTGACGGTGCAAAAGGTGTTGAGACACAGACAAGAAAACTGATGACTGTGTGCCGTATGCGTAAGACACCGGTTATCATCTTTATCAATAAGATGGACCGCGAAGGTCGCGATCCGTTCGATCTGCTCGACGAGCTGGAGCAGGAGCTGGAAATTAAGGTTCGTCCACTCTCATGGCCTATCAACCAGGGAGCAAAATTCAAAGGTGTGTACAACATCTACGAACAGAAGCTTGACCTGTTTACACCTGACAAGCAGCGCGTAACTGACAAGGTTGAGGTTGACATCGATAGCGAAGAGCTTGACAAGCGCGTTGGCGAGGAGAACGCCGCTAAGCTGCGCGAGGACTTGGAGCTGGTAGACGGTGTTTATCCTGAGTTCGACGTTGAGACATATCGCGAGGCCGAGGTAGCACCAGTGTTCTTCGGTTCGGCATTGAACAACTTCGGTGTGCAGGAGCTGCTTAACTGCTTTGTTGAGATTGCTCCATCGCCACGTCCAACAAAGGCCGAGGAGCGCGACGTACAGCCAGAAGAGCCTAAGTTCACAGGATTCATCTTTAAGATTACCGCAAATATCGACCCTAACCACCGCTCATGTATCGCCTTCTGTAAGGTGTGCAGCGGTAAGTTCCAGCGCAATCAGCCTTATCTGCACGTGCGCCAGGGAAAGAGCTTGCGATTCAGCAGTCCAACACAGTTCATGGCTCAGCGTAAGAGCACTATCGACGAGGCTTGGCCAGGCGACATCGTAGGATTGCCAGACACAGGCGGTATGTTTAAGATTGGTGACACACTGACCGAGGGTGAAAAACTGCACTTCCGCGGACTGCCATCGTTCTCGCCAGAGCTGTTTAAGTACATCGAGAATGACGACCCAATGAAGGCAAAGCAGCTGCAGAAGGGTATCGATCAGCTAATGGACGAAGGTGTGGCTCAGCTGTTTGTTAATCAGTTCAACAATCGCAAGATCATCGGAACAGTAGGACAGCTGCAGTTCGAGGTTATCCAGTATCGTTTGGAGAACGAGTACAACGCAAAGTGCCGTTGGGAGCCAGTACATCTGTACAAGGCATGTTGGATTGAGAGCGACGATCCACAAGAGCTGGAGAACTTCAAGAAGCGTAAGTATCAGTACATGGCTAAGGACAAGGAAGGCCGCGATGTATTCCTGGCCGACAGCGGCTACGTGCTGAGCATGGCGCAGCAGGATTTTGAAAACATCAAGTTTCACTTTACAAGTGAGTTTTAATTATGAAGGTAGAAGACGATATTAAGAAAGCCGTTGAGTGCATGCGTAAAGGTGGAGTGATACTCTACCCTACTGACACCGTTTGGGGTATCGGTTGCGATGCTACCAATGCCGAGGCAGTGAAGCGCGTTTACGAGATTAAGCAGCGCGAGGATTCCAAGGCACTCATCTGTCTGGTAGACAGCGATGCACGCATGCAGCGTTATTTCCGTAATGTACCTGACGTGGCTTGGCAGCTCATCGACAGCTTAAAAGAGGCTACCGATGCCAAGCCAACAACACTTATACTGGATGGTGCTATTAATCTTGCGCCAAACCTGATTGCCGAAGACGGCAGCCTGGGTATCCGCATCACTAACGAGCCATTCTCGAAGGAGCTGTGTTTCCGATTCCAGAAAGCCATAGTTTCAACATCGGCCAACATAAGCGGTGAGCCTGCTGCGCAGAACTACTGCGACATCGACCCACGCATACTTGAAGCCGTAGACTACGTGTGCTGGAGCCGCCGACAGGAGCACAAGCCTCACACTCCATCGAGCATCATAAAACTAAAGGAAAACGGAGAAGTAACAGTTATCAGAAAATAAGTGGAGACAACAGTTGTAGATAGAAGACCTGAGTGGCTGAAGCGCTTGCACGACTGGCGAGTTGAACACATCAGCGAGAGGATGTTCATGATTATCCTCGCACTGCTTGTGGGATTCTTTGCCGCCGTTGCTGCATTTGTGCTGCACTGGATTATCAACCAGATAGTGCTGCTGCTTACCAGTTCGTTTGAGCAGAGTCACGCCAACTGGCTATATCTGGTTTATCCTGTAGTAGGTATCTATCTCACGTCACTGTTTGTGCGCTATGTGGTAAAGGATAACATCTCGCACGGAATAACACGAATACTCTACGCCATTTCGTCTAACCGTTCGCGACTGAAATCGCACAACTGCTGGTCGAGTGTGATAGCCTCAGCCATCACTATCGGCTTTGGTGGATCAGTAGGAGCCGAGGCACCTATCGTGCTTACAGGTTCAGCCATTGGTTCTAATCTGGGGCAGCTGTTCCACTTAGACCGAAAGATGCTGATGACACTTGTTGGCTGCGGTGCTGCAGGTGCTATTGCAGGTATCTTTAAGGCACCAATAGCTGGACTGGTGTTTACGCTCGAAGTGCTGATGATTGACATGACGATGTCGGCACTGCTACCTATATTGGTATCGTGCGTAACCGCGACGGTGTTTACATATGTATTCAGTGGCGACGCATCGCTATTCACGTTCCATCTTGACAGCGAATGGAGCGTGGAGCGCATTCCAGCCTGCTTAGGTCTGGGTATATCGTGTGGACTTGTATCACTTTACTTTATCCGCATGATGGGTGTTTGCGAGGATGTGTTTGCAAAGTTCAAGGATAAACCATACGTAAAACTGGCCATCGGCGGAACAGTGCTTAGCTTGCTTATCTTCCTGTTTCCATCGCTTTACGGCGAGGGTTACAGCAGCATCAATCTGCTACTTAACGGACAGAATGCCGACGACTGGAACCGCATATTGAACAACTCTATGTTCTCTGGTCAAGGTTCGCTGTTGCTGGTTTACATCGCTCTTGTGCTGTTTACCAAGGTAATAGCAACATCAGCCACTAACGGCGGAGGCGGTTGCGGTGGAACATTCGCACCTTCGCTATTCATAGGCTGCTTTACGGGATTCCTGTTCTCGCGCCTGTGGAATATAAATGAGATAGGTGTGTTTGTACCCGAGAAGAACTTTGCACTGCTGGGTATGGCAGGCGTAATGTCGGGCGTTATGCATGCACCGCTTACTGGTATCTTCCTGATAGCAGAACTCACTGGCGGATACTCTATGTTTATGCCGCTGATGATAGTAAGTGTGTGCGCTTATCTTACGATTATTATCTTTGAGCCTCACAGCATATACGGTTCGCGACTGGCTAAGCAAGGAAAACTGCTTACACACCACACCGACCATGCTGTGCTCACGCTGATGAACCTTGATTCGGTTATCGAGCGCGACTATCTGGACGTGGATCCCGACATGGAGTTGTATCAGATAGTACAGAAAATAAGTCGAAGCCACTCTACCGTTCTGCCAGTGCTGGATGCAGCAGGTAAGCTGCTTGGTGAGATTGACATTATGAAGATAAGAAACGTGGTGTTCAGAATAGAGTTGTATCACCACTTCAAAGCATCGCAGCTGATGACTGATCCGAAAGCGATACTAAACGACGGTATGCCTATGCGACAAGTGATGCGAGCATTCGACCGCACAGGTGCCAATTGGCTACCAGTACTCGACACCGAGAATCGCCTTAAAGGCTACATCTCCCGCCAGCGCATCTACACAATGTATCGCAAGATGGTAGCCGACATGAGTGAGGATTAATTATATTAGAAGAAGGATGAAGAAAGAAGATTTAAGGATTGTATTTATGGGAACACCTGAGTTTGCAGTGGAGACACTGAAAGCTCTTGTGGAGAACTATTATAATGTAGTGGCTGTGGTAACTCAGCCAGACAAACCCGTAGGCCGACATCAGACAGAGATGCAGCCATCGGAAGTAAAGAAGTATGCACTTGAGCATAATCTGCCTGTACTGCAGCCAGTAAAGATGAAGGATCCAGAGTTTGTTGAACAGCTGCGCAGCTACAATGCAAACCTACAGGTGGTTGTAGCTTTCCGTATGCTGCCAGAGGTGGTATGGGACATGCCAGAATACGGCACATTCAATGTTCACGCAGCATTACTTCCACAATATCGCGGTGCAGCTCCAATAAACTGGGCCGTAATACATGGTGAAACTCAGACTGGAGTTACAACATTCTTCTTGGATCACGACATCGACACTGGTCGTATCATCATGCAGAAGCCATTCGACATTCCAGAAGAGGCCGATGTAGAATACGTTTACGACGGATTGATGTATCTGGGAGCTGGGATCTGTCTGGAGACACTCGAAAAGATTATCGCTGCTGACGGACACCCAGAAAGCATCCCTCAGGAGCAGATGATACCCGTAGGAAGCGAACTGCACGCTGCACCAAAGATTTTCAAGGAGACATGCCAGATTAACTGGAACCAACCAGCCAAAAAGGTTTACGACTTCATCAGAGGTCTTTCACCCTACCCTGGCGCATGGACTACACTTGTATCGCCTGATGGAAAAGAGACCGTGCTGAAGATATTCAAGACAAAGCGTACATCGCAGAAAGCCGGAGCATTAGGCACAACAGCTATCGTTGAGCGCAAGCCATGCATCAGCACTGCCGACGAGCTGCTGATGATTGAAGAACTGCAGCTGGCCGGTAAGAAACGTATGAACGGCCGCGACTTCCTGAACGGCATTAAAAATTTCGAAAACTATATAATAAAATAAGGCATAACTGCGTTACTATAATAGGATAAAAAAAACAGATTGCCTATGAAGCTTTTTACTCAAGAAGAAGACATCATGTTAAGCGAGAAGACATTCAAGCCACGAAAGCAAACGCTTGATATCATCCGACTCGTGGCTTATACCTATCGTAGTAACTGCAACGAAAAGTCGAACCTGAACTAACAAAAAGGATTATGGCATTAGTATCACCATCATTGCTCGCCGCCGACTTCTTGCATCTCGATCGCGACATCAACATGATTAATCACAGTGAGGCCGATTGGCTCCACCTTGACGTAATGGACGGATCGTTCGTTCCAAACATTTCATTCGGTTTTCCTGTACTCGAGGCCGTAGCAAAAGCCTGTACAAAGCCCTTGGATGTTCACTATATGATTGAGCACCCCGAGCGTTATATCGCACAGACAGCCAAGTTAGGTGCTATGATGATGAATGTGCACTACGAGGCTTGCGTACATCTGCATCGCACCATTCAGGAGATTCATCAGGCTGGCATGAAAGCTGGTGTTACACTGAACCCATCAACACCTGTAAGCGTGCTTGAAGACATAATTGGCGACGTAGAGATGGTACTGCTGATGAGTGTAAATCCAGGCTTTGGCGGTCAGAAATTTATTGAGAACACCATCGAAAAAGTAAAGCGTCTGCGCCAGATGATAAACGAGAAAGGCTGCAAGACGCTTATAGAAGTTGATGGCGGAGTACAAGGCGAAACAGCTCCACGACTGGTTGAAGCAGGAGTTGACGTGCTTGTAAGTGGAAGCTACGTGTTCGGAGCAAAAGATCCAGAAGGAGTGATACGTTCGCTCAGAGCACTGTAAGCTTATTCCAAGCCAAGATTAATATTGTATTCACGCGACATCTTTCGCATATTCATTAGGGCGTACCTCATACGTCCTAATGACGTATTTATACTTACGTTAGTCTCCTCGGCAATCTCCTTAAACGACAGATTCTGGAAATAACGCATATAAACTACATTGCGCTGCTGTTCGGGGAGCTGATTCATAAGAAACACTATATCGCGCATAGTCTGATTGTTAGACATCTCCGTTTCGCGATTATCGCCAACAACATCGGCCGATTTAATGATACTAAGATCGTTCTCCTTAGGAGCATCTACAACCTTATCGTTCTTCTGGCGACGATAATAGTCAATAATAACATTATGCGCTATACGGGTAATCCAACAGTACAGTTTGCCGGTGTTTGAATACTGGCGGTTCTGAAGTTTGGTAATCACCTTAAGGAATGTTTCCTGAAAAAGGTCGTTAGCCAAATCATCATTCTTCACTATACACATGATGTAAGTGAAAACCTTGTCTTGATTACGCGAAAGTAACTCGTCGAATGCTCTTTTATTGCCATCAATGTAAGCAAGCGCCAACTGTTCGTCGGTCATACTTTTTATTGTACTCATTTTCTCAAAAATTTAAAATTGAGTAGAGCTTGTTTCGATAGGCAATAATTTTTTAATTGTTAATAATCTGGGGCAAAAATAGATATTTTTATCCAAATCACCAAAAAAAATCGCCAAAAAGTTTACATCCTCAATTATTTTTGTTACTTTTGCACTAAAATACAACCTAAAAAAGGGAAAAAACATGAAACTATTCGTACCAGGCCGCCTCTGTCTTTTTGGAGAACATACCGACTGGGCTGGCCATTACAGAACAATGAACGCCGACATTAAGCCCGGAGCTGCAATCGTTACGGGTATTGAACAAGGAATATATGCCGAAGTTGAAAAATCAAGCATTTTTGAGCTTTACAGTAGTGCTCCCGAAATAAAAGATGTATGGCAAGACTTCAGTTGTAGAATGGACGAGATAGAGTTGAAGCGAATTGCTAAAAGCGGATCGTTCTTCTGCTACTGTGCAGGTGTCGCATCGTATATGCATGAGTGGTACAAAGTGGGAGGTGTCCGCATTCGTATCACCGACATGACGCTGCCAATGAAGAGTGGTTTGTCGTCATCAGCCGCTATCTGTGTACTCGTGGCTCGCGCATTCAACCAGCTTTATAATCTCAACCTTAACACATTAGGAGAGATGAACATCGCTTACCTGGGTGAACTACGCACCAGTAGCCGTTGCGGACGACTTGACCAGGCATGCGCATTCGGTGTTAAGCCAAACCTGATGACTTTCGATGGTGACGAGATTGAGGTACGCTCGCTAAACGTTAAAAAACCACTACACTGGGTATTTGCTGACCTCTGTGCTGAAAAGGATACTATCAAAATCCTGTCGGATCTGAACAAAGCCTACCCATTCCCAAATAGTGATGCAGAAAGAGCTGAGCACGAGGCTCTTGGCGAACAAAATCTGGAGATAGTAGACCGCGCCATAAAGTATATGGCTGAAGGCGATGCCGAGAGTCTTGGAAAACTGATGAATGAGGCCGAGGAGCTGTTCGATGAAAAGGTGGCACCCATGTCGCAGGCACTCTACTCTCCTAAACTTCATGCCGTATTGAAGGACCCATTTATTCTGCCACTTGTTTGGGGTGGTAAAGGTGTAGGTTCACATGGCGACGGCTCTGTACAGTTCCTGGCTCGCGATGAGGAGTCGCAGCAGAAAGTGGCCGACTACCTGAACACTCATGGCATGAAAGCTTATACGCTGACATTAAAGCCCGTACATACTGTTCGTAAAGCTATCATACCTGTGGCTGGTTTCGGTACCCGTCTTTACCCTGCCACGCGTGCAATTAAGAAAGATTTCTTCCCTATTCCATGCCCCGATGGTATGGTACGCCCAGTCATCCTGATTCTTCTTGAAGAACTCATACAAAGTGGCGTAGAAGAGATTTGTCTTGTGCTTGGTTCTGAAGAGGAGCGCAACCAGTACTCTGACTTCTTTGAGCATCCACTATCAGACGAGCATCTGAGCAAATTGAACCCTGAGGCTCAGGAGTACGAGAACCATATATTGGATATCGGTAAGCGTCTACACTATGTCTACCAGCGAGAGAAACGCGGATTCGGTCATGCAGTATATCAAGCAGCACAATTTGCAGGAAACGAGCCAGTATTACTGCTTTTAGGCGACACATTATATCGCAGTGAGTCGAACAAGCCATGCGCCCTACAGATGATAGAGGATTACGAGCACTATAACCGATTGATGGTTAGTATTCATCCTATACCACTGGCCGAAGTGAGCCGTTACGGTATTCTGCATGGTGTTTGGGAAGACAAGGAAAACAGTATTCTTAATGTATCAACCATGCACGAGAAGCCAAAGGCAAGTTATGCAGAAGAATTCTTAGGCGTACGAAACAAGAAAGGTGAAAAGGAATACTACAGTGTATTCGGACAATACATACTTACACCAGAGGTCTTCTCTCAGTTACACGAAGACATTATGCAAAAGGAAATTGAGGGAGACCACGTAACCGAAATAGAGCTTACCTCTGCACTCGAAGCTGTCCGCAAACGCAGTGGAATGGTAGGCGTTCGACTACGTGGACAGATGTACGATATGGGTAATCCTGCAGCACTTGCAAGAGCTATTGCAGAATTTTCAAAACCACTATAAACAAAGAATCCCGCTAATCAGCGGGATTTCTTATTTATTTAATCAGACTCAACAAATATTTACCGTAGTCGTTCTTGGCCATAGGCTGAGCAACTTCCTTCAGCTTCTCTTTACTTATCCATCCGCATTTGAAAGCGATTTCCTCAAGACAAGCCACTTTGAGTCCCTGACGCTTCTCGATAACTTCGATAAAGGTAGAAGCCTCTGAGAGTGAATCGTGAGTACCAGTATCAAGCCATGCGAAACCACGCTGCAGAGTCTGAACCTTCAGTTTCTTCTGTGCCAGATACTCCTGATTAACAGTAGTGATTTCAAGTTCGCCACGAGCAGAAGGCTTGATATGCTTAGCAATATCAACCACACTATTTGGATAGAAATAGAGACCTACTACTGCATAATTCGACTTAGGATTAGCTGGTTTCTCTTCGATGCTAAGGCAATTTCCGTCAGCATCAAATTCAGCAACGCCATAGCGCTCTGGATCGTTTACATAATATCCGAATACAGTAGCAAGACCATGCTTCTCTGCATTCTCAACACTCTCTTTCAGAAGTCCTGTAAAACCAGAACCATAGAAGATATTATCGCCAAGCACCAAGCATGCGCAATCATCGCCAATAAACTTCTCGCCAATAATAAAAGCCTGTGCCAATCCATCTGGAGAAGGCTGCTCGGCATATTCAAAACGAACACCAAGATCAGAGCCATCGCCAAGAAGACGCTTAAACCCTGGCAGATCGTGTGGTGTTGAGATAATCAGAATCTCACGAATACCAGCAAGCATCAATGCCGAGATTGGATAATAGATCATTGGTTTATCGAAAATTGGGATCAACTGCTTGCTGATTCCTTTGGTGATTGGATAAAGGCGTGTACCCGAACCACCTGCTAAAACAATTCCTTTCATACGTTGTTATTTTATAATTGTGGTGCAAAGATAAGGTTTTTTATGCACGAATAGCACTAATAACACGTTTTTTTCATCTTTATCGCCATTTTTTCATGCAAATTCGCGCAATTCGTGCCAAATTTTCACTATCTTTGCAGTCGATTTGTAATTATAAATAGATTTTTATGGGATTTTGGAATAAATTATTTGGAAATAAGGACGAACAGAAGGTTGGCGGCATGGAGGATTTCATGACTCTTATCCGTGTATACTTTCAAGCTGCTATGGCTGCAGATCTGGGTATCACCAATCTTGCTGCCCTACCCGACCTTCGTGTATTCAAAACCACACTTAAGGTTGCTACTGTAAACAACAAACTTGGTGTAGGCGAGCGCAGCCGTTGTAAAAACATGTTGAAGAGCATGTATGGCATGGACGATGATTTCTTCAAGGAGATTGATGCCAGCTTGCGTAAGCGTTGCAAGAAGATTCAGGACGCTCAGACATACATGCTGCAGTTCCAGGGCTTCACTCAGGACATCATGATGCTTACTGGCAACCTGATGAAATTCAAACTCCGTCTGCCTGGATTCATGAAGAAAGCAATCTACACCATGACAGAGAAAACTGTGAACGATATATTCAATAAGAACGACTTCACAGATCCTGCAGTACTTAAGAGTGTTGTAGCCGTTCGTGAGTATAACCGCCGCTTAGGTTTCTCACAGAAGTGGATTACAGACTTTGTCTACAAGGTGGTAATGCTAGCAAAGAAAGAACCCAAGCCAGCTCAGGACGAGAAGTAAAGTTTAAAATATCTTAAATTATAGCGATAAGGCTATACTTTAATAGATAATTTATATAACTTTGTACACCAAATAGTTAGATCATGAGTTCAAACCAGGAGGCAATATTGGCGTTCGAAACGCGTGTACGACAGATGATTCTCCATTTCAAGCAGTTGAAAAAGGAGAATTCAGAACTTCGCGCAGAAATCGAAAAGGGTAAGCAGGAGATTAGCGACCTGCAGGCCAAGTTAACTCAGGCGGACAATGATTATAATTCACTGAAGATGGCGAAGATGATGCAGATTACCGATGGTGATTTGGACAATGCGAAAGCCCGCGTACAGAAGATGATTCGGAACGTAAACAAATGCATCGCCATTCTAAGCGACGAAAAATAAAAAGGTGCCACAATGTCAGAAGTGAATAACGAGAAACTACATATCAGGTTGCATGTCTACGATGAAGAAATCGAGGTAACCATCAAGCGTTCCGACGAGGAATTCTATCGTAAGGCAGCCAAACTCATCACCGACCGTTATAACGCCTACTCTCAGGCTTATAAAGGTAAGAAGGGCGAGCATACGATTGCGCTCATGACGCTTATCGATATTGCCCTGATGTACGAGCGTGAGCTTGGCAACAACGACACTGACCCCTATAATAGTATTCTCACTAAGTTGACTTCTGAAATTGAAGAAGCCCTTAAGTGAGAATATTTTATTAACATAGATTATATATGGATATTATTTTTGTACTACTGATCGCCGCAGGTGCTCTCGCTCTGGGAGGAGTCTGTGGATACCTTGTATTCCGCTACGTTTTGAAGGGGAAATACAATGAAATGATTGACACAGCCACAAAACAGGCCGATGTCATAAAAGAAAAGAAGCTGCTCGAGGTGAAGGAAAAGTTCATCAACAAGAAGAGCGAGCTGGAGAAGGAGGTGCAGCAGCGCAACCAGCACATCCAGCAGAGTGAAAACAAACTTAAACAGCGTGAGATTTCGCTTAACCAGCGTCAGGAAGAGCTTGGACGTCGTAAGAACGAACTCGACAACATGCAGCAGCGAGTTGACAACGAAAAGAAACTGCTCTCTGTAAAGGCAGAAGAGCTGGAGAAGATGCAGCTTAAGGAACGCGAGAAGCTGGAAGAGGTTTCTGGTCTTAGCGCAGAAGAAGCAAAGAACCGCCTTATTGAGTCGATGAAGGACGAGGCTAAGACAGCAGCAGCAAGCTATATTAACGAGATTATGGACGAAGCTAAGCTCAACGCTAACGCTCAGGCTAAGAAGATCGTTATCCAGACCATCCAGCGTGTTGCTACTGAAACAGCCATCGAGAACTCTGTAAGTGTATTCCACATTGAGAACGATGAGGTTAAGGGACGTATCATTGGTCGTGAGGGTCGTAACATTCGTGCTCTCGAGGCCGCTGCTGGTGTTGAAATCGTAGTAGACGATACTCCTGAGGCTATCGTAATCTCTGGTTTCGATCCAGTTCGCCGTGAGGTTTGTCGTCTGGCTCTCCACCAGCTGGTTAGCGACGGACGTATCCACCCAGCACGTATCGAGGAGGTTGTTGCAAAGGTTAAGAAGCAGCTCGACAACGAGATTATCGAGACTGGTAAGCGTACAGCCATCGATCTTGGCGTTCATGGTCTGCATCCAGAGCTTATCCGTATCATCGGTAAGATGAAGTATCGTTCATCATACGGACAGAACCTGTTGCAGCACGCTCGTGAAACAGCTAACCTCTGTGCTGTTATGGCTTCAGAGCTTGGTTTGAATCCTAAGAAGGCTAAGCGTGCAGGATTGTTGCACGATATAGGTAAGGTGCCCGATGAGGAGAGCGAATTGCCACACGCAATATATGGTGCTAAGATTGCAGAGAAGTTCAAGGAGAAGCCCGATATCTGCAATGCTATTGGTGCTCACCACGACGAGATGGAGATGCAGACTCTGCTGGCTCCTATCGTTCAGGTTTGTGATGCTATCTCTGGTGCACGTCCAGGAGCACGCCGTGAGATTGTAGAGGCTTACATCAAGCGTCTTAACGATCTTGAGGCTATTGCAATGAGCTATCCTGGTGTTACCAAGACTTACGCTATTCAGGCTGGTCGTGAGCTCCGTGTTATCGTAGGAGCCGACAAGATGAACGATGCCGAGAGCGAGGCCCTCAGCACAGATATTGCAACAAAGATTCAGAACGAGATGACTTACCCAGGTCAGGTAAAAATTACCGTTATCCGTGAGACTCGTTCGGTAGCTTATGCTAAATAACAAGTCTAAATTATCTGCTTAATGTCAAGCAGTTTAGATACTATGTAAGTGGGGGCCTCAGGGTCTCCACTTTTTATATCATAATCCCAACGGTTAAAAAGTATGGTATCTAATCCTGCAGCCATCGCACCTTTTATGTCCGTCTGCATGTTATCACCAATCATCATGGTTGTTTCCGGATTGGCACCTGTCTTACTGAAAGCATAGTCGAAGAAAGCCTTCGATGGTTTGTTTGCTCCAGCATCCTCACTTAGTATTATTGAGTCAAAATAGTCACGCAGTCCGCAAGCAGCCAGTTTCTTATACTGAACCTCATGGAAGCCGTTGCTCGTCATATGCATTCTATAGTCCTTTGCTCTTAGATAGTCCATTAGCTCATGCGCTCCCTCAACTACTCCTGGCTTATTCGAGCAGTAATCAAGAAACACATCGTTCATTTCGAGACACATCTGTTCTGTAACATCCAATCCTCTACCCTCGCTCAGAGGTCGACGGAATCGTTCAACAATCAGATAATCACGTGTTATTTCCTCCTTTGAATATCTGGTCCACAAATCTATATTAGCTGCCCAGTAAGTATCGTAGAACGTCTGAGGCTCTTCAAAATACTGTGCCAGCTTAAATATATCGAACGTCTCACGCAACGCTATCTCCGCGTTGCCGTGAGTATCGTAAAGCGTATCGTCGAAATCAACGAACAGATCCTTATATTTTTTCATTATTTGGTTATTTCATCAACAAACGATTTGGGTAGCGCAACATTCTTCAAGTTCATTGCATTCTTGAAAAGCGGTGCAATCTCATAGTCATGGAATCCTGCTATTCCACAACCTATTCTTGTAACCCAGAAGAATAATTCGGTATGCTGTTTAGCAAATTCAATAAACTCGTCGACATATGGTTTTATTACGTCAACGCCACCGTGCATGGTTGGTATGCCATAACTCTGTCCCTGCAATCCTACGCCTTGTCCCCAGATGGCGCCAAAGCTTCTCATAGCTACAAGAGCAGCACCACCTCCATGAGCACCAGCAAGATTGCTACCAAAAACAAAAACTTCGTTCTCGCCAAGATTTGTAATACGTTCAGGAGTATATTTCATATCTTTAGGTATAAATGAATCCCAAAAACTCTTGCGAGTAATTGGGATTCAGAAAGTTATTATTAGTCTTTATCTATATATTAGAGACCTGCAGCGGCAATCCAGCCGTATACATAGCTTACTACACCAAACAGAGCAATACCTGCGGTACAGATGCCAAGAGCAATCTTAGTACCCTCGTCGCTCGTAAATGTTGGCAGAGGATTGTCTGTCTTTGTGATATACATAGCTTTAACGATGAGCAGATAGTAGTAGAGTGATACTACGGTGTTAACCAAGGCAATAAATACTACGAAGTATGCCATTGGCTCACCATTCTGCACACCAGCCATGAATACAAAGAACTTAGAGAACATACCTGCAAACGGAGGAATACCAGCCAATGAGAACAGAGCCAGTGTCATGAGGAAACTGAGCTTGGGGTTTGTCTGATAGAATCCGTTGTAGGCAGCCATATCTGTACGACCGCCATTTTTCTGCTCAACTACATTGATAACGGTGAACACAGCCATATTAGCTACGATGTAAACAAGTACATAGTAAGTAAGTGCTGCTACACCCATCTGACCATTACCAACCACTGCCAGCATGATATATCCTGCCTGAGAGATAGAACTGAACGCCATGAAGCGCTTGAGCTCACTCTGACGAATGGCAAACAGGTTGGCAATAGTGATTGACAATACGATAACAATATAGAGCATGTAGTTCCAGTAGTGAACCATTGGTCCGAAGGCCTTCATAAGGATGGTGCACAATGTGATTGCAGCAGCACCCTTAGAAATAACACTAAGATATCCGGTTACTGGCGTTGGAGCACCCTGATATGTGTCGGCTGTCCAGAAGTGGAATGGTACAAGTGAGATCTTGAAACCAAGTCCGCTGAAGAAGAATGCCAGACCCATGATGCACAGAGGTGAGCCAGAAACAGCCTGAGCAACATCCTCGAAGTAAAGTGTACCAGTAGCTGCATAGATAAACGAGATACCAAACAGCATGACACCACTTGAGAATGTAGCTATAAGGATATACTTAGCAGCACCCTCAGCGCTCTCCTTACGATGACGGTCGAAAGCTACCATACATGCCAGAGGCACTGAAGCTGTCTCAAGTCCAAGGAAGAACAACAGGAATGAACCTGACGACATCATCATGAACATACCCAGCAGTGTGCTCAGCAACAACATGTGGAATTCACCAGAAAGTTTCCAGTTGTTCTCAACCCAGCTTTTAGACATGATAACTACTACAAGTGTACCAAAGGCCAGTATAGCCTTCATCACGTTAATTGCATCAGATGCAACATAAATACCACCGAAAGCACTTGAAGGCTCAGCACCAAGACAAGTAGCTATCACAGGCATGAGCATAAGCATAGCACCTGTGCCAAGGTAAGTCTTGCGCTCGGCAGTGGAAGGACAGAAGAAGTCCATAAAGAAGACTACCAGCAGAGCGACAATAAGTGTCAACTCTGGAAGCATATTAAAAAAATCGCTATAATTCATATCTTTAGTCCTCCTATTATTACATTACACCAATTGATTCAAGGATTGTTCCAGCAGCAGGCGAGATAATGTTGCTAACCCAGAATGGGAAGCATCCAAGGCCGGCTACACAGAAAATCAGACAGATAACAGCAAAACGCTCGTCCCATGTAGCATCGGTGAGCTCAAGGAAGTGCTTGTTCTCAACCTCGCCATACAGAATCTTACCAACAACACGCAAGATGTAAACTGCTGTTACAACAATCGACATACAAGCAATGATAGTAGCCACCATACGGAACGAAGTGTTAGGATCACCACTCATTGGCTCAGCACCGAACGAACCTACAAATATGGTCATCTCAGCAATAAAGCCAGAGAAACCAGGAAGTCCGAGGTTAGCAAGACCAGCGATAACGTAACCTACAGCCAGGAATGGCATAATCTTCATCAGTCCAGCCAACTCGCGGATATCACGAGTGTGGGTACGACCGTAGATCATACCAATCAGAGCGAAGAACAGGGCTGTCATTAGTCCGTGTGACAGCATCTGCAGCACAGCACCAGTAACGGCAGTCTGACTCATCATCAACAGTGCGAAAAGCACCAATCCACAGTGAGAAACCGATGAGTAAGCATTGATATACTTAAGGTCAGTCTGAACACATGCTGAAAGCGCACCGTAAACTACAGAGATTGTTGTGAGAATGAGGAAGATCCATGACAGATCCTGAGCAGCCTCAGGCAACAGATACATAGCTACGCGGAAGCAGCCGTAACCTCCCAGTTTCATCAGCACACCAGCGTGCAGCATTGATACAGCTGTAGGCGCTGAAGCATGACCATCAGGAGACCAAGTATGGAATGGGAACAGAGCACCCAGAACACCGAATCCGATGAAGATGAATGGGAAGAAAATATTCTGGATGTTACCAGGAATACAATGATTAGCCGCGATAGTTGTCAGCTCGAATGTGTACTCACCGCTGTAAAGGCCGTTGAAGTAGTAGATACCCAGCAAACCGAGAATCAGCAGAGCCGAACCTCCCATCAGCATCAGGGTAAGCTTCATGGCCGAATACTCCTTGCGACCAGAACCCCAAACACCGATAAGCAGGTACATTGGAATCAGAGCTACCTCATAGAACATAAACATGGTGAACAGGTCGGTAGAGATAAAGAAGCCGAACACACCTGTAGAAAGCAGGGTGAACCAAAGGAAGTACTCTTTTGTAAGAGGCTTCAGCTGCCAAGAGGCAAAAGTACCTGTAAACACGATGATGCTTGAAAGCAGAAGCATAACAACAGAGATGCCATCGACACCTACGCTGTAAGCAATGTTCAGAGGTTTGAACCAAGGAGTGCTGTAAGTGAGCAGCATATCAGCTGTGTTACCAGCTGCACGCTCCTGGATGAAATAGATGGTCAACCAAATAGAGAGGGCCAGCAGACACGAAGCTCCCGTTACCATCACGCCACGCACCTGATTCAGACTCTTTGAAAGCCAAAGACCCAACAGCATCAGGGCTGGAATTATTACGAAAACACTTAATATACTCATATCTTTAGATGCATAAAAGGATTAATGTCAAAGCAACTGTACCCGTGATGAACCAAACGGCATACTGGCGAACGTCGCCGCTCTGCCAGCTGCGGATACTCTCACCAGCCTCGTTAGCACCCCAAGCCATGAAGTTAAATGTGCCATCAACAATATGACGGTCGAACCAAGCAATAGGAGTAGATACAAGGCGGAAGATGATACGATGAGTTACATACTGCCAGATTTCGTCCTGATAGAAACGCTTGTAGGCTGCACGATGCAGCTTGGGGAAGGTAGCATACAGACTATCAGCAATAGGCTGGCTCTCACCCTTATAGATATAGGTGGCGAGACAGATGCTCAGAATCGCAATAACAGTAGAGGTAAGGGCAATCTGCGTGTTAAAGTGGATCGTGTAGTCGGTACCAGCAGCCGAAACGAAGCTACCGAACGAGCCACCCCACCCTGCAAAGCCGGCGATAGTGGTATAAACACCTACGCCAACAGTGATGACACAGAGTACGATCAATGGAATAGTCATTGTCAATGGAGCCTCGTGTGGCGTATGATGCTCGTGAGCCTCCTTGTTCTCTGTTCCCCAGAAGATGCCATAGTACAGACGGAACATGTAGAAGGCAGTCATGGCAGCAATACCTGTCATAATCCAACCTACTACAGGACTATACTCCATACAGGCAGTGATAATCTCATCCTTAGAGCTGAAGCCCGAGAAGAATGGAATACCAGCGATGGCCAGACATGAGATAAGGAACGTGATGTGAGTGATAGGCATATACTTACGCAGACCACCCATCAGAGCCATCTCGTTGCTGTGAACAGCGTGGATGATACATCCAGCGCCAAGGAACAAGCAAGCCTTAAACATAGCGTGGGTAAACAGATGGAACATACCTGCCATGTAACCCAGCTGAGCGTGGTTATCAAGCACAGCACCATGATGTCCTGGCAGCGATACGCCAAGAGCAACCATCATGAATGCAATCTGCGAGATGGTTGAGAAAGCGAGCACACGCTTGATGTCGCTCTGAGCACAAGCCACAGCAGCAGCATAGAAAGCGGTGAACACACCCACCCAAACCACAATCGACATAGCCTGTGGAGCATACTCAATCCAGAGTGGGAACATACGTGCAATCTGGAACACACCAGCTACAACCATGGTAGCAGCGTGAATCAGAGCAGATACAGGTGTTGGACCCTCCATGGCATCTGGCAGCCAGATGTGCAGAGGGAACATAGCACTCTTACCTGCACCACCGATGAACATCAGCACCAATGCAGTAGGAATAATAAAGCCTCCAGCAGCTACAGCCTTGGCAATGTTACCCTCGATAAATGGTGTAGTACCCTGGCCCATCACGATGTCGCCAGCAAATGAGAAGCTGAACGAATCAACAAAGTAACCGAAGGTAAGGATACCAACAAGGAAGAACATATCGGCAAAGCGGGTAACGATGAATGCCTTCTTAGATGCAGCAATAGCAGGCTTCAAAGGATAGTAGAAACCAATGAGCAGGTAAGAAGAAACACCTACCAACTCCCAGAACATATACATCTGGAAGATGTTGGTGGCCAGAACCAGTCCCAGCATTGACATAGTGAAGAGTGAAAGGAAAGCGTAGTAACGCTGGAATCCCTTCTCACCATGCATATAGCCGAATGAGTAGATATGAACCATCAGTGATACTGTAGAGATAACCACCAGCATCATCACGCTAATAGGATCCAACAGAATACCAAGGTCAAAATGCAGATTGCCGAGTGGCAACCAAGTTAAGTTGTACGGAACAAAAGTCTGATATACTCCATCCACACGATCCATACCGAAGTATTGGAATGCTGTGAGATAAGAGAGTATTGTGACGATTCCCAGTGAGCAGGTACCGATGAGTCCTGCCACCTTGTGCTGCATCTTCATGCCAGCCAGTCCAAGAACGATGAACGACAGCAGCGGCAGAAGCATGATAAATAATGTGTAACTAAACATAATCTTTACCGTTTTTTATCGTTTCATATTCTTGATTGCATCTACGCTATCGCTCTTGAACTTGCGATAAACATTGATGATGATAGAGATGGCCACAGCACTTTCGGCAGCAGCAACACCAATCACAAAGAGTGTCATAAACATACCCTCGTTACCGTTGGGATACAACAGACGGTTGATAGCGGCAAAGTTGATGTCGACAGCATTCAGAATGAGCTCAACCGAGATGAGCATGGCAATCAGATTGCGACGAGTGGTGAAGCCATAGACACCAATAAAGAACAAGATGGCACTAAGTGCGAAAAAACATTCTACAGGTATCATGCCTCTTCCTCCTTTCTTGCTACAACCAGACCTCCGATGATACATGCCAGCAGGAATACTGAGATGAACTCGAAGGGTAATACATACTGATATTTACCTGAGCCTACGAGAGCAGTACCGATTTCTTTCATCGGCACCTCAACGTTGGCAATCTCCTGAGTATAGAATCCAGCCTTAAGCAGGATAAGACTTACTACAGCCAGACCAGCCAGAGCACACAGAGCACCAACGGCCATAGTGCCAAGCTTTACGCGTTTCTCCAAACCCTGAAGTGTGCGCTTGCTTACCAGCTGGATAGCGAATACAAAGACCATCGTAACGCCTCCGGCATATACGGCGATCTGAGCAGCACCCAGGAAGGTGTAATCGAGCAGGAAGTAAATACCTGCTACACCAAGGAGCACAAACAACATGTATGTTGCGGCTCTCACAATTCGCGTGGTGGCAACACACATCAGCGCCGAAACGATGATGAACACCGCGAGAATGATAAACATAACTATATTTGCCATAATGCGTTACTTAGTTTTAGTATTAAACTTACCTACTTGCCACTCGGCACCACCATCAATAAGGTTAGGCAGCGATCCACCAGCATAAACCTCCTGGTTCAGATGGAGCACCAACTTTGAGCGGTCGAAAACGGCGTTCTCGAAATCATTAGTAAACTCGATGGCGTCGAAGTTGCAGGCGTTGGTACAAAGCTGGCAGAACATGCAGTCGCCAAGGTCGTACGCATAATCATCGAGCACCTTCTTTTTCTTACCTGTCTCTGGATCCTCAGCCATGTGGGCTGTAATCTTGATGGTACCGTTAGGACAGGCCTTTTCGCACAATGTGCAAGCTGTACACTTGTAGCTGCCATCCTCGTTGCGCTTAAATACCAGGCGACCACGATGACGCTTAGCAACATGGAGTGTAGTCTTGCGGTTCTCGGGATACTGCTCAGTTGACTTATTGGTGAAGAAATCCTTGAAATACTCCTTCCAAGAGGTCTTCATACCAACAGCCAGAGTCTTCAAGCCGTGCCCGATTTCTCCGAAATATGATTTATTATCTTCCATTGCTATACCTTATTTAATATATAGGCCAAGGGCCACAACAACTGTCATTAATACGAGGTCGATGAGACACACTGGCATCAAGTACTTCCACTCCAGCTTCAGAATCTGGTCGATACGCAGACGTGGGAAAGTCCACTTAATCCACATCAGGACCCAAACCAGCAGGAAAGTCTTACCCATGAACCAAACGATACCTGGGATGTAGTTCATCACTGCATCGAAGGCCTCGATACCGATGTTTACAGGCGCCCAACCACCAAGGAATACGGTAGCAGCGATACCTGCAATGATAAAGAGGTTCAGGAACTCAGCCAGATAGAAGAATCCGAATCCCATACCAGAATACTCGGTGTGGTGACCAGCAGTAAGCTCACTCTCAGCCTCAGCCATATCGAATGGGCCACGGTTTGCCTCAGCGTTACCTGCAACGAGGAATACGAAGAAAGCAATAAGTGCAGGGATATGACCCTGGAAGATCAACCACTTGAAAGGACCAGTCTGAGCCTCAACAATACCACTCATCTGCATGGTACCTGTAAGTATAACGGCAGTAATCAAGCAGAGACAGAGTGAAACCTCGTACGAAATCATCTGTACAGCTGCACGCATAGCCGAAAGAACAGAGTACTTGTTGTTAGAGCCCCAACCTGCCAGGAAGATACCGATGACTCCGATTGAAGAGATAGCGGTAAGCAGGAAGACACCTACATTAAAGTCGAGGATTGTAGCACCATTGTTCCAAGGCAGGAACGAGAAGGCACCTACAGAACCCATAATCACCAAGATAGGAGCAACAAGATAGAGAAACTTATCAGCCTTGTCAACGATGAAGATCTCCTTGATGAGCATCTTCAATACATCGGCAAACACCTGAAGTATTCCCCAGTAACCTACTCGCATCGGGCCAAGACGGCACTGGAAATAGGCACAAACTTTACGCTCCATAAATATCAGTACGCAAGCTATGAGGGCATATCCCAACAGAATAGCGGTACCCACCAGCACGCACTCAATCAATATCGACAGGAAATCTCCCAAACCGAGTGTCTCGCGAAGGAGAGCGTCGAACCATTGTGTAACAATACTAAAATCAAACATAATCCTTCGCTTTTATCTGTCAATATCAGGAATAACTACATCAATAGCGGCACAAGTAGCAATCAGGTCGGCTACCTTCTGACCACGCAGCATTGCGTCGAAAGCACCTACCAGCGAGAGTCCCATTGGGCGCATCTTCATGCGGTACGGGCTCTTATCGCCACGAGAGTCGAGATAAACACCAAACTCACCAGCAACACCCTCAACCGAGTAGTACCACTGTCCCTCGGGTACCTTAATGATAGGCTTCTGTTTTACATAGAAGTCACCCTCTGGAATGTTGTCAATCAGCTGTTCAATAATGTTCAGACTCTGGTACATCTCGTTGATATGAACCATATAACGAGCCATAGAGTCGCAGCCATCAAGTGTGCACTGTTCCCACTGTACCTTGTCGTACAAATCGTATGGGTGGTTCTTTCTTACGTCGTTCTTCCATCCTGATGCACGTCCGGCAGGACCTGTTACAGCATAGTTGATACAATCCTCAAGATTCATCGGACCGCAGTTAACCAGACGGTTGTGAGTGATAACATTATCACCAAAGATATCCATATACTCCTGAATCATTGGGCGCAGATACTTCACCAGCTCCTTACAGTTCTTAACAAAGTTCGGATCGATGTCATCCTGCAATCCTCCGATGCGGTAGTAGTTCTGAATCAGTCGACCACCAGTGGTCTCTTCCATCACGTTCAGCACGTGTTCACGATCGCGCATACCGTAAAGCATACCTGTAAGAGCACCAAGGTCCTGAGCTACACACGATGTGTAAAGCAGGTGAGAGTCAAGACGCTGAAGCTCGTCCATGATGGTACGGATGTACTTGATACGGTCGGTAAGCTCAACCTCCATGGCCTCTTCGATAACACCAACCAAAGCGTGGCGATGCTGCATGGCTCCCAGATAGTTCAGACGATCGGTAAGAGCCAGCGTCTGAGGATATGTCATACCCTCCCACATCTTCTCGATGGCACGATGGATGTAACCAAGGTGTGGGTAGATGCGCTTTACGATCTCACCGTCGAGCACGGTCTGCAAACGGAGTACACCGTGGGTAGCAGGGTGCTGCGGGCCGATGTTGAGCACATAGTCGTCATCGCCAAACAGCTTATTCTGCTTGCACTGAAGTTCGCCATCATAGTCGAGATAGTATTCCAGACCATAGTCGGGCTCTACATCGTCCTCGAGGGTGTACTTATCGTTAAACTGCCAATCCTTGCGGAATGGATAACCCTTGAAGTCATAGCGCAGGAACAAGCGGCGCATATCGGGATGACCTACGAAAACGATTCCGAAGAAGTCGTAAACCTCGCGCTCCAGCAGATCGGCCACCTTCCAGATATTTGATACAGTATGAATATAAGGTGTATCTTTCTGAGTCTTAGCCAGCTGCTTCACGCTGCAACGCTCGTGAGTTTTAGTATTTTCAAGGATATAGATACAGCCGAGTCCTTCTTCAGCTCCGAAGTCCTCGCCTACGATGGTGACAAGATAGTCAAAGCCCTTCTTGTCCTTCAAGTTCTGCATCTCCTGTGCAAACTTGTCAAAATCAAATGATAAGAACTCTAACTTCATGCCTTGCCCTCCTCAACTTTAGCATCTGCCTGAGCAGACTTCATTTCATCAACAAATTCCTGTGGCACGTCTGTTACCACGATTGCCTCACGACGGTGATCGCCGAGCTTCTTGCGGAATGCCAGCTCCTCGTTAGATACACCCAGCTTACGCTCCTCAGCGTTCTGCTTGTGGTTAGCGCCTCCGAAGAATTTCTCTGCCTTCACCTTGCGCTGAAGCTGCATCATACCATACATGATAGCCTCTGGACGTGGAGGACAACCTGGAATAAACACATCAACGGGCACGATTTCCTCGATACCCTTCACTACATGGTAGCTCGACTTGAACGGTCCACCACTGATAGCGCAACCACCAACGGCAATCACGTACTTAGGCTCGGCCATCTCGTCGTACAGACGCTTCAGCGCAGGAGCCATCTTGTGAGTGATGGTACCTGCACACATAATCAAGTCAGCCTGACGTGGAGAGTTACGTGTAACCTCGAAACCGAAACGGGCGAAATCGTAACGAGCACAACCACAGGCCATAAACTCGATACCACAGCAACTGGTGGCAAAGGTAAGTGACCATAGAGAGTTGGCGCGTCCCCAGTTAATCAACTGGTCGAGCGAGCCCGTAATCACATTGACGCCACCCTCATGGAGCTCGTCAACAATCTTCTCCAACGATTCGTTGTCTTTCCACTCCTCGTAGGGAATACTTTTGATGTAGGGCTTCTTTACTTCCATTCCAAGTCTCCTTTCCGCCAAGCATAAGCCAGGCCTAAAACCAGAACTACCAAGAAGAATCCGATGCTAAACAAAGCCATAGCACCAAAGTCCTTCACTACTACTGCCCATGGATACAGAAACACCGTTTCCACATCGAACATGAGGAACAAGATGGCAAAGAGGTAGAATCCCACAGAGATAGGCAACCATGAGCTGCCTCGTGTGGGGATACCACTCTCATACGGCTCACCCTTCACCTTAGCGTAAGACCGAGGTCCTATCAGCTTGGCTACTACGTAAGCCGCTACCACCAATGTCAAAGCCGTCACCAAGACGGTAATCAACAAAGTAAAGTTCATAAAAAGTTAAATATAATGTTATACTAATATACTTTATTCTATCACCTCTGTGATTGCCTCACCAACGCATGCGTTTGGCTGCTGTATGTGCATCTTCTGGCACACCGTTGGAGCAATGTCAGTAATGTGTACCTCTCTGCTTGTTTCGCCATGCTTCACCTTCCAGCCGTAGAACAGCAGGGGTATATGGGCGTCGTAAGGGTTCCACTCGCCGTGGGTTGTACCTATTGGCGACGACCACTTTCCGAATCCGTACCATCCTGGCTCCAGCATGAAGATGATGTCGCCCGAACGGTCGTGATGATATCCCTTCAGTGCGCGCTCTTTCAGCATCTCAGGCACAGGCGCCGTAGCAGCTTTCTTAAAGTCGAAGGCAAATGCGATGTGTGGGGTCTTAAGTAGCTCTTCTACGATAGCATCGCGCAGAGCCTGCTCGTCAACACCCTGTTCACGTATGGCGTCCTTGTCCAGAACAATACGATAGTCCAGACAATCCTTAATCACATTCTTTGTAAGATGGAACTTTGCAGCCAACTTCTTGACAGCATCAGCCGGGAACACCTCGTCCCACTTGAAGGCACCGCCGTTCAGCTTGTGGTCTTCCATAAACTTGAAGTTGTGCGCACCACCGTGGTCGGCAGTAAGGAACACCAGATAGTTACCCTCGCCCACCTGCTCGTCGAAAGCCTTAAGCAGCTTGGCAATATCCTTATCCAGCTCCAGATAAGCCTCATCGGTACGCTCGTGGCGTGTGCCCAGCTCATGTCCGATAACATCGGTCTGCGAGAAACTTATGCAGAGCATATCAGTCTCTTCGCCCTTACCAAGCTGTTCGCCCTTAAGAGCGGCGATGGCCATGTCGGCTGTAAGATGTCCGCAGAGTGGATACATACCTACGTCCTTGCCCACTTTTTTCAGCTCCTTGTTCTTCTTCATCTGGGCGTTGAAGTCCTTTGCCCACTGAGGCAGCTCCTGCATATACCATGTGCTGGTGATGAACTGACCGTTCTTGGTGTCAATCCAGTATGCAGCGTTGGCGCTACGACCAGCAGGCAGAATAGCCGCACGGTCCTTGTAGCTCACTCCCACAACCTTCGACTTGAAGTCGGTATGCAGTCTCAGCTGATCGCCAATGGTTGTTGCCATCAGGTTCACGGGCGACGAAGCTTCCTTCTTGTCGCTACCAACCACAGCTACGTTGTGATCCTCACAGCTGCTAACCTTTACGCCGTTCTTGTAGAAGCTGTTACCACAGATGCCATGGAAAGCTGGCGTTGTTCCTGTATACACACTTGTATGACCGATGGCAGTAACGGTTGGCAGATAATTAATTAGGCAGTTATTACACGAGTATCCCTTTGTTATCAGACGCTTCAAACCGTCCTCCTGATACTTGTCGTAATATCTGCCTAAGTAATCCCAACGCATCTGGTCAACTACGATGCCCACAACTAGCTTCGGCCGCTCGTTGAACTTTGTTTGTGCCTGACATTCAGTCACATAGCACATTGCTATCGCAATAAATAGTAAAATTTTCCTCATAATTGTGTGCAAAGGTACAAAAAAATCGCCAAAGCTCCAAATACTTTGGCGAAAAATTTTGCAAACAACTTTTAGTTGTCTATTCCTCTGCAGTACGCTCAATTATTTCGAGGCACATGCGACTGTTATGATAGGGGCATTTCCAGAAACCGGCTTTGTCGTCGATGGTGTTCAGACTACCGTCTGGATGCCTGCTCCAATACCACTCACCATTGTCCCAATCCACGAGTTTGTCCTTAATAAATTGCCAACATTTTTCCGACTTTTTAAAAGCCTCTTCATCACCAAAATGCTGCCAAATATTAAACCATCCAACCACATTTTCGGCTTGTACCCACCAGTGCAGGTCATCATCAACATGCTCTGTATCAAGGTTGGCTTCGTGTATCATCGAGCCGTCTTCACGCAGTCCTTTCTCCGATGCTTTTGCCACTTTCTGCACTACGTTTTCCACCTTTTCCAGCAGATTCTCGTCGCCAAGTACCAGAGCAGCCTCGTGTAGCAGCCACGAGCACTCTATATCGTGCCCATAGCTCTCCAAATGGCCAGCACCACGCGTCCAGTCCATATCAAAGAACAAGTCAAGATGATTAGTCTCCGGATTCAGTATTTTGTCAATAAATATACTAATAATATTCCGCAGCGCTCCCTCCACGTTCACCATCGTTTCAGGTGGCACACTTATGCCTACAGGAAGCACCGAGCCTATGGTGGGCACATAGTCGCATAGCTCTTGCGCACGCATCTCCTTCAGACACCTCAGCAAGTTAGCGTAGGCCTCCATAATGTGCAGATGGGTGTTCTGCGACTTAGGATAGTTGGCATCCAACTCCGAAAGCCTCATATCCTCTATCTTGCCCCATTCTCGCGTACAAGCCTCGATATAGCCGTTTTGCTCGCTGTCGAAGGCGTGCTCCTCTATGCAGTCATACAGGTCGAGAGCATACTCCAGCGCCTCTCTGTCGCCCGTAGCGCGTGCATATTCCGTCAGACCATAAATAACAAAGGCTATGGCATAGAACTGCTTCTTGGTATCCAGTGGTTCACCCTTGTAGTCCACACTCCAGTACACGCCTCCGTACTCAGGATCGATAAAGTGCTCAATCAGGTAATCTTTCGCCCGTGTGGCAGCTTCGAGATATTCCTCCTTCTGTAGCACTCTGTAGGCGGCAGAGAAGCTCCATAATATTCTTGCATTAAGAATGGCCCCTTTCTCGGCATCGGGGTGCAGCACTCCGCTACCGTCTATTCTACCGTAGAAGCCACCATTCTCGTTGTCTTGCATTTTCTCGAGCCAGAAGGGCAGGATGTTGTTTTCCAGCACATCCTGCATCTCCAGCTTCATCATATCTACGTGTTGTTCGTTCATTTTTTAATAGGATAAATCCATGTCAGTAAGATTATCAAGCCAGCAATAACAGCTGGGAACAGAGAGAACAGCGACCAGACCATCGTCAGTACCGAGTCGGTAATCGATGCAGGGTCAACCATTGTGTTACCCATATCGTCGGTAATCATGCTTGCACCAGCCAAGCCCAGGAACAGAGCCACCAGCGAGCCAGAGATGGCTGTACCGAACTTCTGCGCCATTGTACCTGATGAGAAGATAAGTCCTGTGCTCGATGTTCCGTTCTTCTCTGTAGCATAGTCGGCCACGTCAGCATACATACTCCACAACAATGGCGAATAGAGTCCGATACCAACAGATGTAAGCACCACCAGAGCCACCATCACCCATATGTAGCTGGGATCCATTGGCACAAAGAAGAATGCCACCGAGAATACCACACAGATAAGAGCAGCAGCCATAAAGGCCATGCGCTTCGAACCGATGAACTTAGTGAATGCAGGCGAAACACCTCCGAATATCATACATGTAAGCTCACCAAAGGTCATAAACACTGTGTAGTTTATAATCAGTCCGCTAACGGTCACGTCGCCATGCAGACAGTATTCTATCATATATCCAGCCACAGCATAACGGAATCCGTTAAAAAAGTTGGTACATATTCCAATCAGAGTCAGAATAATCCAAGGCTTATTTTTAAACAGATCGCCAAACTGCTTGAACGAGAATTTCTCGGCTCTTACGGGCTTCAGTCGCTCCTTGGTCATCAGTCCGCAAGCCAGTGTTCCAGCGGCTGCGATTACTCCAAAGAACACGCCAAGCACTGCATACTGATGCTGCTCTGTTCCGCCTACCAGTCGCTGCAGATATGGGAACGACAGCAGTGTGATGAATCCCATTGCATAGGCTCCCACCATACGGAAACTCGAGAACTGGTTCTTCTCGTTGTCATCGTCGGTCATCACGCCCAGCAGCGATCCGTAAGGCACATTCACAGCCGTATACATAGCCATCATCAGCAGATACAGACTGTAGGCCCAGATGCGCTTGCCTGTAAGTCCGAAGTCGGGGGTGTAGAGCAGCAGAGCGAACACCAGTCCGAAGGGAATGGCTCCGAATATCAGCCACGGGCGATAGGTTCCCCACTTGCTTTGTGTGCGATCGGCCAGCGATCCCATCAGCGGGTCGGTAACCACGTCAAACATACGCGCGATGAGCATCAGCGTTGCTGCATCGGCAAAGGTAAGTCCAAACACATTTGTAAAGAACAGCGGGAAGGCTATCGACATGATTTTCCATGTGATACCTCCAGCAGCTGCATCGCCTAAGGCGTAACCGATTTTTTCTTTTAAACTAGCCATTCTATAATCTTTAATGTTTCATGTTTCGCTCGGCTCTGCCGCTTGGCATCGCCAAGAATGTTTAATGTTTAATGTTTCTGTT
This sequence comes from Prevotella sp. UBA2809, assembly GCA_002351725.1. Taxonomy (GTDB): domain Bacteria; phylum Bacteroidota; class Bacteroidia; order Bacteroidales; family Bacteroidaceae; genus Prevotella. The sequence goes on from DEHD01000025.1 coordinate 278,677, forward strand.
TTTTGCAATCAGCTTCTTGATGGTCTCTACAGAAGCCGCTGTGTAGTAACCGTCCTCTGGCGTGTTCATGCAGTAATCGATAAGCTTATCGATTGTCGATGTTGCTACGTGCATGCGAGTGTCGGCCGAGGCGTAGTAGACAAACACCTTTCCATCCTCATCAGCTATCCAGCCATTAGCGAAAGCCACGTTCATCACGTCGCCCAGATACTCATTGCCCTCAGGCACCAGGAAGTATCCGCCCGGACGAGCTATAACCTTCGTTGGGTCGTCGAGAGCTGTCATATACATATATAATACGTAGCGCAGTCCGTCGGCTGTGGCGCGCACGCCGTGAGCCAGGTGCAACCATCCCTTTGGTGTCTTTATGGGGTGCGGACCCTCTCCGTTCTTCACCTCAGTAATGGTGTGATACTTGCGCTCGTATATTATCTTCTCTTCCTTTATCTCTGCATGGGTAATGTCGTCTACCAGAGCCCATCCTATACCGCCACCACTACCAGTGTCGATGAATCCATCCTGCGGACGGGTGTAGAAGGCGTACTTGCCGTTTACAAACTCAGGGTGCAGCACCACGTTGCGCTGCTGACTCTTCGTCTTCAGGTCGGGCAGTCGGTACCATGTCTTCAGGTCCTTTGTGCGTGCTATACCAGCAGTAGCTGTGGCAGCACTCAGGTCGCCTGGCTTCGAGTCGTCATGACGCTCAGCACAGAACACTCCGTAAATCCAACCGTCCTCATGCTGAGTCAGTCGCATGTCGTAGATGTTTGTTGCAGGTATCACGTCGTCGGGCATGGTGATAGGCTCATCCCAGAATCTAAAGTTGTCCACACCGTTAGGACTCTCTGCCACTGCAAAGAAGCTCTTTCGGTCGGCTCCCTCCACGCGTACCACTAATATATATTTCCCCTGCCACTTCATTGCGCCAGCGTTCAGTGTGGCGTTGCACATTATGCGCTGCATCAGGTAAGGGTTGTCCTTCTCATTGAAGTCGTACTTCCACTCCAGGGGCACGTGTTCAGCTGTAACCACGGGGTTCTTGTACTTGTCATAAATACCATTACCCCACTCTATCTTTTCGTTCTTGCGGCTCAGCAGCTCCTCATGATGAGCTCTCAATGCTGCTACTTTTTCTTCAAAATTGCTCATATCTTGTTTTTGTTTTACCTACGGCCTTTATTATTATTTTATGTCTTCTAAGAAAAGCGTATTATTCTTTTTATACATTTCTACAAAGTACGGTGCATCGGGCTTTGCGGGCGATGGACCGAACCACTCCTCACGATAGTTTCTCCACACCAGGAAGTAGCTTATGCGATGCTTATCCAGCACAGGAGTCAGCGTCGATGTCCACCATGTTGGGTCAGTAAGATTCTTCAGTCCGCACTCCGTCAGCGCAGCTATCTTGTTTCTGCGCTCCGCAAACTTCACCAACATGGCGAGGTTAGCGTCCAGCTGAGCCACAAAGTCCTCCTTTGTTCCCCACTGATATCCGTCTATTCCCACCAGCTGTATGCGATCGTCGCCAGGGTAGCGCTCCAGGTACTTCTGCTCAGTCAGATCGGGCGCCATTCCAGGCGAGTAAGCCCACACCAGATTGTCGAAACCGTCGGCCGTCAGCTTGTCCTGCAACATGTTCCACAGTGCCTTATACTGTTCAGCCGTACACAGCTTCTCGCCCCACCAGAACCAGCTGCCTGTGTTCTCGTGCCATGGACGGAATATCACTGGTATCTTCACTCCGTCTTTATCCTTCAGCGTAGCCAGGAAGTCGCTCACCCGCTGCATCCACTGCTTAAACAGCTCGTGCTTTGCACCGCCCTCAAGTATGCTCTTCACCACGGTGGTGTCGCTCACGTCCCATGCTGTTCCCTCTGGGAATTTCTGTCCGGCCAGTCCGCCGCCTTCTATCGTCGTCAGCGGGTTGCGTGGGTGCCAGCTAATTGTTATTATACCGCCACGCTCATTATGCTTTATTATCTCCTCCGTCATGCGAGTAAACGGCACGCTGTCCAAGTTCTTCTTGTCGCCCATCTCAATGCCGCCCAGTTCAAATCCCATCACTGCAGGCCAGTCGCCACAGGTATTCTTCACGTCGCTGCTGTCGGCCACGTAATCCCATGTCAGCCCATAGAACGGATCGTCCTGATGTCCAAACATATAACCATAGTTACGCAGAGTGTCCAGTCGCATAATCAGCTGGTCTCTCACCGTTCTCTCCACGCACGCTTTCTTTTGTCCCGTGCAGCCGATAATCATCATCGCCCCCACCGCGATAGTCAATAATTTTTTCATAATGTTTAATGTTTAATTTTTAATTATTCGGCTGCAAAGTTACTACATCTTTATATAATATAAGTACTTTATTTTATCCAATATTAGTACTATTTTGTCAATTTGCTCATGCGGTCCACTTGCGCCTTTATTACGCCCAGTGTCGATGTGTCTCCGACAAACACCGAGTTCAGTCCCTGAGCCTCCTGTGCAGGGTCGCCCGTATAGTCGTCGCCCACCTGCCATTGCTCCTCGTGCTTAGGCTGTGCATAGCCGCCCCATCCCCAGAAGTTGCAGCCAGCAAAGTATCCGCCCTTCTCAGCATTGTCGCCCACAAGTGAAAAGACATATTCATAGAATCCGTCGCGCCCCTTTGTAGGTGTTCCCAATGCAAATTTAAACCCGTCGCGCGGATATCCGAACTCCTCCATCACCAGTGGTTTCTTTATCTTAGCGCATATATCTAAGTGTCGGTCTATATACTCTTTGGTATTTTCTTTTGCACGTGGCAGATTCTCTATCAGCGAGTCTTGCTTAGCCCATCCCCAGTTGTAAGGCCACAGGTGTATGTTCGCATAGTCAATGTTCTTATCCGCCGTAATGCGCTCCCAGCAGTCAAAGTCGCCCTCGCATCCCCATGCGCCCTCGCTACCTATACTAATAAGGTGGTTAGGGTCTAAGCTGCGTATCAGTGCCGAAGCCTCGCTCAGCCATTTCTCAAAGGCAGGCAGAGCCTCCTTCTTAAATGCTCGCGGCTCGTTACCTATCTGCCAGCTCATTATCGCAGGGTCGTCCTTATACGCCTTACCCGTATAGCGGTTTGTGCGACTTATTATAAACTTCACGTAGTCGTAGAACAGCTGGTGTGCCTTCTCGTTGGTGGCATATTTGCTCATCGCCTCCATAAAAGCCGGATAGCCCACATCGTTGGGGCGTGGCTGTTTTCCCTCGCCGGCATGCTCCAGATAGAATCCGTAGCCGCCACTCCATTCCCACGAGTTGTTCAGGTATAGCACGGCCACCATCTGTCGTTTTCCCATCTCCTGCAGCAGATAGTCAAGCCCAGCCAGTATCGTATCGTTATACACCCCTGGTGCCTCCTGCAGTGTTGGTTCCACCTTGGTGGTAAAACCACGTTCACCATCGCTGCCCACAAGTATGCGCAGGTTGTCTATACCCATCTCCTTCATCTTGTCCAGTTCGCGAGTCAGACGTTCACGGTCGCCCCCCTGCCCTTCCGATGCCAGTATGGCTCCGTACCAGAAGTTAGTGCCTACGTAGTAGTACGGCTTACCGTCCTTCACAAAATGCCCGTTCTCCACCTTCACAAAGTCCGGTTCCTGTGCAGTGTTGCTGGCGCAAGCTGTCAAGCATAGAGCCAACACTATTATGGAAAGCGGCGTCTTCTTCTGTTTCTTTTTCTTCTGTATCTCGAATATCAGCGATATCACCGATATTACCACGCCCATCATTCCAACAAGCAGTATTATCAAATCAAAATTCTCCTTAGCCCAAGTTGATATCATATAAAATTTTATTTATGGTGAGTAATACTTAATAATTTCCGTGCAAAGATAATAAAAAAAAACGAGATGAGCAAATAAATCAGCATTTTTTCCCAAAAATATTTTTTACTCAATCCTAATGCGCGGCATGCGGCGGTGCGGCGGTGCGGCATTTGGATTTTGCGTATAGCATGAGGTGAGGCATATATATCTATTTTAAATTATTATATATTATAATATATAATAATTATATATAACATAATAATCGAATTTGCCGCGGATATTGATTTTGCTAATGCCGCATCGCCGCACCGCCGCACCGCCGCGCGTCATTTTAACATTTGGAATAAAAAACAGAATAATTCTACAAAAGCCTTGTATATCTCAAGAAATTTTCGTACCTTTGCATTGTCATAATGAGTGTCACAAAAATGGGTATTTAACGACAAAAATTGCGAGGATTAAATCTAGAATTTGCGCAACTTAAATCTAACAATTGCGACCATTAATAGCATCTATATAGGCAGCAAAGATCTTCCCACGAAAATATTAGACAATACTATTCATTAAACATTAACCGTTAACCATCATTTTCTCACCTATTAGGTTTATTTAACATGTATTTTGTCAACTTTTGGCTCGCTCGTTCGTATATATATATGAATAGATTACTTGAAGAAACTAAATTTATAGGATACAAAAAGGTATGAAAAGACAAGCAGTACTGACTCTCGCGGCATTGTGCTCCATGGGCGCAATGGCTCAGACAAAGGCGGACTCTCTTAGAGCCGACAGCATTTTTAAATCGCTTGAACTACAAGGGGTAGAGATTGTTAAGCAGAAAGCATTGGTGAAATCGGACATCGACAAGATTACGTATAACATTGAGGATGATCCGGACTCGAAATCGAACTCGACATTAGAGATGCTACGTAAGGTGCCAATGGTGACAGTGGACGGCGAGGACAAGATACAGGTGAACGGATCGAGCTCGTTTAAGATTTACGTGAACAGCAAACCTAACCAGATGATGAGTAACAACCCGAGCGAGGTGCTGAAAAGCATGCCGGCAAGCAGCATTAAGCGAATAGAGGTGATAACAAACCCGGGGCCGAAATACGACGCTGAGGGCGTGGGAGGTATACTGAACATTATAACACACAGCAAGAGCATAGAGGGATATACTGCGACATTCAACGCTAACGCGGGCAACCAAGGTCTGGGCGGGGGCGTGTATGCCACTGTGAAGAGCGGAAAGCTGACAGTGAGCGCAAACATGGACTACAGCTACTACGACCGCCCTACAACCTACTCGGGGAGCACACGAAAGACAATAGGGAACATAACGGAATCGTCATCGAACATAGAGAGCGAGGGAACATCGAAATATCACGGCGACTCGAAATACGGCTCGATAGAGGCAAGCTACGAGATTGACTCGCTGAGACTGATAACGGCGGCTTTCGACCTGTATGGGGGCAGCAGCACAAGCAACGGTGAGAGTTGGGCGCTGGCCACATCGCCGCTTACAGGAAACCAGCTGTACAGCTACAACACGCTGCGACACTCGAAAAGCAAATATGCGTATGTGGATGGCGGTATAGACTATCAGCGCACGTTTAAGACGGAGGAGAAGCTGTTTACGCTGTCGTACAGAATAGGCAGCGAGCCTGATGCAAGCGACTCACAGACGGATTATGCCGACCTGAGGGCTGCCGACGGATGGGAGAAGTTTATAGAACGACTGAAAAGGCAGCGCGACGACGGCAGCGAGAATACTGTGGAGCACACTTTCCAGGTGGACTACACCACGCCGTTTGCCAAGCATCACACCATAGAGACGGGACTGAAGTACATTCTGAGAAACAACACATCGGAGGACGACAGATACGAGATGGACGTGATGGACTATGAGCACTCGTCGCACTACAAGCATCGCAACGACATTCTGGCGGCTTATCTGGGCTACGGACTGAAGATAAAGAAGCTATCAGGACGACTGGGACTACGCTATGAGCACACGCTGCAGGATGTGGAGTATAAGTTAGGCCCCGGAACTGACTTCAGACAGCACTTTAACGACCTGGTGCCATCGGCAAGCTTGGGATTAAAGCTGGGACAGACAACAAACCTGCGACTGGGATACAACATGCGAATATATCGCCCAAGCATATGGTATCTGAACCCGTATCTGGACGACTCTACGCCAACAAACATTAACCAGGGTAACCCTAACCTGGACAGCGAGAAGAGTCACAACATAAGCTTTACATTCAGCAAGTTCACACCAAAGTTCAACATCAACCTTACCACGCAGTACACGTTTACAAACAATAGCATTGAGAACGTGGTGAAGATGATGCGCGACAATGACATACCGGGACTTAAGAACCCCACTGGCATGGATGTGCTATACACGAGCTACGAGAACATAGGCCGCAGTCAGAGCTTCAACCTGAACGCATACGTGAACTGGAACGCGAGCAAGAACACACGCGTGTATGTGAACAGCCGACTGAGATATACAGATATGAACGACGGTGGAACACTATCGAACAGCGGATGGGCGGCTTTTGCCTATGGTGGAGCTCAGCAGACGCTGCCTAAGGACTGGAACATATCGCTAAACTTCTACGCCTATACGCCAAGCATAATGCTACAGGGACGCGGAAGCAGCTATAGCAACTACACGCTATCGATACGGAAGTCGTGGATGAAAAAGCGACTGAACCTGACGCTTTCGGCATCGAACTTCCTGAAGAAGTACAAGACGTTTGACTACCAAACCACGGATACTTACTTCGAGGCGGCCAACTGGTCGAAGAGTGTGGCACAGCGATTCGCTGTAACCGTAAGCTATCGCATAGGTGAGCTGAAAGCCAGCGTGCGCAAGGCGGAGCGCTCTATCAGCAACGATGATGTGAAGAGCGGAGGCGGCAATAGCAGCGGCGGAGAAAAGTAAATGCAAAAATAAAGAGCTTGCCAATGGGCAAGCTCTTGTTGATATAGGGGTATCACGATTAATTGGCTGCTACACGCTCAACGGTGAAGTCGGCGGCTGAGAACCACTGCGAGTTAAATGGTCGGCCAGTGAACTTCGAGTCGGAAGTAACACCATATACGAGGGTATCGTTATCGTCGATAGTGATGGTAACAACCACCTTACTCCAACCATAACCATTACCCATATTGGCCTCCTTCTCGGCCGAACCGTCGAGGGCATTCTCCCAGATCTCACCCTCGGTATTACCATAGTGGGGAACCTCAACGAGTTTCACGCCATACTTCTTACTGGTGGTGGTGGCAAAGATATAAACGCCAGAACCCTCGGCACGGGCTGCACACACAACACGATAGGTGCCAGGACCTACAGGCTGCTGCTTCTCGGCCTGATAAACCTGAGATTTATCGGGGCTCCAGGCATCGAGATAGCCTGCCAGAGGGTCGCCTGAATAGTGCTCGCCCTTGCGCACAAAGTTGTCGCCGCAGTTCTCGTGCTTGGTGAGATTCCAGCCATTCTTGCTCAGATAGGCCTTGCTGAAATCGTCCATCTGAACACCCATATAGGTGCTACGGTCTTCCTCGGCCTTAGTGAGGGCCTTGCGGTTTTCTTTTAAAATAGTATTGGTAGTGGGCAGCAATATCAGCAGCGAAACACAGAACACTGCCCACGAAGCGATACGCTCGATTTTAACAAACTGCTTGCTTACCAGCAGATAAACAGCCGACAGCAGGGTGAAGAACAGCGAAATAAGATAGGTAGTGAACAAACCTGGTGAGTTCTTCTCGATATCAGCCAGACCCAAGCGCTCGAGGGTAAAAGGCAGCTCCATTCCCTCTGGAGCCAAACGGGCACCGATAACCTCGGCTGCCAGAAGAATCATTGGCACAGCCATAAAGGTACCAATTGTAATAAATACACTCTTAAAAATTTTCGAACATAAGTCGATAGTTGTACTTTTTTCCATATTACATTATAATATTAGTTCTCAAAAAAAATAATCAGTTGCTATGATAAGCCACGAGGCCCTGAAGCGGGCTCTGCATAATGGTACCAACCTGATACCCCTGCATCTGGAGGATAAGCTTGAGCTGCTCCTGATAATACCAAGCTATGCTGCCCACGAACGACACAGGGAGGTCGCGACGGCCATAGCGCGAGAGGTGATAGTTGCAGAAATCGTTAAAGGTGGTGTAGACCAGCTGGCGGATGCCCTCATCGTCGAGGTGACGATAAATGAACTCTGACAGCGAGGCAAGGAAACGATTGGCCTGTGGCTGGCGATAAACTTTATTGATAATTTCGGACAATTGCATGCCCGTTTCACGCTCGAAAGCAGCCTTGATATTCTGCGAGAGAACACCTGTATAGAGGTCGTGCAGAAGATGCTTGCCAAGAACGGCGCCACTACCCTCGTCGCCAAGGATATAGCCCAAGGCGGGGGTGTTGTGAACAATCTCCTTACCATCGTAAACACACGAGTTTGCGCCCGTTCCAAGGATGCAGGCTATGCCGCTCTGGCCACCACAAAGGGCGCGACAAGCACCAAGCAGATCGCTATGAGCCTCGACGGTATGAGCTGAGGGGAACACCTGACGGATGAGACCCTCCATACGGTCCTCTACCTCAGGACGAACACCACTGCCATAAAAATATACAGCCTCAATCTTGGTATCGCCCAACTGGGGCAGCAACTCGTGGTTGAAAACGGAGAGTATCTCGTTGTCGGACACATGAAAAGGATTGAGACCCACAGTGTGGACCTCTATCTGAGGGGCTTCGCTACCTGGTTGGAAGCATACCCAATCCGTCTTTGTGCTACCACTATCAGCTATTAGAATCGCCATTATCTACGTGTATTTAAGTGGATTTTGGTGCAAAAGTAACAAAAAATAAGCAAAAATCCAAAACTTATAGCAAGAAAATGCAGAAAATAAGAAAAAAAGCACTAATTTTGCACGATGTATAAAGAAAACATCAGAGTAAAAGATATGAAGAGATTACTATTGGTTTGCACCTTTGCGCTGGCTCTTGTTATGGAAGCCGGAGCTGTGCTGAAAGAGAAAGACCTGGAACAGACGCTGGGTATACTGCGTACTGAGCTGAAACAATATGACAACGAGCTGACACGCCGATCGGCCGTAAGAACCGACAGAACAAAGCGACTGATACAGCAGCTGATGGCTACTATGAAGCGTGCCGACCAGAATGCGCTGATGCTATACTCGCAGCAGCAGGACAATGTGTTCGACCTTACTTACGCTTGTCATGAGGCAACCCAGCAGTACCGCAACTTCCACCGACAGCAGCTGCCGTTTACAAGTTTCCTTGAGAAAACGGAGGGCGAAATAGCGAGATACGACAGCCTGATAAACCATCTGCAGGGAATACCTGTGCGCATAATGACAAAGTATGGCGCCGAGAATCGCGACTCGTGCTTGGTGATAGCACAGAGCATTCGTGGCAAGCTGGAGGACAATGCCAACACGCTGCGACGTAACATATATCTGTATACCAAGGCAGAGAACCGCTTGAGCGAGCTGAACGACTATGCCAACAAGCGCTACGGAGAGATTCAGCAGAACATCTTTATAAACGGTGGTGACAGCTACCCCACCCTACTAAAGAACCTGAGCCGACGCTGGCAGCAGATGGGCGACAACCTGAAAAAGAAATACAGCTTTAATGCCAACGCCAACTCGCAATGGAGTGTGGAATGGATATTCGGTATGTTCCTTGGAATACTGTTCTATGTGATAGTGGCCATCATACTGAATGCGCTTTTCTTTAAGTTTGTACTGCCCAAGAAGTTTAATACCGAGGAATTCCGCAAGAAGCGTGTGTGCATTATCATGGCCACTACCACCGTTACCTTTGCCATCATACAGGGATTGGTAATCAGCAACTCGAGTCAGAACTTCCTCATCATGGCATCAAGTCTGCTGGTAGAGTATTCGTGGCTGCTGGCAGTGATCCTGATATCGCTGTTACTACGCGTGAAAGGCGAACAGATAAAGAGCGCATTCCGCATCTATGCCCCACTGATAGCAGTGGGATTTGTGGTGATAGGATGCCGCATCATTCTGATACCAAATGAACTTGTAAATCTGATACTGCCACCAATACTGCTGGCATGCGCCATCTGGCAGTGGATAGTGATACGACGCCACAACCAGAACATACCGCGAAGCGACATCTTCTACACTTACATATCGCTGATAGTGTTTGTAGCATCGGTGATATGCTCGATGATTGGCTACACGCTGTTTGCAGTTCAGCTTATCATCTGGTGGATCATGCAGCTGACGTGCATACTCACCATCAACTGTCTGAGTCGCTATCTGGAGATTTACGCCAAGCGTAAGCGACTGATACAGAAGCCGATATCGCAGACGTGGGCCTACTATCTGGTAGAGAAGACCGTGATACCCATTCTGGGTGTACTCTCGGTGATGCTGAGTATATACTGGGCTGCTAAGGTATTCAACCTCACGGATATGTGTATCAAGATATTCTTCCACCCGTTTATCAACATGGTGAATGCTCAGGGAGAAGCTACACTGACAGTATCTATCATCAAGCTTACGATGGTTATCAACTCGTGGTTCATCTTCCGATACGTATCAAAGACCATACTGGCATTCCTGAAGATGCACTACGAGATAAGCGACCCATCGACAGCAGCCAGCAAGGAGGTGATGGGACGAAACGTGATACAGGTACTGGTGTGGGGCGCATGGCTGATGTTCTCGCTCTCGCTGTTCAACATCAGTCTGGCTTGGCTGCTCGCCATATCAGGAGGTCTGTCTACAGGTATCGGTTTTGCATCGAAGGATATCATCGAAAACATCTACTATGGTGCTTCGCTTATGGCCGGACGCATAAAGGTGGGCGACTGGATTGACGTAGACGGAACAATGGGTAAGGTGGTTTCGATAAGCTACACTTCGACCGTGGTTGAATCGATACAGGGCGAGGTGATTACATTCCAGAACGCACAGCTGTTTGCTAAGAACTACAAGAACCTTACAAGGAATCACGGTTACGTGCTGGCTGCTGTACCATTTGGTGTGGCATACGGATCGAACCTCAAAGAGGTTATCAGCATGGTAGAAGAAGCCGTGAACAACCAGCGTCATCAGGCCATCGACCCAGAGAAACGCGCAAAGGTTGTGGTTACAGAGATGGCTGATTCGAGCGTGAACATGAAGCTTGTGGTATGGGCCGAGGCACCTAAGCGCACGATAGTGATAAGCGATATGCTGAAGCTGATATACGACACCCTGAATGAGCACAACATCAGCATCCCATTCCCACAAAGAGATATCCATTTGATTCAAAATTAAATATTTTAAAAAAAATATTTGGCTGATTTGAATAAAATACGTATTTTTGCAGCGATAATATGAGCAATAAAACAACCATCATAGCAGGACCATGCGTCATAGAAAGTGCCGAACTACTCGACACCGTGGCGCAGAAGTTGCTGGAAATAAACAAGCAACTGGGTACCGACATAATATTCAAAGCATCGTTCGACAAGGCTAACCGCACGTCGATAACTTCATTCCGTGGCCCTGGTATTGACCGCGGACTGCAGATGCTTGCTGACGTGAAACAGAAGTACGGACTACGCATACTTACCGACATACACGAGAGTTGGCAGGCAAAGCCCGTAGGCGAGGTGTGCGACGTGATACAGATACCAGCATTCCTGTGTCGCCAGACCGACCTTATTGTGGCAGCTGCAAAGACAGGTGCAGTGGTAAACATAAAGAAGGCGCAGTTCCTTAGCGGTAAGGACATGGTTTACCCCGTGGGCAAGGCAAAGGATGCTGGTGCAAAGGAGGTGTGGCTTACTGAGCGTGGAAACATGATGGGATACAACAATCTGGTGGTTGACTTCCGCAACATACCTGACATGCTGGAGATAGTGCCCACAGTGATTATGGACTGCACGCACAGTGTTCAGCGTCCTGGTGGCAGCGACGGAAAGACGGGTGGCGATCGCCGCTTTGTGCCACAGATGGCGCTTGCAGCAAAGGCCTTCGGAGCCACGGGTTACTTCTTCGAGGTACACCCCAATCCCGATCAGGGCTTAAGCGACGCCGCCAACATGCTTGAGCTCAACAAGCTGCAATCGCTTGTTGAGAAACTAATCACTAATGATTAATTTTACCTACGGATTTTACGGATTATGAACGTTAGAGAAATCGCGATACAAGCTATAAAGGACGAGGCGGAGGCAGTGTTGGGGCTGATACCGCAGCTGGACGAGAGCTTCGACAAAGCTGTTGACCTGATACTGAACTGCAAAGGAAAAGTGATTGTGACAGGTGTGGGCAAAAGCGGCCACATTGGCGCGAAAATAGCTGCCACACTCTCGAGCACAGGAACACCTTCGTTCTTTACTAACCCTCTGGACGTGTTTCACGGCGACTTAGGCGTGATGACACAAGACGACGTGGTGCTGGCCATATCGAACTCGGGACAGACAGACGAGCTGCTGCGCTTTATACCTATGGTGCTGCACATGCAGATTCCCATAATCGGAATGAGCGGAAACCCAAAATCGCTGTTGGCTAAATACTCATCGTGCCACCTGAGCATCGCCGTTGAGAAAGAAGCATGCCCACTGAACTTAGCTCCAACAAGCTCGACAACAGCCACACTGGTGCTGGGCGACGCTTTGGCAATAGCACTGATGGAGCGCAGAAACTTCCAGCCACGCGACTTTGCACAGTTCCACCCAGGTGGAGAGCTGGGAAAGCGACTGCTGACAACGGCTCAGGACGTGATGCGAACAGAGGACATGCCTATACTGCCACCAGAGATGCACTTGGGCGAGGCAATCATTCTGGTGAGCAAAGCCAAGTTAGGTCTTGGCATAGCCATGGTAAACGACGAGATAGTTGGACTGATCACCGATGGCGACATTCGTCGCGCCATGGAGAAATGGCAGGCCGAATTCTTCGACCGCACCGTGAGCGACATCATGACACGAACACCAAAGATGGTGAAACCAGAAACAAAGATTACAGAGATTCAACGAATCATGAACAAATATAAGGTACACTCGGTACTGGTTACCGATGACGAGAAACATTTGTTGGGAGTAGTTGACCATTATTCTTGTATGATATGACGATGATGAAAACTATAAAAAAAATATTGATCTTCTTGATGCTGGCATTGCCTGTGGCAGTGGCAGCTGACTATCTGTTTAAAACATTAGAAGCCCGCGACGGATTGACATCAAGTCAGGTGAACTGCATACTGAAAGACTCGCGAGGATATATGTGGTTTGGTACCCCAGCAGGATTGTACAGATTCGACGGATACACATTCCGCAACTTCCAGAGCGACTCGCAGAACGGTAGCTCGCTGAGCGACAGCTATATCAACTCAATACAAGAGACTCTCGACGGAAACCTGCTGATAGAAACAGCATCGGGCTACTGCATATATCACCCACAGACGGAGAGCTTTGAGCGCGACATGAAGCAAGCCTTCGCACGATTCGGTATCGAGACCATCCCATCGGTGGTTTACGTAGACAAGCACAAGAACCTGTGGGGAGCAATACCTAACAAGGGTGTGGTTTGCTACAACCAGCAGCAACAGCTGCTTTACGAGTTTGGATATACCGACGACACACGCGGAGTGCCACAAGGCGTGGTATGCTCTATCAGCGAGTGTAAGGAGGGCGCACTGATAGTTTACGAAGACGGAAAGATAGCCTGCTGCGACGTTATGCACCAGCAGAACTGCCTCTGGGTGGTTGAGGGAATACCCGCACTGAGAGACCATAAGACTAAATCGCTGCGCGCCTTTGCTGATGAGAACGACAATGTTTGGCTATATGGACAGGGCACCTTGGTGATGTACGACAAGCAGAAAGGAGCTTGGGACTATACCGTAAGTCAGCGTCTTGGCGTAACGGGTCTGGGTGTCGACCGTAACATCAACGGTATGGCAGGAAATCAAGGTAGCATCTGGATTGGTTCCGACCAGCTTGGATTGCTACGCATGGATCCAAAGACATACGAGACTGAACCCGTTCAGCCACGAAACATAAACGAGAAGCAGCTGATTACTGACAACATAGGCATCCAGAGCGTTTATATGGACGATACAGGACTGCTGTGGGTTGGTACTGAGAAATCGGGTGTGGCATATACTGGTAAGTACATCTACCGTTTCGGCTCCAACCTCTTGGGCGATGTTACCGCCATGGCCCAGCATGCTGACGGTTCGATATGGTATGGTACCAGCGACAAAGGTGTGATAGGATTCAACGGACAGCTGGCAAGTCTTAAGGTATCGTGTATGGGTAATACCCCCGACGGTAGCATCTGGATTGGTTCAAAGCGCAACGGTCTGACTCGTATCAAGGATGGTGTATCTACCATCTACTCGGTAGCGAAAGACAGTGTGCGCACCATCATCGACGACCACATCAACGACCTTACTACTGATAAGATAGGTAATCTGTGGATAGCAACAAACGGAGGTCTGCAGGTTTACAACCCAAGAATGAACTCGTTCTCAAGCTACACTCGCGAGAACGGAAAGCTGAGCACCAACAGCATCACATGCCTGTTCTACAAGCAGGATGCCACAGAGAACAATCTGCTTATCGGTACCAGCGAAGGCCTCATCATTCTGAACCTGTCGACAACAGAGAAAAAGGTATATACTGGTAACAGCACTAACCTTAAGAGCTTTACCAACAACTACATTACACAGATATTCCAGGATTCACGCGGACTTATATGGGTAGGAACGCGCGAGGGATTGAACATACTGAATCTTGAGACCGACGAGCTTGACTACCTCACAGAGAAACAGGGATTGTGTAACAACAACATCTGCGGTATTGCTGAGGACAAGAATCACTGCATATGGGTTACAACAAGCCGCGGTGTGAGCCGTATTGTGATACAGCGCAACCACGAGGAGGGCGTTAACAACTACGGACTCTATAACTACACCACTGCTGACGGACTGCAGAGTAACGAGTTCAACATGGGTTCGATACTTACCAAGCAGGACGGCGAGGTATTGCTGGGCGGACTGTATGGTGTGAACTGGGTGCTGCACAGAGAGGGAGCCGAGAAGGAGGAGCTGCCACGAGTAATGCTTACCCAGCTGTTTATTGGCGAGGAAGAGGTGCTGGCAGGACATGAGTATCACGGAAATGTAATACTGAATCAGGCTCTGAACGAGACAAGCCGCATTGACCTGAGTCATAGTCAAAACACATTCACCATCAAGTTTGCTGCTGGTAACTATAACCAGAGTGAGCGCTTGCAGTTTATGTACTGGATGGAGGGTCGCGATGAGGATTGGCGCAATGGTGACGCCCTGACTCACGGTGTGACATTCAACAATCTGAAGGCAGGTAGCTACATTCTGCACGTAAAGGCCATTAACGCTGAGGGTGCCGTAAGTACTCAGGAGCGTGTGATTGAGATAAACGTTGAGCGCCACTTCCTGTTGTCGTGGTGGATGATTACAGCCTACGTCATCGTGCTTGCCCTGATTATCTACTTCTGGCGTATAGGTATCAAGCAGCTCAAGGCCATCAAGCACAGAAAAGAGGCCGTGATACGCGAGCTGAAACTTCAGCGCGAGGAGATTAAGGCTGCAAGTGATGATCTGCGCCAGCCAATGGCCCGCATGACATCAATCATTGGAAACCTCACAGAGAAAGAGAAATCGCTTGAAGAGAAGGAGCAGCTTAACGCCCTCCACTCGCAGATGCTGCAAGTTATCACCCGTGTGGCTGATATGCAGATGAATTTGGAGCACCCAGAGGAGAGAGCAAAGAACAATGTTCAGGACCGCTTGACAATGAACAACAAGGGTGAGATTGAGTTACCCGAAATCGCAAGTGAGGTGCTTACCACAGATACTACACGCTCGCGTGCAGCTATCGACTCGCCTACTGCCAAGTTCACTGTTATCATGATTGACGACAACGAGGAGTTCCTGGAGTTTGCTGCTGCACGACTGAAGTATGTATACAACTTCCACGTATATAACGACATCGAGAAGGCTGCTGAGGATCTGGAGCAGATGAAGTGCGACCTTGTAGTCTGCAAGCAGGAGATGTTCGGAATGACGGGTAGTGACCTGTGTAACCAGTTGAAGACCAACTACATTACACAGAACATGAAGTTCATACTGATGACCGACACCGTGCTCACACCTCAGGATATGCGCTCGAAGAACATCACACTGAGTGCTGATGACTATCTGGCTAAGCCATTCAACATGCAGGAGGCCACGATGAGATTCAACAAGGTGCTGGGTCTTGGAGCAGTTCAGGTTGACAACGACCTTATTGAGGGTGCAGAGACTCGTCGCTTGGAGAGCAACAGCAGCAGTATGACCACAGCTACCGAGACTATGGACGCTGGCGATATTGAGACAACAGCACTTGCTGAGGTTGGAGCCGACGACCCAATGAACAAGGTTGAAACAGTGGTTAAGAACCCACGCAGTCAGCAGAATACAAGCAATCTGCCTGAGGGTATCAAGGCGTACGACGCTGACGAGGAGGAAGGCGGAGGCAACGACTTCTCGATGATGGACGCTATGGACCGTCAGCTGATTAAGAACATAGAGCAGTACGTGCTGCAGAACATGAGCCGCGGACAGATTAGTCTGGAGGAGATGGCCTACGCTATGGGTATGGGCCGCGTACCATTCTTCCACCGTGTTCGCAGCCTTACCAACAAGACTCCAGCCGAGCTGGTAAGAGACATGCGACTGAAACACGCATGCATACTGCTGAAGCGTACAAATATTAATATGAGTGAGTTGGCATCGAACATAGGATTTATGACAGCCGAGAACTTCATCAACATTTTCAAGGAGAAGTTCGGCATGACGCCACTTGAATACAGATTACAACATCGTAAATGATTATAAGAAAGCATCTTCAGTCAGGAATAGCCACCATGCTATTCCTGCTGATTTCTCTAATAGCACAAGCCCAGACAAGCGACTCACTGATAGTGGGTCAGATGCGCGACGTGGGCATACACTTCTACAAGAATAATGACGTAAGGCTGATAATGTCGGGCAAAGAGAAGTTCGACCTTATGTTCGAGGACATTCGCAATGCCAAGAGCAGTGTGCATCTGGAATACTTCAACTTCCGCAACGACTCGATAGCATCGCTATTGTTTGACATCCTGCGCGAGAAGCGTAAGGAGGGTGTTGAGGTGAGAGCATTGTTCGACGGATTCGGAAACGATTCGAACAACCAACCGCTTAAGAAGCACCACATAAAGAGTCTGCGTGAGGATAGCATCGACATTCACGAGTTCGACCCAGTGCGTTTTCCATGGGTAAACCACATATGGCCTCGCGACCACAGAAAGATAGTGGTCATCGACGGACACATAGCCTATACAGGAGGAATGAACGTGGCCGACTACTACATAGTGGGCACAGAACAGGTGGGCGAATGGCGCGATATGCATTGCAGAATAGAGGGCCCCGTGGTGAACGAGCTTCAGGACATCTTCGCCCGCATATGGCAGAAGGTTACCAAAGAGCAGCTGCTGAATCAGAAATACTACCGAGGCGAGAAGAAAGGCGACATGATGGTGGGAATAGCTAACAGAGAGCCACGCACCACCAACAAGATTATGCGCCAATTCTACGTTTCGGCACTCGACGATGCTCAGGATTCCATAAAAATCATCAACCCCTACTTCACCCTCACTCCATCAGTGAAAAAGGCCATTCATCGTGCAATAGACCGTGGCGTGAAGGTTGACATTCTGGTATCAGCAAAGAGCGACATCCCCTTAACACCTGATGCCGTATATTATAATGTACACAAGCTGATGAAGAGAGGTGCCAACATCTGGTTGTATCAACCTGGATTCCACCACTCGAAGATAATGATGGTGGATGGCAAGTTCTGCACCGTTGGCAGCACTAACCTCGACGCACGCAGCCTGAGATTCGACTACGAGGTTAACGCCCTGATAATAGACAAGAAGATTACAAAGGAGCTGGATGACATGTTTATCAGAGACACCCAGAAGAGCGTGCTGCTTACAAAAGAGGAATGGAACAATTTCCGTACTGGTTGGCAGAAGTTCCGCGGATGGTTCGCACACCTGCTTTCACCTTTCTTATAATAATAGCCCATGAACAGAAACACCGTGATATCAATAAGTAAGGGAATAGCCATCATACTGATGGTGATAGCTCATGCCGAGGCCCCAGCGTGGTTGTGCAAATTCATATTCGAGTTCCACATGCCGCTGTTCTTTATCACGGCTGGATATTTCTTCTCGTTGAAGTACCTGAACGACGAGGCGACATTCGTGAAGAAACGCATAAAAGGACTATATGTGCCATTCGTAAAGTGGAGCGTTGTATTTCTGGCATTGCACAATCTGATGTTCGAGATAGGAATACTGAACGAGACATATGGCAACGAGACGGGCGGAGTTACCCACCCTTACAGTTGGCACAGCATACAGCAGAACCTATGGAACATTTTTACCGCAATGGGTGGTTACGACCAGTTCCTTTGTGGTGCTTTCTGGTTCTTCCGAGGATTGTTTGTGGCCAGCATCCTATACCTTATTATATATAAGGTGATGGATTACAGCATAAAATCCGAGAAATGGAAGAAGGCCATCCCCTACCTCATCTGCATTTTATTGCTGATACTCTGCGGATGGAAGACATACGAGAAACTTAAGATTGTTACACTTGTGCAGGGTGGCTATCGCGACATGATGGGATGCTTCTTCTTTGGATGCGGTTTCATCTTCCGCCAATATGCCGAGAGCTATCAGGCAATAATCAAGCGATACTACGCCATCATTTGGACAAGCATAGTGTTTGGCATCGTGGTCTACGTATTCTCGTACTACCTTACTGCCAACATGAATTGGCGTTCGAGCTTTGTTCAGTTCCTATCGTTACCTGTTCCTGCTATTTTGGGATTCCTGATGACGTACAACATCAGCATGCTGCTTGACAAGAAGGATAATTGGCTAAAGCGTTTCCTTGTATATACGGGCGACCACACGCTGAACATATTTATATTCCACATTGTGGCATATAAGGTGGTTAGCTTGATAAAGATATGGTACTATGGGCTCGACATACAGCAGATAGGTTGCCACATGGTGATACACGACCACTCGCAGGAAGACGCATTCTGGATACTCTACACCATAGCTGGCGTAGGTATACCTTTGTTTGGCACTTGGCTTACAGAAAGGGTGAAGGCTAAACGCCAATCAAGTCGAACATCATCTTGATTTCTTCATCGATAATGCCGTTCTTATCAAGCAGGTATTCCTCCTTCTTGATAAGGTCGTAAACATCCTTGCCATAAGAGCGGAAACAACTTGCGGCCTCGTCAATCCTATCATTAAACCACAGATAGAATCCATAGTTAAGCAAGTCGCCAGAAGCAGGAAGATCTACCGCCATCAGCTGGTCGTACAGACGTCCGGCTTGCTCGTATTTCCCATCGCAAGTAAGAGCCCATGCCAATACACGAGCCACATTAAGATTGTCGGAATCCTCGTAGTTAAGGCGGAACAATATCTGTTCGGCCTCATCGTAGCGACGCAGATTGGTAAGACAAACCGACTTATTGAGCAGATATAGTTTCTTATCCGGATTAATTGCGAGCAACTTATCGTAAAGGTCGAGAGCCTCATCGTATTTCTCCTTTCCGAACACCTCTCTTGCCAATCCCCACATAGCCTGCTCGCTATCAGGATTAAGCTCTAATGCACGTCTATAATCAAGCTCTTTGCCATGTCGCAGGTAGGCGCTAAGCATGTAGAAGTCGTAATTATAGAACTTCTCATCTTCATAACACTCCAGCACCTTGCGTGCATCCTGATGGCGGTTGCGCTTGATGAGGAAACAGATTATATCGTAGAACTGATCCTGCAACTTGGTGAAGAAGAACAAGCGATAGTGGAAGAAAAGGCACTCCGACATCTCATATGAGAAGAAATTGCGGAAATCGCCACGCTGTGGGAACAGACGGAAGAAGCGGAACAAATCCTGAAGATAGATTCTGCGGATATAGGCAGGAGATTCCATCTCTTCCTTATCTACCTTCTGTACCATCATTGCCTCGCCACGATTCAGCATCTCGCGAACGTTCTCTGGTATCTGGTTCAGCACACTATCAAATGCCAGCAAGAATGAGTATTTATCGCTATTGCAGAATGGACCGTAATCCAAAATGCCCTTCAGGAATTTCACGTCAGCAAACCTTTCGCGGGCAAAGGCCACTCCTGGGTGATCTATATAATAAGGTGTAAACCAGTTTACTATCTCGTTGAAGAATGAGAAGCGTTTCATCTGCGAGAAACCTCCGAAATACACATCCGAACCTTGTTTCTGCATGTCAATCATACGGCGGAAGCTGTTCTCCATCTTCTCCAGATTCTTCTCGTCAGCATCTGGGTGCAGAATATCGTTGAGTATAGCCTCCTCGTCCTGCTCAAGGATTCCATCGCGACCAATGTTGCTCTGGTTCTTAATAAGGTCGGGCATTATCTCGTTCTGTATGGTGTCGCGATCCTGCTCAGCACTCATACAATAGAATATCTGCTTCTGCAGCTCAGCAAGCTCCTTGCAGCAATCAGGATTCTCAAGAGCCTTGTTTACAAGCTCCTGCATCTCTGTATAGAGCTGAACATGCAACACATCGTCGATGCTAAGCACCCAACCCACAAGTGCACGCTGGCGCACATATTCATCGCTACTCTGCTGATAAACATTCATCAGTGTGCGGAACTTAACCATATCAAAGCAGTTCATAGCTGCCAGAGTTGTGGCGCTTACTATAATCTGCTGATCCAGAGAGTCGACGGTGGGCGATAAGAGCAACTGCTCCATAGCTTCGCCCTGACCTTCAGTCCAAAGGTCGGATGTAAGGATATGGGCAAAGATATCGCCCATAAGCTGATAATGATTTCTGTACAACTCCTTGCGTCGACCCTGAGAAGTGTGAGGTGGCTCAAGTTCGAGCATCGCTACGTCAGAGACAAACGATTCCAACTGCTCGCGTAACACCTGTACCGACCAATCTCTCGGACTAAGATGTGCCCTCATAAAGAGCGATGAGAGGAATGGCGAATGCAGCACTCGGGCATTGGTATACACATTGGCGTAAAGCACATACATACGGCGCAGCAGCTTGTCGTACTGCTGTGAAAGCTGCGGGTCCTTAAAACCCTTGCGCCAATAGTCCTTCATCACCTGATAATCGGTCTTGATAGCAAAAAGGCGGTCGGAGTTTATCTGATGCGGATTCATCGCCAGATAATTCTCCATGCGCAAAATAGCACCGTTAAGTGCCCTTACCGACAAGTATTCGTATATTTTCTTTAGTGTCTCTTCCTGTCTCATGTGTTACTTCTTCTTTTCCAGCCATCTCTTGGCACGGTCTATGTCTTTTTGTCTTGGTGTCTGATATGTGAACTTAAGCGAATCAGGTAGTGCATTGATGGCTTGATCGTTAAGTCCGTAGTACTTCTTAAGAATCTGCTTGTAGTGGGTCACGCCAAAGTGGTTGATAGAGTCGCAAGCCTGCTTGTAACCCTTCATAAATACCTCCATCTGGTGCTTTCTATTCTTATCGCCCATGTTCTTTGTGCGGAACACAAGTGCGCCCAACTGTATGTCTTCCTTACGTGTGTCGAGCAACACATAATGCTTTTTCAGCACGGCTTGCGATGCCTGAGGCTCTGTAAGCAGCATGGCATCCATCTCGTTGTTCTCAAGCATCTTCAAGCGGATGTTCACATCGTTAATCTGAATGCGGAACACGCGCTCTGGAGCCAGCTTGGCACTATCAACAGCCAGATCGCCAAGCAAATCAGTAGCTGAGTAGCGCGTCATGGCCAGCATCTTATCGTCGAGATGTTTGAAGTTGGTGATACGCAGCTGGCGCTGACTAACCATCAGCCAATAGGCATTGGTGGCAGCGGCATATCGCAGAGGTGTACCCTCTTTTATCATCTTCTCGGCTCTCACCAAATCGGTGATGGCACCTTCAGCACGGTTTCTTATCAATGCGGTGTCGATATCCATCTGGGCATTGTAGCGCTTAAGGCGGATATCAACGGCGGTATCAAACATCTGTCGCTCTTTGGCTACGAATACGGGCAGACAATCGAGTGTGGGCATAACGGCGATTTTAAGTGCAGCCGAATCTTCACGCCACATTCTCAAACGCTGCTCACGAGTGAGACGCTTGGTTTCTTCGTACGATTGTCCGCATGAAGCGAGCATCAGAAGAGCTATGAATCCAAAAACTAATTTCTTCATAATCGCCTGCAAAGGTACTGAATTTTTCCTACGGATTGTACGGATTATACGGATTATTTTATTTCTGATACTTAAAAATTCGTAAAATCCGTATAATCCGTAGGCTATTATTTTTCCTTTTTTGTACTTTTGCAATGATTATGGCAAAAGATAAAACAGCATACGTTTGTTCCAACTGCGGCCAAGAGTCGCCTAAGTGGGTTGGAAAATGTCCCTCATGCGGACAATGGAATACTTTCAAGGAGATAAAGATTGCCGCCGACACCAAACAGAAGCAGGCTTCGGCAGCGGCATCAGCTGGTCACGCCTTGCGCCAAAACAAGGTGCTGCGCCTTCACGAAATCAGCTCACACGACGACCCTCGCATCGATATGCACGATGCTGAGTTCAACCGTGTGCTTGGTGGTGGTTTGGTACCTGGCAGCATCGTACTTCTTGGTGGCGAACCTGGAATCGGCAAGTCTACCCTATCCCTGCAAACGATGCTCAATCTACCCGAAAAGCGCATTCTCTACGTCTCAGGTGAGGAAAGCGCCCACCAGCTGAAAATGCGCGCTGAGCGCCTATCCACCAACACCCATCACCTATCACCTAACACCCAGGACAACTTCCTCCTCCTGACAGAAAATTCGCTCGAAGCTATCTTCGACCATATAAAAGAGGTGCAACCCGAACTGATAGTGATTGATTCTATCCAGACTATTTCTACTGAGGACGTAGAGAGCTCGGCTGGTTCCATCGCCCAAGTACGCGAGTGCGCCTCAGCCTTGTTGCGATTCGCCAAGACAAGTGGCGTACCTGTGATTCTGATTGGTCACATCACCAAGGAAGGCACCCTTGCAGGTCCTAAGATTCTGGAACATATTGTGGATACGGTTATCCAGTTTGAGGGCGACCAGCATTATATGTACCGCATACTGCGCTCAATCAAGAACCGATTTGGCTCTACGGCCGAACTGGGCATCTACGAGATGCTACAAAACGGATTGCGACAAGTGAGCAACCCATCGGAACTTTTGCTTACCCAAGACCGCGAAGGACTCTCGGGCATCGCCATCACTTCTGCCATCGAAGGCATACGCCCCTTCCTCGTTGAAACTCAGGCACTTGTATCAACAGCAGCTTACGGAACACCACAACGCTCAGCTACCGGTTTCGACCAGCGCCGACTGAACATGCTACTTGCCGTTCTCGAAAAGCGCGTGGGCTTTAAATTGGCACAGAAAGACGTGTTTGTAAACATCGCAGGAGGTCTCAGAGTAACTGATTTGGCTATGGACCTCAGCGTGATAGCAGCCGTACTCTCATCGAATGTCGACACACCTATCGAGGCAGGTTGGTGCATGGCTGGCGAGGTTGGTCTTTCAGGCGAAGTACGTCCCATAAATCGCATAGAACAGCGCATAGCCGAGGCCGAGAAACTCGGATTTACTGATATGATTATCCCAAAATACAATATGCAGGGCTTCGACAAGAAGAAATACAAGATAAATCTCCATCCCGTGCGCAAGGTAGAAGAAGCACTACGTGCAATCTTTGGATAACAATTTGCTATAGTTTTGCACTTTTTGCTTACATAATTGATAGTTGAGCGCAAAAAAGAATTAAATATTCAATGTTCAATGTTCAATGTTCAATGTTTTTTAGTATCTTTGCAGTCGCATTTTAGAATGAAATTTTTCACATTATTAAATATTTAAATTATGACTATCAACGAATTCA
>DEHD01000025.1:302560-360881 GCA_002351725.1 Prevotella sp. UBA2809
CTCGATGAGAATGGTAAGATCACTGACGACACCCGTATCCGTGGTGCCCTGCCTACCCTGAAGAAGATTCTGAACGACGGTGGCGCAGTTATCATCATGAGCCACATGGGTAAGCCCAAAGGTAAGGTAGATGCTAAGAAGTCACTCGGTCAGATCCGCGAGGCTGTAGAGAAGGCACTGGGTGTTCCCGTTGCTTTTGCTCCCGACTGCGCTAAGGCTGCTGATGCTGCTAAGGCTCTGAAGATGGGTGAGGCTCTGCTGCTTGAGAACCTGCGTTTCTATCCTGAGGAAGAGGGTAAGCCAGTAGGTATCGACAAGGCTGATCCTGCATACGACGAGGCTAAGAAGGCTATGAAGGCCAGCCAGAAGGAGTTTGCTAAGACTCTTGCTTCTTACGCTGACTGCTACGTAATGGATGCCTTTGGTACAGCTCACCGCAAGCACGCTTCTACTGCTGTTATCGCTGATTACTTCGACGCTGACAACAAGATGCTGGGCTTGCTGATGGAGAAGGAGGTTCAGGCTGTTGACAACGTACTGTCGAACATCAAGCGTCCTTTCGTTGCCATCATGGGTGGTTCTAAGGTATCTTCTAAGATTGGTATCATCGAGAACCTGCTTGGTAAGGTTGATAAGCTCATCCTCTGCGGTGGTATGACTTATACCTTCGCAAAGGCTCACAACGGCGAGATTGGTGATTCAATCGTTGAGCTCGACAAGCTGGATGTTGCTCTGGGTGTTGAGGAGTTGGCTAAGAAGAACGGTGTAGAGCTCGTTCTGGGTTCTGACTGCACCGCTACCAACGGTCTCGACTTCGGCACTATGAGTGTTAAGGAGGGTGCTCAGATCATCACTTGCCCAGCTAACCAGGTTCCTGCTGGTTTCGAGGGTGTTGACGCTGGTCCTGAGAGCCAGAAGGCATTTGCCGAGGCTATCAAGGGTGCAAAGACCATTCTGTGGAACGGTCCTGCTGGTGTATTCGAGTGCGACGCCTTCACCGCTGGTTCACGTGCCATCGGCGATGCTATCGCTAAGGCAACTGCTGAGGGTGCATTCTCACTGATTGGTGGTGGCGACTCTGTAGCTTGTGTTAACAAGTTCGGTCTGGCCGATCAGGTATCTTACATCTCAACTGGTGGTGGTGCTCTGCTCGAGGCCATCGAGGGTAAGGTTCTCCCAGGCGTTGCTGCTATCAAGGGTGAGTAATCAATCCTTTTTGCGATGAGACGCATTTATCTCACAATAACAATGACCGTTCTGCTTCTTGCAGGCGGTCATTGTGCTTTTGCAAAGAAGTCAAAGACCATCGAGGTTGAAACCGCAAAGTTCGCAAAGAGCGATTCTACTGCAGAAGTATCAGTGCTGGTTCAGTGGCCAGTTAATGGCGACAAGATTATTGTCGACAGCCTTCGCCATCACATCAATTATCTGCTTGGTGACGAGCTTAACCGTCCTGACGATGTTAAAGCCTATGGCGAATCACTATTCGAGTCGCTGTCGTTAGATTGGCACTCTGTTTACGACGAGATGGAGCCCGAAGAGCGTTTAGGCGCCTTTACCAGGTACTATGAAATTACTCTCGAAGCCCAGACTAATCGCTACGTAACCTATTTCTATCGCCAACATGAGTATCAAGGCGGCGTTCACGGATACACTACCGATGTAGGCTTCACCTTCCGCAAGAGCGACGGCAAGCAGATAAAGCTGCTTGAAAACACCGATTCGCCCGAACTTGCCAAGCTGGTAAAAGAAGGCATAAAGAGCTTCTTTGCAGGTGGCCCTGATAAAACAATGAGCGATGAAAGATAGCTCCCTACTCCAGCGGCATCATCACCTTCGAAATTCCCTTCGCCAAAATCCTCCCCTTCCTAACCAAAGAGGCCAAGGACATGATAAAATAACTGTGATTCTGGGATACTGGAATAAAAGACTTTAGGGTTTTTCCTACCAACTGATAGGAGAATCCCTTTTTTAATGTGTACAAAATACGCTACCTTTGCAGCAGAAATAAAAATCAGAACTGCAATGATTAAACGTACACTAACATCATTATTAGTCTTTTTGGGGGTACTCAGTGCCTCAGCCAGTCAGGTAGGCGTCTACTGCATGATGGGCAGCGAAGGTAGCCAGATATATTGCGACCATAATATCCGCCTGCAGATAGCCCTCACCATTGATGGCACAGCCGTACTTGAGGCCGAGAACTTTACCGATCAGGTGATGTATATTGATCTTGCACGCTCGTTCGTATGGGTAAACGGAGCATCAAAATCGCTTGTTGAGCCTCGCGCACAGTCTTTCGAAACCGAAGAGCGACTATTGCCAATAGCTTCTCATGGCGTCAATACTATTTTTGCATGGGAGCAACTGCCACTATTGCTCAACCCACAGATGATTTATGTGGGCGAACCAAAGAGTTGGGGCAACACAAGCAAAGGACGATTTCTTGACACCAACAAGAAGTTCCAAAAGGGCGACAAGCGCCGCTACACTCGCCGTACCACCCCATTGGCTCTGGCAGCCGACATAGAATATCGATTCACAGAGGATGGCGAAGCCGAACCAAGAGTTAAGGTGTCCGACTATGTAGAATCAATCAAGGTAGAGTCGAACATGTGGGTAGACAAACATGGCAAGTTGGTTAATCCTCGCCTATTCCCACACCCCTGTTTTGCCTTCCGTAGTGGAAAAACTGGTGGAGCAGTACTTGGCGAAGCCCTAGCCCTAACAGCAGCCGCCGGCCTAATAGTCCTTGGCGCCGCCATAGCCCCCGACGTCCAGCCATAGAAAACTGGGATACTGGGATTTGGGAAAAATAGGACTATTTCGATTCTTGCTGCCTTACCAACACCCTTAATTTCTGCGTGTAGCCATCAGAGAGTTGATTGTTATCAATCCCCCAATACGCCCCATTGTTATCCAATACAGCAGTAGCCTTCACAGCGATGGCTCGGCTAACGAAGAAACTAGCATTCAAACTCGTTGGTGAATCAATAGCTTCAGAAAAAGAGTATGTGATATAGTTTGAGAAATGCAAGATACTATTATCGGGCGTGTATTCTTTTTCACTTCCGATAGTCAGAAAACTGTTCTTTTTATTATGCAGCTTTATGCAATTGTAATGACTAGTAATCTCAAATTCGATACCATTATCGAACATCTTTTGGCGATTAACAAAGTATTTTGGTGCTAACTCAATTACCGACATGGGAGGAATAGCAACAACACGCTGAGAGAAAGTAGATGTAGAAGTTCCATGAGTTGTTCCTCCACCTACATTAACACCACTAGCTAAGGTTCCAAGAGCACCTCCAACACCTAGTGCGCCAGCAACTGCCCCAGCATTCACACTTACCCCAGTACTTTTACTAGTAGTAGTACTGGTTACCTGAGGTACATAATATGCCTCAGCCACCTCCTCCGACGTAAAGAAGGAATTACCCAAATCAATGTATATTGTACGTTGTGTCTTATTCTTCAGTGTTACCGCCAACTTGTTATTGACAAGTGACACATTTTTAGTCTTATATACTAATTCAAGATTATCGTCGCACAACTTTGAGTCGTCTGTCACAGTACACTCACAATATAGCACCTTGGTCTTCTTCGAACTAGGCTCACCGATATAACGTGCTTTATTTGAATTGTACTTATTAATCAACTCTTTATTCTGCGCTATTGCAGAAGCACTGGTTGTAGTTTTTGCAGCAGGAACACTCTGAGGTGCAGCCACTGCAGCAGTCGATTCTGTCATATTCACAACACGCCCGTCTGCATACTTTATTATCAACAGATCATTCTTACTAATACGTTTTGTAGGTGCATCTGTCGCCTGACTCTCTTGATAGAACACTGTCTCCGACCCTACTTCTGTGCCGTAAGCCTTAATGGCATCGCCATTCTTTGTCACCAAAACATCCTGTGCTGATACAAGAGTTGATAACATGCATATAGCAAAGCTAATAACTGATCTCTTCATTATTTCAATATTTATAATTCAAGTTTTCGCCTTTATGTCTCTCCAATTGCTTGGAGTTCGGCTACAAAAATAAGATTATTTTACGAAACCACCAAATGTTTTAAAAGAAAAATGTGATTAAAAACAAAAAAACAATTCGACTTTTTGCGAATTTCGAATAATATTATTATCTTTGCACCCAAATAGTAATTGTAATGTTAGTAACATTCAATGAGGAATATCTGGAGAAGCTCTATACTAAGGGCGAGACTGGGGTGAAAAAACTCCGTTTTCAACCACAGATAGTTAGAGGGTATCAGAAGGGAATTAAATATCTGATCCAGGCTAAGCGGAAAGAGGATTTGTTTCCCTTTAAGTCCCTTCATTTCGAAGCCCTGCATGGCGACAAGGAGGGACGTTTCTCAATCAAGGCAAACGATCAGTATCGTATAGAGTTCACATTGGAAGAGACTGACGATGAGCCTGTAGTAACGATATGTAATATAATGGAATTGTCAAATCACTATAAATAAATAAGGTATGGCTAAGAATAGTTATTCAGTAGAAAAGATTGCAAACAACATGACTTCATCGATGTTGATTCATCCTGGTGAGATGATAAAGGATGAGATTGTGGCGCGTGGCCTTACTCAGAAAGATTTAGCCCAGCAGATGGGGGTATCATATACCGTGTTTAACGAGATTCTTAATGGTAAGCGACCCGTTACTACGGAGTATGCCCTATTGCTTGAAGCTGCACTTGGTACAGATGCAAACATCTGGCTTGGTCTGCAGGCGGAATACAACATGCAGAAGATGAAGCAGGACAAATCGTTCATGTCGCGTCTTGAGAAGATTCGTAAGATAGCAGCAATATTCTAGCTTGCACCCCTGCCCCTGAATAATTGGGATACTGGGATGTGGGATGGAGTGATTAAGGGAGTAAACGAAGTTTTTTGCTAGCATTAAATGTAGCTAATGTTACTATTAATGCTAGCTTTTTTTATCTTTAATGGTGGTGTTTTGTAGGTTTTGTGATGATAGGCGTTTGTAAACGGATGTTAAAATCAATGTCTTCAGATTTGGTTAGATTTGGTAAAATCTGTGCTTTTATGGATGAGTTTGGTAAGTTTTGAACTGATTTGGCTACGATTTTGGGGCGATTTTGAGGTGGTGAAAAATTGGGCAATGAGGGGCAAATGTAGCGAAAATGGGCGATTTTGTAAAGAAAAAGGAGCCGTAACTTCCTCACTAGAAAGATTATTTTTCCTCACCTGAAAGATTACGGGAAACTACCTGATTGGTGGCACCCTGCATTTTTAGCCATTATATCGCCTCTAAATCTCAGTATCACAGTATCCCAGTTTATTCAGAGCACCATAACCTCGAAAAGCTCTTTAGTAATATACATATATTTATATAATTATATATATTTTAACACTTATAAAAGAGTTTTAGCGGGGGTTGGGGCAATGAAAAAAAACTGTGATTCTGGGATATTGGGATAGCAAATGCTTGGTGGTGTCGAAAAATCTATGTATCTTTGCAGCCAGATTATTTAAGAGACTAAAAAATGATACAGACTCATCTAATGAAGCTGGATGCTCCTTATCCAGTATTAAACATGAAAGGTGTATTGGCGCGCCATGTGGCCACGCTGATAGAGATTCATCCTGCCGTCGACCCCAAAACGGGCGAGGAAACCATCAAGACCATAAGTCGCCCTGTGGTGGACTATGGCGAGAACTGCTATGCGGGTATTGTCTACGAGAAATTCGAACTCGAGGACTGCGAGATACTAGACTCACCCCTACCTATGCACCAGCTGCACTCAATCATCCACAGCAATCTGAGCATGTTCAACCATAAGATATTCAATGAGCGCCCAGAAGTCATTATCTGGCGCATACACCATCTGGGACTTACCATCGATTGGCCCAAGAAGAAGGATTCCGAGGGATTTGAGACCGATGAAGATGAAGACCATATAGTAGTGCCAATATCGATGGGAAAGGCTGAAAGTGGCTGGTGGGCTGAGAGCAGCGCTCTGTCGTTTTGTTTCGATGCGAGAGAAAAGGAAAGTGACAAGGCGTTACTGGATTATATCCGCAACATGCGTAGTGAATATTATCACGCTTTTAAGAACAGAAAGTTTGATATCACATTCCAAAACAATCAACCCGAGGTTCAGTATCTTATAGATGAGTTGAACAAAAATCCACATCTATAATAATAAGGTACGAGCGCACGCGATGGATAACAATGAATAGCCAGATAGACTTGCAATATCTGGTGGGTTACTGTAAGCAGTTGCCTACGTTTAGAGACGCACTCCCAATCATGATGTTTATAAAAGATTGGGGGATAGAGAATCGTGCGCTAGAAGATGCTATGCTGGCTGAAAGGGAAGTTCGCAATCACTTCAGACTAATGACCCCACAGTCAGAGAACGAAGAGCATAAGAAACTCCCTCTGATAACAGAAACACCCGAAATGCCCGAGTTTAAGTTCTTCAGTTATGTAAGCGATGAAAAGGCTGTAGAATTCAAGGAGGTGCTGCGTGAATGTATCGCGAAGATTGACACCGAAGGCAAGAAAGAGTGGTTCTGCATCTATGCCGCTTGGCGATACTACAGAGGAGAGCGCGATGCGAAGGCAGCTTACGTTAATTTCTTTACTGATATCGACGCTCTGTTTCCTGGACTACTAAAGGATCTGAAGACTGATGATGAAACTAATCGCAAGTATAAACCTTACTGCGACATGCTACGCTACGAGTATAACAACTGGGCTGTTGACAATGGAAAGCTACCACCTATGCAAGTTTGGACTCACAGAGATTGGACAAGCAAATATCAAAAGAACACAAAGGCTACAATAAAGCGAATGCAAGAGTTGGTTAGAACTTTTTTTGTTTCATTCGCACAACTTCTTAATCATTAATCTATTTTTCCATTCGGCAGAATCATAACCCACAATTCGGCTGATTCGGCAGGTTTTCAAACCTCAATTCGGCTGCCCTAAAAATTGCCAGAAAAACACAAAAAATACCAATTTAGGTTCGATAATTATGTATAACTTTGCATCGCTTTCGGAGCTGAAAAACGCCCCGGAGCACTAGTCCTGCAGGCTGGTTTTCGTGAACTTTAACAAACTTAAATTATCGAATATGATTGGATTTTCAAAAAACAATTTCAGCAAGGTACAGCCTTGCACAGTTGAGATGCTGAACGAAGCTTTCGATTCAGCAAATGTAAAGAACGTGTGCGACAATATCGCCCAGAAGCTGGAGGCAGTGAAAAAGGGTGAGGCTACTCGCGCAGAGTTTGACGACTACAAGACGGCGATGAAGAAGCAACTGCCCGTGCTTACTCCACACGCCATCTTTAAGAATGGTGAACGCAAGAACGCAGAAGCCATTCCCTCTGGACTCTCGATGTACGACATCGACCACATTGAGAATCCACGCGGTTACTATCACTCAATGATAGCCGACCGAATAAGTGAACTTGGCATCAACATGGCTCACGTAACACCCTCAACCGAGGGATTGCGACTGATATTCGAGATGCCCAAAGGTATGACTCTGGCAGAGGCTCAAAAGTGGATGTCGGAGCAGTTGAATGATGCCAACTACGATGGTTCGGTAAAGGACTATGCTCGTTGTTCGTATCTTGTTCCTCGCGCGTACATCTTGTATATGGACGAAGAGGAGTTGCTGAAGGATCGTGAGGTGGAGATGCCTGTAGAGGCCAAAACAGTCCCCCAAAACGAGGTAGTGGTTTCAAACGTAATGGCACCCACTCCCACCCTCGCTCTCGATTCGCCAAAGCTTCAGCTCAACCTCCGCATCTTCGACCGCGCTCTGGTAAAAGCTGGTCTTAAGCCAGAAACCATCGATGTTGTGGGTGTTCATAATTGGCACACATCGCTTGTGGCAATTCTCTCAGTTGGCATCTGCCGACTGATACCACAACAGGAGCTGATGGATGTGCTCTCTGTAAGAATGCCCAACTACGCGAAGGAGCCTGACTGTCAGCGACTTGTGGCCGACTTCTACGAGAACTACACCAAGCTGAACGCGCCCATGCCATTGGCTCTGCGCGAGCTCTACAAAGAGTGTGTGGAGGTACAAGAGGAGCCAAAAGTGATGATAACCCAGCTTATGGGTTCGGAACCTCCCGTAATGCCCGAGAAGCTGCCTAAGCTTATCAAGCTGCTGACAAGCAAGGAGCCCGAGCATCTTTGGCCAGCTGTAAGCATGAGCGTATTCCCCGCGCTGGGTGCACATCTGTATGATGTACATTTCCTTTATTACGACAACGATTATCGTGAGGCCACATTCATGAACCACACAATGGCTAAGACAGCATCGGGAAAGGCTTGCGTAGGACGTGTGTGCGACTGCATTATGGAGGATATTCTGCAGCGCGACGAAATCAACCGTCAGCGAGAGCAGGACTACAAGGACGAGTGTGCCAAGAAAGGCTCGAATCAGGATGCACCTGAACGCCCCGAGGGATTGATTGTGCAGACACTGATGACCGATATCACTCCTGCGGCTTTGGCTCAGAAGGGTAAGGATGCCGAGGGGCACTTCATCTACTCGCAGCTTAACGAAGTTGAGCTCTTTGATCAGCTTGATGCAACAAAGAAAAAGAGGCGCCTTAAGAACATTTTCCAGACAGCCTTCGACTGCGATTGGTACGGACAGGAGCGCGTAGGTGAAAAGTCGGTAACAGCACGTTTCCGCCTGCATTACAACTGGAATGCTTCGAGCACCATCAAGCGCGCACAGGACTTCTACGACGAGATGCTTGCCGATGGTTCGTTCAATCGAATATCGTTTGCCACCATCATTCCTACCGATGATGACATGATTCCAAAGCATGGATTCTACGATGCCAAATTCAAGGCAAGGCTTAAGCCTTTCATCGACCGCTTGATAGCCGCACGTGGCAACTACGATCTGAAGAAAGCGCAGGATTTGATTCTGCGAATCCAGCGTGAAGCCTCCGACACGAAGAATCTCACAGGCGACCAGGCATACTTCGACACCAGCCACCGTGCAGTGATAATGGCATGGCTCCGCGCCATGGTGCTCTACATAGCCGAGGGAAAGTGGAGCAAGGAGATTGAGGAGTTTGCCATGTGGTCGTTCAGATACGACATGTGGGTGAAGATGACATTCTTTGGCGACCGACTCCGCAATGATTTGGCGCGCGAGAAGGTTACCTCGCATCGCGGCCCAGGCAATCGACTGCAGTATCTGCCCGACTCGTTTACCCACGAGGACG
This sequence comes from Prevotella sp. UBA2809, assembly GCA_002351725.1. Taxonomy (GTDB): domain Bacteria; phylum Bacteroidota; class Bacteroidia; order Bacteroidales; family Bacteroidaceae; genus Prevotella. The sequence continues at coordinate 311,816 of DEHD01000025.1, forward strand.
CACAGAATCTGCTTGAGAAGCTTGGTTGTGATAACACCAACCCCTACAAGCTGTTGTGGACGGGCGAGAAGCGCAACTTCATTGAGCAGGACCCCAATACTGGCGTCTACCACAAAACCGCCCACTACTACGAAGTCTACCCCAAGCACGCCGCCTAAAACAAGCAAAGCCCGCTTAGCATTATTGCCAGGCGGGCTTGTTTTTATCACAGTATCCCAGAATCACAGTTATTTCAGCGCGGGGTTACTTGTTTACAAATTTCTCGCGTTTCATCTTTGTATCGAAGAGCCACTTGATGGCTCCTGGGTGATGCAGGAGTCGGCGAACCAACCAGAAACCGAAACGGCTAAAGAAGAAATCGTAGACCTTCTGCTGATTCTGCATCTTACGGAACACCTCGCTATTGGTGTCCTTGAATGATTTTTTCTCAATGATGGCTCGACTGGCATTATAGGCCGTCTTGAAGGCATCGTAAAGGCCCTCGCCTGTAAGCTTGTTGGGGAATCCGCCTGCATCGCCTATAAGGATAACATTATCGGTAGGCGAACAAACCGTCTTGAGCGGGATGTATGCTCCACGAACATTTCCCTCGGGCACCTGAAACTTGGTGAGCGCATCGCGAAACTTGCCAAGATGGCGCGGATAATCCTCATTGGTGTCGGCAGATGCAAAGCCGTACATATCGCGCCCGTTGCTTGAGAAACGATAGAAAACGCCTGGCTTATACTGATGTGAGAAGTGAACAAACACATCGTCGTGATGATTGCCATCTACGTAATACTCGAGGAAGAGCGCATGCCTCTTCATATCAACCGGACCTGCTATCTGGCGGCGGATACGGCTGTTACCACCATCGGCGGCTACAAGATATTTACATAGGAACTCTTCGCCCGACTTCAGTCGTACGAGCACACGTCCATCGTCTTGCTGTTTAAAGCGAGCGAACGAGCCCTTTATCAGCTCACCGCCAGCTTGTTTGTAATACTGAAGCAGAGAGTTATCGAAATCCTTGCGCAGAGTCATGCGGATGGGATATTCGGCATCAAACTCGCACACGGAATCGCCCTCGAACTGGAGTCGGATTCGGTTTATGGGACGGAAATCGTAAGTAAGTCCGGGCAGAAGCGAATCAAGCAGTCGCCACGCCTTAACCGTCAATCCTCCACCACAAACCTTATCGCGCGGGAAATCGGCATGATCTATAATCACGCAGTCTACCCCAGCCCGCTTCAATAAGCTACCACAAACGGAGCCGGCAGGGCCGGCTCCGATTATCACTACATCTAATTCTTTCATTTATTCTTTGTCTAACAGTATCTTCATCATTTCGATGGCTGAGTACGGAATGCGCGTACCAGGACCGAAGATGCAGGCCACGCCAGCCTTATAGAGGAAGTCGTAGTCCTGAGCAGGGATAACACCACCGGCTGTCACCATGATGTCGTCGCGACCCAGTTTATGCAGTTCCTCGATGAGCTGTGGGATAAGCGTCTTATGACCAGCTGCCAGCGACGATGCACCGACGATGTGCACATCGTTCTCAACAGCCTCGCGAGCGGCCTCGGCTGGAGTCTGGAACAGTGGGCCCATATCCACGTCGAAACCACAATCGGCATAACCCGTTGCTACTACCTTTGCACCGCGGTCGTGACCATCCTGACCCATCTTGGCGATGAAGATACGAGGACGGCGACCTTCCTTCTCAGCGAACTCATCAGTCAGCTTGCAAGCCAACTCAAAGTCCTTATCGTTCTTAGATTCTGAACTATACACGCCTGAAATTGTTCTGATTACTGCTTTATAACGACCCACGATTTCCTCGCAGGCATCCGAAATCTCACCAAGAGTACAACGCAGCTGAGCAGCCTTTACAGCCAGGTCGAGCAGGTTGTTCTCGCTCTTGCGACCTTCCTTAAAGTCGCGAACGCAATCGGTAATAGCCTTAAGAGCAGCCTGGCAAGCGGCCTCATCGCGTGCGGCGCGAACCTTCTTCAGGCACTCCTCCTGCTGCTTGCGAACAGCGGTATTATCAACCTCAAGGATATCGATAGGATCCTCATGGTCCAAACGATACTTGTTGATACCAACGATGGTCTGTGAGCCTGAGTCGATACGAGCCTGAGTGCGGGCTGCAGCCTCCTCGATACGCATCTTTGGCAGACCAGTCTCGATGGCCTTAGCCATACCACCCAACTTCTCAATCTCCTGAATGTGCTCCCAAGCCTTGTGAACCAGCTCGTTAGTCAATGTCTCAACATAGTAACTACCAGCCCATGGGTCAATCTGCTTGCACACCTTCGTCTCGTTCTGAATGTAGATCTGGGTGTTACGAGCGATACGAGCCGAGAAGTCGGTAGGCAGGGCGATAGCCTCATCAAGGGCATTGGTGTGCAGAGACTGAGTGTGACCCAGCACAGCTGCCATAGCCTCGATACAGGTACGACCTACGTTATTGAATGGATCCTGCTCTGTGAGCGACCATCCAGAAGTCTGCGAGTGGGTACGCAGAGCCAATGACTTAGGATTCTTAGCGCCAAAGCTCTTAACAATCTTAGCCCACAGCAGTCGACCAGCACGCATCTTTGCAATCTCCATGAAGTGATTCATACCGATAGCCCAGAAGAATGAGAGTCGTGGAGCGAAAGCATCAACATCGATACCAGCATTAACACCAGTACGCAGGTAGTCCATACCATCGGCCAAGGTGTAAGCAAGCTCGATATCAGCAGTAGCACCAGCCTCCTGCATGTGATAACCTGAGATAGAGATTGAGTTGAACTTAGGCATCTTCTGCGAGGTGTACTCGAAGATATCAGCGATAATCTTCATTGAGAATGCAGGTGGGTAGATATATGTATTACGCACCATGAACTCCTTCAGAATATCGTTCTGGATGGTACCAGCCATCTCCTCGAGCTTAGCGCCCTGCTCCAGACCAGCTACGATGTAGAATGCCAGAATAGGCAATACGGCACCGTTCATGGTCATCGACACAGACATCTTATTCAAGGGGATACCGCTGAAGAGCACCTTCATGTTCTCCTCGTTACAGATACTCACACCAGCCTTACCTACATCGCCCACCACACGGGGGTTGTCGGGGTCGTAACCACGGTGCGTCGGCAGGTCGAAGGCTACAGAAAGTCCCTTCTGACCAGAAGCCAGGTTACGGCGATAGAATGCGTTTGACTCTTCAGCAGTAGAGAATCCGGCATACTGACGGATGGTCCAAGGCTTGAAGGGATACATCATAGAGTAAGGGCCACGCAGATAGGGAGGAATACCAGCTGTAAAGTCAAGGTGCTCCATACCTTCGAGGTCTTCCTTTGTATAAACTGGGCGAACCTCAATGTGCTCTGGGGTCTTCCAGTTAGCCTCAATATTATTGTCTTTAATCCACTTGGCACCATCCTGAGCCTTGATGCCTGCATAGATATCGATATCTTTAAACTGTTTACGCATAATTCAAGTCTCCTATTCTTTAAATACCAAGTTTCTGATTATATTCTTTCAAAGTCTCAAGCACGTTGCACTTAACGTGAACGAAGTTCTCGATGCCAGCGGCCTTAAGATCCTCCATGCAAGCAGGAGCACCAGCCACAACAAACATGGCACGACCATTCAAGTACTTAAATGCAGGGATAGCGTACTCAGCATACTCATCGTCGCTCGAGCAGATAACAATGATATCGGCCTTAGCCTCGAGAGCAGCATCAACACCCTCTTCAACGGTCTTGAATCCGAGGTTGTCAATTACCTTATATCCAGCGCAAGCAAGGAAGTTGCAAGAGAACTGTGCACGAGCCTGACGCATGGCCAGATTACCAATGGTAAGCATGAATGCCACAGGAACCTTGGTCTCTTCAGTATGGATGCGCAGATCCTCAAAGTCGGCAGCCAAGCGAGTGCTATCGATAGCCTTGAAAGCAACGCTCTCTTCACCCTGATGGTGCACACCGCCACAACCGCAATTCTGCTTGTAAGCACGCTTGCCCTCGCTCTTCTCCGTGAAGTTAGGGAACTGGTTGGTTCCAAGCAGGAACTCCTTGCGCTTGGCTGCATCGCCATGACGCTTCACGTTGGTAGCATTGATATCGTCCTGAATGGTTCCAGCCTTGATTGCAGCAAGGAAACCTCCCTCCTCTTCTACCTTCAGGAATATCTTCCAAGCCTCAGTAGCCAGCGCATCAGTAAGATGCTCGATATAATAAGAACCTGCTCCTGGGTCGACAATACGGTCGAAATGACTCTCTTCCTTGATAATCAACTGCTGATTGCGGGCGATACGCTCAGAGAAATCGGTTGCCTCCTCATAAGGAGCATCGAACGGGGTAACCACCATAGAATGAACACTACCCAGAGCAGCACTCATAGCCTCGGTCTGCGAACGGAGCAGATTGACATAGCTGTCGAACAGAGTCTGATTATAAGTAGATGTGGTAGCGTTGATTATCATCTTGCAAGCACAATCGCACTTTGGCTCGTACTGCTTAACAATCTGAGCCCACAACAGGCGTGCAGCACGGAACTTGGCAATCTCCATGAAGTAGTTCTCGCTAACGCCCATGTTGAACTTAATGCTCTTAGCAGCTGTATCAACATCAACACCTGCATCGGTGAGCTGCTGCAGATACTCATTACCCCAAGCCAAAGCGTAACCCAACTCCTGAACGATATAAGCGCCGGCATTGTTGAGTGCATCGCTATGAACCACGATGCCACGGAAGTTAGGATATTCCTTGAGCGACTCAGCCAGCTTAGGACCAAATGCGAGCACTGGAGAAACGTCCTTGCCCTTCAGCACCATTTTCTTCATGGGGTCCCACTCTATAGAGCCTACGATCTTTTCCTTATCGTAACCTTTCTTCTGCCAATAAGACTTCAGTATTTCAGCCAGTTCAAGCGAATGACGCTGACATGTAGTGAAGTTTACCTCAACACAATCGCAGTAGATACCATCAAGCAGCGTTTCAATAGTCTCCATCGAAACCAGCTTTCCTGGAACCTTGAAGCCAAGCGAGTCAACACCCTTGTTCAGAATGTCGAGAGCCTTCTTATTAGCCTCCTTTGGATCGTCAACAACAATGTTCTGACGGATGTACCACTCGTTGGAATCCTTCTTGTTTCCACGTACGAATGGGAATTCTCCTGGGAGAGCATCAGGTGTCTTAAGGTTCGCCAGATCTTCACGGCGATAGAAGGGCTGAACATTAAAGCCCTCGTTTGTTCTCCATACCAAGCGCTTCTGGAAATCAGCACCCTTAAGGTCGACTTCAATCTTGTCCAACCATTCTTGTTTGGTTGGCGCTGTGAACTCGGTAAAGAGCTTTTCTTTGTTTACCATAGTTTTATACGTTTAATATTATATAAGTTGTTTTAAGTTTATACTAACAGGTGACAAAGATACAACTTTTTGAGACAAAAAGGCATTTTGAAGTGTGAAAGAAATAAAAAAACACTATTTATACGAAATTTGGTGCACAAAAATGATAGAAATGGGCAATTTTTAAGTAACTTTGCACTCGAAATTAGAGATATTTTATTGGATAGGTATTATATTTAGAATTATTTATGGAATCATTTCAGTGGTTAAAAGACCTTTTTACGACAACTGACTCAGTAGCGCATATCGCGCTGCTCTACGCTATTGTGATAGCGATTGGAGTTTATTTAGGAAAAATTAAGTTTTTTGGTGTTTCATTGGGTGTAACCTTTGTACTGTTTGCAGGTATTCTGGCCGGACACATCGGCTTTACTGCACCAACCCCTATTCTCACATTCGTACAGGACTTCGGACTTATTCTCTTTGTGTTCATGATTGGTCTTCAGGTTGGTCCTGGATTCTTTGAGAGCTTTGGAACACAGGGTATCAAACTGAATGCAATGGCAACTACCGCCATCCTGCTGAATATCCTTGTGATGTTCGGATGCTACTACATCTTCTTCGACACAAACAACCCAGCCAATCTGCCTATGATGGTTGGTACACTGTATGGTGCCGTGACTAACACGCCTGGACTTGGTGCTGCCAACGAGGCCCTTTCTACCGTATTCGGCAGCAACGCTCCACAGATTGCCTCGGCCTATGCTTGCGCCTACCCACTTGGTGTGCTTGGCATCATCGGTGCTATTATATTAGTAAGGTATATCTGTAAGATAAAACTCGAGAAGGAAGAGAGAGACTTGGAGGCACTCGACGAGACAAATGCCAACAAGAAGCCTTACAAGATGCACCTTGAGGTAACAAATAAATATCTGGAGGGTAAGACTCTGCTGCAGGTTCACGACTTCCTGAATCGTGACTTCGTAGTATCTCGTCTGGTTCACGAGGGTGAGTTGTTTATCCCTAACCGCGATACTATCTTCCACCTTGGCGATCAGATGCTGATTGTTTGTGCCGAGGCCGATCAGGAGGCTATCACTGCCTTTATCGGACCTAAGCTCGACATCGACTTCGAGCAGCAGGATCAGCCAATGGTTTCTAAGCGTGTTGTTATTACCAATCCTAAGGTAAACGGAAAGACACTTGCATCGCTGCACTTCTCTAGCGTCTACGGTGTTAACGTAACTCGCGTAACACGTCACGGAATGGACATCTTCGCATCTCCTACTCTGCCTCTGCAGGTTGGCGACCGCATCATGGTTGTTGGTCCTGAGGATGCTGTTGACAATGTAGCAGGCAAGATGGGTAACTCTATCCGCCGCTTGGATGCACCAAACATCGCAACCATCTTCGTTGGTATCTTCATCGGACTTATCTTCGGTATGTTCCCAGTAGCAATTCCTGGCATGCCTGTACCAGTAAAGCTTGGTTTGGCTGGTGGTCCGCTGATTATCGCTATTCTTATTGGTCGTTATGGTTATAAGATTCATCTTGTTACTTACACCACAACATCGGCAAATATGATGCTACGCGAAATAGGACTTGTGCTCTTCCTTGCATCAGTAGGAATCAAGGCTGGAGCAGGATTCTTTGAGACTGTGGTTCAGGGAGACGGACTGCTTTATGTACTCACTGGTTTCCTCATCACCATTATCCCAATCCTGATTGTAGGTCCTTTCGCACGCATGAAGTTCGGTTTCAACTACTTTACCTTGGCAGGTATGTTAGCTGGTACCTATACCGATCCCCCCGCACTGGCCTACGCTAACAGCATCTGCTCGAAGGAGGCTCCTGCTCTGGGATACTCAACGGTTTATCCTTTGGCAATGTTCCTCAGAATCTTCACAGCTCAGATAGTTGTGCTGTTCTTCTGCGGATAATGCTGGCAGAACTAGAAACTCTAGAATTTATAATAATACACCAACAAACAAAATGAAAAGAACCAAAATCCTGCTAAGCGGACTATTGCTGGTAAGCACCACGGCGATGATGGCTCAAGGAGCTAAGAACATTCGCATTAACGAGGTGCTGACCAACAATACCGCCAGCATTCAGGATGATTACGGACAGAACCACGCATGGATTGAGTTGGAGAACACCTCGTTCACAACTTACAACGTGCGTGGTATGTATTTTACTACAGACAAGTCCGTACTCGATCCAAAGATGAGCGTTCCTGAGCGTATCAAGCGTATGAGCGTTATCCCAAGCGGTGATACTCGTACTCAGATAGGAGGACGCCAGCACCTGATCTTCTTTTGCAACTCTAACCCTGCACAGAGTAAGTTGCATCTGTCTCTCAACGTACCCATGTCAGAACCACTCTGGCTGGGATTCTTCAATGGTAACGCCACTGAATTAATCGACTCAGTAACCATCCCTGCATTGGCTGCCGACCAGAGTTATGCTCGCATGACGGCCAACACATGGTCTGTAAAATCAGCAGAGAACGTTACACCTGGTATCGAGAACTTCATCAAGACCGATGAAACAAAGGATGCCAAGCTGAAACGTGAGGATCCATATGGATTCGGTATAACCCTGCTGGCTATGGGTATCGTATTCTTCTGTCTGGCCATACTATTCTTATTCTTCTGGATTTTCGGACTCGTTATGCGTAACATCGAGATGGCCAAGAAGGTGGTTAACACCCAGCCTATCAAGCCTATCACCAAGACCGTTGAGGTTACTCACGACTTGGCTCACGCTACAGGAAACATCCTGCAGGACGGTCTGAAGACCAAGGGTATCGACAAGGAGGTTTACATCGCCGTTATCTCTATGGCACTCAAGCAGTATCAGGATGATGTACACGATGTAGAAAGCGGTATCATCACCATCAAGGCAAAGGATACTGGATGGACTGATGAATCGAACCAGATGACACACTTCTCGAAGCCTGTCATCCCAACATCGCACAATGCTCCAAGGATACCTACAACACCAGAGATTCGTTAATTTCAATATTTTAGACTATGAATAAGTATCAATATAAAGTACAAGGCGTAGATTACGACGTAGAGATAGAAGAAGTGGAGGGAAACGTAGCCAAAGTAGTTGTAAATGGCGTGCGTTTCGATGTTGAGCTGAAGCAGCCCATCAACCCCACAAGTACACTTAAGAAGGTTCACGTAGAGGCTCCCAAAACTGTGGCTCGTCCAGCTGTTGCTCCTGCTGCAGCCCCCGCAGCCGACAAGCCAATGGCTGCAGGAGCAGGTTCGGCCATCAAGGCTCCACTGCCTGGAACTATCATCGACCTGAAAGTGAATGTTGGTGACACTGTTAAGCAGGGCGACGTGGTTCTGGTGCTCGAGGCTATGAAGATGCAGAACAACATCGAGTCGGAATACGCAGGCACCGTTACATCTATCACCGTTAAACCAGGTGAAAGCGTAATGGAGGGTACTGTCCTCATGACAATCGGTTAAAGATTAACGACTATGGATTTAGGACAGTTTATCATACAGAACTTTCATGAGTTTCTTACCTATACGGCATTTGCCAATGCGACGGTAGGAAATCTTATCATGATTGCGGTGGGAGCCTTCTTCATCTGGCTTGCCATCAAGAAAGACTTCGAGCCACTGCTGCTCGTCCCCATCGGACTGGGCATCATTCTGGGTAATATCCCTTTCCGTGCTGATGCAGGATTGGAGATAGGACTATACGAGGACAACTCGGTACTGAACATTTTCTATCAAGGTGTTCGTCAAGGTTGGTATCCTCCACTTATTTTCCTTGGTATTGGTGCAATGACCGACTTTACGGCTCTGCTTGCCAACCCCAAGTTGATGCTAATTGGAGCTTCGGCTCAGTTTGGTATCTTTGGTGCTTATATGGTTGCTCTGGCTATGGGATTCGAGCCTTCTCAGGCAGCTGGTATTGCCATTATCGGTGGTGCTGATGGTCCTACTGCCATCTTCCTGAGTTCAAAGCTCTCGCCAAACCTGATGGGTGCCATCGCAGTATGTGCATACTCATATATGGCTCTGGTACCAGTTATCCAGCCATTCATCATGCGACTGCTCACCACTAAGAAGGAGCGCGTTATCAAGATGAAGCCAGGTCGTGAGGTATCACAGACAGAGCGCATTCTGTTCCCTATCATAGGACTGTTGCTCACTACATTCATCGTACCTTCTGGTCTGCCACTACTGGGTATGTTGTTCTTCGGAAATCTGTTGAAGGAGAGTGGCAAGACCACCCGTCTGGCCAAGACTGCTGGTGCTGCACTCAATGATATCGTTGTGATGCTGCTTGGTCTTACCGTAGGTTGCTCTACTCAGGCCAGCGAGTTCCTCACATTCAATACCATCAAGATTTTCGCCCTTGGTGCAATGGCCTTTATGATTGCTACAGCATCGGGAGTATGTTTTGTAAAACTTATGAATCTGTTCCTGCCAGAAAGCAAGAAGCTTAACCCACTTATCGGTAATGCCGGTGTGAGCGCAGTGCCAATGGCAGCACGTATATCAAACAATTTAGGTCTGGAATACGACCGTCATAACTTCCTGCTGATGCACGCTATGGGTCCAAATGTGGCTGGTGTCATCGGATCGGCTGTAGCTGCAGGAGCATTATTAGGATTCTTATCATGAATATGAGACCCAAGATAGCAATCATCGACCCCAACACCCTCTCGGCGTTGGGGTTGAAGGCTATCCTACAAAACGTCATGCCAATCATGACGGTTGACACATACGGATCGTTGTCAGAGTTACAAGCCAACGACCCGGAAAGTTATTTTCACTATTTCACGGCAATGGCTGTTGTGCTGGAAGACATGCAATTCTTCTCAGAGCATAAGCGCAAGACAATTGTTCTAACGCTATCGCTCGACACTATGTCGCAGCTATCTGATTACAAATGTCTTTGTGTAAATGTGCCAGAGCCAGAATTAGTACGTTCACTATTGATGCTTGAGCAACATGCCCATGGCAAAGGCGAGAACCTGCCTCCTATGCCAGAGATTTTGAACAGAAAGATTCTATCTGACAGAGAAATCGAGGTTATGTCGCTGATTGTTCAAGGATACATCAATAAGGAAATAGCCGACAAACTTAATATAGGTCTGGCTACCGTTATTACCCATCGTAAGAACATAATGGACAAATTGGGTATGAAGAGCGTATCAGCTCTTACAATCTATGCTGTGATGCATGGATACGTTGATATAAATAAAATATAGCATACACTTATGAAACCACTAAACAAACAGTTTGCTCCTAAGAGCGTAATGCCTGAGAAGGTGATTCAGTTTGGCGAAGGAAATTTCCTCCGCGCATTTGTTGATTGGATTATCTGGAATATGGACCAGAAGACCGACTTCAACGGATCGGTTGTTGTTGTACAGCCTATTGAAAAAGGAATGGTAGACTGTTTGAACGGTCAAGACTGTCTGTACCACGTGAACCTTCAAGGACGTGAGAACGGCAAACCTGTTAATACTATCGAGCGTATTGACGTTATCAGCCGCGCGCTGAATCCATATACTCAGAATGCAGCCTTTATGGCATTGGCCGACCAGCCAGAGATTCGCTTCGTAATCTCAAACACTACCGAAGCGGGTATCGCATTCGACCCATCTTGCAAGCTGGACGATGCTCCAGCAAGCAGCTATCCAGGCAAACTGGTTCAGCTGTTATACCGTCGCTATCAGACTTTTAATGGCGACACAACCAAAGGACTTATCATCTTCCCATGCGAGTTGATTTTCCTTAATGGTCATGTATTGAAAGATTGTATATACAAATATATAGAACTGTGGAAACTTGGCGACGACTTCAAGAAGTGGTTCGAAGAGGCTTGTGGAGTATATGCTACCCTCGTAGACCGTATCGTACCAGGATTCCCACGTAAGGATATCGCTGAAATTCAGGAGAAGATTTCTTATCGCGACAACATGGTTGTTCAGGCCGAGAATTTCCACCTGTGGGTAATCGAGGCACCAAGAGAAGTTGCTAAGGAGTTCCCTGCTGACAAGGCTGGTCTGCACGTACTCTTCGTACCATCAGAGGAGCCATACCACAAGCGTAAGGTAACCCTGCTGAATGGTCCTCACACAGTGCTGAGTCCTGTAGCATTCCTGAGTGGCGTCGACATCGTTCGCGATGCTTGCAACCACGAGATTATCGGCCAGTATATCCACAAAGTACAGTTCGACGAGTTGATGCAGACTCTCGACCTGCCATTAGACCAGCTCGAGAAGTTTGCTGGCGATGTATTGGAACGTTTCGACAACCCATATGTCGACCATCAGGTAACAAGCATTATGCTTAACTCGTTCCCCAAGTTCCAGACTCGCGATCTGCCAGGACTGAAGATTTATCTTGAGCGCAAGGGCGAACTGCCAAAGGGTCTTGTATTTGGTCTGGCTGCTATTATTACCTATTATAAAGGTGGTAAGCGCGAAGATGGTGTAGAGATTGTGCCTAACGATGACCAGAAGATTATGGAGCTGCTGAAAGAGCTTTGGGCTACTGGCGATACACAAAAGATAGCCGATGGCGTTCTGGGAGCCGAGTTTATCTGGCAGGAGAATCTGAACAAGATTCCTGGTCTGAACGACATGGTGAAACAGGATCTCGACCTCATCAATAGCGTTGGTATGCTCGAGGCCGTAAAGAGTATTATTTAATGAATGATTCTATAGAGATAAAAGGGGCAAGAGTCAATAATCTAAAGAATATTGATGTTAAGATTCCCCGTAACCAATTCGTAGTAATTGCCGGAGTCAGTGGCTCCGGCAAATCATCTTTGGCCTTCGATACTCTGTATGCCGAGGGTCAACGCCGTTATGTAGAGAGTTTGTCGAGTTACGCACGACAGTTCCTTGGCAGGATGAATAAACCTGAGTGCGATTTTATACGTGGTATACCTCCTGCAATCGCTATTGAGCAGAAGGTAATATCCAGAAATCCACGAAGCACCGTTGGTACAAGTACTGAGATATACGAGTACCTCAGATTACTTTTTGCCCGCATAGGTCATACCTATTCACCAATCAGTGGATGTGAGGTAAAAAAGCACTCTACAGAGGATGTGGTGCAGAAGATGCTTGAGTTCTCAAAAGGAACTCGATTTGTGGTTATGGCACCTATCCATCTTCATGAGGGCCGCACTATAGAACAACAACTCAAGACATACCAACTTGAGGGCTACGCCCGCATATATGTAAAGGGCGACTTCCAGCGTATAGATGAATACCTTGAAGCAGGGAAATACGATGATAGCGAGATTTATCTGGTTATCGATCGTCTTTCTGTTGATGACACCAAGGATGTCATAGCCCGCCTTGTAGACTCTGCAGAAACAGCTTTCTACGAGGGGCATGGTGAATTAAGACTACTCTTCCCACCAACCATTTTCTACGATTTCTCGATGAAGTTCGAGGCTGATGGCATGACATTCGAGGAGCCTTCCGACCAGATGTTCTCATTCAATTCACCAGCAGGAGCATGCCCCGAGTGTCAAGGCTTCGGACGTATTATCGGCATTGATGAGAAGTTGGTTATTCCAAACACCACCCTTTCTGTCTATGATGGATGTGTGGTATGCTGGCATGGCGAAAGAATGAAGGAGTGGAAAGAATGGTTCTGTCGTAATGCTGCGAAAGACGATTTCCCTATCTTTGAGCCATACATGAATCTTAGTCAGAAACATAAAGACTGGTTGTGGCACGGACTTCCCTCGGACAAGGGGAAAGAAGAGAAGCCATGTATCGACACCTTTTTTGATATGGTACGCGAGAACCAGTACAAGATACAATACAGAGTAATGCTGGCTAGATACAGAGGCAAGACAAACTGTTCAAAGTGTCATGGAACACGTTTGAAGCCAGAGGCCGACTATGTAAAGATTGGGGGACGAAGCATTACCGATCTTGTTCAGATGCCTGTAATTAAGGTAAAAGAATGGTTTGAACACTTGGAGCTCGACGAGCACGATGCAGAAATCGGAAAGCGCCTTCTTACTGAGATAAAGAACCGACTCCAGTTCCTGCTTGATGTTGGTCTTGGATATCTTACTCTGAACCGACTTTCAAATACGCTTTCTGGTGGAGAAAGTCAGCGTATCAACCTTTGTACTTCGTTAGGAAGTTCGCTGGTAGGCTCGCTGTATATCCTCGATGAGCCAAGTATCGGTCTGCACTCAAGAGATACCGACCGATTGATTCATGTGCTTAAAGAACTACAGTCATTAGGAAATACAGTAGTTGTTGTTGAACACGACGAAGAGATAATGCGTGCTGCCGACCATCTGATAGATATAGGTCCTGATGCTGGACGACTTGGTGGCGAGGTAGTTTTCGATGGTGACGCAAAAGAGGTTAACAAGGCTTCGCTCAAGAAGTGGCCTAAGAGCTATACTGTGAAATATCTTCTTCATCAAGAGGAGATTCCTGTACCAAAGTCACGTCGTCCCTGGAACAGATTCATCAATATCAAAGGTGCCCGCATGAACAACCTTAAGGGTATCGATGTAAAGATTCCACTAAATGTGATGACCGTAGTTACCGGAGTATCTGGTTCAGGAAAATCAAGTCTGATAAAAGGAATCCTCTACCCTGCCATGCGTCGCCGTATTGGTGAGGCATGTGATGCTCCAGGTGAATATCTGGGTCTTGAAGGCGATATGGATGCAATCAAGCATATAGAGTTTGTTGATCAGAATCCTATTGGCAAGAGCACACGCTCTAACCCTGCCACATACGTAAAGGCCTATGATGCAATACGCGAGCTCTATGCCGAACAGCCTCTCTCAAAACAGATGGGATTCACCCCACAATACTTCTCGTTTAATGCCGATGGCGGACGATGCGAAGAATGTAAGGGTGCAGGTGTTATTACTGTAGAGATGCAGTTCATGGCCGACTTGGTGCTTGAGTGTGAGGCATGTCATGGACACCGTTTTAAGAAAGAGATTCTCGATGTAAACTATCACGGAAAGAATGTTGATGATATCCTGAACATGACCATCACCGAGGCTATCGAGTTCTTCAAGGAACATGGCGATGCAACTATCGTAAAGCGTCTGAAGACTCTCGAAGACGTAGGCTTGGGATACATAAAACTAGGACAGAACTCGTCTTCGCTCTCTGGTGGAGAAAACCAGCGTGTAAAGCTGGCCTACTTTATCGGACAAGAGAAGCAGGAACCAACGCTGTTTATTTTCGACGAACCTACCACGGGTCTTCATTTCCACGATATCCAAAGATTACTAAAAGCCTTCGATGCTTTGATAGCAAGAGGCCACTCCATCCTCATTATCGAGCACAATATGGAGGTGATAAAATGTGCCGACCATGTGATAGACCTTGGTCCAGACGGAGGCGACAAAGGCGGAAGTCTGGTAGTAGCGGGAACGCCCGAGGAAGTCGCAGCATGCAAGGACAGCCTAACGGGCAAATACCTAAAAGAAAAATTAGAATAAGAAGATAACTTGAGATACGACCAACAACTAATAAAATTACTACTGACCTTCATGCTTCTCGGCATGACTACCAGTTTATCAGCGACTAATAAAAAAGACTCGCTGATACTTAATCGTATCTTTGAATATCAAAAGACCCACACCGAGTATATAGATAGTCTTGAAGACCAGGTGTATGCAAAGATCCGCTATCATGTAGACAAGCGCAACTCCATTCTATGGCTCATTCCGTCGATGTATGTCATGGCTAAAGATCCAAGGGACTATATACGTGAATCGTATAGCAAAGTGCTTTTCAAGAACGCACACGATTACGATATTAACAGCCAAGTACTCTCGGGCACTATCAGGGGCAATCGTACTGCAATGCCAACATTGTTGGATTACATGACGCCCAACATCTATGATATTGCTCTCTACGATGGACACATGCTGTCACCCTTCAACAAATGTAACCGTCGATACTACCGCTACTCCCAGAAGTTGCAGAGCGATGGAACAACCCGTCTTGATTTCCATCCCAAGAACTACAATACCCAGCTTCTTAACGGTTATGCCATCGTTGAGACTTCAACAGGCCGCATTATCCGCACCATATTGAATGGCGAGTTCGATATGCTGACCTTCCGCACAGAGATTACACAAGGAACGGAAGGCGGACGATCGATTATGCCTTCGCGCTGTACAACAGCTGCCACATTCAGATTTGTAGGTAACAGAATCACAGCCCTCTTCGATGCCAATTACCACTGCGATAAAACTCTTCCAGATTCCATAACCAATACGTCAAGCAGAGAGTTAATGGATCAAGTCAGACCTACTCAACTCTCTGAAGCCGACAAGCTGATTTACGAGGCTTACGACATTAAGCATCGTCAGGATTCCTTGGTACAAGCACAAGACACCACACCCAAGAAACAGAGGCTCTTGAAGAGAATTTTCTGGGATACAATTGGCGATAACCTCATCACACCTATTAGTGCAGAATCCGAGGATGCATCTTTCAGTATGTCGCCAATCATCAATCCGCTATACCTGAGCTATAGCCACGATAGAGGTGTGCGATACAAGATGCGTTTCCGTTCGCGTTACAGATTCTCTACTTACCGCTATCTCACGCTGAATCCTACTTTCGGTTATACCTTCAAGGACCATCAGTTCTACTTCACCGCACCGTTACGAATGACCTATAACCCTAAGCGTAATGGATATGCCGAGATTGTTTTTGGAAACGGTAACCGTATAAGCAACTCCAGTGTGATGGATGTTATCAACAAGGAGCATCAGGATACTATCAATTTCGATAATACCGACATGGATAAGTTCAAGGACCAGATTTTCAGTGTGACCAACAACATCATGCTGTTCGACTGGTTCGACATCGAGACAGGTTTTATCTATCATCGTCGTACAGCTGTAAACAAGGATTTGATGCGCCAATACGACATGCCCACCGAGTATCGAAGCTTCGCACCTACCATAGGATTCAAGTTTCTGCCATGGCTCAATCGCGGTCCACTCATCTCTATCGACTACGAACGCGGTATCAAAGGCGTTAACAAGTCCGACCTAGAATACGAACGCTGGGAGGTTGATGCACAATGGAAGAAGAAGATTCCAGGACTCAGGGTTCTGAACCTGCGAGCTGGCGGAGGACTATATACAAACAAGAAGGACAATCTCTTTGTTGACTTTGCTAATTTCCGCGACGAGAATCTTCCAGAAGGTTGGGACGATGACTGGAGCGGTAATTTCCAGTTGTTGGGAAGTCGTGTTTATAACGAGTCGGATTATTACATCCGAGGCAATATATCCTACGAGTCGCCCATGATGGCAGCAACATGGATTCCTTATTTGGGCAAGTATATCGAGAAAGAGCGCTTCTACCTTAGTGGTGTATTACTTGAGCGCTCACGCCCATACTTCGAACTTGGTTATGGTTTCACCAACCGATACATCTCTGTAGGTGCCTTTGCAAGTTTCAAGAACACCCATTTCGAACGAATAGGTGTAGAAGTTGAATTTGAACTTTTCAGAAGATGGTAAACGAATCAATAAAACCACTCACAGTATATAAAGCTAGTGCAGGAAGCGGAAAGACTTTCACACTTGCCACCGAATATATCCGATTGCTTGTAGAGAATCCTCAGAGCTATCGCAATATCCTTGCCGTAACCTTTACCAACAAGGCTACCGAGGAGATGAAGATGCGCATTCTGAGTCAGCTTTACGGCATATGGAAGCAGCTTCCCGAATCGAATAATTATCTTAAGAACATTCAAGAGAAAACGGGCCTCGCACCAAACGTTATCAGCGAACGTGCAGGTTTGGCACTCAACAATCTTACACATAACTATAATTACTTCCGCGTAGAAACCATCGACACATTCTTCCAGAGTGTGTTACGCAACATGGCTCGCGAGCTCGACCTCACAACCAACCTCCGTATCGGACTGAATGACTATCAGGTTGAGGAGCTGGCGGTAGACCAACTGATTGAAGACCTCACCACCACCGACGTTATGCTTCAGTGGATTTTGAAGTACATTATGGAGAACATTTCCGACGACAAATCGTGGAATGTAATAGCCCAGATAAAGAAGTTCGGCCAGAACATCTTCAAGGACTATTATAAAGAGGTAAGCATTACGCTCGAACAGAAGATGGGTGAGGCAGGATTCTTCGAGAACTACACCACTTGTCTTCGCGACTTGCGCAAAGCAGCCGAAGAATACATGAAGGAAATAGGCGAATCGTTCTTCGACACACTTGAGGGCGAAGGTCTGAACGTCGACGATTTGTCGAGCAAACAACGTGGTATAGCCAGCTTCTTTAACAAGCTGCGCAAGGGAACATTCGATCCAAGCATCATCACCACAACAGTGGCCAACCACTTGGAGAACATTGAGAAGTGGTGTCCCAGAACCAACCCACGTCGCGATGTTGTGCTACAGGTGGTAGAATCTTCGCTGATACAGATATTGAAGTGTGCGGTCGAGGCTCAGGAAAAGCAATGGAAAATCTTCCAGTCGTCAAATCTCACCTTGCGCCATCTCAACCAACTCCGATTGCTAAGCAGCATTGAGAAAAAGGTACGCGAGATAAACGAGACGGAGAACCGCTTTTTGCTTAGCGACACTCAACAGCTGCTCCACTCGCTTATTGATGGTAGCGACTCGCCATTCATCTTCGAGAAAATTGGCACCCAACTGCAACACGTAATGATCGACGAGTTTCAGGACACCTCTACCATACAATGGCAGAACTTCAAGGTGCTGCTTGCCGAGACAATGAGCCATGAAGACGGCAGCAATCTTATTGTGGGCGATGTTAAACAGAGTATCTATCGTTGGCGTTCGGGCGATTGGCGATTGCTTAACGGCATCGAGAATCAGTTCAACTCCATGCTTATGGAGATCAAGTCGCTCTCTACCAACTACCGCTCAACACGCAACGTTATCGACTTCAATAACACCTTCTTCCGCCATGCGGCAAAGGTAGAATACCAAGCCCTTGAAGAACTTGAGTGCGACGAGCGCGAACAACTTGAAAAAGCTTATGCCGATGTTGAGCAGAAAGTGCCAGATGACAAGAAGGACGAAGGTCGTGTTACTATTGAGCTGCTGCCCAATAACGAATACCAGGAATCCGTTTTAGAGCATACGGTAGAATATGTCAGAGAGCTCATCGATGCAGGAGTGAGCCAAAAGGATATCGCCATCCTTGTACGATACAATAATCATATTCCACTTATCGCCCAGTATTTTCTCGAGAATCTTCCCGAGGTTAGCATTGTGAGCGACGAAGCTTTCCGTCTCGAAGCATCGAGTGCTGTATGCCTTATGATTCAAGCATTGCATCTGCTACTCCACCCCGACGACCAACTCACCAAGGCTGCTATCGTAAAGACTTGGCTTTGTACGGTTCAGGGCAAGGAACTAACAGATGATCAGTTTATGATTGCTGGCAACAATTTTGACGAATATCTGCCCGAGGCATATATCGCCCACTTCGACGAATTACTCACCTTGCCACTCTATGAACTTGCCGAGAAGATTTACTCAATCTTCCAGTTGCACCGTCTTGAGGGCCAGGGAGCCTATCTCTGCGCGTTCTACGACCATTTGGCCAATTACGTAAACGAGAATACTACCGACATACAGTCGTTCCTTACCGAGTGGGATGAAAACCTAAGCAAAAAGACCATTCAGAGCGACGAGACAAACGGCATCCGACTTATCTCCATCCACAAGTCAAAGGGTCTTGAGTTCGACCACGTCATTATCCCCTACTGCGATTGGACCTTGGAGAAATATAGCGATAATATCATCTGGTGCAAACCAAACGAGGCACCTTTCAACGATTTACCTATCGTCCCCATCGACTATAGTCCAAAGATGATGGGCTCAATATATGAGAAGGAATATCTGCACGAGCATCTGCAGAACACTGTCGACAATCTGAATCTGCTCTACGTAGCCTTCACACGTGCGGCAAAGAGTCTATATGTAGTAGGTAAGCGTGGTGCAAAGAACTCTCGTTCGGCACTTATCGAGTTGTGTCTACCGCTTGTAGCAGAATCAATGCCTGAGGCTCAATTAGAGGGTATGGAGAATAATGAGGCTGCTATTGTTTTCGAGTACGGAACTTGTCAAACAAGCCAACCCGAGCTACCAAGCCAGAAAAATGAAAAAGAATCCAGCAACCCCTTCCTTCAGAAGTCAGAGGCTATCAGTGTTTCTATCCGCACTTACGACAGCAAGGTTAACTTCCGCCAAAGTAATCGCAGCCGCGATTTCATCGAGGGCGAGGATATCGACCAGCAACGCCGATATATACAGGCAGGTAGCATACTCCACGAGATATTCTCTACCATCCAAACAGAAAAGGATATTCCTGAAGCACTACAGAGATTGCAATTCGAAGGTATTCTCTACGATGAGGAGATGACCGCCGAGCGCATCACATCCATGCTCCGCAAACGACTCTCCGACCCACGTGTTGCTTCGTGGTTTTCACCACGCTGGACTCTATTCAACGAGTGTACCATTCTCTCTGTTGAGGATGGCGAGGTTCACGAGCATCGCCCCGACCGTGTTATAACTGATGGCGACGAGTGGATTGTTGTCGACTTTAAGTTTGGTCACCCCGACCCAGAGTACCATACTCAGGTACGCCGATATATGGACCTGCTCTCGTCAATGGGTCATCAGAACATCAAGGGTTATCTGTGGTACGTGTATAGTAATAAGATTGAAGAAGTATGAAGAGTTTTCTTGAACATGTAGCAGAAGACCTGCTCTCCCGATATGGCACCAACCTCTCGCGCGTAGCGGTGGTGTTCCCAAATAAGCGTGCATCGTTGTTCCTAAACGAGCACTTGGCTCGATTGGCAGGTAAGCCCATCTGGAGCCCATCTTATATCACCATCAGCGATTTGTTCCGTAGCCACTCGTCACTACAGGTTGCCGATCCGATACTCCTTGTGTGCGAGCTACATCGTGTATTCACCGCATGCACAGGTATCGACGAAACTCTCGACCACTTCTACGGATGGGGACAGCTTCTTCTATCCGATTTTGACGATCTCGACAAGAATATGGCACCAGCTGATAAGGTGCTTGCCAATCTGCGCGACATCCACGAGCTTGACGACACCTCATATCTCACGTCCGAACAGCGTGAGATGATAAAGCGTTTCTTTAGTAACTTCAGCGAAGAACACAACTCCGAGCTCAAAGAGCGATTCCTTCGACTATGGAGTCATATTGGCGAGATTTATCATCAGTTCAACGCCCAACTGGCTGAGAAGCAGCTGGCCTACGAAGGTGCCCTCTATCGCCAAGTTGTTACAGATGAGAGTATCGAGTTCGAATACGATACATATGTGTTTATTGGTTTCAACCTTCTGCAACAGGTTGAACAGACTCTCTTCCGCCGACTGGAACAACAAGGCAAGGCCATTTTCTATCAGGATACCGATGAGGTTCCACCGCAGCATATCAATTACATCTCGGCACCCACCGAGAATATTCAGGCACGATACATAAGCGAGTGGCTTAACTCCGAACGCATAAAGGATGGTCGCCATACAGCCATCGTACTCTGTAACGAGGGGTTGCTGCAGACGGTTATTCATTGCTTACCAGAAAGTGTTGACAAGGTAAACATCACTACCGGATATCCGCTAAGCCAGACATCTATAGCCTCGCTCGTAAACACCTTAATTAATATGCAGGTTCACGGCTACTCGCTCCGCAAGCAGATGTTCACCCGTAGATGGGTTGAGAGCATCAAGCGCCATCCTTATGCCAGCATCATGCCCGAAGATTTTGCTCAAGAACGCTATACCGAGATACAGCCGTTGCTGCATTGGCTCATCAACATCACACAGACCATTGCCACATCAAAGAGTGCAATCATTGACTCACCACTCGACACCGAGAGTCTGTTCCGAATGTACACCTTACTTAATAGGTTAAGCGGACTTGTTGACAGCGGCGTACTCATGGTAGACGTTATCACACTACAACGTCTTATAGGCCAGCTCATTACGTCAACCTCAATTCCCTTCCACGGCGAGCCCGCAGAGGGTATCCAGGTTATGGGAGTACTCGAGACGCGTAACCTTGACTTCGACCACGTACTGCTGCTTTCTTGCAACGAGGGCAACATGCCGCGCGGCGCCAACGACACCTCGTTCATTCCCTATGCGCTTCGTAAGGCTTACGGCTTGACCACCGTAGATTATAAGGTAGCCATCTATCAGCATTATTTCCACCGTCTGCTGCAACGCGCATCCGATGTTACCATACTCTACAACAATGCTACAAGCGATGGTAAGACAGCCGAGATGTCGCGATTTATGCTACAGCTTATGGTGGAGAATAAAATACCCATCTCGTTCCTTACACTCAAGGCTGGCCAGACACCACAGCTCCACGCACCTAAGACTATCGATAAGACACCAGATGTCATAGCACAGATGCAGAAGCGCTTTTCTAAGGAAGAAGGTGGTATTAGCCCCACAGCCATCAACAACTATCTGCGTTGCCAACTGCGATTCTTCTACCGCTATGTTTGCGGAATTGCCGAACCCGATAGTACAGAAGATGATTTGATTGACAACCGCTTGTTTGGAAACATTTTCCACAAGGCAGCCCAAGTAATCTACACGCCTTTTATCGGCAATACCGTATCATCGATGATGCTCGAGGAGCTGCTTAAGGAAGAGGTTACCATCGAACGCGCAGTTGATGAGGCTATCAAGCAGGAGTTCTTTAAGATTAACGACCCATCGCGCCCGTTGCCACCACTCGATGGCTTGCAGATAATAAATCGCGAGGTTATCATCAAATACATACGTCAATTGCTTGAGGTAGATCGCCGCTTTACACCTTTCCGTATTATCGACCTAGAGAAGTGGGAATCAATAGAGATTGGCGGATTTAAGGTTGGTGGCATCATCGATCGCCTTGATAGCATATACAATTCCGACACGGGCGAAGAACTGGTCCGCGTCGTCGATTATAAGACAGGTTCCCGCGACGCAAGTTCATTGCCCGATGTTGCTTCGATATTCACCCCTGAAGCTGTCAAGGATCATAGTGACTATTTCCTGCAGACGTTCCTCTATGCCCATATCGTGCGCTCAAAAAGTCCTAACAAAGTGTCGCCATGCCTACTGTTCATCCAGCATGCAGGATGCAAAGACTACGACCCGACACTTAGCATAGGCAAAGAACCCGTAACTGATATAGCTACGTATTCAGATGAGTACATAAGTTTGTTCGAGAATTTGTTGGCCGAGATATTCAATCCTCAATTGTCGTTCACGCCAACCGACGACCGCAAACACTGCGAGACATGCCCGTTTGCCTCACTCTGCCGAGGCTAACGGAGCGTTCTCTTCGCGCTCTTGCATCTCCTTGCGCTGTTTCAGCTCATCCATATAGCCCGCGGTAATAATACCTGAAGGCAGTGCTATGATGGCTATACCCACGATTGATGAAAGGATACTTATCACACGTCCTGTATTCGATATTGGGTACAGGTCGCCATAGCCCACAGTAGTAAGCGTACATGCAGCCCAATAGAATGCATCAAAGAAGTCGCGGAACAGCAGTTCGCCAGTAATCGGGTTTATGTCTTCCTCGGCATTAAACATAATGAGGGCAGTAATAAATATGTAGAACAACGCCAGCGAAGCCACCGTCCACAATATTTTTCCTTGTTTGCGTATCACAGCCACGATAATCATCAGCGGTTCAAAATATCTCACCACCTTGAATATACGCAGCAGTTTAAGCAGACGCGACACACGAACCACCTTGAACGTAGGCGATATCATGTTGAAAACAGGCAGAATTGACAGCAGGTCGATAATAGCCATTGGCGTAAACGGATAAACCACGTACGCACGCCAATCCTTGTATTTCGATTCGAAATCGGCGGTACACCATCTAAGAAGATAGTCGATGATAAAGAGCAAACTCGATATCAGATCCATCCACCAGAACACCTTGTTGTAGTGTCTGAACATCAGTGGAAACACACCTATGATAATTGCCAGCAGCATTACTGCACCATAGATGCGCGACCCTGTACTAACCTTTGGGGTCTTCACCATGTCGTGTACAAACTTGCGCCAATTCGTCTCCATAGCTTTATCTGTTTTTGTTATTAGTAAACCACTTGTGCGTAAAGTGATACATCGCCAATGCCACAATGGTAAGCACCAATGCAGCGATGAGTGCCGATGTGGTGTCGCCCTGGAACACAGCCAGTCCTATGCCCACGCCCCATGCTATACCGCTCTCCCATCCCAGCAGGAATGTGCTCTGCGATGTGCCTCGCTGACAATGGCGACTCAGTTTGATGAAGAACAGCAGGAATCTCGATCCTATCAGTCCTGTACCCATACCTATAAACAGCGGAGCGGCCATCATCACAATCGGCAGGTTGCGGGTAATCATCATCAGTAGTGCAGCACCAATCAGTATCAGTCCTGTTACCACCTCGCTCTTCAGTTCGGCATCCCTGAACACAAATCTCTGCGATAGTATTGCAGCAGCAAATCCCATCATCATCATCGAGTAGAAGTGCTCGTCAAGAATCACAGATAGAATTATTCCCACAGCCAGTGTAACTAGCTGAAGATTTACGAACAACGGGAATCCGTGAGGCAGGAAGAAGCGGTCTAGACTAACCGTTGGAATATCATCCTGAGGTGCACGGAAAGGGAAGTTTACTGTTAATACCAGCACGGCCACTGCAACAGCACAAGCAATGGTGGCAAGAAGCACATAGTGGAATCCGGCTATACGACCTATCAGCAGTCCTGCCATAGGTCCCATCGATAGTGCAAAGCGCGAGAACCAAGCTGCCGAGTGGTTAGCCTCGGTACGCTGGAACGACTCACTTGTATCAATAATCAGCGTGCTTGTAAGCACCATCTGTGCTAGTCCAAATGCAGCTCCTTGAGCCAATCTATGCACAATTATTACCATCGAATCATTCACACGCATGTGAAGTCCGTCGATATAATACAGCGCTCCTATCAGCAAAGCCTCGGCCAGCACCGCGTAGATGCAGACCAGGTTACGGCGGAAGTGCTGAACCAGATACGATATGAATGCGCCTAATGCAAACAGACCCACGCCAAAGGCTCCCATGGCGATACCGGCATCAACCATACCCAGCTGCTGTGTTTCAATCAGCCATTGGGGCATAGTGGGCACCAGCATATATACCGTCATAGCAAGCAGGAAGTTGGCTATTGCCATCAACCAGAAGTCTTTATGCCACAATCTAATATGTACGGGCGTACTCTGAGAATTCATTCAATTTTAATAGTTTGACATTAATTCGGGTGCAAAATTACTAATTTTTAGCGAGATATTTGCTATTTTCGGGAATTTAGTGTAATTTTGCGCAAAAATATGTGCAAAAAGTATGTCAAATAGACTCAATTTTACTCTTCTCGCGCTGTTCATGATCATCCTTACAGGATGCCGAAACGAAGACGAGGGCAAGCTCACTTTCGAGATGCTTTCGGCCGAGAAATCCGTAAAGCTATCCAACGAGGAGCTATCGCCCCTATGTAGCGTAAGCCTTAAGATGGCAAGTGCCACAAAGGAGAGCGGCGAGATTGGAGAGAAGATAAATGCCGAGGTTGTATACCGTCTTTTCAATCAGGAGGGCATCGGCATCCAGGCTGCGATGGACCAGTACATCGAGCAGTACTGTTCGTCATATCGTTCACATATGCTGCCTCTATATAACGAGGATCGCGCCGACACCACAAAGCGCTCATGGTACGAGTTCCATTATATTATCAACACCTCTACCGAGCAGACGTCGCGAAACACGCTGGCCTATCTTGCCACCATCGACTACAGCGAGGGCCACGCCAACAGCATACATCAGCTGCTGCCTATCAACTTCTACACCACTACGGGCGACTACATCAAGACGTCCGATATCTTTGTTGATGGCTACGAGACTCAGCTCACACCAATGCTGCTCAAGGCTCTTATGGAGCGCGAAGAGGTAACCACTCTCGATTCGCTTAAGGAGAAAGGCTATCTGCAAACGGTAGATATGTACACGCCACAGAACTATATTGTGGGCGATAATACCATTACATTTATCTTCAATCCGTCAGAGATTGCTTCACTCGAGCTGGGCACTGTACAACTTATACTTACCTACGCCCAGATGCAGAATATTATCAAACCCAACTTTTTAAAGTCATTACAATGAACGCAGAGATTATCTACAGATATTTCCCTAATCTTAACGATGTACAGCTGCAGCAGTTTGCCGCACTTGGCGAACTCTATCGCGACTGGAACACTAAGATTAATGTCATTTCGCGCAAGGATATCGACCAGCTCTACGAGCATCATGTGCTCCACTCTCTGGCCATAGCCAAGATTATCAACTTCCGCCCAGGTACCCGCATTCTCGACTTCGGTACAGGTGGCGGATTCCCAGGTGTGCCCCTCTCGATTCTCTTCCCTGAATGCCAGTTCAAGCTCATCGATGGAACGGGCAAGAAGATTCGCGTGGCTCAGGAGGTGTGCGATGCCATCGGCCTTAAGAACTGCGCCCCCACCCATCTGCGTGGCGAGGACGAGAAGGATAAGTACGACTTCATCGTGAGCCGTGCCGTAATGCCCCTGCCCGACCTTGTAAAGCTTATGCGCAAAAACATATCTAAGACCTCCAACAACGCTCTTCCCAATGGTGTTCTCTGCCTTAAGGGCGGCAACTTGCAGGCCGAGTTGCAGCCATATCATAAGATAGTAGAAACCACCGAGATATCGCAGTTCTTCAAGGAAGAGTGGTTCAAAGAAAAATTCGTAATCTATCTCCCGCTGTAATGCTTAACATCAAGACATTCTGTTTCAATCTCCTTCAGGAGAATACCTATGTGGTTAGCGATGATAGCCTCGAGTGCGTCATCATCGACTGCGGCGCCTACTACGATGCCGAGCGCGATGCACTTGTAAACTACATCAACGATAACAATCTTAAGCCCGTACACCTGTTGTGTACCCACGGTCATTTCGACCATAACTTCGGCATCAACACCGTCTATGAAACATGGGGATTGAAACCAGAGATAGCAGCTGAAGACGAGTGGCTCATCACCAACCTCTCAGGTCAGTTCTACGATATGGCGGGCGTAAAATTGCGCTGGGCTTATCCCGAGCCCGGACATTTCTTCGCTGCCGATGAGGTTATCAACTTTGGAACCCATCAGTTGCAGATTCTTCGCACCCCAGGTCACACTCCAGGTGGAGTAACCTTCTATTGTGCCGAAGAGAAAGCCGCCTTTACCGGCGACACCCTTTTCCGTATGAGCATAGGCCGCACCGATTTTGAACGCGGAAGCTACGAGGAAATTCTCAACAGTCTGAGCAAAGTTATAGCTCAACTCCCCGCCGATACAACCGTTTATCCCGGTCATGGTCCTAAGACCAACATCAGCGACGAATTGAGCTACAATCCGTATCTAAACTCTTAATTTTATACTAAGCTATTAGCGCGCTCCAGGGCGATATTGATGTGCGAGCAGATATTTTCCTTGCCCAGCATTTGGTCGAATCCTGACTTATGCAGCACTGCCTGCACCTTAGGATTAACACCCGACAGCACTACCTGTATACCCTCCTTCTGGCTCATAGCACAGAGGTTAGTAAGGTTGTGGATACCTGTTGAGTCAACAAAAGGCACCTTACGCATACGGATGATTCTCACCTTAGGACGCTTATGACCCATGGTGGCCATCAGGTCTTCGAACTTGTTACCAGCTCCGAAGAAGTAAGGACCGTTAATCTCATACACCTCTACGCCCTCAGGTATAGTAAGGTGCTCAAGGTTGCCCATCTGGAAGTCGCTCTGCTCCTCCTCTGGGTCAATCTCGTCGCTAATAACCTTAACATCTGTAGTCTCGGCCATACGGCGCATAAACAGCAGACATGCACAGATAAGTCCCACCTCGATGGCTATTGTAAGGTCGAATATTACGGTAAGCAGGAATGTAACTACCAACACGATGACATCGCTCTTGGGGTTCTTCATAATCGAAGCAAACGATCTCCATCCGCTCATGTTGTAGCTAACAATCACCAGCACACCAGCCAGACAAGCCATTGGAATGTACTGTGCCAGAGGCATCAGGAACAGGAAGATAAGCAGCAGCACTGCAGCATGCACGATACCTGCAACTGGTGTACGACCACCATTGTTGATGTTTGTCATTGTACGTGCGATGGCTCCTGTAGCAGGAATACCGCCGAAGATTGGGCTTGCCAAGTTGGCCACACCCTGTGCGATAAGCTCTGTGTTTGAATCATGGCGATCGCCAATAACACCATCAGCCACCGTGGCCGAAAGCAAAGATTCAATAGCACCAAGAATGGCGATAGTGATAGCTGGCGACACCAATCCCTTAATCACGTTCCACGATATCGAGGGCATCTCGGCATCGGGCAACTGGTTCGAAATAGAGAATCTGTCGCCTATTGTCTCTACGCTCTCCACGCCCGCATACTGCTTAAGCAGCAGCACAGCTACGGTCATAACGATGATGGCGATAAGGCTTCCGGGCAGTCTTTTCAATACATTATTATATTTAGCAATCATAGGCCATGCAGCAATCACTGCAACCGAGCCAATACCCACACCTGCACTCCACAGGTCGATGGTGCCAAACGATCCGATATATGCCACCCACTTCTCGATAAAGTCGCTTGGCACGGTCTCCATTGTAAGTCCGAACAGGTCCTTTATCTGTGTGGTGAAGATGGTAAGCGCAATACCGCTGGTGAATCCTACCACAATGGGGTATGGAATATACTTAATGATAGTTCCTAAATGCAGCACTCCAAACATAATCAGGAACACACCTGCCATCAGCGTAGCTATAGTAAGTCCCTCAAATCCGTACTGCTGAATAATTCCGTAAATAATGATGATAAACGCACCAGTAGGTCCGCCTATCTGCACCTTCGATCCACCCAGCAGCGATACTATCAATCCTGCTACTATGGCGGTAATAATACCCTTCTCAGGGGTTACGCCTGATGCGATACCGAATGCGATTGCCAATGGCAGCGCTACGATACCAACTATGATACCGGCCAACAGGTCGGTGGTAAATTGTTGTTTGTTGTAGTGCCGAAGAGTCGTCAAAAGTTTCGGCTTGAATGCTAATGTTGTAATCATCGTTCTATTATAACCTTGTTATCTTGAAAAAACGGGTGCAAAAGTATAAAAAAAACAAAAAAGTAGCAAGTATTGCGCTAACATATTCTATTTTAATGTACTTTTGTTACCACATATCAAGTCAATTTTATTGTTTTACTTAAAAATCAAAGCATTATGAAAAAAATTCTTTTCGCAGTAGTGGCTTGCTTAGCCCTTGGTTTCGCATCTTGTGGTAACAAGACTCAGGCTCCCGCCGAGGTTACCGATAGTGTTAACGTTGATGCCGCTAATGTTGACGAGGCTGTAAGCGAGATTACCGCCGCACTCTCTGAGCAGATTGAGGCAAAGGATGCCACCAAATTCCAGGAGGTTCTTGCCACCGTTCAGGAGAAGGTTAAGGAGTTCCTCACCACCAACCCCGAACTTGCCAAAGAGTATGTTGCCAAAGTACAGGATTTCCTTAAGACCAACGCCGAGCAGATTAAGGCATTTGCTGGCGATAACGCTGCTGTATCAGCTGCTGTAACAGCCATTGCTGAGACTCCAGCCGAGACATTTGTCAACACACTTTCATCAGCAGTAGGTGGTGTTCAGAATGCAGGTCAGGCCGCTGTCGATCAGACTGTTGATGCAGCCAACGCTGCTGTTGAGAATGCCAAGAAGGCTGGTCAGGATGCCGTAGATAACACTAAGAAGGCCGCTGAGGATGCTGCTAAGGCAGCTCAGGATGACGCCAAGAAGAAGGCTAACGAAGCCATCGACGCTGGTGCCGACAAGCTGAAGAAGGGCCTCGGCCTCTAAAATAATTAATTATTAAAAATTAATTTCAAGTTCTACTGGGCAGTGATCGCTGCCCAGTATTTCTGTATGTATACGGGCATCGTCCATCTTCTCACGCAGACGGTCGCTAATCACAAAGTAGTCAATACGCCACCCTGCGTTCTTCTGTCGAGCCTGGAATCTGTAGCTCCACCACGAGTATGTCACCTGCTCTGGATACTTAAAGCGGAACGAGTCGGTAAATCCTGAAGCCAGCAGCGTGCTGAACTTCTCTCTCTCCTGATCCGTAAAGCCGGCATTCATGCGGTTTGTCTTCGGATTCTTAAGGTCGATTTCCTCGTGGGCCACGTTCAGGTCACCACATAATATCACAGGCTTCTTCTCATCAAGTCCTTTCAGATAGTTGCGGAAGTCGTCCTCCCATGTCATTCGGTAGTCCAGACGCTTCAAGCCGTCCTGCGAGTTTGGCGTGTAGCAGCACACCAGATAGAAATCCTCCATCTCCAGTGTAATCACACGCCCCTCGTGGTCGTGCTCATCTATTCCTATGCCGTAGTTCACACTCAGTGGCTTGTGCTTAGTAAATATAGCCGTGCCGCTGTAGCCTTTCTTCTCGGCATAGTTCCAGTAGCTCTCGTAGCCGGGGAACTGCAAGTCAAGCTGCCCTGCCTGCATCTTTGTCTCCTGCAGACAGAAGAAGTCAGCGTCCAACTCACGGAAAGTATCACTAAAACCCTTTCCCTCACAAGCTCTAAGGCCGTTCACGTTCCAACTTATAAGTTTCATAATGCAAAATTTTTCCGAATAAATAAAAAATCATCTGAAGACGATACGTTCAAGTAGAGTCTTCATATTTTCGTACATAGCGGCGTGAGTCTCCTCCATAGGGAGACGCTGTGGACCAGCCTTTAGTGTCATCATAAACATGCCGTCTTCGTACGGAGTGCCTACAGAAAGGATGATATTGGCATCGCTATCAGTACGATCGTAAACGGAGAACACACGACCATAGACTTCTACATCGGGACGATGCTTGCAACCTTCCTTCTCACGCTGGGCAACATAGGCCTCGGGCTTGAGCTGCGGGGCCGTGGTGATGATTACGTCGGTGTAAGGAGCCTTACGCAGGTGGAGCTTACACGAGTCGCCCGACATACCTTCATCGCTAGCACGCCAACCCGAGGGAATATCGATGGTATAGGCTTGACCTGTAAGGGCTTCGGCCTGTACGGTATCAGCAATAACTTCGGGAGCGAAAACGCTACCCGAAGTTACTTCTGCATGAGGTTGTTTTTTACCACCACAGCTCACTAGCAAAGCTGTCACAGCGGCTATGCAAAGAATCTTTCTCATTTCTTTGCCTCGGCTTTCTTTGCTGGAGCTTTCTTAGCTGCTGGTTTCTTCTCGACCTTAGGCTTGGCTGCAGCCTTAGGCTTTGTTGCGGCCTTCGACTTCTTCTCGCTACCCTCCATCTTCTCGATTCGAGCCTTGAGACGGGTAATCTCTTTATCCTTCATCTCAATCTCGTCGCCCTGATTCTTGATGGTTGTCAGGAGGCCTTCGAGCTCGTCGTTATCGATGTCGAGCGGATAGAGAGCGTTGACGCGATTGATGAAGTCGCCAAGAATGTTCATATAGTTGGTGAAGGCATCGAACGGTCCGCTATAGATACCACGGTCGAGACCTACGTTTGAGGGCTTGGTGGTCATAAAGCGGAAGTTGTTAGAGGCCTGCAGATAATCCCAGTCCTGATTGAGGCGAGGATCGTTAGCGATGCGGAGGCGATCGGCTACAGAATAGAGTTTGCTGAAGGCCTCACGCTGCATGGCGTTACCCAACCAGCAGCTGGCGTCGCGCTCCTCGTCGACCCATGAGAGTGCATCGGGCACATCAAGCTGACTGACGCTCTTGCATGCCTTGCAGATCTCGGTAGGTGTAGAGAAGGTGATACCCTTGGCCTTAGCCTGTGCGGGCAGGGCTTTCAGAAATTCGAGGATATTAGAGCTGAGTGGCTGAGCGATGCCCAAAGCCGAGAGCTCCATGAAGATGTTAATAATCTGCTCTTCCTCAGGCAGCCGGGCGATGCGGTCGATATAAGCATCGGCAAAGAGTGGATAGCCCTCCCACTCAGAGTTATTGAAGCGCAGAGAGATATCATCCGAAAGCTCGATATCGCGCAGCAACAGCTTCAGGTTTGGTGCCTGATTGCAGTGATATACATAGTGTGGCGACTTCCAACCGAGAACGTGCTTAGCACCCTCGGTGAGCATGCCTTTGAAGCCCATAGAGGCTACCTGAGCACCGATGTCGTCGCTATAGATGAGCGATGAGTTACGAAGTACGGTTGGTTTCTTTCCGAACAGCTCCTCGATTTTAGCAACCTGCTTCTTTACATCGGCAGCAAAGCTTTCGGGGTTGGCAAGTGATGACAAACCGTGAGAATAAGGCTCGGCCAAGAACTCTACGCAACCAGTCGCGTTCATAGCCTGCAGCTTCTCAAGAACCTGAGGTGCGTGCATCTCAAGCTGCTCGATACCTGTGCCCGATAGCGAAAAAGCTACCTTGAAGAACTTGCCGTGCTCGTTAATCATATCGTGCAGGGCATTGAGTGCAGGCATATAGCTGCGCTCGGCGATATCGGTGATGCTACGCTCATTCTCGTAGTCGTCGTAGTAATAATGATCGGTACCGATATCGAAGAAACGATAACGCTTCAGATGGATAATCTGATGTATCTCGAAATATAAACAAATTGTTTTCATTGTCTTTTTACTTTTTTACCATTTTACTTTTTTACCTTTTATTCTTCCCATCCAAGGGTTCTTCTGTAGAGGGTGCGAATCCAGGCGCCCACCTTCTCCCATGTAATCTGGTCGACCTCGCGCTTGCCCTCTTCCTTGAGGTAATTGAAGAGCGAGTCGTTGTGACAGATAGAGTAGATGGCATCGGCAAGAGCATGGATGTCCCAATAGTCAACCTTGATACAGTTGTCGAGAATCTCGGCACAACCACTCTGTTTAGAGATGATAGACGGGGTGCCGCACTGCATGGCCTCGAGGGGCGAGATACCGAATGGCTCGCTAACCGAAGGCATAACATATACATCGCTGGCCTTAAGGCACTCATAAACCTGCTTGCCTCGCATAAATCCAGGGAAGTGGAATCTGTCGGCAATGCCACGCTCGGCAGCCAGCTGAATCATAGCATCCATCATATCGCCCGAACCTGCCATACAGAAGCGGACGTTGCGTGTGCGATGCAGCACCATGTTGGCAGCCTCGACAAAGTACTCAGGCCCCTTCTGCATGGTGATACGACCTAAGAAGGTAACCACCTTTTCCTTGTCGGTATGATCCGGACGTGGAATATCCTGATACTCCTGTGGCAATGGGTAAACTGCATTGTGTACGGTGAAGCACTTGCGTGGATCCTGATGATACTGGTTGATGACCGTCTGGCGGGTCAACTCAGATACACACATGATGCAATCGGCCCAATCCATACCGTTCTTCTCGATAGAGTAAACAGTTGGGTTCACCTTACCACGCGAGCGGTCGAAGTCGGTAGCGTGTACGTGTATGCACAGAGGCTTGCCGCTAACCTGCTTAGCGTGGATACCAGCGGGGAAGGTAAGCCAGTCGTGAGCGTGAATGATATCAAACTCCTCAGCACGAGCCACCTGACCTGCGATAATAGAGTAATTATTAATCTCCTCATGCAGATTGCCCGGATATCCACCAGCAAACTCCATTGCTCCGAGGTCGTTAACGTTCATATAATTGAAATCGGCATAGATGTGTTCACGGAGCTTGAAATAGTAATCAGGATCCATGATATTACCCACGCGTTGCTTAACATAGTCGTAACTCACATCGCGATAGGCAATAGGTACTGCATTCATAGCCACGATACGACATGCATGCTGACTCTCATCGCCAAAGGGGTGAGGCAGACAAAGCACCGTTTCGATATCGCCCTGGGCCTTAAGACCTTCGGAAATACCATAGTTGGCAGTGGCAAGACCGCCGAATACGTGAGGAGGATACTCCCATCCAAACATTAAAACTTTCATAGCTGGCCCTCCTTACTTTTGATATGAATACTTTTCCATCAACTTAAGCGTGCGCAGAATCTCGGCCACGTTCATAGCAAACGACATGGCTCCACGGCCGTGGAATGGCGGGTTACCATCGAACAGCTCAGAGATGGTGCCGATGGCGTGATAGTCCATCTCGTCTTCATAGCCCACCAACTGGCGCTCGATGAAGCTCAGGCGCGAACGCTTGTAGAGCTTGAGGCATGCCTCCATGTAGAATCCGCCCAACCAAGGCCATGCGGTGCCCTGATGGTAGGCGTAATCGCGCTGAGTCTGCGGACCCACATAGATAGGGTTATAACCGCCACTCTTTGGTGAGAGCGAGCGGAGGCCCTTAGGTGTGAGCAACTCGCGCGTACATATATCTACAACACTCTTCATCTGCTGCTGGTTAAGCGGCGAGTAGTCGAATGCTACAGCAAAAATCATGTTAGGACGAACGCTCCAGTCCATCATATTGCCATCAACATAGTCGAGCAGATAGCCATACTCGTTGAGGAAGGTATCGACGAACGAATCCTTAACCTTAGCGGCTATAGCCTCTACGTTTTCAGCACCCTTCACGTCGCCTTTCTCGGCAGCCATTGAAGCACAGAACTTTAGGGCGTTGTACCAAAGGGCGTTAAACTCTACGATGTAGCCCGAACGTGGAACAACCGGCTTACCGTTGGCGGTAGAGTTCATCCATGTAACGGCCTTGTCGCGACCATTTGAATAAAGTAGTCCGTTGTCGTCGAGACGCAGATTGGGGTGCTTGCCATCAAGGATAAACTTAATGATGTCCTGAAGCAGCTTTCCGTACATCTCGAAACACTTGTCGCGGCCCACCTCCTTGGCATACTGCTGCATGGCCCAGACTGCCCATAGGGGGACATCAGGCTGCTCAATCTCGTATATCTTTCCCGATGTAGGCTTGTCAGACATAAATGCTCTGAGATCACGCTCAGCTGTCTTCATCACCTTCTCGAAATAGTCAATCTCACCGATGGCAAGTGTAAGTCCGGGCAGAGCGATAAATGTATCGCGTGCGCGGCACTTGAACCAAGGATATCCGGCCATAAGGTAGCGGTCCTTGTTCTTCTCCTTGCGGTGGAACTGGTGGGCGGCGGTAACCAGACAGTGATAGAAGTTATCACGTGGCACACGGTCGGCCACCTCGTCGTCAAAGAGTTTCTTCATTGCCGATGGCTTAATAGCCGATGTAGAAGCAGCAAAGATGATGCTCTCACCTTTCTTGATAGGCATCTCGAAATATCCGGGCACGTAGAGGTCCTCATTTGAGGCGTAACCACGCTCCTGCTCCTTAGGATACTCTATGCCGCGATACCAGTCGGGCATGAAGATAAACTCGTTTTTCTTCGAGAACTGCATGTAAAGGTCGGGATATCCGGCATACATACAGGTCTTGATTCCATTATCAACAGCGCTGTACTCACGACTTGCTGTAGAGTTCTCGTGTGTGAACTGGCGAACGCTTCGGAATGCCAGGAACGGACGGAAACGCAGGGTAGTAGCAGAGTGTGCGTCGACCAAGGTATAACGGATAAGGATGCGATCTTCGTAGTGCTGGAAGACTATCTCCTTCTTTAAAATAACACCACCAACACGATAAGTAGTAGTAGGCACTTCGGTGGCGTCGTACTCACGGATGTACTTGTGTCCGTTAGGACTGAAATTGTTGCCCTGATACTTGTGCAATCCGAGGTTGAACTCGGCTCCATGCTGGATAACCGTACAGTCGAGCGATGACAAGAGCACATGGTTCTCATCGTCTAACTCGGGTACGGGAACTACCAGCAATCCGTGGTACTTTCGCGTATTGCAGTCTACAAGTGTAGAGCTGCTATAGGCGCCCGAACGGTTTGTTCGGAGGAACTCACGGCGGAGACTTTCTTGCAAGTTAGTCATCACGGCTTTTTCAAAATGTAGGTAGCTCATAGTTCCTGTCTAAAGGTATTTATTAGTAAATATTCAAGTTTGATTTTCCAAAGGTAGGCAAAAATCCCCATAGTACAAGGTTTTGCGTGACATATTTAACAATTATTGATAATTAAAGAAAAAGGCTCGCATCGTTTGCGGGCCTTAATTCTTAGCTTGGTATCAAAAAATTTACAACTTCTTGTTCCACGGTTATCTTGTACGAACCAACGGGTGTTTTCATCATTCGCCCGTCTATTCCCACAATGGCTTTCTTGGCGTATTCCACCTCAACCTCGCGTGTGCGATATGGGTGAACACTGCGGTGATTAAGGAATCGTCCGGCCACCAGCAGCCACAAGCCCTCTATGAGCTGAACCACCTCTGGGTGATACACCACGCTCACGTCGAGCATACCGTTATACGGCACTGCATTAGGGGTTTGGCCGTATCCGGGACCAGAACCTATGCACACCGTCATCACCTTGCGATCGATTACGTCGCTGTTTATTTTCAGCTTCATCTTATACTCCATGCGGTGGAACAGCATTACGAATACCGACACGATGAAAGCAAGGGTGTGAGAGCCGAAGAGTCGGCGTGTCTGTCGGCGCAGATTCATAATGTCGGCAGTAAGTCCGATGTTAATACAATTCAAGAAATATCGGTGGCATTTGTCACCTTTCTTGTTTGTGTAACGGATGCAGCCCAAATCAATCTTTCGTATGCGGCGCTGTATCAGCCAATCTATGGTCTGTTCTATCTCGTCATCGTCAAAATCCCAAAACTTAGCGAAGTCGTTAAGCACACCGTTTGGTATAACGCCGAGTGCAATCTCGTCGCGCACGGCTTTCTCTTCCATCATAAGGCAGTTAACAGCGTCGTTAAGTGCCGAGTCGCCACCAACGATAACAATGGTCTTGTAGCCATTTGATATCATCATCTTTACCAGTCGTTCCACACTGTCGGCTGTCTCGCTCTGCACAAAGTCGTAAAGCACCTTGCGCTCGTCGAGCACCTTCTGTATCTTCTCCCAACGCTTGCGAGGGTTGAAGAGTAGTCCTGTCTTCGGGCAATAAAGTATGCCCCATCTTGTTGATTCTACTGCCATCGGTATATATTAAACATTAAAGATTAAACATTAAACATAGAGCTTTAAGATTTCATTTATCTTCGCCTCCATGGGTAGGGTGGCATCAATCCAATGGATGGTAAACCCGCGGCGCTCCATGCCACGGAACCATGTCATCTGCCTCTTGGCAAACTGATGAATGGCTATCTCCAAACGGGTGAACATCTCATCGTAAGTGATTACACCAGTGATGTATTCTGTCAAGAATTTATACTCTAATCCGTAGTAAATAAGGTCTTCGGGCGCAATTCCTTCGTCGAGTAATTTGCGCACTTCGTCGACCATTCCTTCGTCCAGTCTCGCTTTTAGTCGGCGGGTGATTTTTTCGCGCCGCAACTCGCGGTCGATGTCAACACCGATGATGAGCGAATCAACCGGTGGCAACTCTCTGCGCGGCACGGGATTATCGAGATTATAGGTCTCAATCTCAATGGCGCGTATGGCACGCTGGCACGAGTCGACATCGGTGGTGTTATGCATATTCGAGCCCGTCTTGGCTTTCAGGTCGGCAAGCATCTTGGTGAGCTCGTCGAGCGACTTGCCCTCTAAGCTATCCCTCAGCTCTTGGTTCTGCGGCACGGGCGATAGTTTGTAGCCCTTTAGCACCGCCTCGATGTAAAGACCAGTGCCGCCACATAGAATGGGTACTGCTCCCCTACTCTGTATGTCCTGATAGGCGTCGAAGAAGTCCTGCTGATATTGGAAGAGATTATACTTGGTACCCGGTTCGCAGATGTCGATCAGGTGGTGGGTGATGGGTGTTGGGTGTTGGTTATCACCCTTCACCCAATAATCGGCGAGGTCTTTACCTGTTCCTAAATCCATTCGGCGATACACTTGGCGCGAGTCGGCCGAGATAATCTCTCCGCCGATTTTAGCAGCCAGATGGGCGGCTACGGGCGTTTTGCCCGAAGCCGTTGGTCCCAATATAGTAATCATCTTCTTATTCATCAGCTATACATATTTATATATTAGCGCGCGAAGCGAAACCTCCCTTAAGGTCGTCAACCGTAAGTTCGGTAAGTTTATCCTTATCCAAGTCTTTCTCGTTAGCCAGACGGTTGGCCTGAGCCTGAATACTCTTCTCAAACACGTTACGTGCGTAACGGGCGTTACCAAAGTTGCGGTCTTTATGGGCCACAGCATAGTCGAAACACTCCTTGAGGTAAGTCTCAGCCTCCTTCGAGAGTGTGTACTGATTCTTCTTCATGTACATCTTGAATATCTGCGAGAGCTCATCGCCCGAATAATCGGGGAAGTCGATGTAGCGGTTGAAACGCGACTGGAGTCCGGGGTTAGAGTCGATAAAGCGCTGCATCTCGTTCTTATATCCAGCCACGATAACTACCAGGCGGTCGCGATAGTCCTCCATACGCTTAAGTATGGTAGAAATAGCCTCCTGACCGTAGTCGTTTCCGGCACCACCCTCAGGAACCAGCGAGTAAGCCTCGTCGATAAACAGAACTCCGTCCAGAGCCTTGGCAACCACAGAGTCGGTCTTCGGTCCCGTCTGCCCCACATACTGTCCGCATAGTCCAGCACGGTCGGTCTCAACTGTGTGACCTTTCTTCAGCACTCCAAGGTCTTTGTAGATACGACCCACGATGCGTGCCACGGTGGTCTTGCCGGTACCAGGCGATCCGTAGAACACCAGATGGTAAGAAACCTTTGCGGTCTTCAGTCCCTTGGCCTCGCGCTCCTTCTGCAGCTTAACAAAGTTGGCCAGCGAACGCACCTCTTCCTTCACGCTTCCCAATCCAATCAGGTCGTCAAGTTCCTGATATGGGTCGCCCTCAAGCACGTCGTTCACCACCACAGTGTCTTTCTGCTCGGTCTCGCTTGCCACCTTCTCGGCCAGCTCCTTCTTCAGTTTCTCCACCTCCTCCTCATCAGGGTCGGGAGCAAAGATACCTATTACAATAAGCAACAGGAAGAAGCCGATAGACAAGCATCCGCAACCTTTCAATCCTTTGTTAGTAACCTCTTTTATATCCATTATCTAATCATTTTTGTTTCTCGTTAAACTCCTGCCAGTACACAGCCACTTCTTCAGCCTTTGGCATGGCATCCAGACGTTTCCGAGCGGCTTCATGCTTTATTTCCTTGTCGTCCAGACTGCACTCGCTTATCTCGCCATAGACATACAGCACGTTCATGCTGTGTATAAGCTTACTCTTACGGATCTCGTAGTAGTTCGAGATTACCGACGGACCGCCAGCACTACCAGACACAACCAGATAGCCTTCGCCCGACTTGCTGTAGTCAAACAGGAACGATGGTTTCATCCTCTCGTCCTCACATGCTATCAGACTCCACTTGTCGCCCACGTGGGCAAAGAATGCTCCGTGCTTGTCGTCGGCAGCACGCATCCACAACTCCTGGTTCTGGTCGTTGTCAAGGTCAATCCAGCGATATTTTACCAGTGGGTGGGGTTTGTTCTCACGTGGGTCGTCGGCCACGTAGAGCTTCTGCAGCTGCGCTATATCCTTCTTCCACAGAGGCTGGTCCTCGTCTATCAGCGAGTGGTAGCACTCATACTGTTCGTCGGTCATCTTGCCGTCACTAATGTAATACATACCTATAGTAACACTCTCGGGAGCGCCTTTCACATAGGCTATCTCGATAGCATCGTCGGGGGCCTCAAACAGCGTTATGCCGCTTGGGTAATACTCGCCATCGTCGTCGGCATGCCAGGTACACTGTCCCTCGTACAGATAACCCTCTACAGGCAGCGAGTAAACCTTGTCGCCAGCCATCACAACCTCAAGAGCCAGACACTTGTCAACCTTCTGTCCAAACTCCTTGTCGGTCTTGTACTTGCCCTTGAACTGCAGTATTCCGTAGCTGTACTTATTTCCCTGAGCGGCTATGAGCGAGCGCTGGGCCTTCATCTTGTATTCGGCCTCAAGCTGCTTCACCACCTTTGCTGGCAGAGGCCTTTCGCCATCCACACCACGCATGTCAATAACCTTGCGCGATGCAAGATACTCATCGGTAACGGCCACATACATACCGCCCATGTCGCGCGGATTAAACTTCTCGTCGGTAAAGGCGTACTTCATTCCCGCAGCAGGAATATCCTCGCGTCCGTGAATCTCGCCATAAGATGCGAAGTTGCCATCAGGATCCTTGGTCTGCTCGCCTACGTATTTAATGCCTAAGCACTTATTCTCGTTGTTGAGCAGCTTGGTATACAATGCACGG
This sequence comes from Prevotella sp. UBA2809, assembly GCA_002351725.1. GTDB lineage: Bacteria > Bacteroidota > Bacteroidia > Bacteroidales > Bacteroidaceae > Prevotella. The sequence goes on from DEHD01000025.1 coordinate 351,479, forward strand.
TTACGACGGAAGTTATTCTCTATGGAATCACTGTCGCCATACAGCATCATCATATTCTTGGCACTAGCCACATATATGAACATTGGCATCGGCGTGGTGTCGGCCTCGGCCATCAGCGAGTCGATAGCCACCGAGTCGCTGTCGGCTCCGTCGCCGGGTGCCGTCTTGCCCTTATTGGTGCAAGCCATCATCACGCCAGCCATGCATATTGCTATTATCAATAGTTTCTTCATACGTTCTATTTCTTTTGGTCAGGACCTACACCACGACTTGTAATACTTTTGTCAAGAGGATTGTCGAAGAACTCCGTGCCCTTGTTGATACACTCCACCATACGTCCCAGATTCTCCTTGGGATGATAAACCTTACAATTAATAAGGGCGAATGGCGTGTCGAAGTAGAAGAGCTTCGAGTCGGCCCAGTTGGCAAAGAAACGGCAGTCGTCAAACTTCACACCATTGTTTGCCCAACCCTCAATCAGTCCGTACTCACGATTGCTGAAGAAGTCGCATCTCTCAAACGATGTCATCGTACAGTTTCTCATCTGAATAATGCCATAGGTACAATCGTGGATGTTAGAGTTTATAAGCTTGAAGTTATATGTATCGCGCAGATCAAGTCCGTAGGTACCGCAACCATACAGGTCGCAATCCTTAACGGTAAGACTCGACTGCTCGACACCTATCACACCACCCGAACAGAATCCGCCAATGGTATGTCCGATGGTAAGGTTCTCAACCACGCAGTGGCTGCAGTTAACGAACTTCAGACAGAAGGCATAACGCGGATTAACCTCGATGCTCGAGTTTCCTGCACCCTTAATTACAAGGTTCTCCATGTTAACCAGAGCCAGCTGCTGTCCGTCGCTCTCACTCTCGCTGATAACCAGCGGTTTTGGTCCTGTATAGTCACTGCTCTGCACACACCACATACGATTTGGGTAACCCTTGAAAGCAGCCTCAATCTCCAGAATATCCGACAGATTGATGTTAGCATCCTCAGCCAGTATGATGGTGCGGTTGCTACCCAGAGCGTTAATAAACTCGCGGGCGCTGTTCACGGTCCATGTCTCCACGCCGTCTATCTCGTCGGGGCCACGACCGTCATCAGCCAAACCTCCTGCAAAATATCCGCCTTCGCCCTCAACCAACTCCTTCAAGTCCTGGTTATATTCAGGTCCGCTCGAGAAGTCGCGCTCGTCTATCGGGTTCAGCTCGGCCAGCGTCTTGGTGGTAAGCGTAAGCTGGTGTGTAACCTCTCTCTTGCGGTTCAGCACACGCAAAAAAGTATTGCTACCCTCGGTAACCAGCATCACCTTGCTACCCATAGTGCCGTTTACGGGCATCTCAGCGTCGGGATTATCCTTTGTAAGATAATACAACCCCGCGGCATCGCCCTTGGCCAGACAGAATTTCTTGTTTCCGTCAACCTGCGTAATGCCCTTCATTGTCACGTCACCATCCTTGTCGACGGTTGCTGTATACAGCGCTTTTCCGTCCCACCATCTGGTTCCGTTTTTCACAGTCTGTGCCTGTACGCCACAAATGGCGCACAAGCACAGTATTGTTGTCAGTATCAGAGTTTTCTTCATACTGCAGGTACTTCGTTCTTTGCCTTAGCCTTGGCAGCAAGCTCCTTCAGCTTATCCTTGCCCTTGAATGCGAATACCCAGATAAGGAATCCGGCAATAACCAGCAGAGATATGCCCAGCAGCGGACGATAGAACAGCCAAGCGATGGCGATTACGATGAGACTCCATACCACACCGATAACGGTGCATACGATGCCGACACCCCATCCGAAGATACCAGCGATGAATGGAACCACTTTGAGAATAGTCTCGAGGAATCCGAAGATACCCTTCAATCCGCCGATAACCATCAGTATACCTACTATACGCAGAATCCACAGCAGTGCGCTGTTAGCCTCTTTCTCGGCCTCTATTATCTCGTCGCCGCTCTTCTTTCCCATTACCAGAGTCTGGAAACGCTTGCCGTTCTTAGCCTTGAATGGCTTGAAGCTGTCGCCGTCAACCACAGCCATAACGGTAACCTTTGCAGGAACCACCTTCTCGAATGTCACGCGAACATCACCCACCTCAGGACTTCCAGGCACGCGTCCGTAATACAGAATGTTACCAGCCTGATGTACATACTCCAGATCCTTCTTGTTCTCAGCAGCAGCCATAGCCTTGTTGATGCTGTCGTTTACGGCCTGCAGCGAGTCGAGCTGTGCCTTTACCGAATCAGGCAGCATAGCCTTGATTGAGTCAGGGATTGCGGGTGTTGGTTTTTGGGTGTTGGGTGTTGGTGATGTGTTCTTTTGTACACCGTAGAAACGCTCATAGGCAGCCTGTGCGCTCTTGTCCATCTGCTTCAGCAGGTCCTCTGCGATGGCGAGGTCGAGCCCCTCGTTCGAGTGGATGCTGTGAATCAGGCTCTCGTTCAGCTTGTAAGCACCCCACGATACGTTCTCGGCATACTGCTCGGCATCCTCAACGGTGGTAAGCACCATGTTCTTGTTCTGATAAGCAGGATCCTTGAACTGTGCGCTCTCTACTGGGCGCGATGTCCACTCCTTAGTATATGTATAGGTGGTGGTAGTAACCTCTTTTCCACCCAACTTGTCTTCCTTCTTCTCCTGTGAGTGCTCTACCCACTGGTAGTACTCCACGTTACGTTTCAGCGCAATGGCCTTGGCACCCACGCCAAAGTCCTTGTCAATCAACGAGTCCTCGGTGGTAGCCAGTGCAGTACCACAAATCAGCTCGCCCTCCAGCGATGCATCCTTCTTGTTAGGATTCTCCATCTCAACGTATGCACTACCTGCTTCGTCGAGCATTTTTTCAGTTTTCACGGCGCGACCTTCGTTCCACCATAACAGTGCTGTACCTAAACAGAACAGCAGAATTCCACTACCAATCGCCTTAAACGAGTTACCTACTCGGGTTCCGTAACCCGTTGTTGTTACTTCTTGATAAGCCATAATGTCTTAAGATTTTTAAATTGATTATTGATTGTTTATTAATAATTTTATTTCTGGGTTAGTCTTTTTACTCCCTGATAGCTCACATGCCCCTGGTGCTGCAGATAGTCAATCAACAGCTCGGCAGTGATTCTGCCGATGCCACGGCCAGCATCCTTACGGTTTGTTGGGCAGATGGCTGTGCTGTAGCTGTTTGTCATCACCTTGTATGTCTTCTTCGGGTTCAGCTTCTTGCCGTTCATATCCAGCAGCTCCAGCTTCTTTATTGCCTTTGTTGCAGGGTCAACGGTAAACTCGGCTTTCATTCCGCCCACGTATGGGAACGAATGCCCGTCGTTCTCGTAGCACTTCAAAAGCATGTCGGCCAGCTCCTTACCTGTAAGCTGCAGCTCAACGGCCTCGTTCTGGAATGGGTCAAGTCGCAGCACGTCAGATACGGTGAATCCGCCCACATCGTGAGTCTCATAACGCACGCCCCCGGCATTCTGGAAGCTCACGTCACACTTTCCCTCGGCCACAAAGGCATCACACATCATGCTGCCCAGCTCCTCGTAGTTCTCAAACGGAGTGTCAACCTGAGCCAGCACGCGCTTGAATGCAGGGTTATCCGAGAAGTGCTGCACCAGAGCTGCCACCACCTTGTTCTCATTCTTCTGTCCGCGAATCTCAATGTTCTCGGCCATACGCTTCACCACCTTACCGTCTTCCAGTATCAGTGTTGAGTGTGTGGCGCGCTTCAGTCGGTTGGTGTTCTGGGTGATAAACACGCCGTTGTGTGTCTCACCGCCCTTAAGCTGTGTGTGACTATGTCCGCCTACGATGATGTCAACCCATGGCAACTCTTTCGAGAACTCCACGTCGGTGCTATATCCTAAATGCGACAGCAGCACCACCACGTCGCACTTCTCTCTCAGCCAGCGCAGCTCCTGTATAGCAGCAAGCGGCTCTCTGAACTTTATGTCAACGCATTTGTCAGGATGACTCTCGGGTATGCCCAGCTTACCTAATGCCACAGCACCGATAACGCCTACCGACAGTCCGCCGCAGTCAAATATCTGGTAAGGCTTAACGTGCATGTTCCACTTGCTGGCGGGCTGCACGTTGGCACACAGAACAGAGAATGCGCTCATGTCTATCAGCTTTGCCAGCCCCTCCTGTCCCGAGTCAAACTCGTGGTTGCCAAGTGTTGTAGCGTCGAATCCTATAATATTCATCAGCGCCACCATCGGGTAGGCTGCAATCTCGTACATATCGTTAATCGGCTCTCCCGAGCGATTGTCGCCCGCCGAGAGTATCAGCAGGTCGGGATAGAGCGCACGCAGCGAATCGGCCACAAATCCCAATCGTGGCATACACTCGATAGCGGCATGCATATCGTTAGTACTCAGAATGTGGAGCTCGCGGCGCTCCTGTGCCGAAACGCCCAGGGTCATCATCGCGGCCAGGGCCGATAATACTAATTTTCTCATTTCGTATCTTTAAATCTTATTCTAATCTCTCTATGTTCACTCACAGGGGCCTCAAGGTCGATTTCGTGCCCCCAGATATCATATACAGCCAACTTGTCAAGCAGTCTGGTGCTCATTCTGCGTCTCGTCAGATACATCAGGAGTGCGTGCTGTATCTCCGCCCCCTCGAACACCTCTAAAATTACACGGTTGATCTTTAGTCTCATATTCTTTAATTTTTACATTTTCTCATTATTACATTTTTCAATTTTCATCGAACTCCTCCGCCTCCTCCGCCGCCGGAGAATCCACCTCCTCCGCCGTGGAACGACGAGTGTCCGCCACCGCCTCGGGCTCTCGATTCCCTTGCAGCCTTGCTCGCTGCAGCTCTCGACGTACTGCGTTGCATCACCGAGTAAATGGTAGGCAGTGTAATGTCGTTGGCCATCTGTGCGGCCACCTTGTCCATATTAAAGTATTCAGGATTAATCTTCTTCATGTCTTTTATCACCTGGTCGGCGATACCGAAGAGCGTGGCGTAAACCATATAGTCTTTCCACAGCTTCACCTCGTCCACTCCGCGCTCGTCAAGCAGCGTAAACTCCTTCAGGAATTTCTTCAGTCCCAGCACCTCGCGCACCTCAAACTCGCGGTTCTTGTATTTCCTTATCGATGTCTGCGTGTGCAGAGTATCAATAAACGAGTCGGTTATCTTCGAGTTGAAGCTGCTCTTCATATACTGCTTCAGCTCCTGTGGCTCCAGCACCTTGTCGCCACCCGCAGCCTTTTCAAATATATTATGTATCTTGCGCAGCAGCACTGGCTGTTTTTCCGAGTCAGGCAGTCGGTAGATAGTAAAGTTCGGCTCCAGTTTACCCTTGCTGTTGGGGTGCGTCTCAATGGCTATCGCGCCAAGGTCTATCAGCTTCAGTATGCATGCCGACAGCAGGTTATTGTAGTCGGCTCCGCACCACTTGTATGCGTTCAGCATGTTGTTGGCCTCCTGCAGATCACCGTTCAGCGGTATGTCGCGATACCACATCAGGTCTTTGTTCACACGCCTTCTGGCACGCCACTTATACACTGCAAACCATACGCCACCCACCACGGGCGATACAAATATCACCAGTATGTACAGCACTCCAAACAGAGTCATCGGGTCGTTCCAGTCCACCTCCTCATCATCGCTGCTGCTGGTATAGTCGCTGCCATCAAGGGCCATCTGTTTCTTCTCCTCAAATGTTCCCTCGTCCTCGTAGCTGGGTTCAAACAGTCCTTTGGGGAACTGCGCCATTATGTATAGCGCAGCCTCGCTGCTCATGGGCTCGGTTGTCTCGGCCATTATCATGCCATTCTCATACCATAGCTCGCCCTGGAAACGGAACCCCCATATGCCGCAGCTGTCGGGGTTTATCACCATTGTCGAGTCCTCGGTTGTTATCGTCACCTTGGCATGTTCAGGCTTTGGCGATACCGCCTGATCCAGGAACACGTGCCGCAGTCCGTCGGCATCAGGATAGGCGCGCACCATGCTGGTCATGGTGTAGGTAGTGACGTAAGTTCTCTCGCCACTATCGCCCAGTCCCCAGCACAACTCGTAGCCGTTTCTGGTTTCTACAATACCGCATTTCATCTGTTTCCAACTGCGACTCTCGTTTACGTCCCAGTCAACATTCAGGAATTTCACGCCTGACTCGTCAGTAACGCTCAGGTCTTTTATCTCGCTCGGACCCATGTTTGCCAATCCTATATAGCATTCTGTTCCCTCGCTGTCGATGGTCATCTGTCTGCGTTCAGTTATCAGTGCATCACCATTTTTCATCAGCACCACCTGTATATTCAGATCGTGCAACTGCGGGCGGCCAAACACGTTGATAGCCAAGAGCAGTAGTAAAACTGTTAAAAGTTTAGGTCTCATTCCAGGGTGCAAAGATACAAAAAATTACCCACGGACTGCACAATTTCGCGCAAATTTTTATAAAAATGCACAATTCCATGCAATCCGTAGGTAAAAAGTACCTTTTTACGCGTTCAGAAACATCACCTTTCTGCGATTATTGCTCGGTCGCACGGCAAAATGAACCCAAACAGCACCATAGCGATTCTTTTCGATCAAGAGTTCATCGAAGTCATGCTGCGACTCTTTCGCGTAGTTGATAAGGATGGCCGCATAGCAGATAGCCTGCTCCATTTCCGAGGTTCGGATATCCACCGCGCACCCAGTAAGATGGTTCGAATTCGCCGCCCCGCCAATCTTCTTATTCAACTGCGGACTACGATATCCGCTGTTGATGATTATCGGAGCTCCTGCGCGCGAGCGCAAAACTTCCAGCCATCCGCAAAGTCTCTTCATGTTTGCAATAGCCTCGTGGCTTGGGATATTATATATCTCTGGATGAGAATTACTCTTCGTCATCTCCCCATGAGTGAAATGTTCACTCAACTTCATTTTACTATTCAATTGTACTATTTCATTCATATTGCTAATTATTAATAATCCTAATGCCGCGCCGCCGCGCTGCCGCAGTGCCACGGCATCAGGGGGTTGATGGTTATAGCATGATGGAACCTGTTTTGTGAAACACAGCCTTCTCGCCACCCTTATCCTCGCTAACCTTCTCTATTAGATGATCGCGACACAGGCGCGTTACCTTCTTACGAGCAGAAGCCGCACTACCAAGATTGAAGCAGTGAACCACGTCTTCGATAGTAAACTCATCAGGCAGACGATTAAAAGCCTCAAGGGTTCTTTGCTTGCGCTGAATGTTCACAGAGGCATCCTTCAGTTTGTTGTCAAAATAGTTCTCAGCCATCGCTCCAAAGTAGTGGCGCTGACAGGCGTACTGAATATTCACAATCAACTCGGCCAGTTTCCAGTCCACCTCATCTGTATCGAACTCACCACACCAGTACTGTCCGTCTTGCTTCATCTTATCCCAGTGGCGCATCACGATAAACGGTGCAGAGAAATTCAATCCATGATAAGCACAGCGCTTAAGCAGCATCTCATCAGCCTTCGAATCATTCTCCTTGGCATCTTCCATACGTCGTGCCGTCCAATCGTAGAGCTCATCTACAATCTTTTGAACGCTCAACTCGCCCTTCACCTTGTCCAGTTTCTCAGCCCACTCCTTCAGACGGTTGTCGCTGTCGTAGTCCACAAAACTCTCGCGACTCATCATCTCAAAGTTAGTAGCGGGCAGAGGAATACAGGTCAAACGGGTTGCCAATCCAGAACCAAAGTTCTGCTCGTTCACCATCCTCTTCAAAGCTATCGGCGTGCCTGTGTAGATGTAGTTCCAGATGACGTAGAACTCCTGGAACACGCTGTCTACATTCGAGTATGCCTGACCATCCTCCTCGTTATGGAACGCTTTCAACTGCAACGCCTGCTTGTCGATGTACGAGCCACCTTTTTGCAGCGACAACGTGTTGTCTAGTTCTGTGTCGAAGGTCAGCATGTGCAACTGCATCGGCTCGCCGTTTACCTCTTCTACGGCATTAACCATATCCTGAATGAACTGCGCATTCGAGGTTCGCGCTGGATGGATGCGAACCACCACCTTCGGCTTCTTTGGTTTCTCCTTGTTAGCCCCCTTGGTGCGCATCTGCTCGCGATAGGCGTTGATGGCATCCTTGCCTATCTTATCAGCCTCTACAATAGGCGAAGCAAGCAGTTTAAAGAGCCTTGTAGCGAACGATTTTCCACTTGCAGGATCGCCAATTATCAGCGTTGAGTTATTCAGCCTGCGCAGCTCTTCTGGTCGATGATAGAATCTGTAGGTACAGCGTGTCATCAGAGTCATCATCAGGCCACCTGCCACAAAGAGAGCAGCTGGATATTGGTTACGTTTAAGCCCTTTGCATATATCCTTTAATAATGGAAAGTCCTCGGCCATAGCCTCAATCTGTTCGCCCCACTCCCATAGCCAACGGTTGATATCCTCCTCAGCCATCGCTACCGTCCTCGTCGTTTGCGTCTTCGTAATCTCTTGAAATGTGCGCCCTGTGGCTTTCTGTATCGCTTCCTGCATCGCCTTGCTGGGCAGACTGCTGGCATACTTCTTCTCCTTTTGCGCCACACACTCAGCGGCACTGGCCACTGTCTGACTAACGTTCTCGTTTCGTTCGTCGATGATCTCCTTGACCCACGATTGACTCTCCACCACGCGCTGTACTGCGGCTTTGTCGCCATCAAGCATAAGCAGTAGGTCGGTTGCCAATTTGAGCGATTCTGTATGACGGTTGCTGTCGGCTTGGCATGGCAGTTTGTCGCCATAGCGAGCATCAATAATACTTTGTACATCATAACCTCGCCACTTTATTTCATCCTGTGTGACTGGGGACTGGTACCTGTCACAAGGCAAATCAATCGCAGTGGTTGTGACAGGTCCCTGTACCCTGTCATGCGGGTTCGTAGCCTGTGAATGACCGTCTCGATATAGAGCATCATATCGCTCAGCAAATTCCTTGTTCTCATACGTAAAAAGTTCTTTGTCAATATACAAAATGTCAGATTCTTTACAAATATAACTCATCCTCGATGAGTCCTTCCCTGATTCATCAATAACCACATCGTCACCAAGCACCTTGGCCATGGCATGCTGGTTATCCACCAGGTTTCCCCAGTCAAGTCGCGCCTTGAAAACTATCTTCAATCCCTTGCCACTTGGGCTGATATAAATTAGCACAATTCCAAGTGCTTTCATATCAAGTCCCTTCTCTATCCATCCCTGATAGAGTGTGAGAGGATTGTCGATGTGGTCAAGATCCATCACTACAAGCCCTGTCAGTCGTGTAGCTTTCTGCTTGCGCCATGCACCAAGTTTTCCATTGGCCGACTCGGTCTCATCGAATGTTGCCTGGAAGATAAATGCAGGCAACTTGCGCTTCAACGAGGCATCGTCTGTTTCGCGAAACTTATCAATGTTCTCGTTCCATTTAGCAGCCTTGACGAGGGCCCAAAACTG
>DEHD01000018.1 GCA_002351725.1 Prevotella sp. UBA2809
TCCTGAGCCAGGATCAAACTCTTCACTGTAAAAATTATATCTTTTACTAACATATCTATATATAGAATGCTAGAAGTAATCTGTCTCAGAACGACTATCCAGTTTCAAGAAATTAAACGGTTTGTTCATTTACCCAAGAGTATTTCTGCTCTCGCTTCTTGTACTACTTCTGTCTATGTAAATCTTTCAAAGAACTCTTTCTTTATCGTGCTTATCAGGTGGTGTTCCTGATTTGCGGGTGCAAAGGTACGGCTTTTTTTTGAACTACCAAAACTTTTCCAGAGAAATTTTCAATTTTAGAGTGTTTTTTATGCACCTCTTGATTTCAGTCAATTACAAAAACAGCTACACATTATATATTATATAGGAGAGGGTACAATCCTTCCGCAGGAGGACTACGCTCCTGTTGCGAGGGGACTGCAATCCTTACACGGGAGGATTGGCAAAAACACGTTAATTTGTAATAAAACGATGGCGGTTTGCAAAAAAATACGTACCTTTGCACTTTCAATAAGAGAAAAGTGAATAGTGATAATTGAATAAGTATGTCGACGATATTACATATTGAAACAAGTACGGATGTTTGTTCCGTGGCCGTTTCGGAGGATTCGCACGTTATCTTCCAGCAGGACGATCATAGCGGTCCGAATCATGCAGAGAGCCTAGGTACCATGGTTGACGAGGCTCTATCGTTTACCGATAATCATGCAATACCATTTGATGCAGTAGCAGTAAGTTGCGGTCCTGGTTCATATACAGGATTGCGTATTGGCGTTTCGATGGCAAAGGGTATCTGCTACGGCAGAAACCTGAAGCTGATAGCTGTTCCTACACTGGAACTGCTGTGCGTGCCAGTACTGTTAAGAGAGATTCCCGAGGAAGATGCCCTACTCTGTCCGATGCTCGATGCTCGCAGAATGGAGGTATATGCAGGTATCTACGACCGTGCTCTGCACCCAATCCGTGAGATAGGTGCCGACATCGTGACCGAAGAGACATACAAAGAGTATCTCGACAAACACCCCGTATACTTCTTTGGCAATGGTGCCAAGAAATGTATGGAGACGATCAATCACCCTAATGCCCATCTGATTGAGGGCATCGAGCCCCTGGCAAAATGGATGCAGCCTCTGGCAGAAAAGCGTCTATGGAACAATCAGACTGAGGATGTGGCATACTTTGTGCCATACTATCTGAAAGACTTTGTAGCGAAGAAGCCGAAAGACTTATTGAAGATTGAACATTGAGAATTGAACATTTTATGGATATAAAAGGATTAGATTACAACACTCAGCGTGAGAAGCTCGTGATGTCGGAATACGGCCGCGAGATCCAGAAGATGATAGAGATAGCATGCGAACTGCCTACAAAAGAGGAGAGACTTAAGTGTGCATATACTATCGTAAAACTGATGGAGACAAAGAACCCTCAGCTGAAAGAGAATGACGACTTTGAGCAGACTCTCTGGAATCATCTGTATCTGATGAGTCACAGAGAGCTTGAGATAGACTGGCCTTTCGATATCAGCGAGGCCGACAGCATTCTGTCAAAACCAAAGCCAATGAATCTTCCAAAGGATGGCGTAAAGCTGCGTCACTACGGAAGACTGGTTGAGGAACTTTTTGAAAAGCTGAAGACTATGCCCGAGGGTGAGGAGCGCGACACTTTGGTAAGATATACCGCAAATCAGATGAAGCGCGACCTTGTTCAATACGGTCATGGCTATATGGATGATGAGCGCATTGCTGACGACCTGGCTCGCTTTACCGACGGAGTGATTCAGATTGACCTGAGTACATTCAAGTTCGAGAAAGTTTCAGTTAGCGAAGAGAAGAAAGGTAAGAAAAAGAAGTAACCGATATGGCATCATTTATCATCGAAGGCGGCCATCTGCTGCAAGGAACCATTACGCCACAAGGCGCAAAGAACGAGGCTCTGCAGGTTATCTGTGCCTCTTTGTTGACAGAGGAAGAGGTTATAATTCGCAATATTCCTAATATTCGCGATGTCAACAACCTAATCCAGCTGCTGCGTGATATTGGTGTAAAGGTAGCAAAGAAGGAGGAGAATACTTATTCGTTCCAAGCCGACGAGTTAAGACTCGACTACTTGGAAAGTGATGAGTTTGTACAGAAGTGCGCTGCTCTGAGAGGTAGCGTAATGATGATTGGTCCGTTGCTGGCAAGAATGGGTAAAGCCATCATCACCAAGCCAGGTGGCGACAAGATAGGTCGTAGAAGACTTGACACCCACTTCCTGGGATTCCAGAAACTCGGTGCTACATTCAACCGCGTAGAAGGTCGTGATGTGTACGAGATTTCGGCCAAGAAACTTAAGGGTTCGTATATGTTGCTCGACGAGGCTTCGGTCACAGGAACCGCCAATATCATAATGGCAGCAGTATTTGCTAAAGGCACCACAACTATATATAACGCCGCATGTGAGCCCTATCTGCAGCAGCTTTGTAAAATGCTGAACAACATGGGAGCCCGCATAAGCGGTATCGCATCAAACCTGCTTACTATCGAAGGTGTTGACAAACTGCACGGCACCGACCACCTGATTTTGCCCGACATGATTGAGGTAGGATCATTTATAGGAATGGCTGCAATGTGCGGCGATGGTGTGCGCATCAAGAACGTAAGCGTAGAAAACCTCGGAATTATCCCTGATGCATTCCGTAGACTGGGTATCAAGATTAAAGTAGAAGGCGATGATCTTTGGATTCCCCGTCAGAAGCACTATGAGATACAGTCGTTTATCGATGGAACTATCATGACGCTGGCCGATGCACCTTGGCCGGGATTGACTCCCGACCTGCTGAGTGTGCTGATAGTAGTAGCTACTCAGGCCCGCGGTTCTGTATTGTTCCACCAGAAGATGTTTGAGAGCCGACTGTTCTTTGTCGACAAACTGATAGATATGGGTGCACAGATAATACTCTGCGACCCACACCGTGCTGTAGTTGTTGGTCACGACCGCAAGATAACACTTAGAGGTGGACGCATGTCGAGTCCTGATATCCGTGCTGGTATTGCCCTGCTTATCGCAGCGATGAGTGCAAAAGGCACCAGTCGCATCGACAACATCGAGCAGATAGACCGCGGTTACGAAGACATAGAAGGCCGACTGAATGCACTTGGTGCAAAAATTACCAGATCATGATAAGACAAGAAGAAGTATATAAGATAGGTAAGCTGGGTAAGGCGCACGGCGTGAAGGGGGAGATAAGTTTCCTCTTCGACGACGATGTGTTCGAACGTACCGATGCCGACTATCTGATACTCGACATGGATGGTATATTAGTACCTTTCTTTATAGAAGAGTATCGCTTCAAGACCGATGATAATGCCTTGATGAAATTTGAAGGCATTGACACCCAAGAACGAGCAAGAGAGCTGACCGGCTGCGAGGTGTACTTCCCCAGAGAAATGGCGGAAGGCGATGAAGAGCAGTTATCATGGGCAGCCATTGTAGGCTTTGAGCTCATCGATGCCAACAGTGGTAAGAGTGCAGGCCGCATAGCATCGGTGGATGATGCCACCATCAACATCCTTTTTGAATTGGAAGACGGGAAACTGATTCCTGCTTCAGAGGAGCTGATTACCAATGTAGATACAAAGAAACAACAAATATTCATTAATCTGCCGGAAGGCATTTTAGAGTTATGAAAAAACAGATAGCCATTCTCGGCTCTACGGGGTCGATAGGAACTCAGGCACTCGAGGTTATCGAGGAACATTCTGACCTTTATGAGGTTTACTGCCTGACAGCTAATAATAAGGTAGAATTGCTGGCCGAGCAGGCTCATAAATTCAAGCCCGCAGCCATTGTTATAGCAAATGAGTCTCGTTACGACGAACTGAAGTCGTTGATGAGCGACATGCCCGATGTTAAGGTTTATGCCGGAGCTCAGGCATTGAACGAGATAGTAGAAGCCGGTCCAATCAATATGGTACTGACAGCAATGGTGGGATTTGCAGGTTTGAATCCTACAATTCATGCCATCAAGGCTGGCAAGACAATATGTCTAGCAAACAAAGAGACACTGGTTGTTGCCGGCGAGTTGATTCTACAGTTGGCACAGCAGTATCACACACCTATCCTGCCTGTTGACAGCGAGCACTCTGCAATATTCCAGAGTCTGGTTGGCGAGGATCAGAATCCAATAGAGAAGATTCTGCTTACTGCCAGTGGCGGTCCTTTCCGTCTTAAGACAATGGAAGAGATTGCCCACGTAACCAAGGCCGACGCTCTGCGCCACCCAACATGGGATATGGGTGCAAAGATAACCATCGACTCAGCATCGATGATGAACAAGGGCTTCGAGGTAATCGAGGCAAAGTGGTTGTTCGGTGTTGATGCCAAGCAGATTCAGGTGTTGGTTCATCCACAGTCGATAGTACACAGTGCCGTACAGTTCCAGGATGGTAGTGTGAAGGCCCAGCTTGGTGTGCCCGATATGCGACTGCCAATACAGTATGCATTCTCGTTCCCAAAGCGACTGCACCTTAGTGGCGAGCGTCTCGACCTCTTTAAGGCACAGCATCTGGACTTTTTCGAGCCCGACCTGAATAAGTTCCGCTGTCTGGCTATGGCTTACGAGGCACTGGACAAGGGCGGTAACATGCCATGTATCGTGAATGCAGCCAACGAAATAGTAAACCGCGGATTCCTTGAGGACAAGTGCGGATTCCTGCAGATGGGCGACATCATTGCCGAGACCATGCAGCGTGCTACCTTCGACAAGAATCCAAGCTACGACACCTACATCGCTACCGATGCCGAGGCTCGTCGCATCGCAACAGAACTTATGAACAAATAATCAACAATGGATATCTTTTTAATTAGACTTTTACAGTTCATGCTGGCCATTGGCCTGCTGGTGCTACTCCATGAGGGTGGCCACTTCTTCTTTGCCAAGCTCTTTGGCATCCGCGTAGAAAAGTTCTACCTGTTCTTCGACCCCAGTATTTGGAAGTGGGACGGTAGTCTGTTTAAGTTCAAGCCCAAGAATAGCGACACACAGTATGGTGTAGGTTGGCTGCCCCTTGGAGGTTACTGTAAGATTGCCGGTATGATAGACGAGAGTTTTGACACCGAGCAGATGAAACAGCCCGAGCAGTCTTGGGAGTTCCGCAGCAAACCAGCCTGGCAGCGCCTGTTGGTTATGATTGGCGGAGTACTTGTTAACTTCCTGTTAGCATTGTTCATCTACTCAATGATTCTTTTCTACTGGGGCGACACTTATATCCCCACAAAGAACATGACACTGGGTATGAAGTTCAATACCGAGGCTAAGCAGTACGGGTTTAAGGATGGCGATATTCTGGTAGGCACAGAGAAGGGCGAGTTCAAAGACTTCAGCGCCGATATGTATCGAGACCTGAGTGAGGCAACCCGTGCCGACATTATCCGTGATGGTAAGGCTATGAGCATCACTCTGCCAGGCGACATCAACCTGCTTGGTATGCTTAAGGCAGAGCCATCGTTCGTTCGTCCGCTGATTCCTGCTGTTGTTGACAGCGTAATGGAAGATTCCCCTGCCGCTAAGATAGGACTCCAGAAGGGTGATAAGATCGTAGGCATCAATGGCAAGCCTGTTGACAGCTATAATGAGTTTACTGATCAGCTTGGTGTACTTGAGGACATGATGACTGACGCTAAGAGTCAGGCAGACAGTCTGAAGATTCGTACAGTATCTATTGCTTACGAACGCGAAGGATTAGTTAAGGATAGCGCTGATGCATCAAAAGCTGTAACTGCGATGATTGTAGACACAGCTGCTGTAACGCTGACGCCAGAGCTGAAGCTTGGATTCTTCGTACAGACCATTGCAGGACTTTACAAGCCTGTAACCAAGGAATACGGATTCTTTGAGAGTTTCCCTGCAGGTATAGCATACGGATGTAACGTGCTGAAGGGTTACGTAGGTGACATGAAGTATGTGTTTACTGCTGATGGAGCAAAGTCAATTGGTGGTTTCGGAGCTATCGGAAGCCTTTTCCCACCAGTATGGGATTGGTATCTGTTCTGGAAGATGACAGCTTTCCTCAGCATTATCCTTGCTTTCATGAACATCTTGCCCATCCCAGCTCTTGATGGTGGACATGTGCTGTTCCTGTTATATGAGATGATTACCCGTCGCAAGCCATCAGAGACATTCATGATCCGTGCCGAATACGTTGGCTTTGGACTACTGATTCTCCTTATGGTTGTGGCAAACCTCAACGATATTTTAAGGTGGTTAGGATATATGTAAACTAAAAGCCCCACTAATTGGGGCTTTTTTTCATACCTTTACAGCATGTTTACAGTAATGATGACATTGTTTGCCATTGTGATATTGGGTTATATCGCTGGTAAACTTGGGTATTTGGGAGGCGACTTCGACAGACAACTGTCGAGACTTGTGATTAACATCACTTGTCCGGCTTTGATTCTGTCGTCGGCAATGACGGGCGAGTTGCCCGACAGAGAGTATATTCTGCCACTATTGCTGATAAGCATTATCACATATGTCGCACTAACAGGGGTTGCATTTCTATTGCCACGTTATCTTACTAAGAATAAGACAGACGAAGGAGCTATAGGCTTTGCACTGATGTTTGGCAACGTAGGATTTATGGGATACCCTGTTGTAGCCTCGATATTCGGACACGAGGCAGTGTTCTATGCCGCAGTACTGAATGTGGTTAATACTTTTGCTGTGTTTACCATAGGAACGATACTGATTACAGGCAAGGGAGAAGTAGAAGAAAGCCGATTCCAGAAGAAGGTTCTCTACTCTACCCCAATGCTTGCTGCATACCTTACTATGCTTATTGTAGCATTGAGAATAGACAATATTCCAGAGTTCATCAGTCAACCGCTAACCATGATTGGCAACATTACCGTGCCCGCTGCACTTATGATTATCGGTTCATCGATGTCGAACTTATCGCTGAGATCGCTACTTGGTAATAGCACCGTATATATTACAACACTTTTCAGACTGGCAATACTTCCCATCGGAATATACTATCTGTGTTCAGCACTGGGATTTGCAAGTTTCGTGGTAAATATTAATACGGTTGTTATAGCCATGCCTGTAGCCACTTACGGAACTATTCTCTGTTTGAAATATGGTAAAGATACCACGATGATAACCGAGGTGACGTTTATCACCACCCTTATCTCAATGCTCTCCATCCCACTATTGGTTTTATTCTTTCTATAAGCAGGTAACTGCAGAAGATAAGAATATAGATAAGCACCACCTGAAGTACACTCGGATGGAGATTATCTATGCATGCTCCCGGGATGGCACTAATATGATTTAAAGAGGTATTAAGGAGCTCTACTATATATAATAATATGTACGCGAGTGATGGAAAAACAATTACCACTATCGACAGCCAAAGTATAACCATTGCTGCAGGAATCACAATAAAGTTTGTCAACAGAAAGAAGGTAGAGAAACGTCCGAAGTAAAATGCTATCAAAGGAGCTACTCCCAACTGAGCAGAACAACTTACCGCAGTCAATCCCCAGATGCGCTTTATCCATCGATGTTCCATGAGATACTCCGCAGGAAAAACATCTTCGAACAAAGGAACAAACAGCAGAATGGCCAGTACAGCCATAAACGACATCTGGAATCCCACATCGAACAACCAGGCAGGATTCCACATAAGCATGACAATAGCAGTAAAGGCAAGAGCATTTACCGACATCTTATCACGGTTGCCAATAGAAAGGAGGCCATAAACAGTAAGCATAATTGCGGAGCGAACCACGCTTACCGACATGCCAACAAGAAAAACAAATGCCCAAATAAACAGGATTATAACCAATTGAGACAACGCCGGCCAACGTCGACGAGGCAGGAATAGCGAAAATAGCATGTAGATGATACCAAGATGCAAACCACTAAGAGCCAGCACATGCGATGCGCCACTTACGGAATAGGTATCCTTTAGATTGTGAGTCAAAGCAGATTTATCACCTAAAGACATAGCGGCTACTACAGCATAAGCATCGCCATTAATACCATTATCAGAAAAACGAGTAAGCAGCTTTTCACGTTGTTGCATGAAAAATGCCTTGGAACGGTCTATACTAGAAGTTTGTTGCAAGTCATCAGGCATAGTCTGTTGTCTTTGCATAAGAAACATGCCCATAAACAGGAAACAAAGTAGGATTGATAATGACTGCATATACTTGTATTTCCACAGCAGCAACGCTATTACCACCATTCCAATCAACACAGGTAGCATAGAAACGGGTAACGCAACATAATGAGCAATGATTATACCAATAATCATGCACACAACTATACGGAGTAAAGGAGCATTATCCAACAATCTGTTACGCATACCAATATGCAAAAGTACAACTATTTTTTGTATTCATAGAAAAAACTGTAATTAATTTGGCTTTTTGCAAACTAAATAGTAACTTTGCAGCTGAAAACAAAGAAATAGGAATATATGGAAATGGTTAATATGCCCCTTTGGGCATGGGTATTGTTCTACATTCTTGTGCTAGTAATGCTACTTATCGATCTTAAATCGTTCGGAAAGAAAGGACAGCACGAGGTGGGCGTATCCGAGGCTCTGAAGATGACCGCCGTATGGATTGGCGTGTCGCTGGTATTCTGCGGTGGCATCTATCTATGGTATCCGGCAGAACCACACGAAAAGGCAATGGAGTTTCTAGCTGGTTATCTGATAGAGAAATCACTATCGATGGACAACCTGTTTGTGTTTCTGATGCTTTTCTCGTTCTTCGGGGTGAAGAATAAATATCAACATGAAGTATTATTCTGGGGCATTTTCGGAGCACTGGTTCTGCGCAGCATATTCATCTTTGCAGGTACGGCCATCATATCCCAATTCGAATGGGTGCTCGCCGTATTCGGCGTTTTTCTTATATACACTGGCATAAAGATGTTCAGCCACAAAGATGACGAGCAGGTTGACCCATCGAAGAACATCTTTGTAAAAATGTTTAAGAGGTTCTTCCCCGTTACCGACCAGATGCACGAGGACAAGTTCTTTATTTTGGAAAATGGCAAACGCCTGGCTACGCCACTGTTTATCACGCTACTTGTAATCGAGACTACCGATGTAGCCTTTGCCGTTGACTCTATCCCTGCTGTATTCTCAGTAAGCCGCGATCCTTTTATCGTGCTCACATCTAATATATTTGCCATCCTTGGATTACGTGCGCTCTATTTTGCACTGGCCGCGGTGGCAAAATACTTCACTTACCTGAAATACGGACTGGGAATAATACTAAGTTTTGTAGGTGTGAAGATGTTGCTCGAAGTATTCTGGCACATAAAAGTGGCCACCCCTCTCTCGCTGGCCATTATATTCGGAGTGCTGGTACTCTCGATGTTACTTTCAGTGTGGATATCAAAAACTAAAACCAAATAATTATGGAAGCCAAATACTACACCAACGATGCAGTAGAACTACTGAAGGAGTTAATTGCCATTCCCTCAATAAGCAGAGACGAGACAAGGGCTGCCGACAAGTTGGCTGAATACCTGAACTATTGGAATCTGCCATTTGGACGAGAGGGAAATAACCTCTGGGTGGGATGTCCAGACTGGGATAATAACCGCCCCACTGTTATGCTCAATGCGCATATTGATACAGTGAAGCCAGTTAGTTCATGGACTCGCGACGCCTTTACTCCCACTCAGGAAGGAGATATATTGTATGGACTGGGCTCTAACGATTGCGGAGGAGGTCTGGTTTCCCTGCTGCAGGCATATCGCATTATGCTTCATCGCCATCGCAACTATAATATACTATGGGTAGCCTCAGCCGAAGAAGAAGTTTCTGGTGCCAACGGACTAAGTCGCGTACTACCACTTTTGCCACAGGTTGACGTTGCCATCGTAGGTGAACCTACGGGCATGCAACCAGCTATCGCAGAAAAGGGACTGATGGTTATTGACGGCTATGCGCATGGCAAATCTGGCCATGCCGCCAGAAACGAAGGCGTCAACGCAATATACGAGGCACTTGATGATTTGGTTTGGCTTCGCGACTACAAGTTCCGAAAGGTCAGTCCGCTGCTTGGAGCCACAAAGATGAGTGTTACCGTAGTTGAAAGCGGCACACAACATAATGTTATTCCGGATACACTACACTTTATTATAGATGTACGCACCAACGAATTCTATCAGAATGAATACCTGTTCAACTTCCTCTGCAAGAAGATGACTAAGTGCGAGCTTCGTGCCCGCTCTTTCCGTCTGCATTCTTCTGCCATCTCGCCAGAGCATCCTCTTGTAAAGAGATGCATAGAGAGAGGCATGCAGCCTTTTGGTTCGCCCACGCTGAGCGATCAAGCATTGATGCCATTCCCATCATTTAAGTTGGGACCTGGCGAATCAAGCCGTTCGCATTCAGCTAACGAGTTTATAAAGATTTCGGAGATAGAACAGGCTATCGAAACCTACGTAGGATTGTTGGACGGATTGACACTTTAGTGTCTATCTGGCCAACCATCCCTCTGGATTTAGTTTCGCGCTACCATGGCGCAACTGGAACTGCATCAAACCTTCAGCACCCACACGACCAAGCGTCTGTCGGGTGCTAACTTTTTGTCCACGACTAACGTTTACTGAAGCTAGGTCGCAGTATACAGAAAGGTAACTACCATGACGAACAATTACAACCGTAGTTCCAGCATAGCTGAACACAGCACTAACCTCGCCATCAAAGATACAACGAACAGCAGCACCAGGCTGGCCTTTTATATCAATACCTTTCTTATCAAGTGTGACATGACCTTTTACATCAGTAACGTGGTTTGTTCCAAAGTGGTTCACGATACGATAGCTTCCAGTGATAGGCATTGGCAGACGTCCACGATTACTCTCGAAATTGCCACTAAGCTGACGGTCTTCTGATGAAACGGTATATACAGTTTCAGCCTTTTTAGCCTCTGCAACTTCTTTGTCATGAGCCTTTGCATCAGCAGCCGCCTTACGCTCAGCAGCCATTCTGGCACGCTCTGCTTCTGCGGCAGCACGCTCTGCGGCAGCTCTCTCTTCTGCATTCTTTTTGGCAGCAGCTAGTGCTTCGGCCTTAGCCTTCCTTTCCTTTTCCTTTGCTTCGGCTATACGACGTTCGTTCTCTTTACGAGCAGCCTCAGCAGCAGCCTTCTTCTTGGCAAGTTCCTCGGCTTTTCGCTTAGCCTCAGCCTCAGCAGCCTTGCGTTTAGCTTCTGCTTCTGCACGCGCCTTGGCACGGGCTATCTCCTGAGCAATTAGCTTATCAATCTGTGCATTCAGTTCAGCATCGCGTTTCTTTTGTTTCTCAATGATTCCCTGAATGGTCTTCTGCTGTTTCTGAAGCGATGACACCATCTTCTGCTGCTCCACTTGTTTGCCCTCAAGCGATCTGCGCTCCTGCTCACCCCTTACCAAGAGATTGCTCTTCTGCCTCTTTGTATCAGTAAGCTCATCATAAGCCTCAGCCACTTGAGCCTTCATCGATTTCACCGCTTCGGCCTGACTCTGCTGATATTTAGCATATTCACGCACAAATCTCATTCGGCGATACATCTGAGAGAGATTCTTGGCACTGAATATAAACATCAGCTGACTCTGCATATTGCGATTGCGATGCATATAGCGCATGGACTTCACAAAGCGCTGTTTACGCTCTGCGAGTTCTTTCTCAAGATAATCCATATGAGCCTCAAGCGTATGGATATCGCCGTCAAGACGGTTGATGTCATGACGTATAGTATCAATAGACTTACGCTTATCGGCAATCTCATTATTAATAATCAGCAGGTTTTGCAAGCGTTTCTTTACATCACGCTCATTTGCCTGGAGTTTACGCTGCTGTTCCTCAATCTGTTTACGAACCTTCTGCTGCTCATTTTTCAGACTATTAACCGTAACAGGCTGCTTGGTAGTGGCAGACTTCTTAGTTGTTGACTTCTTTGTAGTAGTTTTCTTCTTGGCAGTAGTTGTGGTACGCTTTTGCGTAGAAGATTTCTTCGCATGCTGTGCCACAGCAGGCGAAGAGAAAGAGATGAGTGCCATCAGCACCATCACCAGATAATTACAACGAAATACTCTATTCATCACAGAGCCATGAATCGGCGGAGTATCTCATCCACTGTTACCTCACGATATTTGTTAGACACTTCTGTTCTGGCCTCCCACTCTGTATCAGAACCAAGATAGTTCAGAGTCATACCAAGTTTAACCTCCTTATCAGGAGTTGTAAGAGTAATCTGATGTTTCTTTGGATACACCTTACGGCTGAACACCTCGAAATCAGAGTAGTCCCAGTTAAGCTGAGTATTACCATTAAAACGATCCTTATAAAGGATATTTGCCATACGGATTACAGCAGTATTTTTGCTTGCGAGCCAACTGTAGTCCATCTTTCCATCTTCATAACTGATAATCATGTCGTCGCCGCTCTCAATAGTAGAGAAATTTGTTTCTGCTACATTCTTAGACAGAATAACAGCATCGCTACCCTGATTAGGCTTGAAAAGCTCGTTCCAGAACAAAGCCTGAAGAGCCATAAAATTCAGGCCGCTGTTACGCAAGAAATCTATCTGACGATATGGTGCCTTGAGATACTGCTTATTAATACGGTCCATAATAAGCACGTAATCCTTAGTAAACTCCAAACGACCAGCCTCAACAAATCCGAAGGCCATAAGCTGAAGACGGATAACATCGTTTCGTCTCATCTTCAGGTTGCCAGTGAGCGTCAACTTCTGTGGGCCAACCTCAACAGAGAACTTTACTTTCGAGGTAATGAACTTTGCCGTCTGCTGGTTTTCACGCACCTGACCTAGGAAATCAGTAGCCTGGCGCTGGGCGATTGTTGGCGTAGCATCAACAACCTTCTTGTGTGACTTACACGACACAAGTACTAACGGCAATGCCAATACGGCAATTCTTACAATACTTTTTAGTTTCATTATCTATCTATTTTTTGTTTTATTTTGTCTGCATGTTCTTTAATCACGGAGTTGTCCTGATTCTCATCCATGTTCTGAAGCGCCTGATCAATATATATCTGAGCCTCCGAATAGCGCCCTAACATATAGAGAATCCAGGCATAAGTATCAAGATAGGTAGCATTCTTAGGCTCAGCCTTGATGGTCTTGAAACTCATCTGTTCAGCCTTGGTAAGCTGCTCGCCTGTCTCACTAAGGAAATATGCGTAGTTATTCAAACATCCCATATTGTCGTCCTTCCACTGAAGGCATGAGTCATATGCCTCATACGATTCTTTTACAAGGCCCTTCTGATGTAAGATATCGCCCATAACGGCATAGAAGTCGGATACTATGGCAGGATCGCTATCTTCTTTGATAACCCCGATACCATTCTTGAAAGCAGAAAGAGCAGCATCAAGACTATCGCGACGATAGAAAGCCACTCCTTGATAATAATAGAAAGCCATCTCGTCGGGGTTATACTGGCGTGCATCCTGACAGAGAGAGATTACACGTTCCATGTCATCGTCCTCCCAAGCATAACCAATAAGTTGCAGTCGGGCTGAAGAATTATCCGGAGCTATTGCGAGTGCCTTTTCAAGCACCTTGCCAATACTGTCTTTTGGCATCTTTTTAATATTCATATAAGATGCGCACAAGATAGCCATATTCTCATCAGTCTGTGGCTGCTTCAAGATCTTATCAAACAACTGCAGAACCCTTGTGCTGTCACCTCCGGCATTCTCACTTGCCGAGATTTCCTGGCGTAACAGATGCATTTTCTCCTCCATCGTAGAGTTCTTGTTCAAGAGCACACGTTCTGTAAGAGAATCAGCGATCTCTTTATGATTCAGGGCCTGATGATATGTGCGTAGCGACATCAACACACGATTGTTATCCGGTTCTTCCTTAAGAATCTTGTCATAGACCTTTAGTGCCTTCTTCAACTGGCCATTCATCATCAACGTTTCACCATAGAGTGCCAGATAGTTAAAGTCGTTAGGATATTTCTCCGATAAAGCTTTAATCTCAGCAATTGCGGCTTTTTTGTTTCCCTTACGAGTATAAATCTCGCTCTTTGCCATAGAAAGACGTTCATTCTTTCCGTCGATAGTTTCCAAACGGTTCAGCACCTGCACGGCATTATCAAGATCATCTACCTGCTGATACAGTTGGAAGAGCATCTCCAAAAGATCCTCACGTTCCTTATCACGGGCATATATCTTTTCCACTACAGGTATGGCTGCCTCATAATCCTGCTGACGTATGTAAGCCTGAGCAAGCGTTTCCATATAGATTTCGTTGTCAGGATCGAGCGATGCAGCCTTTTTTATGTACTCAAGACTTTTGTCTGTATTCTTTAGGGCATTAAAGTATTGTGCCAGGAAATACCATGCCTCAGGTGCTTCGGGATTTATCTCCAGACAATGGCGCAGAAGGTCAAAGGCAGCATCATTATTGCCTTTCTGCCGCTGTACCATTGCTTCGAGGAAGAACTCATCATAGGTCCGTTGTCCGTAACCAGTGGTTACAGATAGCAATAGCAACAACGACAACCCTATCTTCTTCATTCCAATCATTATTTCACGCCAGTATGTCCGTAACCGCCCTCGCCTCTTTCTGTCTCATCGAGCACGTCAACAGGGATAAACTCACCCTGCTCATGGCGGGCTATCACCATCTGGGCTATACGTTCACCATCCTCAACAACAAAATCCTCATTAGACAAGTTGATAAGCACAACACCTATCTCACCACGATAGTCAGCATCGATGGTTCCTGGGGTGTTAAGTACAGTGATACCTTTTTTCAGTGCCAAACCACTTCGAGGACGAACCTGTGCCTCGAATCCTACAGGCAGAGCGATATGCAATCCTGTTGGGATAAGCTTACGCTCCAGAGGTTTCAGTGTTATAGGTTCATCTATATTTGCTCTCAGATCCATGCCGGCACTCTGCTCTGTGGCATACTGTGGCAAGGGCTGGTGACCTTTGTTTACGACTTTTATTTTCAGCATAATTTAAAATTATATTTTAATCAATGTGCAAAGGTAGTGCTTTTAGCTTAGAAATAAGCCTTTCGAGGCCTAATTTTTTGATTTTTTCGTTAATTTCTGCGAAATGTGCTTATACTGCGGGTATTTTTCGTACCTTTGCACCCTGATTATGATGAATTGGCAACAACTTATATCAAACAAGCGTCTTGGTCAGGAGCATCGTCATCCTGAACGCCACGATGACAGAACAGAGTTTAAGCGCGATTATGACCGCCTAATATTCTCTGCTCCGTTCCGCCGTCTGCAGAACAAAACCCAGGTATTTCCTCTACCGGGTAGCATTTTTGTACACAACCGTCTGACGCACTCACTCGAAGTAGCCAGCGTGGGAATGTCATTGGGCAATGATGTAGCAACACAGCTTACCAAGAAGCACCCAGAACTCAAGGAAGGTCTTTTCCAGGAGATAGGTCAGATTGTGGCAACAGCCTGCCTGGCTCACGATCTTGGAAATCCACCTTTCGGACATAGTGGCGAGAAGGCCATCCAATCGTTCTTCACAGAGGGTGCAGGCTACGATCTTCAGCGTCAGGTTAGTCCGATATTCTGGAACGACATGATACACTTCGAGGGTAATGCCAATGCTTTCCGCCTGCTCACCCATCAGTTCAAGGGTCGTCGTCCCGGCGGTTTTGTAATGACTTATTCCACTCTTGCCAGCATCGTAAAATATCCATACTCTTCAAGTGCTGCCAGTAAGAAGGGTAAGTTCGGATTCTTTGACTCCGAGAAAGCCTATTATCGCCGCATAGCTGACGAGCTCGGCATTCCATGCAAATCAGAGGTTGGAGAACCACTACGTTATGCTCGCCATCCACTGGTATACCTTGTTGAGGCTGCAGATGACATCTGTTACGAGATTATGGACATCGAGGACGCGCACAAACTTAAGATTATTTCGCATGAAGAAACAATGCAACTTTTACTTGCATTCTTCGATGAAGATACTCAGGAGCACATCCTCAAGCGCTTAGAGGACGAGAGAGTTGATGATAACAATGAGAAGATTGTATATCTTCGTGCCTGTGTAATAGGAAAACTTGAAAACGAATGCGTACGCGTGTTTGTTGATCATGAGGATGACATTCTCAACGGAGAGTTCCAAGGTAGTCTTATCGACCACATCAGCGATTTGCCACAAAAGGCATATAAGAACTGTTGTTCACTGTCAGTAGCCCGTATCTACAAGAGTCGTCCTGTGCTGGATGTTGAACTATCAGGTTATCAAATTATTCAGACACTCATGGAGCAGTTCATAAATGCAGCTGTGCATCCTGAGCGATTCTACTCCAAACACCTTATTAGTCGAGTGTCAAGTCAGTACGACATTGACGCACCCGACCTTGAAACCCGTATTATGGCGATAATCGATTATATAAGCGGTATGACCGACGTATATGCACTTGATGTGTACCAGAAGATTAATGGCATATCGCTTCCTATTATTTAATTAAAGAATGATGAAGAAGTTATATATTGAAACGTATGGCTGCCAGATGAACGTGGCAGATTCTGAAGTAGTAGCATCGGTAATGCAGATGGCTGGTTACGAGACCACCGAGACTCTTGATGAGGCCGATGCAGTTTTCCTTAATACCTGTTCAGTTCGTGATAATGCAGAACAGAAGATTTTCCACCGCCTGGATGCTCTGGATGCAGAGCGCCGTAAAGGACACCAAATGATACTTGGCGTGCTTGGCTGTATGGCCGAGCGTGCTCAGCAGGACTTGCTCGACAACCACCACTGCGATCTTGTGGCTGGTCCTGATGCATATCTCTCGCTGCCCGATCTTATTGCTCAGGCCGAGTTAGGTCATAAAGCCATGAACACAGAGCTCTCTACTACAGAGACTTACAAGGATGTTGTTCCACAACGCATTGGCATTGGTCATAAGATTGGTGGATTTGTAAGCATTATGCGTGGCTGTAACAATTTCTGTCACTATTGTATTGTGCCTTACACCCGTGGTCGTGAGCGTAGTCGTGATGTAGAAAGTATTCTGCGTGAGGTGCGCGATTTGCGCGACAAAGGATACAAAGAGGTTACTCTGCTGGGACAGAATGTAAACTCATATAAATTAGGCGATATGGATTTCCCCGCCTTGCTCCGCAGGGTAGCTGAGGAGGTACCCACTATGCGAGTACGCTTCACCACATCGCATCCAAAAGACATGAGCGATGAGACTCTGCGCGTTATCGCCGAAATGCCTAATGTGTGCAAGCATATCCACCTGCCAGTACAGAGTGGAAGCGACAGGATCCTAAAGCTTATGAACCGCAAGTATACTCGCGAGTGGTACATGGATCGTGTAAACGCCATCCGTCGTATCATCCCTGATTGCGGACTATCTACAGATATCTTTGTAGGCTATCATTCAGAAACAGAGGAGGACCATCAGTTGTCACTCTCACTTATGCGCGAGGTGGGCTACGATTCGGCCTTCATGTTCAAATACTCTGAGCGCCCAGGTACCTACGCTTCTAAGCATCTGCCCGACGATGTGGCCGAAGAAGAGAAGATTCGCCGACTGAACGAACTCATCGCCCTGCAGACAGAGATGTCGGCCATTCAGAACAAGAAGGACGAGGGTAAGGAGTTCGACGTATTGGTAGAGGGATTTTCAAAGCGCTCTCGCGAGCAGCTGTGCGGTCGCACTGAGCAGAACAAGATGGTGGTATTCCCCAAGGCCGGTCACCACATTGGCGAGACCGTTCGTGTAGAAATTTCAGGCAGTACAAGTGCTACATTATTAGGAGAGGCCCTATGAAAGAATTCATGCAAGTTCTGAAACGGTTTGTTTTACCGTACAAGAAGTATGTCGTTTTGTCGATTGTATTCAATATCCTTTCGGCACTGTTAAACATCTTCTCTTTTGCGGCATTGATACCTATTCTTCAGATACTGTTCAAGACAGGCGATAATGTCGCTGTTACAACCCTGATGGAATGGAGTGATGGAAGTTTTAAAGATGTGGCCGTCAACAACATCTATTATTACATCAACACCTTCATCACCGATATGGGTTCAACTACCACGTTGCTCTTTATCGGACTCTTCCTTATTTTTGCAACGCTGTTGAAGACGGCCGCTTACTTCCTGGCATCCTCCAGTGTTGTTCCCATCCGCACGGGTGTGGTAAGAGACATGCGCAATCAGCTCTACAAAAAGATTGTTGCCCTGCCACTTGGTTTCTTTACCGAAGAGCGCAAAGGTGATATCATTGCCCGCATGACAGGCGACGTACAAGAGGTTGAGACCAGCATCATGTCGTCGTTAGACCTGATGTTTAAGAACCCTATTCTGATTATATCTTACTTCACCACACTGATAGTCATCTCTTGGCAACTGACATTGTTCTCTGTCATCATCATCCCGCTCATTGGTTGGTTTATGGGTTGGATTGGTCGCAAGCTTAAAGCTCAAAGTATTCAGGCTCAGTCTCTGTGGAGCGACACGATGAGTGTGGTTGACGAGACCTTAGGCGGTCTTCGCATCATCAAGGCCTTCTGTGCCGAAGGTAAGATGCTCGAAAAGTTCAACCGCATCAACTCTACCTACCGTCACGACATCATGTGGGTCAATATCCGTCAGAATATCGGTCATCCGCTTTCAGAGTTTCTGGGCACCTGTATGATTGTCATTGTGCTTTGGTTTGGTGGTGTGCTGGTGCTTAACGATGGTTCACTTTCTGGTCCTACCTTTATTTATTATATGGTGATTCTGTACTCTATCATCAACCCATTGAAGGAGGTTTCCAAGGTGGGCTACAATATTCCCAAGGGCTTGGCCTCGATGGAGCGTATCGACAAGATCCTGTTGGCCGAGAATACGATTAAGGAAGTTGAGAATCCCAAGTCTATTCCCAGTTTCGAGCATCAGATAGAGTTCCGCAACGTATCATTCCGCTATGGTGAACAATGGGTATTGAGAGACATCAACCTCACCATACCTAAGGGCAAAACGATAGCTATTGTAGGCCAAAGCGGTAGTGGAAAATCTACTCTTGTAGACCTCATCCCACGCTACTACGATGTTCAAGAGGGCGAGGTACTCATTGATGGAATAAACGTTAAGGATCTTGGCATCCACGATTTGCGCCAGCTTATTGGTAATGTGAATCAGGAGGCAATATTGTTCAACGATTCCTTCCGCAACAACATCTCATTTGGCGTTGACAACGCCACTCAGCAGCAGATAGAAGAGGCAGCCAAGATAGCCAACGCCTACGATTTCATCATGGCCTCCGAAGAAGGTTTCGACACCAATATAGGCGATCGTGGCGGTCGCCTGTCAGGCGGTCAGCGCCAGCGTGTGTCTATCGCTCGCGCCATCTTGAAGAACCCGCCCATCCTCATTCTCGACGAGGCCACTTCGGCCCTCGATACCGAGAGCGAGCGCCTGGTTCAGGATGCCCTCGAGCGCTTGATGAGGACCCGCACTACAGTGGCCATTGCTCACCGCTTGTCAACCATCAAGAATGCTGATGAGATCTGCGTTCTGCACGAGGGCCGCATCGTGGAGCGCGGCACCCATGACGAGCTGCTCGCCATCGACGGACACTATAAGAAACTTACCGACATGCAGGCATTATAATCAGACTGAGAACCATGTTACAAAGAGTTCTTTATCTTTTAAAGACCTACCTGTTGACGATGCTGTTTTTCATCATCGCCAAGGTGGCGTTCATGCTCTATAACAGCAGTCAGGCGTTCTCTGCCGGCGATGTTTTGGCGGTATTGTGGCATGGGCTGAGTCTTGATTTCAGCACGGCGCTCTACATCATCAGCGTACCCTTCCTGGTGTGTGCCGCATCCATCTGGTTAGGCGGCATCAAGACGCTACGCATCCTGTTGCGTGCCTACTATCTGCTGATAGCTGTAGCTATCACGCTGGCCTTTGTTGCTGATACCAGTCTGTATGAGTTCTGGTTATTCAAGCTCGACTCCTCGTGCCTGCAGTATCTCGAAACGCCGACCGAGGCGATGGCGAGTGTCTCTCTGGGCTATATCGTCATCCGCATCATCGTCATAGCCGTTGTTTCGGCCCTCATCTGGTGGGCCTACACGCATCCACGTTTCAGCATCACTCCCGGTCACCATCACATCATGGAGTCGATAGTCGCCCTGCTTTGTATCCCGCTGATAATCATCGGCATACGTGGTGGCTTAGGCGAGTCGACTACCAATATCGGACAGGTATATTTCTCGCAGAATCAGTTTCTGAATCACTCAGCCGTCAACCCTGTTTTCAATTTTATAGATTCTTTCGATAAGGCTGACGTCGAATATAGTTTCATGAGCGACGAAGCGTGCAACAAGCTGATGAGCGAGCTTTACAACACGCAAAGCATCAACTGCGACACGCTGCTCAACACCCAGCACCCCAACATCATCATTATCCTGTTGGAAGGTTGCGGAGGTGAGTTTACAGAAATCGGAGGAAGAACGGACATTACTCCAAATCTGAACAAACTGGCCAAAGAAGGTATTTATTTTACAAACTGTTATGGAAACACATGGCGCACCGACCGTGGAACAGTATGTGCATTGAGTGGTTATCCTTCATTCCCCACAATGTCGGTAATGAAGATCCCATCAAAGTCGCGCTCACTACCCAACATAGCCCGCACACTACAAAAGGAGCGAGGTTATAACACGTCGTATATTTATGGTGGAGACATTAATTTCACCAACATGCGCAGCTATCTTATCAGTGGAGGTTTTGAAAATCTTACATGGATGAAGGATTACAGCGCAGAAGAACAAAAGACTGCTCAATGGGGTGTACGTGATGATATTACCTTCAAAACGCTATATCAGATGGCTACAAATACGAAACAGCCATTCTTGATTGGCTTCTCTACCCTGAGCAGTCATTCGCCCTGGGATGTGCCCATTCACCATTTCGACGACGAGGTCATCAACTCGTTCTATTATCTCGATCAGTGTATTGGCGATTTCATCCAGAAGCTCCGCAAGAGTGCCGCTTGGAAGAACACCCTCGTGGTGATGCTGCCCGATCACGGCATCCCGCATAACGGCTTAGACGAAACCACATCTCTGCTCAACCACATCCCAATGATATGGGTGGGTGGTGCCGTAAAGGCGCCCCGGAAGATTGAGCTAGTCTGCAATCAAACCGACCTGCCCGCCACCTTATTAGGTCAGTTGGGCGTACCTCACGACGATTTCTCTTTCAGTCGCGATGTGTTGAGTGCTACTTATACCCATCCTTTCGCCACTCACACCTTCGACAATGGCTTCTCGATGGTTGATAGCGCCAGTTTTGTAAGCTTCGACTTTGTCAGCAACAAGGTCATTGCGGAGGAAGGAAAGCGAAACGAGCAGCTCCTCACGATAGGCAAAGCGATACTCCAAGCCGCATCAGATGACCTTAAGGGAAGGTGAAAAGGTGAAAGGGTGAATCATTAATTAATATATAGAGAAAAAAAAATGAAAACGTTGAATAATAAGTTATTCTCTCCACTATTGGCCGTACTATGGAATCTGTTGTTGGTCTATCTGGTTTATCAGGTAGCCCGAATAGAGTACTGGTTAGAGAATTCAGATTATCTCAACTACACCTTCGACGTGTGGCGCGGGGGCTTGATGTTCGACACCTCGGCCATCCTTTATACCAATGCGCTCTATGTGGTGCTGATGCTGTTCCCCTTGCATCTCAAGGAGACAGCCACTTATCACCGCATCTGCAAGTGGGTATTTGTGATTGTAAACGGACTGGCGCTTGCCATCAATCTGGCCGACTCCGTCTATTTCCGATACACCATGAGGCGCACCACCTCTACGGTCTTCGATGAGTTCTCGAGCGAAGGGAACCTTGGCAGCATCATCGGCACCGAATTCCTGAGCCACTGGTATCTGGTAGTGTTGTTTGCACTCCTGATGGTGTTCCTTTGGAAGTGCTACGCCGCTCCCTCTCTCGATGCCAAGATGCTCAACAAGTGGAAGTACGCTGGCGCCTGCTTCTTGTCGCTGCTTCTCTTCACCCCCTTCTGCATCGCAGGCATGCGTGGCGGTTTTGCTACAGCCGTACGCCCCATCACCATCTCCAACGCAATGCAATATACCGAGCGCCCCACTGATGCGCCCTTGGTGCTGAACACACCTTTCGCACTGTTGCGCACCATCGATACCAACGTCTTTATGGTTCCCAATTATTTCGAGAGCGCCCAAGAACTGGAGGCTGTTTACACCCCTGTCCACACGCCCTCCGACTCGCTGCAGATGGACAAGAAGAATGTGGTAGTACTGATTGTCGAGAGCTTCGGCCGTGAATATATCGGAGCCCTGAATACCACCCTCGAAGATGGCAGATACAAGGGCTATACCCCTTGTGTCGACTCACTCATCCACAAGAGTACCACCTTCAGCTACTCTTTTTGTAACGGTCGAAAGAGTATCGACGGTATGCCCAGCATCCTCAGCAGCATCCCGATGTTTGTAGAACCCTTCATCCTCACCCCTTCGTCCATGAACGACTATACGGGATTGGCAGGCATCTTGGCTCAGGAGGGCTACGAGACTGCCTTTTTCCATGGGGCCCAGAATGGCAGTATGGGCTTTCAGGCCTTTGCTCAGAAGACGGGTTTCCAGCACTATTACGGACGCACTGAATACGAGGCATCGTGCGGCACCGACGATTTCGATGGCACTTGGGCGATATGGGACGAGCCGTTCCTGCAGTTCTTTGCCAACGAGATGAGTCAGATGAAGCAACCCTTCATGACTTCCGTCTTCACCGCCTCCAGTCATCATCCGTTTGCTATTCCCGAGAAATACAAGCAGCAGTTCCCCGAAGAGGCGCTGGAGATACACAAATGTATCCGTTATACCGACCTCTCGATTGGCCGATTCTTTGAGACGGCCAGTCTCCAGCCTTGGTTCAAGAACACCATTTTTGTACTGACCAGCGACCATACCAACATGAGCAATCATGCTGAGTATCAGACTGATTTAGGTGGTTTCTGCTCACCTATCATCATCTTCGACCCCAGTCGTCCCGAAGGTCAGATGCTCGATAAGATTGCCCAGCAGATCGACATTCTCCCCACCCTATTGGGCATGCTCCATTACCCCAAACCCTACTTCGGATTTGGTATCGACCTCTTCAACACGCCCCAGGAAGATACCTGGGCTGTGAACTATCTCAACGGCATCTATCAGTATGTGCGCTATGGCTACGTACTGCAGTTCGACGGCGCAGCCACCACAGGCGTCTATCGCCTCGACGACAGACTGATGAAGCAAAACCTGAAAGGGAAAGTGGACGTACAACAGCAGATGGAACGTGAGCTGAAAGCCATCATCCAGCAGTATATGGAGCGCATGAAGCAAGACCGCCTGCACCCTTAACGGTTGGCGGGATGATCCTTCGCAATCACTTTACCGTCTATCACCTCAAAACGCTCATTAAACTCCTCGCGGGTACGACTCCAGCGGTTATGACTCCATAACCACATGTCGGGCGATTGGCAGATGCTCTGCTCCAGCATTTTGAAATAGATATCTGTAATCTCGTAATCCTTCATCTTCTGCGGTTCACGCGTCATCAGCTTGATTTCAGCCTCATAATAGCCACGACGAACGCGCCGTATATCCAGGAAGAACACCGCATAGTTCATCTTGCGCACAATGCGCTCTGTGCCTGTCAGCACGGGGGTATCATGATGCAGAAAGTCCACCCAGTGATGAATATTCACCCAGTGCGGCTTCTGGTCAGAGATGAATCCAATGACCACAGGCGTGTTCTTGCGGCGGTACTCCACCACCTTGCGCAAGGTATCCTGCATGGCGATACACTCTGCTCCCAGTCTTTGGCGCAGGCGCAGAAACAGCTTGTCGAAAGCCTTATTCTCGATGGGGTGATAAATCTGTGCGCAATGCGCCTCGGGCGTAATCCAGAAGGGCAATGACGTCACCCATTCCCAGTTACACAGATGCCCCAGATATATGGCGCACGACTGTCCGTCGCGTATCGCTTCCTCCAGCAGTTCTGTGCCCTTGAACGTCATGCGCTTGGTGATGTTCTTCTTGCTGATCGTCATCAGCTTCACCGACTCCACCAGATAGTCACAGAAGAAGTGATAGAATCCCCGCTCAATACGCCTCAGTTCATCCTCATTTTTTTCCGGGAAAGACTCCTTCAGATTCCTTCTTACCACTTTGATGCGATACCGCATCAGACGGTAAACCAACAGGTAGAGCAAGTATGAGTTCACGTAATGTATTCTCATGGGCAGAAGTGAGAACACATACCAGAACGAAAGAATAACATAATACAATAATTTCATATTTCGTAGGAATTCCAAATGCAAAGTTAGCTATTTAGCCGCACATATGCAAATAATAATTAAAAAAATTGCTCATATGCTGATATTTCAGTACCTTTGCAATATGAATAAGAGAGTATATTTGGGCATGATAGGTGATATTATGCACCCAGGTTTGATAAACATCATCCATGAAGGAGCGAAATATGGTGACGTGATGATTGGTCTATTCACTGACAAAGCCATTGCCACCCATCAGCGCCTTCCTTACATGACATACGATCAGCGTAAAAACGTTATCGAGAATATCAAAGGCGTCAGCGAGATTGTTCCTCAGGACGAATGGAGCTATGTGCCTAACTTGCTGAAATACCGTCCTGATTACATCATTCATGGCGACGACTGGTGCGAGGGTGTCGACTCCGAACTGCGCCAGCAGGTTTTCGACACCATGGAGCAGATAGGCGGCCAAGTCATTGAGATTCCTTATACCAAAGGCATCAATTCTTCTTCGCTTGATAAGGAAATCAAGAAAATCGGCACCACCCCCGATATTCGTCTGAGGGCCCTGCGCCGACTGATAGCTGCCAAGCCCATCGTGCGCATCTTGGAGGTTCACGACGGACTGAGTGGTTTAATTGTCGAGAATCTTGAAACCACAAGGGGCACCAGCAAGGTAGCCTTCGATGGCATGTGGTCGAGTTCTCTCACCGATTCCACCTCGAAAGGCAAGCCCGACATCGAGGCTGTCGACCTGACAACCCGTATGCAGGACCTGAATAACATTCTCGAGTGCACCACCAAGCCTATCATCTACGATGGTGATACAGGCGGCAAGCCCGAACATTTTGTATTCACCGTCAGAACACTTGAGCGTAACGGCATCTCTGCGGTGATTATCGAAGATAAAATCGGTCTGAAGAAGAACTCCCTCTTCGGCACCGAAGCCATTCAGACACAGGACACCATCGAGGGTTTCTGCCATAAAATCAGAATGGGCAAGGAGGCACAGATTACCAAAGACTTCATGATTATCGCCCGCTGCGAGAGTCTCATCGCAGGCAAAGATGTGGCCGACGCCCTGCAGCGCTGTCTGGCTTATGTCGATGCTGGTGCCGACGGCATCATGATTCACTCCAAAGAGAAGACGGGCGAAGATATCAAAGCCTTCTGTCAGGCCTTCCGCCAGCATCATCCCGCCGTGCCCATTGTGGTGGTACCCACTACCTATAACCACATCAAGGAGAGCGAGCTGGCAGAATGGGGCGTCAATGTAGTGATCTACGCCAACCATATGCTGCGTGCAGCCTATCCGGCCATGATGAAGTGCGCCGAGAGTATTCTGCAGAACGAGCGCTCGTTAGAGGCAAACCCACTGTGTATGCCTATCAAGGAGATATTAGAATTAATACCCGGAACAAAATAATGATACGTGCATCTTTTTTCTATCAGGAGCTGGCAGCTTACGGCATCAACTTCTACACAGGCGTGCCCGATTCTTTGTTGAAGAATCTCTGCGCCTATGTCACCGATCATGCCGACCATCATATCATCGCAGCCAACGAAGGCGGCGCCATGGGTATAGCAGCTGGTCATTACCTGGCCACCGGTCAGATTCCTGTTGTGTATATGCAGAATTCAGGCGAGGGCAACATCATCAACCCGTTGGCCTCGCTCGTCGATAAGGAAGTGTATAACATCCCCGTGCTTTTAGTGATTGGCTGGCGCGGCAAGCCTGGTGTTCACGACGAGCCCCAGCATGTAAAACAGGGCAAGGTAACCCTCTCTCTCTTAGAGACGATGGGCATTCCCTATAGCGTTCTTTCGAAAGAAGAGCACGAGGCCAGCCTTCAGATCAAGCAGGCTGTCGAGTCGATGCAGCAGTCGAAGGAGTGCTACGCACTGATCATCGAGAAAGACACCTTTGAGCCCTATCAGCTGTCAACGGTCACCGCCCATCCAGAGCTGTCGCTGTCGCGAGAAGAAGCCATCGGCATCGTTGCTTCCGCCATCGGTCCGAAAGATGTGATTGTATCCACCACCGGTATGATCAGTCGCGAGCTCTTTGAGTATCGCACCCGTAACCATCAAGGCCACGAGCGCGATTTCCTCACCGTAGGTTCTATGGGCCACGCCTCTCAGATTGCCTTGGGCATCGCCTTAGAGAAGCCCGACCGCCGCGTGTGGTGTTTCGATGGCGACGGTGCTGCCATCATGCACTTAGGTGGGATGGCCATCGTAGGCAGTCAGGCACCAGGCAATTATGTTCACGTGGTGTTTAATAATGGGGCGCACGATAGTGTAGGCGGACAGCCTACAGTAGGGTTGGATATCGACTTGCCCACCATCGCCAAGGCCGCTGGATACAAGCAGGTGGTGAGTGTTTCCTCTAAGGAGGAATTGGAGAGATGTCTCGACTTCTTGCGTCCTTTCAGTAGCAAGCGACCAGAGGTCGAGCGCGCTCGACATGACAATGATGGGGGAAACTTCTCACCTCTACTCTTAGAAATAAGAGTACAGAAGGGTAATCGCAAGGACTTGGGGCGGCCCACTACTACCCCCATCGAGAACAAGGAAGCCCTGATGGATTTTTTAAAGCAATAACACATGGAGTCACTCACTATCAAACGAAACATACTGCTGAATCCTGGTCCCGCCACTACCACCGATACGGTGAAGATGGCACAAGTGGTGCCTGATATCTGTCCACGCGAACAGGATTTTGCCAAGCTCATGAAAGGTCTGCGTTCAGACCTTCTGAAGGTGGTTCATGCCCCTGCAGACCAATATACATCTGTGCTGTTTTGCGGCTCAGGAACCATCAATATCGATATCTGTATCAACTCGCTGGTACCCGAAGGCAAAAAGATTCTGGTAGTCAACAATGGTGCCTATAACACCCGCGCCGTCGAGGTTTGTCAGATGTACCATATTCCCCACATCAACCTCCAGTCGAGCGTGTTCGAGCAGCCCGATCTGGCCGCCGTCGAGCAGACGCTGAAGGAGAATCCCGATGTGGCTGTGGTGTATTGCTGTCACCACGAAACGGGCACAGGCGTTCTCAATCCCATCCGCGAGATAGGAGCCCTGGCCCACCAGTATGGCGCCATCTTCATCACCGACACCACGTCTACCCTGGGCATGATTCCCCTCGATGTGGTGAACGATAACGTCGATTTCTGCATGGCCTCCGCCCAGAAGGGACTGATGGCCATGTCGGGCTTGTCGTTTATCATTGGTCGCGAGGATATCATCAAGGCCTCACAGCACTACCCCACCCGCTCTTATTACTGCAATCTGTATCTGCAGTACGAGTACTTTGAAAAGACGGGCGAGATGCATTTCACGCCCCCTGTCCAGACCATCTATGCCACCATACAGGCCCTGAAGGAGTATTTTGCCGAAGGCGAGACCGCCAAGTTCGCCCGCCATCGTCGCGTTTACGAAGCCATTCATCAGGGCCTCGACGCCTTAGGTTTCCAGACCGTCATCGACCGTCGTATCGAATCCGGACTGGTGGTATCGGTGAAATACCCCGACGACCCCAACTGGAGCTTTGAGCAGATTCACGATTACTGCTACGAGCGCGGATTCACCATCTATCCAGGCAAGATATCTACCACCAACACCTTCCGTCTTTGTGCCTTAGGCGCCATCGACGTCAAGGATATCGAGGACTTCTTTGTGGTGCTGAAAGAGGCGCTGAACCATTACCATATCAAGTTAGTCTATCATGCTTAGAAAAGTAACTACAGCCATCATTATGGCAGCCGGTATGGGCACCCGCTTCGGCCATAAGACCGACGATATGCCCAAGGGCTTTATCGAGGTGGGCGGCGTTTCCATGATCGAGCGCTCTGTTCAGACCCTGATTGATTGCGGCATCACGCGCATCATCATCGGCGTGGGCTATCATCAGGAGGCCTATCGCCAACTGCAGCAACGGTTTCCGCAGATAGAATGCGTTGAGAACCCCATCTATGCCGACACCAACAGCATGTACACCCTGTTCTGCTGTCGCACGGCTCTGGGCCCTGACGAGGACTTTCTGTTGCTCGAGAGCGACCTGGTTTTCGAGCATCGCGCCATCGAGGCCCTGATGACCTGCGAGCAGCCCGATGTGATGCTCATCACGCCCGTCACCAAGTTTCAGGACCAGTATTATGTAGAGAGCGACAGCCACCATATTCTCACCCGCTGCTCCGTCAACAAAGAAGAGCTGCAAGCCAAAGGCGAGCTGGTGGGTATTCATAAGCTGTCGGCCCCGTTCTTCGCCAAGATGGCTGCCGACTACGAGCGCCAACTGCCCCTCAACCGCAAGCTGGGCTACGAATACCAGCTGCTCCACATGTCGCAATCGGGCAGTCCTGTCTACGTGCTTTGTGAAGAAGGATTGGCCTGGTACGAGATCGACGACGAGCAAGACCTTGCTTACGCAGAAAAGAATATCATCAATCGCATTTAGCTTATGCCAGCATACAGTATCAAAGAATTACAACAGCACATCATCCCCATCCTCCTGGATGTCGATCGTGTGTGCCGCGAACACAATATCCGTTGCTACATCTGCGACGGCACCATGCTGGGCGCCGTCCGTCATGGCGGTTTCATTCCCTGGGACGACGACATCGATGTCTGCATGCCCCGCCCCGACTACGAGCGCTTCATGCAGCACGCCAAGGAGTGGTTGCCCGAACGCCTGGAGGCCATCTGTGCCGAGAACGACGAAGACTACCCTTTCCCCTTTGGCAAGATACAAGACAATACCACCACGCTGATAGAGCGCATGCATATCGACTATATGGGCGGCCTCTATATCGATGTGTTCCCCATCGACGGCATGCCCCAGAGCAAGTTGCTTCAGGAGCTCCAGCTGTGGCGCTACGAGTACTACAAGAAGGTGCTCTACTTCCTGCATCGCGACCCCTACAAGCATGGTCGCGGTCCCAGCTCATGGATTCCGCTGCTCTGTCGCAAGCTCTATTCGCGCACCCGTCTGCAGCAGAAAATCAAGCGCCTCATGTGCAAGTACGATTACGAGCAGTCGCCCATGACCGTGAATTTCGACGATGGTCATCGTGGCGTCATGCCCAAGGAGCTCTACGGCGCCCCTACGCCTATCCGCTTCGAGGGTCATGAGGTGATGGGTGTAGCCCATCCTCACGAGTACCTCAGCTGCACCTATGGCGAGTATATGGTCATCCCCAAGCAGGAGCACCAGCGCACCCACAACTTCCAGTATCTCGACTACCATCTTCCCTACAAGGAGTATTCCGACAACAGGACATTCATCAGATAACAATGAACCGCAAAATATACTATCTGTTCCACAGTGGCAAGAACTGCAAGTTCCTCTACTACCTCCGGAGTTATCTTCGCGAGGCGATGCCCCGCTGGTGCACACAGATACAACTCAAGCCACTGTTGGCCAAGCTCGACGACCGTCCTGACAAGGCGTATATCCTGGAGCGCGTGAACTATTACAACAAGCTCACGCCCACCTCGCCCATCGATGCCACGCTGTGGCAGGAGCGGGCTGTAGAGGTGTGCAAGCAGCCCATGACCAACCAGTCGACCTACTACCACGATGCGATGGAGATAGCGCGCTATTTCAGCGGCCATCTCAAGTGGATGCTGCGCCATGGCGACATCGTCACCCTGCTGCCCCTGCCCACCATCCTCAAAAGCCGTCCGCTGGGCAACAACAATCAGAATTCCGTCATTCTCAAGCTCGATAAAGTGCGCCATTTCCTGTTCGTCAACGATACCAAGTCGTGGCGCGACAAGAAGAACATGGCCATCTTCCGAGGCGATATAGGCAACGAGGCTAATGGCGACGACAAGCCTAACCGCCGTGTTTTCATGAACCGATGGAAGGACCACCCGATGGTGGATGCCGCCTCGACCGATTTGGTCGACGACCACCCCGAATGGCGCCGCGAGAAACTCACTATCGGCGAGCATCTCGACTATAAGTTCATCATGTCGCTCGAGGGCAACGATGTGGCCTCCAACCTCAAATGGGTCATGTCGTCCAACTCCATTGCCGTCACCCCTCGCCCCACCTGCGAGACCTGGTTCATGGAGGGTACCCTCATCCCCAACTACCATTACATCGAGGTGAAGCCCGACTTCTCCGACCTTGAGGAGCGCCTGCAATATTACATCGCCCACCCTGTCGAGGCCGAAGCCATCATCCAGCATGCCCACGAGTATGTCAGTCAGTTCCGCGACAAGAAGCGCGAGCAGCTCATATCGCTCCTGGTGCTGAAGAAGTATTTTGAAATAACCAACAAGGTAGAGCTATGATATTTGCCCGAGATAAGAGTCAGATGTGCAACAACCTGCTGCAGTACGCTCACGTCTATGCGTGGGGCCGCGAGCATGGCAGGAAGGTCATCTCCATGCGCTTCAGCTATAAGTATCAGTATTTCCATATCTGCCATACCAGTCTCACGGGTTTTGGCTGGTATCTGTTTGCCAAATATATGGCAGCGCTCAAGCTGCTGCCCACCGCCAGCTTCAAGCATAGCGACTGCGACCGAGAGGCTTTGGAGCGCAAGATGCTCCGCCACAAGCACATCGTCGTCAGCGGCTGGAATGTTCGTTTCTACGATCTGTTCCTGAAATACCGAAAAGAGATTTGCGAATTATTCACCCTCGATGAGCAATACACCGCCCCCGTGAAGGCTAGAATGGATGAAGCTAGGAGATCTCTCCACGCGCTTCGCTTGGTCGAGATGACAAGGGAGGGGGAAGGCATGTCGAGCGCTCTCGCCCTTGGTGTTCACATTCGCCGAGGCGACTACGCCCAATGGCAGAACGGCCAGTATTACTTCGACGATGCCGTATACGCAGCACATATCAACCGCTTCGCCGAGCTCCACCCCGACCAGACCATCCACGTCTTCCTCTCGACCAACGACCCGAGCGTCTCGGCCGAGGCCTACCAGCAAGCCTGTCCCAAGGTGATGATTCACCACTTTAAGGGCAGCGCCCCCGAAGACCTGTTCATGCTCTCCGAGTGTGACTACCTTATTGGTCCTCCCAGCACCTTCTCGCTCGTAGCCGCTATGTATAGAGATATCCCGTTATACAGAATGGACGTTGCAGACGAAGGACAGATGACAAGTGAGTCTTTCCGTTTGTTTGACTATTGGTTTAGAAGAATCATTTAAATATGTCACAATTACGAAAAATAAGATACCGTTTGTTTTCATGGCGCCATTTTCCGCCATTAGTACCCTCACAACAGGAGATTGATGTGGTCATCCCCATTGTAGCCAAAGATCTGCACATCCTGCCTTTATGTCTGGAGGGGGTGCGCCAACAGGTATCGCATCACATCAAGGACATTTATATTGTGGCACCTGCAGAACAAGACATCGTTAAATTTTGCGAGACAAACAATCTACATTTTGTAGACGAAACTTCCGTATTGGGATTCTCGCCCAAGGAGCTGAATATTGTGATAACAAATCCCGACGGAACAACACGCAATCGCAGTGGATGGCTTTTCCAACAACTAATAAAGTTGAGCGGCAAGGTTGGCACCTGTCAGCATTACCTCTGCATCGACGCCGACCATGTACTGATTCGCCCACATGTGTTTCTTACAGACGACAATAAGACTGTTTTCTATATGAGCTATGAAGAGCATAAGCCCTATTATGAGAATATCCACAAACTTATGCCTGGATTACAATTGGATACTTTGTCGTATGTAGATCATAAGATGCTGTTCGACAAAGAACAGCTCAAGCGTCTTCATAATGCATTAAGCCAACAGACAGGTGACTCTTGGATAGACGCAAT
This sequence comes from Prevotella sp. UBA2809, assembly GCA_002351725.1. Lineage (GTDB taxonomy): Bacteria > Bacteroidota > Bacteroidia > Bacteroidales > Bacteroidaceae > Prevotella. Next base: position 32,140 of record DEHD01000018.1, read on the forward strand.
CATCAACAACTACGACCGCACAAACTTTGCCGGATTCTCAGAATTCGAGCTATACGGAAATTTTATCCAGAACAAGGAGCGCCGCCCATGGTTACAGAAGCGTTTATCTTATAATCATATAGCAGATTATTCTACATTGCAGAAGAAATGGAGCGGCTCACGATGGTCACTCACTTTTCCTGAATATATGAAACAGAACCACAAGTCAGCGGGATTGTAATACCAATCTGAATCCTACGTGTTTGAATCGTCTGCGTTTATCATACATAAACCTATTTGAAACACGACAATATCGAGGATCACAATCGTAGCCACCTCCACGGATTACATGGAAATTGGTTGAAGGCTTACTCTCTGGAGTTTTCCTGTACCAGTCTTCACACCATTCCCAAACATTACCCGACATATCGAAGAGCCCTAATTCGTTTGGTTTGAGTTGGGCCACCGGTTCATGAGCATCAGTTTTGTTATTTGAAAGTGTATGCGCCACGGCGTCTATGTTGTTACTTCCTGCATACAGATAACCTTTTGACTTCTTACCTCCCTTGGCAGCATATTCCCATTCAGCCTCAGTTGGCAGTCTGAAGTGCATACCAGAAATCATGTTCAGCTTTTCTATAAACTCCTGGCACATGTCATATGTAACATACTCCACTGGCCTCTTTGCACCATTTTTCTTCGAAGGGTTATAATGCATTACAGCTTCCCACAGCTCCTGGGTAACCTCTGTTTCTCCAATATAAAAATCATCCAGCGTTACTCTACGATTTACCTCATCAGCATCAGCAAGTGTATCGTTGGGCAAAGCGCCAAGCATACAGTTTCCACCTTCTACATATCTCAGTTTATATGTAACTCCCTTAACTTTCAACGTACGGAGCACAACTTTTGTCTGTGCCTGCATACCAAAAGGCAATAGTAGAGTTGTGAGCACAAGTACCCCTTTTACTTTTGACATTTCAACTTTACACTCTCCCTCAGGTCCTACTGCCCACCATATCATGCGAAGCCAACAGAGCAAATAGGTATATACGTCAATCCAGTATGTCTCGTGTATATAGTTATGCAACCAGGCTGGGCAGAGAACGTCGGTAGGCAGTATGCAGAAGTTGACAACCAGCAACCAGAACAGCGTCCGATCAATCCAAGTACGCTTATTACGAAGCCAAAAAGCCATTGCATAAAACGGGAAAGCAATAATATACGTATGAGTTTCCGGACAGTCACTGAACATAATCATGAAACCTGTAATCACGCCGAGTGCCTCTACTCTGAAACAAAGTTTGCCCCAGCGTTTATATCTGGCAAAGAAGGCTATTGCCAACAAAGAAAATACTACTATCTGTACAAGTCGGTAGTTAGGTAGCAATAAAGGTTTCAAACCACGTGCAAAGAGAATTCCCACAAAGTCAGTGTCACTATGGTGGCTCGCTATCATATCAAACATCTGTTGATAAAGAACAAAGGGATTATCGAAATTCTGGTTTAACAAAGGTAGGCAAACCAACAGACAGCCGAACACCAATGCTAATCCCAAGTTACGCCACACCTTTGGATAACATAACAATATAGCCAGCTCAGCAACTCCATACACCTTTGTTGTGGCAGAAATCATAATCAACAGCACTGCCCATACTGGTTTATTGCGTTCTAACAAGATGAATGCAAAAATATAGATATATGCTACAATTATATTATGCTGGTAGCAGAACACAGTCTGCAGTACCACCGACAAAAGGAATAAGAATATCCAGTGTTTGTATTTATCCAGCTGTTGTGGCAGCATTTTTATGGCTAAGGCAAACAGACTGTAATTACCAATATTCCATACATACGGTCCTAACCACCATGGCAGGAGGAATATTGGGGCGAATAAAACGCTGAATACGGGCGAATAAAGAAAATATATGTTGTGAGCTTGAGCATATTCCAGATTGTAGGGCGACAGTCCTTCCCAGAACATTCTTGTAGAATCCTGATAGTCAAAATAGTTTGTGTTGCGACCACGGAACACCTCCATAGATGTGGCAAGCAGCACAACTACTAGGCCTAATACAAACACACAAGTGGGATTGCTGAAAAACCACTTTACAGCATCTAGGATTTTCTTCATGCTTATTTGAACCTCTTAATAAGTTTAGTTATCAGGTCTATATCCTCGTCTTTCAGTTCATAAAAAAGAGGAAGCCTCACTAACGTATTGCCATAACGGTCACAGTTTGCCAATTGCCTACCATCATGCTTATCCTTATAATAAGCGCTTGAGTGCAGAGGCAGATAATGGAACGTGGACTGTACACCATTGTTCTTCAGATAGTTTATAAATGCCGTGCGCTGTTCAAGACTCTCACAAAGCAGATAGTACATATGATAGTTATTGGTAGCATATTCCGGTAGTTCTGGACATGTAATACCCTTGGGCAGATTACCTTTCAAAGCCCTATCATAGCTCTCCCAGATGTGCTTACGCTTACCCTGTATATCGTCTATCTGCTCTAACTGTGCCCATAGGAAGGCGGCATTTAATTCAGAAGGCAGAAACGATGATCCTGTGTCGCACCAGCCGTATTTATTCACCATTCCACGATAGAATTCCGCACGGTTGGTTCCTTTTTCCCAAAGGATTTCCGATCTACGCACAAATCTTTCATCGTTAACCACCAGCATTCCTCCTTCACCACAATTTATATTTTTAGTCTCGTGGAAAGAAAAAGCAGCTAGGTGCCCGATGCTTCCCAATGGCTTTCCTTTATAATATGAGTCAATGGCATGGGCAGCATCTTCCACTACAAACAGGTTATGCTCCTTAGCTAAAGCCATTATGCCATCCATGTCGCAAGCCACACCGGCATAATGCACAACAACTATAACCTTGGTTTTCTCATTTATCAGAGGTGCTATTTCTTCTGCTGTTATATTCGGATTGACACTTCCACTATCAGCAAAGCGAATGACAGCACCCTCGCGAATAAATGCTATGGCCGAAGACACAAACGTATACGAAGGCACAATAACCTCATCGCCTGCATTCAGTTCACATAGCATGGAACACATTTCCAAAGCATCGGTACCCGATGTGGTAAGAAGACACTTTCTGAATCCGTAATGCTTCTCGAAGAATCCATGACAGAGTTTAGTAAAGTCACCATTACCCGACATTGTGGTCGACTGACACACCTCATGTATATAACTCAACTCTCTGCCTGAGCAGTATGGTTTGTTGAATGGAATCATTTTTTAAATATTCAAGGTTTCACTTACAATAAATATAGGGCGTCCTTTTACTTGGTCGAATATCTTCCCAATATATAGTCCCAGAACACCCATCATAAACAGTAGCAGACCACCTACAAACCAGATTGAGAAAATGGTTGATGTGTATCCAACTACCTCATTCAAACCATAGAACTTGGCAAAGATATTATATATGGCCATCAAGAAAGAAAGCACAGACATAATCAGACCTAACGACACTGCCAGATGCAGTGGACGATTACTGTTCGATATAATAGAGTCGTACGAAAGCTTAAGCAGCCGGTAAAGATTGTACGAGCTTTCGCCCTCCAATCTGTGATCATGTAACACGTCAACCGTAGTCTTCTTGAATCCAAGTGTATGAACTAGTTCTACAAACGAGCGCGAATATTCAGGAATGCTGCAATACACTTTTACCACTTTCTTACTATAGATACCAAACTCAGCCACAGCCTTATCAGTCTTGAAACCACTTAAGAAATCATAGGCTTTATGAAACATCGCCGACGATAGTCTTTTTAGGAAGGTATCTTCACGTACTACTCTACGCGCACTTACTATATCATAACCTTCCTGAGCCTTTCTGTACATAGCTGGAAGGTCTTCTGGTTTATTCTGCAAGTCGCAGTCAATCACAGCCACATATTCGCCCTTGGCATAGCTTAGTCCGGCAGTAATAGCATAAGGCTGCCCAAAGTTACGACTCAGGTTTATGCCCTTCACTTTTTTATCTCGGGCACATATCTCCGTTATTTTATTCCATGAGAGATCTGGCGAGCAGTCGTTTACCAATATTATTTCATAATTATCGGTCAGGTTTTTTATTGCGGCATGAATACGCTGCACCAGCTCATCCAGCATTTTCTCCCCATGAAATACTGGTGAAACAATAGATAGATCCATAATAATATTCATAATTCTACTGCAAAGATACAAACATTTTTTGTTTTTCAATGATTTTTCTCATATTTTCGTTTTTTTTGTTTAACTTTGCAATCAAAATCAATATTGATGCAACAAAAGAGGGAAACACTTGGACAGATAATGCGATTTGGTGTCGTAGGCGCAGTGTCTACGGCCATCCACCTTTCTATTTATTGGCTTTTACAACATTTCATCAATGTCAACATAGCCTATTCTGCAGGTTATTTCCTAAGTTTCCTGGCAAATTATTACCTCTCGGCCCGCTTCACCTTCCACGAACGCACATCGGCTCGAAATGGGGCTGGCTTTGCAGGAGCACATATATTCAACTACTTCTTGCAGATAGGATTGTTTAATTTCTTCTTGTGGATTGGTCTTCATCGGCTATTGGCTCCCTTTGCAGTATTAATGATAGCTGTGCCAACAAACTTTGTCATTGTGCGTTTTGTATTTAAACACTTCTCTAAGAAATCATGACTACAAGCATACTTAAAATAGGTTTCGATGCCAAACGCATAGTCCGCAATGGCACGGGGTTAGGAAGCTATGGACGTACATTAGTCAACGACCTCTCAAAGTTCCCCATCGAGCTCCGTCTCTACGCCCCTGACGAAGGGCGTGCTGACCTGCGCGATCAAGTTTCCCATAAAGAAAACATTGTTTTCTCAGTAAGAAAACATCATTTTCTCGGCGGGAAAACACCGTTTTCTGCCTTAGAAAACGCTTATTGGCGTAGTCGAGGGATATTAAAAGACCTGAAGCGCGATGGTATTCAGTTGTTCCATGGTCTTTCTGGCGAGCTGCCTTTTGGCATCCACAAGAGTGGCATCAAGTCTGTTGTTACCATCCACGACCTTATTTTCCTACGCCATCCAGAGTTCTACAACCCCATTGATGTCAAGCTCTACACATGGAAATTTCGTCGCACCCTGCGTGAGGCCGACCATATCATAGCTATAAGCGAGTGCACAAAACGTGATATTATTGAATTCGGCGGTACCGATGTTTCAGAGGATAAAATCACACTGATTTATCAGTCGTGCTCTCCCCGATTCAACACCTCTCAAAATTATAAAACCTCAAATCTTAATTCAAAATTGGGTCGTTACGTCTTGAGCGTTGGCTCCATCGAACCACGCAAGAACACTATGCTGGCACTCAAGGCCCTACACCATCTGCCCGACGATATATCATTGGTACTTGTAGGTCGTCATACCGCTTATACAGACAAACTCATACAGTATGCCAGGGCCAATGGCTTAGAACATCGCCTTCACATCCTTCATGGTGTCCCCGATGCTCACCTCCCTGCCATCTATGCAGATGCAGAATGCTTTGTTTACCCAAGTGTCTACGAAGGTTTTGGAATACCTATCATCGAAGCCATCAGCTGTGGCCTACCCGTTGTTGCCTGTACCGGTTCTTGCCTTGAGGAGGCAGGAGGTCCCGATTCTCTCTATGTAGCTCCTAACGATGCTATCGGCATGGCAAATGCCATACGACGCAGTCTTAAAGGCGCCGATGATAGAGAAGAGCGAATCCAACGTAGTATGGACTATATCCGTCGCTTCAGCGGCACAGATGTTGCAGGGCAGGTAGTCGATGTATATAAAAGGGTTTTAGGTTAGAATCAGATTCTCCACCTTACTTGTATATCAAGATCAGTTTGGCTAGATTGGTCTATCTGCTGATTATCGCTGCTTATTTTGACACGATCAAAGTAATCAGTAACGCCTATTTTTGCAGTAAATGTAAGCTTTCTACCTATACAGGCTCTTAACATCATCCAGTAACGTATACCCTCGCCATAGAACTGCTGCATAGAATATGTATAAAGAGGACCATTTTCATATAGATACACTCGGCTGTTACTGCTATCTGTATCAAAATATCCTACCCCTGCGTTGAGACGCAACCAATCGTGAGTATATGCAACGTTCTCACTTATCATAGCACCGAACTCAGATTTCTGTGCAGTACAATAACCACCATCAAACTGCGTCCGCGCACTGAATTGTGATGAAGAATATTCAATGCTTATTCGGGTACGATGTTCCTGTTCTTTAATTTTCAGTCTGTAACGCCCCATTAGTTTCCATTTTTCAGTAGTGTGTACGCATTGAATCATATTATCAACCGAATGTGACGCTGTTGATTCACGATACATAGGCCATGGATGGTAGGCATAGTCGGTATAGGCTGTCAGCTGCCACTTTGACGATGGTTGCCACGACAGTCCTACATAAATTCCGCTTTCGTTCTGTATTTTTCCACCGTCACTATAACTCTGCGCATCTAACGATGCGTATTGATAGGCATAAAAACGCTGCAGTACCATGATATTTATATTATTATTTGTACTTACACTTATCGTGTTTATTGTTGCAATGTGCCCTTTGTCGTCAGTAGCTGTTTCACCATTCAATGCCCATCGCCTGCCTCTGTAGCCATAGTCTATGCTGGCGTTCATAAAGTTAAAACCTTCTGGCTTATAATAATTGTACATCTGCTTTTTATTTGGCCTCAATTCTCTATCCAAGTGATTGTACAGTGCATTTAAAGCAATATGCATTCTGCCTACATCATAGCGTAATGTACCGCCAGTTTTCAATACATGCATATTATGTTTCTTTTCCATCTCCGTTTCCGTACGATGGTAGCCTGAAGTCAATATAGTTCGAGCACTTCCGTCGTTATTAAGTGTTGCGTCAATGGGGGCGTATGAAACAAACGCAGTTGTTCGTATACCTCGCCCATAATTGATAGTGGCTCCTACACCTTGAAGATAGCCTTCCGATCTTGAAGAATGTGCCCGCAGTCCAATAGTGTTTCGTCCCAGATTCTGTAATATAGCAATTTTGCCTAATCCAAAACTATTGTTCATCACCATACCCATACCCATCGATACCCTATAGTTTCCAAGCACCAGTGTTTCCAGGCGTCCCATCTTTTTCAGTTGCAGATATGGTGAATAATAATCATAACCGAACTTATTTCCATTTGTAAAGAAAGGTTCACCAGCATCTTTCGATGCCACAATACCTAATTTCATATTATCGCCACGCTCCACCTGATAGCGGAACCAATGGCGATACCTGTCGCCCAGATAGCCATCCCTGTCACCTTTCCGCTCATAAAATGGCACACGACCGTTTGCCACCAATTCGTTCCTGACACGCGGCTTCAGCTTGGTTTCATCACCAACATACACAAAGCATTCCAGCAGTTTTCTAACCTGTGGGCCAATTTCCTTAATCATCTGTAGTTCGGCCAACGATTTCATCGAGCCGTATCTATATAGATATTCCTCCAAAGCCTCAACCTGTTGGGTCGACAGGAATGGGATTTGTTCTAATTCTTCACGCGTTGTTTTATTTATGTTTATCGGATTTTGTTCCAATTCACAAAGCAGATCGTAGTTCTCTTGCCACTGTTCTGACGCCATATCTTCCGCATTCATCACTTGGTTCAAATACTGTTCCCAACAATGCTGCTCTTGCGCCTGCAACCCAAGCACAATCACAGTCAGAGACATTACTAAAAAAAATCTTAATCTCATAGGTTTATGTCATATTTTGGTCTGCAAAGATAAAGTATTTATTTGAAATAAATGCAAAAAGGTGAAGGAAATAGTGTAAATATGAAAAATAAGCACTACCTTTGCACCCGAAATGAGAAAGGTAGTTGTTTTATCGATGATGTTGCTGCTCTGGATCTCGGCTGCCAAGGGGCAGGAGGAACAGAGAATGACCGCTGAGCAGGTGCTGGCGGAAATGGACTCGCCTACTTTTGTGCCTACCGTGAAGGTGAGCAAGGTGATGCACGAGGGAGACAGCATACAGTATATGGAGATGAACAACGTGTATGTATACCCACAACTGACGTTTAAAAACAAACGACAGGCCCAGAACTACATGCGACTGGTGACAAACGTGAAGAAGGTGCTGCCGATTGCTAAAGAGGCAAGAATGATGCTTATAGAAACAACGGAGTACTTAGAAACACTGCCAAACGACAAAGCAAAGGCAGAACACATGAAACGCGTGGAACAGGACATTTTCAAAACATACAAGCCTAAAATGAAAAAACTGACCTACAGCCAGGGAAAACTGCTGATAAAACTGATAGACCGCGAGTGCCACTCGAGCAGCTACGACATGATTAAGGCTTTTATGGGGCCGCTGAGAGCTGGATTCTGGCAGGTGTTTGCATGGGGCTTTGGTGCATCGTTGAAGAAGGAATATGATGCGCAGGGAGTGGACCGACTGACAGAGCGAGTAGTGCTTATGGTTGAGAGTGGGCAGATTTAAAATAGTTTAATATTTCAGGGAGCAAATTTTGTGATTTATTTTGTGATTTGAATAAATTTGCTTAACTTTGCACTCGATAAATTAATTTTTGTGTGGAAAAAACTGAGTTTACTCTATTAAATAAGATTGAAACACCCGAAGATTTAAGGAAGCTGAAGGTGGAAGATTTGCCACAGGTGTGCGCTGAACTGCGCCGCGATATTATTGAAGAGGTGGCAGTGAACCCGGGACATCTGGCGTCGAGCCTTGGTGTGGCAGAAATAACTGTGGCACTACACTACGTGTATAATACTCCCGAAGACAGAATTGTTTGGGACGTGGGTCATCAGGCCTACGGACATAAGATACTTACTGGCAGAAAGGAAAGATTCTGCACGAATAGAAAGTTAGGCGGAATAAAGCCGTTCCCATCGCCGGAAGAGAGCGAATACGACACCTTTGCCTGCGGACATGCCAGCAACTCTGTATCGGCAGCATTGGGTATGGCCGTGGCTGCAGAGCTTGAGGGAAAGAAAGACAGACACGTGGTGGCTGTGATAGGCGACGGCGCACTGAGCGGCGGATTGGCGTTTGAAGGACTGAACAACGTATCGAGCAGCCCTAACAACCTGCTTATCATCCTGAACGACAACAACATGTCGATAGACCGAAGTGTGGGAGGTATGAAGCAGTATCTGCTGAACCTGAGCACTAACGAGACATATAACGCCATAAAGTTTAAGACGGCACGATGGTTCAATCGCCATGGCATGCTGAATGATGACCGCAAGAAGGGACTTATCCGACTGACAAATGCGATGAAGAGTGCGATTTCGCATCAGCAGAACATCTTCGACGGTATGAACATACAGTACTTCGGTCCGTTTGACGGACACAACGTGAAGGAACTGGTGCGCATACTGAGTCAGCTGAAGAATATGACAGGACCTAAGTTGCTGCACCTTCACACAAAGAAAGGACACGGATATGCACCTGCCGAGAAGGACGTGACGATATGGCACGCACCAGGAAAATTCAATCCCGACACAGGCGAACGCATTGTGGACAATGACCCCACAAAGCCTCAGAAATATCAGGATGTATTCGGACATACACTGCTTGAACTGGCAAAACAGAACCCCAAGATAGTTGGAGTGACACCTGCCATGCCAAGTGGATGCTCGATGAACATTATGATGAAAGAGATGCCCGAAAGGACATTCGACGTAGGTATAGCCGAGGGACATGCCGTAACATTCAGTGGAGGTATGGCCAAAGATGGACTGCTGCCATTCTGTAACATCTATAGTGCATTTGCTCAAAGAGCATTCGACAATATTATACACGACGTGGCACTGTTGAACCTGAACGTGGTATTATGCTTTGACCGCGCCGGACTAGTGGGAGAAGACGGAGCTACACACCATGGAGCTTTCGACCTAAGTGCTCTGCGACCTATACCAAACTTGACGATTTGCTCACCACTTGACGAGCACGAGCTACGCAGACTGATGTATACAGCACAACTACCCGACAAGGGACCGTTTGTGATACGTTATCCACGAGGCGGTGGAGAACTTCAGGACTGGCGATGCCCATTTGAAGAGATAAAGGTGGGAACAGGACGCAAACTTCACGACGGAAGCGACGTGGCAGTGCTGAGCATAGGCCCGATTGGAAACAACGTCACCCGCGCCATTGAACAATTGAAAAATGAGAATAAGGAATTAAGTGTTGCTCATTACGACATGAGATTCCTTAAGCCTATCGATGAAAGCATTCTCGAAGAAGTGGGACGCAATTTTAAGCGCGTAATCACCGTTGAGAACGGAGTGATAAGAGGCGGACTTGGATCGGCCGTGCTTGAGTGGATGAACGACCACGGATATACTCCTAGAGTGCAGAGACTGGGTCTGCCCGACAGTTTTGTAGAGCATGGAACAGTGAAAGAACTGATGCACATCGTAGGAATAGACGAGGAAGGCATTAAGAAAGCTATACTAGAGGCATGAAGATAATAATTGTAGGTGCAGGTGCCGTTGGTACTCACCTGTCGAAGCTACTGTCGAGAGAACATCAGGACTGCGTGCTGATCGATGCTGACGATGAACGTCTGGCTAAGATGAGCGAGTATGATGTTATGACATACTGCGCATCGCCTACTAGTATTAAAGCTCTAAAGGAGGCGGGAGTGCAGAATGCCGACCTGTTTGTGGGTGTTACGCCCGAGGAGAGCATTAATATTAATGCATGCATATTGGCACATGCTCTGGGAGCCAAGAAGACCGTAGCAAGAATTGACAACTACGAGTATTTGGCACCAGGACTGCAACAGTTCTTCAAGAACCTTGGACTTGACTCGTTGATTTACCCAGAGGTTCTGGCCGCAATAGACATAAACAACGGACTGAAACTTAGCTGGGTTCGCCAGCGTTGGGACGTTCACGACGGAGCACTTATATTACTGGGTATTAAACTGAGAGAACAGGCCGAGATACTGAACCAACCGCTGAAAGACTTGTGCGGACCTGACGACCCATATCATATTGTAGCAATAAAACGCGGTGGCGACACCATTATACCAAGCGGTATGGATGAGCTTAGAGTTAACGACCTAGCTTACTTCATGACTACAAAGGATTATATTCCATACATACGCAAGATAGTAGGTAAGGAGCACTATACCGACGTGAAGAACGTGATAATGATGGGTGGAGGAAAAACCACAGTTAGAGCTGCCCTGACTGCGCCCGACTATATGAACGTGAAGATTATAGAGAAGGACGCCAAGCGCTGTGAGCGACTGAACGAACTGTTGGAGAACAAAGACGTCATGGTTATTCACGGCGACGGACGCGACTTGGGATTGCTTGAGGAAGAGGGAATAAGAAACACTCAGGCATTTGTTGCACTGACAGAGAATGCAGAGACAAACATCCTTGCATGTCTGACTGCAAAGAAGATGGGCGTGCGCAAGACCGTGGCAATGGTGGAGAACCTTGACTATGTAACCATGGCCGAGAGCTTGGACATAGGTACTATTATTAACAAAAAGACTATTGCTGCAAGCCATATATATCAGATGCTGCTTGAGGCTGACGTAGACAATCTGAGATCGCTGATGATGGTAGATAGCGAAGTGGCTGAGTTCACAGCTGCCGAAGGTTCAAAGGTTACAAAGAAACCAGTTAAGGACCTTGGATTGCCATTCGGAATGACCATTGGAGGTCTGGTGCGCAACGGAGTGGGAATGCTTGTTAACGGAAACTCGCAGATTGAAGCGGGCGACTCAGTAATGGTATTCTGCCACGAACAGAAATTAAACAACATCGAGAAACTCTTCAAGAAGGACGCGATATGGTAAACTTCCGTATCATCAGCAAGATTATTGGCTCACTACTCTTTATAGAAGGGCAGTTTATGGGATGGTGCGCACTGATGTCGTTTCTATATCACGAGGACGACCTGATGGCGTTTCTGATTTCCCTACTGATAACCTTTGGAAGCGGATTCTTCTTCCTGTACTTAGGAAGAAACGCCGACAACACGCTGAGCCGTAGGGATGCCTATCTGGTGGTGACGGCGGCATGGGTGGTGTTCTCGTTCTTCGGCATGTTCCCCTTCCTGATTCATGGCAGCATCACGAACATTACGGATGCCTTCTTTGAATCGACATCGGGCTTTACAACAACGGGAGCCTCGATACTGGACGACGTAGAGACGCTGCCGCACGCGATACTCTTCTGGCGATCGCTGACGCAATGGATTGGCGGACTGGGAATCGTATTCTTTACCATCGCCATTCTGCCATCGCTGGTGGGAGGTAGCGTGAAAATTTTCGCGGCAGAGGCAACAGGACCTATCAAGGCGAAGATGCACCCCAGACTGTCGACAACGGCCAAGTGGATATGGAGCATCTACTTTATACTGACCATAGGTTGCGGACTGGCTTACTGGCTGGCGGGAATGGACCTGTTTGAGGCCACCAACTACTCGATGACAACAACAGCCACAGGCGGATTTGCCATCCACAACGAGAGTACGGCGTACTTCAACTCGCCTACCATCGACTATATCTCGATTATCTTCCAGTTTCTGTCGGGCATCAACTTCACCTTATTATATCTATGTATCATCAAGATGAAGCTGAAAGCGCTGATAACCAACTCGGAATTCAAACTCTATCTGGGCGTAGTGACGGGTGCCACGCTGTGGATTATGTATCTGCTGCTGACACGTATGGACTACGATATGGAGCACGCCTTCAGAGCGGCGCTGTTCCAGGTGGTTTCGTTTATGACCACCACGGGTATGTTTAACGAGGATGCGGGCACCTGGCCTCACATCACGTGGGTGATACTGGGTGTGGTGATGTACTTAGGTGCGTGTGCAGGCAGTACGAGCGGCGGATTTAAGTGCGTGAGAGGCGTGATGCTGCTGAAGGTGATTCGCAACAACTTCCGCCAGATTCTGCACCCGAATGCGGTGCTGCCCGTGAAGATTAACGGGGTGAACATACCGCAATCGAAACTGGTGGCGCTGTTTGCATTCTTTACGCTGACCATCCTGATGACGCTGGTAACGGCTACCATCATGATTGTGGCTGGCATAGACAATACCAATGCCATCACCATCGCACTGAGCTGTGTGAGCAATGTGGGACCGACGCTGGGCACACAGATTGGACCGGTGATGTCGTGGTCATCCCTACCCGACTTTATCAAGTGGATTCTGTGTCCGCTGATGCTGATGGGACGTCTGGAGATAATGACGGTACTGGTATTGTTTACACGTAGTTTCTGGACAGAAAATTAAACATCTCCGAATTCGTATAAGATTTATGTGCCCAAATAAGTTCGGATATCGTCTTGGATGCGGCGGAATTGCTCTGAAGAGATGTAACCAGTATTCTTTTTGAGCATAACCTTTATATCCTGCAGCGAGTTTTCGTAACAGGACATTTCGTTTCGCTTCTGTGTCTTATGTGCAGTGGCATAGAAAATCTCGTTCTGGCGTTCCTGTCGCAACAAATTGCACACCTTAGTAAGTATGGGCGATACAACGGTATCGAACAGATGATGGCCTTGCATATATAAATAGGTAGTCTGTGGAGTAACACCAAGTGCACGGATATCATCCTTAGTGGCAAGGTATTCGTCCTTTGCGTCTGGGAACTGGCGCTGCAATTCATTAATCTTAGTATGCACCTTACGCTTTACATTAGAAATAGAGGCGCTAGGATTCATCACATTGAATCCACCAGGATCAGCAATGCGATTGAAATCGCTAATGGAGAACTTTGGGTAGTTACCATTGCGATACACCATGACAGACCACACAAAGAGCGGAAATAAAGCCTCGCTAAACTGCGCAAAATATTCACGGAAATCAAAGATTCTATGATCATTGAGGGTAACAGACACACAGACATTATGCAGCGAAGGGGCATAGCATTGGAAGTTCTCGATAGCATACACATAGGTATGGAACACATAAGAACTATTTAACACACTTCGAGACTGATGTGTTCGGCCCTGAATAAGATAGTCGTAATCAGCATCTACACAAGCTATCATGTCCTTACCTAGAGGTTCACCCTCGAGGAAATTCATAAGCACCGACTTCTTTCCACGAGTGAGGTTAACTTTTGATGGAAGCATCACCTCAAAGTAACGCTTATCGTTCTCGAATTCGCTGAGCACAGTGCGCCAAAAGTAAATATCATCATAGCTTTCGACATAGGCCACAATCCTATGTCGCGCCTTCTTTGAGGTAAGCGCATTGGCAGCCTCAAAATAACGGCTATTGATATTATCCTTTAGACGATTGGCCATAAACCGCAGGCCTTAAACAGTAATATCTGATACCTCTGTTACGGAATCTACCCAACCATTCATAACGATGGCAGGAGAATGTGTGGTGAGAATAATCTGTACGTTGGGGTTGAGCTCAAGACAGAGGTCAACAAGACGTTTCTGCCACTCAAGATGTAATGACACCTCAGGTTCGTCCATAAACAGGACATAAGGCATATTATCCTCCACCAGAACAGTAAGCAGGATTATCAGAATCTGCTTTTCTCCACTCGACAACTGATAGGGCAACAAAACCTCACCTATCTGTGTAAAACGGAGCTCGTTCTCAGTGCGGATCATCTTCTTACCCGTATCGCGGAACAGTTCATCAACGATATCCTGGAAACGGGTTTTCTTCTGAGACAGCTGCTGAGCGGCATCAGCATCGCCACTCTGAAGCTTATCGATAATACGATTGCCTATGTTTACCTGGTAATCAAGATACTTACGCTGCAGATTATATAATTGGATATCGAGTAGCGAACCACCCCCTACTCCAGCTAAGGCAGAAAGGGCCTGACGAAGGAATCCTTCGCCTTCGGCAAGTGCCTGCTGCAGATTTGAGTCTAGCGAGCGGATCATATCATAGCGAATCCACTTGGCATCCTCTGGTTCTACATCCAAGCGTACACCCTTAAGCATATGCGAAGGGAACTCGCCACCAGCAATAAGCCCCTTAACAACTTTGTTAAGGATGGTACTCTTACCTTCGCCATTCATTCCGCTTAGGATATTAACATGGCGATTCAATTCCCACACGATATGTTTCTTTCCGCTCCAAAGCGAATCGATCTCTATCTTCTTAATGTAATCAGCGTACTTAGGCATAGGCAAGGTTTTTAGAAAGTTCGTATTTTATTGTTATCTGCTCTTAAACACAGGACGTTTCTCGCCTGGATGCCAGATGTCATAGACAGCAATATCGAATATCAAATCGCTATATCCGGGAATATCGCTATAGTCTGATGTACCGTATCCAAGCTTGTAAGAGAAGTGTACACGCCAGCGATCGCCCACACGCATATGCTGGAGGGCTGTAGAAAAGCCATCGCGCAAGCCGGTTTCGCCAGGACAGAACTTAGTGGTACCTGCAGTTGACCAATCGAAGTCGCCAAGGAATGTTTGGTCGAACACATAACCATCAGTATATGATGCACTTGGGATGAGACGGCCTCTATAAGCAACACGTACAGTATCGGTAAACAAGGCAGGCTCTCCACTACCCGACTCAAGCACCTCAACATATACGTAATCTGTACTGGCTGCACTTGAAATAGTGGCGTTCTTGCTGTAGGTAAGATACTTGGTCATGGAACTAGTTGCGAGCTTTTCAATATAAGCATCGTTCTTTTCCTGCCACTTGTCAAACTCATCTTCAGTATCGCTATCCTCGCTGCACGATGATACTATTCCCATAAAAGGGAACAGTACCACAGCGAGCAATATGTATTTGAGATTCTTCATCATTATTACTGAAGTTTCTTAAGCAGACTTGCAATGCTAACCTTATCCTCGATGATTGAGTTGAGGTCGCTGATGTTTACACGCTCCTGCTCCATGGTATCGCGGAAACGCAGAGTTACCTTACCATCGGTGAGAGAATCGTGATCGACAGTTACACAGTAAGGAGTACCAATGGCATCCTGACGACGATAGCGCTTTCCGATAGAATCCTTCTCGTCGTACTGGCAAGCGAAGTGATACTTCAGCTGGTCGATAATCTCACGAGCCTTCTCAGGCAGACCATCTTTCTTTACCAGAGGCATTACAGCACACTTAACAGGTGCGAGGGCTGCTGGCAGACGAAGTACGGTACGGGTCTCGCCATTCTCGAGCTTCTCCTCGTCGAAGGCATGACACATGATAGAGAGGAACATACGGTCAACACCAATAGATGTCTCGATAACATATGGAGTGTAGCTCTCGTTGGTCTGAGGATCGAAGTACTTGATGCTCTTACCAGAGAACTTCTCGTGCTGGCTCAGGTCGAAGTTGGTACGAGAGTGGATACCCTCAACCTCCTTGAAGCCGAATGGCATCTTGAACTCGATATCGGTAGCTGCGTTAGCATAGTGTGCCAACTTGTCGTGATCGTGGAAACGATAGTTCTCAGCACCGAAGCCCAGAGCCAGATGCCACTTCATACGGGTCTCCTTCCACTTGGGGAACCATTCGAGCTCAGTGCCTGGAGCTACGAAGAACTGCATCTCCATCTGCTCGAACTCGCGCATACGGAAGATGAACTGACGGGCAACGATCTCGTTACGGAAAGCCTTACCAATCTGGGCGATACCGAAAGGAATCTTCATACGACCGGTCTTCTGTACGTTCAGGTAGTTCACGAAGATACCCTGAGCAGTCTCAGGACGCAGGTAAACCTTCATCGAAGCATCGGCGCTGGCACCCATCTCGGTAGCGAACATAAGGTTGAACTGACGAACATCGGTCCAGTTCTTAGTACCGCTGATGGGGTCGACAATCTCCTCGTCGAGGATAATCTGCTTGAGAGCCTCGAGGTCGGGACCCTGCATAGCAGCTGCATAACGGGCATGCAGATTGTCGCGCTTCTCCTTAGTCTCCTTCACGCGCTCGCTGGTCTCCATGTACTTAGCCTCGTCGAAGCTCTCGCCAAAACGCTTGCGAGCCTTCTCTACTTCCTTCTGAATCTTCTCGTCGTACTTGGCAATCTGATCCTCGATCAGTACGTCGGCACGATAGCGCTTCTTAGAGTCGCGGTTGTCGATAAGGGGATCGTTGAAGGCATCAACGTGACCAGAAGCCTTCCATATAGTTGGGTGCATAAAGATGGCGCTATCGATACCTACGATATTCTCGTGAAGCATAGTCATAGCCTTCCACCAATACTGCTTAATGTTATTCTTCAACTCAACACCATTCTGTCCGTAATCGTAAACGGCTCCTAAACCATCGTAAATCTCACTTGATGGGAATACAAAGCCATACTCCTTGCAGTGGCTTACGATTTTCTTAAATACATCTTCCTGTGCCATAATAAACGTTTATTTTACAATTTTGGTTGCAAAGGTACACAAATTAATTGATAATTGATAATTGAAAGTTGAGAATTAACAAAAAATCATAGAAAATCCCCGCCTTGAGGCGAGGATTAACTTGATTTAGTTGAACAGATAGCGTATTGTGAACATAATCTGATAAGTAGACTGCAGTCCGAGGAAGTCGGAGAAAGTTGACAGATGACGTTCGCCATTCACTGTGTTATAGGTGTACTTGCCCTTGTTATACGACAGGAGCGAGGTCTCTGTTACCTGCTTGTATAATCCCCACTTCTTGTTAAGGAAATTAGGTAGATTCAGAATGTCTACGCCGAACTGCAGTGTGTGCTTGGTCTTACCAAAATTCATAGTCATATCTTGTTCAAACTTAAAGTCTAATTGATGATGCCAAGGCATCTTTGCGCCACCACGCTCAGCATACTTACCTGTACGAGTCTTAAGATAATCATCCTGCTGGATATAAGCCCAGAAGTCATCACGCTGCATATCGGCGGTATATACCTGATGGTTTGAACCATAAGTACTCTCAGCAAAATCCCAGCTGTCAAGTTCATTTCTTGATGCTGGCACATATATCAGGTTGGCTGGCGCCAAGGCATCGCTGTTGACATTCGACGAGAAGATATAGCTGAAACGGCTGAAAGCATACTCGGTTAGGAAACCATACTGATAGCCATCGTAAACAAGCGAGAAGTGGGAACTGGCGTTCTTCGACTCCTTAAGCGTATAGCTGGCAGATATCAACAGGCGGTTAGGAGCAACGTAAGTGGCATAACCCAACTCGTTATCGTTGACGGCATTCACTGAGTTACGATAGTTGTTGTAGGCAGAGGCTACCTGGTTTCCGATACCATCGGTATAGGTCTTGGCCTTTGACAGCGTGTAGCTGGCTGAGAGGTCGAGCCCAAAGTCGAACTTCTTGCGCAGCTGGGCGCTCAACGACATGTAGTAGGCCTTGCCACCAGCATTCTCGAGCACATAGGCCGAGGAATTGGCATCGTAGTACGACATCTTGTGGCGAATGTCTCCATGCCCAAGATCGATGGTAGAATGGCCATCCCAATAGATGTCGCGATTAGAAACCACTACAGGATTAAGATCCTTGTTCATGATACCCTCGATGGTAAAGTCGATATCACCAGGCAGTTTCGCATCGAGAGCAAGCGAAGCCTTCCAGGTCTTTGGCATACGCAGATCGTCGCTCAGGATAGTAGCGCTGCTAGGGATAGTGGTCGAACTCTTTGCACCAATCTGCTGGAGCATATCAGCCTGACTAGTGGTAAAGGTAGGAATAGTACCCTTGGTTTGCGATGCGATATAAGATGTCTGTCCCATACCAGAGTTGCCCACTGCTGATATCAACCATACAAATGGCAGACGACCAACGAAGAGACCTGTACCTCCACGAAGGATAAGATTCTGATTGCCAGTAATGTCCCAGTTGAATCCCAGACGAGGCGAGAATGATATGCTGGCATCGGGCACATTATCCGTGCGGAAGTGCTGCCAGCCAAAGTCTATGTTGTAGTAATCCTCGTTGAAATTATCCTTAAGACTAGGATACGAAGGCAACTCGAAGCGCACACCAAGCGACATGCGGAAACGATCGCTCAGACTCATATTATCCTGGAAATAGAGCGACCACTGGTTAGTGCTCATCTTTGCCACAAACCGAGAGTGTTCAGCGTTATTGCCATATGTAATACCAAACAAACGTGTATTCTCCTTGGTGAATACGCTAGCCCAATCGCCCGCAGCCACTTGTTCTGGTGTAGCCTGGAATGCATAATATCCTGCACCAGCTTGAGCATAACCATTGGCCGCCCAGTCGTTTTCAAATTGGATTCCACCAAACAGGTTGTGCTTACCTAACTGTATATTAATCTCATCGGTAATCACCGTAGTCTTTGTTTTTGCCTCGTTGCCGTATGTAAACATATCGCCTGTCAACGCCCAGTAAGGATAATGGCCCTGCTCATCGCTCATAACGATTTCTACCACAGGCACATCAACACCATATTCGTTGCTACGAGGCTGGTCCTGATATGAATAGGTACCACGAAGGGTATTATGCAACTTTCCAAACTTACTATTTAACTCAGCAGCAACCGAGGTAAAACGGAATTCTGTCATATAACGGCTCGAGAGTGCCGACATACCATAATCAGTATTACCACCATACGAGTTCTGGTTTCCACCATATATAATTGATGTACGGTTGCTACCTATGCTACGCGAAGCCGAAGCGGGATTAGCTTCCTTACGATTAGACTTAGTGAAACGGACATTAAACTTATGATCATCGTTTATGTTCCAATCCAAACGAGCCAGGATGCGATATGCAGGCGTTTTAAGATTATAATTCTGCCAAGGACCGGTGGTTATGCCGTAATTAGTCTGCAGATAGTTAGACAGACTCTCTAATTCAGAAAGCCTTGGTCGACGGTTAGTTGCGGTGTATGGCGTAGAACCATTACCTGCCTGCACGGCAGGGCCTGCAGTTACATTATCCTCATACTCACCATTCACAAAGAAAAAGAGTTTATCCTTCAAAATAGGACCTCCAAAGCTCAAACCAAAGGTACTATTATGACCTTTTGGCAATAACAGCTCGGTAGAGTGGATTTTCTTACCCTTCAGGTCAGAACTTGTCAGGAAAGTATATACCATACCCTTGAAGGTGTTAGTACCACTCTTGGTTACAGCATTAATGCCACCACCCGTAAAACCACTCTGGCGCACATCGTATGGCGTTACAGAGACTGTCATCTGATCGAGAGCCTCGAGTGAGATTGGTGTACCGCCACCAGGCAGCGGACTTGGTTCCATACCAAACGAGTCGTTGAACGAGGCACCATCGATAGTAACAAACGACTGGCGATAGTTACCTCCACCAATAGCCATACCGCTGGCAGAGCTCGACTGTGGAGTCATCTTCATCAAGTCGGTCATCGAGCGTCCGATGGTAGGTACAGCAGCCATCTGATTGGCATTAAGATTGGTTACAGCACCACTGCGGTCGCTACGCATCGTATTGTTAGCCTTAGCAGTAACCACAATCTCCTGAATCATCTCAGAGCCCTCGCTGAGCGATGCATCTACAACAGCATTCTGACCCAGAGACAGCTGGACATCGGAAAACTTGGCCGTCTGAAAGCCTATGTACGACACTTCAACCTCGTAAGGACCACCTGCCTTCATACCCGTAATGGTATAATGGCCATCGATGTTGGTTACAGCACGATATACTGAACCTGAAGGCACATGCTTGGCTGTAACAGTTGCGCCGATAGCCTCTTCGCCACCAGCCATAACGGCACCTGTGATTCCTGAGGTTGTGACCTGAGCAAAAACGGAAAGCGAAACTGTTAATATAGCTACCGTTATTAGTAGTATTCTTTTCATTGTCAACCGGTTTTATTAGACTTTGGGGCAAAGGTACAAAATAAAATGATAGAATGCAAGTTTTTATTAAGAAAATTCACATTTCTGAACTGCGTTTCAAATCGGGTATAGGCGAATGATCGTTTGCGTAAAGGCAAACAATCGTTTGGGTATAGGCAAACGATAATTATATAGGCGTAATGTACCTTTTATCCTTAAGGTTTGTACTTGCAACCCTTAACCTTTACCCTTTCAAACCATAGTAGAAGAAAAATGGTCACACAACAATCAATATCTAATATAACTACTTGATATTCTGATATTTATATTTGCCACTACACTTTTTTGCTAGCCTCGTTGGTCACATGGTCACAGCTGTGACCGTGTGACCGTTGGCTTTATTTCACAATCATCTTCTTATTCTTGCGGATGTAGATACCCTTCTTGAGATTCTTTCCATCTACACGCTGACCGCGGAGATTGTAGATAGCGCCATCGTCTTCGATGAAGATAGTCTTGGTGATCTCTTCAATACCAGAAGTTGCAGGCACATAGTTGTTATAACTGAAAGCATCATCCATCTTGTTACCCCAGATATACTGTTCCAGACCTGGATAATCAACAAAAGGATTGCGATTGCCCTGAATGCCATAGATAGCCTCATTACGATTTAACTCCTTCTCGCTTACAGGATCATTAGCTGCCCAACGGAGCAACATCTTAAGAGCCCAATCCTTAAAGAATGGATAAACGGTTCCATTTAACATCGACTTATTACCTCTTTCCCACTTTTTGGGAGTACGAGTTTCACCTTTCTCGTTTTTATACGACTCGTAACGGGTGGCCATATAGAAATAAACACGAGCCAAATCACCCTTATATTCGTCGTTGGGTTCAAAAACATTTCCATTGTCACCAGAAACTGTAGAATAACCCAGACTATCTACGGAAACGCCAAACTTCGAGAAGCCGCCTGCAGACTGCTTGGTAACAGTAGCTCCAACTTCACCGTAAGGATTGTCGCCACGCATCTCATTTACAGCGCGATCGGTTGGAAAAAGATGATGGAGGTCGGTATACATGGGATATACGCTGGTACTATGGTCATCTGGTTCCTTAGTCTCATTAAACCAACTCTTAGGCATAGCGTGTTCACGATTATACTTTACGCCCTCATCAACTATATTACCTTTATCCTGATCGGTTACAGGTGTGAAGTTAGAAATACCAGAATAGATATCCCATATCTTACCATCCTCGCGAATGTCGTAAGAGTTAACGGCATTCCAAACACCTGGGGTATAGCTCTGAACTTTATGGTTGTTAGAGATTATGGCAAACAATGCCGATTTAAGTTCCTCTGCCTTCTTGCCATCAGCATCCTGATAATAGGTACCAGTATTGTTGGGTCCCTGAGCCCAGACAGAGAATGATGCAAAAAGAGAAATAAAAAGTAGATATCTCTTCATTTTTATACTTGCATTAGGAAAAAATGCTCCCAATGCCTGTATTGGCATCGGGAGCAGATATTGTTAAGAACTATAATTAATTTGCATGCTTGAACGAGAAGCAAACACCACTGCTAAGCTGAGGAACACCCTTATAGCTTGTCTTGTAAGCAATAATAGTGATCTCATCGCCTACCTTGATGTCGTTATCCTGAATAAGATACTTGCGGTCGTCGCCCTTAGCACCCCAACCAGGATAGCATCCGTATACATAGATCTCGCTGGTTCCGTCGCTGAAGAAGAGGTTACCATAGTCGTTATCGTTACCCTTATCATCTTTCAGTGAGGTGATAGTACCAGTTACCATGTAATAGGTATTCTTATCGTCCCCCTTAGCAAGAAGCTCGGTAATAGTAGCAGTCTGGACTGCATACTTGATAGCCTCGAATTTACCAGAAACCATCTGTGGTGTACTCTTGTAAGCACCACGCTGGCCTACTACGGTAACAACATCACCTACCTTTGCGCCAGAATCCTTGAAACCAGCTGCACGATAAACGAGCACCTTACCAGAGTAGTCCTGAATATAGAAGCTCTCACCCTGCTTGTCGCTAGTATAAAGCTCGGTTACAACACCAGTAATGCGATAGTTGGTAGTACCAACCTCAGCAGCCAGGAAGTCGGCAACGTTGGTCTCAATGATAGCACCCTTCTGAGTGATAGTTGCCTGAGAGGTGTACTCCTTAGAACCATCGGTAGTCTTGAAGGTTACAGTAACCTCGCGATCGCCACCCTCGTTGTTCTTAGCATAGAAGGTAACAGTTGGGTTAGCACCTACAGTTGAAGAGGTAACACCCAGCCACTCCTTAGCCTCGGCAGGAATCTCAACAGCAACGCCAGTACCCTTACAGGTGAGGTGAGCAGTGATCTCGCCACCAGCAACAGGAAGCTCGCTTGATACAACACCATCAACAGTCAGAGAGTCAACCTTGATAAGAGACTTAACAATCTTAACTACAGTTACGTTAACCAGCTCTACAGTACCATTATAGGTAGTCTTTGGACCCTGAACAGTAACCTGGTCGCCAACCTCGATACCCAGACTTGAGAAGTTCTTCTCGGCACCCTTTGCATCGAGCGTACCATAGATGTAAACCTCGCCTGTACCATCGTTGATATACCAGTTACCATAAGTGGTATTGGCAATAGATGTAACCACACCAGTTACCTGATAGGTCTTAGAGTCAGGACCAGCCAGAACCTCTGCGCAAGAAGCGTTCTCGATAGTTACCAATCCCTGAATAACGCGGATGCGCTGCTCCTCACCATTTGATGTGATAATGAGTTCGCATGAACGGCCTTCGCCAGCCTCAGCACTGAACACGAGCTTGGTCTCGCCTGCAGCACCTGATTCCTGATTAACCTTAAGCCATGTTGGAGTGGCATAATGCTTAACCACTTCCTTATCACCTTCCTTCTCTTTTACCGAGAAAATCTTCTCGAACTCCCAATTACCATTGGCTGTGAGTTCAATCTCTGTTGATCCGCCAGCAGTGTTAAGAGAAACGTATGACTGCGAAACTCTGATGCCCTCGAGATATGAAGGATCATTATCTTTTGCACAGCTAGTGAATAATGCAGCTACAACTGCTACAAGAGACGGAATGAAATATTTAAGTTTCATATTTGTCTTACCTTTAATTAATTAGTTGAAATAATACTTAACACCGATAGAAGCATACCAGCACTGACCAAGACTATAGTTAGTAGTCCAAGTCTGAGTGTTGCCATTGATAGACTTTGGAGTAGAGAAGGTAGCGAAGCCCTGTGCGTCGACACCCTCGTACTTCAGGATCTTAGCCTCTGAACCAATCTCAGGATTCAGATACTTAGCTACACCCCATGAAGAATCGAAGAAGTTGAGAACGTTCTTCATATCGAATGTGAGCTGCAGCATGTGCTTGGTCTTACCGATGTTCAGCTTGAAGTCGTGCTTGTAGCCGAAGTCAAGGCGGTGTACCCATGGAGAGTAAACGCTGTAAGCCTCAGCATACTCACCCTGATGCTTGCTCAGATAACCATCGTTGTGAACATAGTCCATGAAGCGGGTCTTATCGTCCTCACTTACAAAGCGGAACATGTTGTTAGCAACCTCCTCATCTGTTGGAATGTAAAGTGCATCGTAAGCGTAACCATCGCCGTTCATATCGTTCTGCATCATGTAAGAGTAGCTGTTGCCACCACGCCATGCTTCGTATACAAAGTTATAGTGGTTGCCACACTTATCGTGGAGAGTAGCGCTTGCTACGATACGATCAGGAGTTACATACTGAGAGTTGTGCAACTTGATGTTGTTTGGTCCCTCGTAAGTAGGTACGTATGTGAATGCAGACTCAGCAGCTGAACCAGGCATACCAGTAACCTCCTTAGATACAGTGTGAGTATAAGCAGCCATCAGGCTTACCCAGTCGGCAGGCTGAGCGTTCAGAGTAATGTTAGCGCTCCAACCGTAACCACGACTTGTGTTCTCAAGAACAAATGCCTTAGTACCGCTGCGGAAATCATCTGGGAAGATAGGACGGTTGTCAACACCATTGAAGCGAGCGAAACCACCTACGTTCTTAATACTCCAGTCAGAGATTGATACACCATTAAGAGTCTTATTGTAGATTCCCTCAACAGTAACTGTGAATGGGAACTCAACAGGAATCTGATAGTCGATAGCCAAAGAGGTCTTCCAAACCTGAGGCATCTTGAAGCTAGGATCAACACCGTTAACAGCAGAAGGAACTGTTCCGTCCTCAGGCTTAACAGTTGTAGGATAGCCGAGGCTCTGGAGCTTAGCAAGCATATCGCTGACATTTGTCATAGGACCACCAGCGAACTCTTCCATACCAAAGCCCATCTTGCTGGCATTCTTAGCATTGATCTGTGCCTGATACTGAACCAGACCACCATTGGTAGGCATGTTGGTGAAGAATACCAGAGGCAGACGACCAGAGAAGAGACCAGTACCACCACGAACCTTCAGGCTCTTGTCACCAAATACGTCGTAGGTGAATCCCAGACGTGGAGAGAAGGTGATGCTGTTCTTTGGCCACTTACCTGTATCAACGTGACGACCGTTATAATCGAGATTCAGAATAGCTGCGTTAGTCATCAGGTCGCTGTTGTTGAAGAACAATCCATCAACACGCAGACCGTAGGTGAGCTTGAACTTATCGTTGATGTTCCACTCATCCTGAGCATAGATACCAGGACGGTTGAACTGAACACGAGCAGCAGGAGCTGTCTCACCATCGTAACCGTAAGTCAGACAGAAAATCTCAGGAGTCTGGTTGAACAACATATCTGGCTGCAGTACACCACCAATATACATATTGTCGGAGAGGTTGTAACGATAGTAACCAGAACCGTTACGCATATACATATTGTCGGCCATCTGATGCTCGAAACTGATACCAGCCATAATCTTATGGGCACCAGCATAATAGGTTACATCGTCCTTGATGTTCCAAATAGTGTTGTGAACTGCGTTGTTCCATGTGAACAGCTCATAACCCAGAGCGATGTAGTTGTTATCGTCCTTAGTGATATCAATGAATGGGAACTCAGAAGAGTTTGTACCACGGATATCATCGAGTTTAGAGATAGTAGCCAGCAACTGGTTAGAAAGATTATCAGTAAGACGGCTATTGAAGTCGAGTGACCAAGAATGTACGGTATTCTTCATTGAGTACATTGAGTTGGCATATGCCATAGAATACTGAGACATACGGGCACCACTCATACGAGTACCACCATCCATAGAGGTAGCATTTGGAGCGTTCCATACATTATTCTTAGTATAGTTATAGCGCAGAGCCACTTTGTGACGATCGTTGATGTTCCAGTCTAAGCGGGCCATCAGCTTGTAGTTACTCTCATCAGCTGGGAAGCTTGTCCAAGAACCGGTATCGTAACCGTACTTGTTGGCCATATAATTAGAAATAGCCTCAAGATCCTTGTTGGTTGTACGAGAGATATAGTTTTCAGCATCAGCCTTACCATCCTCAGAACCCTTCCAACGGTTAACAACTGATGGAATCTTAATCATTTCTCCGTTGACGAAGAAGAAGAGTTTGTTCTTGATGATTGGGCCACCCAGAGTGAAACCGTAAGTAGTAGTCTGAGACTTCTCACGAGCACCCTGAATCTGCTGGCGATTTACAGCGTCACCCTGCATATTCTCATTCTTGTGATAAACGTAAGCACTACCCTTGAAGGTGTTAGTACCCGACTTAGTAATAGCGTTTACACCACCACCGATGAAGTTGGTCTGACGAACATCGTAAGGAGAGATAACAACCTGCAACTCTTCGATAGCATCGATAGAGATTGGGTTACCACCACCAGGAAGGTTTGCACTCAAACCAAAGTTGTTGTTGAAGTTAGCTCCATCAACGGTGAAGTTGGCAGTACGACCATCAGCACCAGCGAAGCTCATGCCATTACCTCCATAAGGAGACAGACGAGTAACATCTGTGATTGAACGGCTAACGGTTGGCAGGTTGGTAATCTGCGAGCTGTTAATGTTAGTAGCAGCACCTGTCTTCTCAGCAGCGAACTTTGAAGCCTTACCACTTACTACAACCTCTGCAAGCTCAGTAGCGTCCTCTGACAAGAATACTGAGAGATTGTAGGTTTCAGCCAGCTGGAGGATAATCCCCTTAACGGTTTTGGGCTGGAAACCGATGTAAGAAATGGTCACATTGTAAGGACCACCAGTACGCATACCATTAATCGAGAAACGACCTGTGGTATTGGTCACTGCTGTGTAACGAGTACCAGAAGGCTCGTGAACAGCCACAACTGTAGCACCGATGACTTCCTCGCCATTAGCATCGTCGAGGGTCACCTTTCCAGCCATACTTGAAGTTGTGATTTGCGCCATCAATGTTAGCGAAAACGTTAACATCATAGCAACCAGAAAGAGTAATCTTTTCTGCATAAATTTTTAACTGTTTTAATTAATTAATTATCGGAATAAAACCGGATTATTTAAATTTCGGTGCAAAGGTATGAAAATTTTTCCGATTTAATGTTATAAATCGGCTACTTTTTTAAAAAATCGTGAAAATTATTGCGTAACGTTAGGCCTCGTCCTCGAAGTCCTCGTACTCAAAGTCCTCGATATCCTCGATATCATCCTCGTCGATATACTCGATATCCTCGTCCTCACCCTCATCGGCAAGCTCCTGAGCAAAACGGCTCATATCCTTGTCGCGATGCACCAGCGAATCCTCCGAGGTGATGACGTTCAGTTTGTTGCTTTCGGCATTCAGCTCGTTCCAAAGCACATCCTTGAGTTCGTCGAGACCATAGCCGGTCACAGCCGAAATAAATACCACAGGCAAATCCTGAGGCAACGACTCCTTCAGCATCTCAATCAGTTCCTCGTCGAGCAGGTCGCACTTGGTAACGGCCAGCACGCGATGCTTGTCGAGCATCTCGGGATTGAACTGCTGAAGCTCGTTGAGCAGAATTTCATATTCTCGCTTAATATCATCAGTATCGCCAGGTACCATAAAGAGCAACAGCGAGTTTCGCTCAATATGGCGCAAAAACCTGAGTCCCAAACCTTTACCTTCGGATGCGCCCTCGATAATTCCTGGGATATCGGCCATAACAAACGACTTGTTATCGCGATATCCAACAATACCAAGAGAGGGTTCCATAGTGGTAAATGGATAATTTGCTATTTTAGGCTTAGCATTTGATAGCGATGAGACAAGGGTAGATTTTCCCGCATTAGGAAAACCTACCAAGCCTACATCAGCTAATAATTTCAATTCAAGAATAATGGTCATCTCCTGCATGGGCTCACCAGGCTGGGCATAACGCGGAGCCTGATTGGTAGATGTACGGAACTGGAAATTACCCAATCCTCCACGACCACCCTTCAGTAGCAGAACTTCCTGACCATCGTATGTAACATCGCAGACATACTTTCCGGTTTCAGCATTATACACTACGGTACCACAAGGCACATCAATGTAAACATCCTTTCCATCGGTACCATGACACTTGTCACGACCACCATTACCTCCGTGTTCTGCAAAGATATGGCGCTCGTACTTGAGGTGCAAAAGAGTCCAATAGTTATGGTTTCCGCGCAGAATGATGCTTCCCCCCTTTCCACCATCACCACCATCAGGACCTCCGTTGGGGTTATACTTTACATGGCGTAAGTGCATACTGCCCTTACCTCCCTTACCAGAGCGGCAGTAAATCTTAACGTAGTCTACGAAATTTGATTCCATTTAGATATTGTCAATAACTTGGCAAATGTCTCCGAAAATACGCTCCAGCTCGCCCAGACCGTCGATATGATAGTGAACACCCTCCTTCTTATACCATTCAATGAGAGGCATTGTCTGAGAGTGATAAACCACGAGGCGCTTCTTGATTGTCTCCTCGTTGTCGTCAGCACGTCCGCTCTGCTGTCCACGCAGGATAAGACGCTTCATCAGCTCATCCTCTGGAACATCAAGCTCAATCATAGCTGCAACCTTGTCACCACGCTCATCGAGCATCTTCTTCAAGGCCTCAGCCTGTGGGATAGTACGGGGGAATCCGTCGAAGATAACACCTTTGCTATCGCGTCCGAAGCTATCATATACAGAAGCAAGGATGCTAACCATAAGATCATCTGGAATAAGCTGACCCTTCTCAATATAGCTGGCTGCAGTCTTACCCAGTTCTGTACCATTTTTGATTTCATCACGAAGTACGTCACCAGTTGAGATGTGGTTAAGTCCGTACTTCTCAATCATCTTATCACTCTGTGTTCCCTTGCCTGAGCCAGGAGCACCAAAAATAACGATATTCTTCATTATCCTGATATTTAGTTTAATTTAAGTTTACTCATCAATGATTGTGTAAATATCCTTCAAACCTCTGGCCTGCTGATCGTAATCCAAGCCGTAGCCAAGAATAAAATCATCGGGAATGCTGAAAGCTACGTATTCTGGATGGATATTCTCCTTCAGCTTGCTGGGTTTAAAGAACAATGTGCAGATATGAATGGATTCAGGGTTACGAGTGCCCAGCGACTCTATCATCTGCTTCATAGTAAGGCCGCTCTCCACAATATCTTCTACAATTATCACCGTACGATTAGTCAAGTCCTCGTTAATACCAAACACCTCCTTGATTTTACCTGTGGATGTGGTTCCCTGATAAGAAGCCAACTTCACAAAAGAAATCTCACAAGGAATAGTCATCTCACGTATCAAGTCGGCCGCAAAGATAAACGCACCATTCAGAACACCTAACAACAGGGGATTCTTACCCTCCATATCCTTACTGATCTGCTGAGCCACAGCCTTTACACGCTCCTTAATTTCTGCCTCAGTGATGGAGGTTTTGAACGACTTATCCTTAACTTTGATAATACTCATACGCTGAAAGAATTAAAAATTTGTGCAAAATTACAAAAATTCTGCCAAACTCTATCATTCATTAGCAATTTTTTCGTATTTTTGCACCATTATGAAGATATTTACGAGCGCACAAGTCCATGAATTGGACAAATACACTATAGACAACGAGCCCATTAAATCTATTGATTTGATGGAGCGAGCCGCAAAAGCATTGACACAAGCAATAACAGACAATTGGAACTTCAACACACCTGTTATCATTTTTGCCGGTCCCGGCAATAATGGCGGCGATGCATTGGCTGTGGCAAGAATGCTGATAGAGAAAGACTATGAGGTAACAGTATACTTGTTTAACATAACCGGCCATCTGTCGGAAGACTGCCTTGCCAACAAGAAGCGCCTGATTGAAAAACGTTCGAGGGCACTGATTGAGGTTATGCAAGAGTTTGAGCCACCCCAGCTGGAAGAAGGGACTTTGGTAGTTGATGGTTTGTTTGGCTCTGGTCTGAACAAGCCTCTGGCTGGAGGATTTGCCTCGTTAGTAAAGTATATTAATGCCTCACGTGCACAGGTAGTCAGCATCGATATTCCGTCTGGACTTATGACAGAGGACAATACTTATAATGTAAAGGCCAACATCATACGTGCAGACATGACTCTGACACTCCAACTGCCAAAATTATCTTTCCTTTTCCCAGAGAATCAACAGTTTATAGGAAAACTCAAGATTCTGGACATACGCCTAAGCAAACAGGGAATTGACAAGATAGATGCCAACTACACGTTACTTGAAGAGAACGACATTCGTCCTCACATACTTAAGCGCGATCCATTTGCCCACAAAGGCAAAATGGGTAACGCACTGATTATTGCAGGAAGTTACGGAATGTGCGGAGCTTCAGTCCTCGCCACCCAAGCATGTTTACGTGTTGGAGCAGGTAAGGTTACAGCACATACGCCAAAACGCAACAGTACAATACTACAGATAAGCGTACCCGAGGCTATCATTCAGTTCGACAGAGAAGAAACAACATTCTCGGAGGCTGTAGACACAGAGGATTTCAACGCTTTGGGCATAGGACCTGGACTTGGAACCAGCGAACAAACAGCGATTGCCATCATAGCCCAGCTGCGCAGAACACAATGCCCTATCGTTGTAGATGCTGATGCTATCAACATCTTAGCGAATCATCGTGCATGGTTGCAACAACTTCCAAAGGGAATCATCATGACTCCACATCCCAAAGAGTTCGACAGACTGGAAGGTCCCTCTAACGACAGTTTCGAACGCTTGATGAAAGCCCGCGATCTGGCAGAACGTATTCATGGATACATTCTGCTCAAAGGTCATCACAGTTCACTCTGTCTGCCTGACGGACACATCATCTTCAACTCTACAGGTAATGCCGGTATGGCCACAGCAGGTAGTGGCGACGTACTGACAGGTATCATTACAGGCCTGCTGGCTCGCGGATACAATCAGGAAAACGCATGTATTGTAGGCATGTATCTACACGGAATGGCTGGCGACATCGCTGCACGCGAATTAGGAGAAGAGAGCGTGATAGCAAGCGACATTATCAAGAATCTGCCTTACGCATTTAAACGACTTAATGAATGAGTAGAAAATTAGCTTTATTTATAGCCTTGACATTAGGCGCAACTGGTTCACTGGCTCAGACCGTTATAAGCAACTACAAGCCAGGAGTAACCAGCGAGGGAGCAGTGTATTATCTGCCCAAGACCGCAATACGTATAACACTTCAAATAGAAAAAACGATATACACCCCAGGAGAGTTCTGTAAATATTCAGAGAAATATCTACGAATTAAGGATGTGGCTTCTACTCCATCTACCAAATATCGTTTGATTTCGGTACAGCAGGAGCCATTTGCTGTAGCAGATACATCAAAATGTTATGCGGTAAAGTATGATGCCAAGACCTCTGCTTGCAACGTCAGACTTTCTGATAAAGGAATCCTTTTGGCTATAAACCAGGATATCAAGCAACAGGCACAACAAAAAATCACTAACGCCCCCAAAGTTAAGCCTGCTAGCAAGTCGCCAAAGTCATATCTTAGCGAAGAGATTCTCTCTGCCGGTAGCACATCAAAGATGGCAGAACTTACTGCTCAGGAGATTTATGAGATTCGCGAGAGTCGTAGCATGCTGGCCAAAGGACAGGCCGACTTTATGCCAAAGGACGGCGAACAGCTCCGACTGATGCTACAAGAGCTCGGGACTCAGGATGAGGCGCTTACAAGCCTCTTCACTGGTGTAACAACAAGCGACACCACCACGCATACTATAACCTATCTGGTAAATAAGCCTGTAAAGCGTGATGTATTGTTCCGTTTTTCTTCAGACTTCGGACTTGTAGACAGCGATGACCTTTCGGGTACACCTTATTATATATATATAGAAGACCTGAAAACAGTAGCAGAGCCTGCACCTGTTGATCCGAAGAAAGCAGTAAAACCACAACAATCAGGCGTCTACGTAAATATTCCAGGCAAGATGCGCTCAACAATCTTCGACGCTAAAGCCCAGATTGTTGCAAACGAATTTCCTGCCCCACAATTTGGAAATGTAGAGTTGCTGAGTGGAGCCTTGTTCAACAAGCGTTATACCAGCAAGCTACTGCTCAACCCACTTACAGGAGCGGTTGAGAAACTGGAAGCAGAGCAACCAAGATAATTACTTTTCAGAGAAGATTACCTGAATAAGAGTCTGCCCTACAGCCTGTAGGGTATTCTTATCGATATGCTCCATATCATCATTAACGGTATGCCAAGTAGGACCAAAGCTGCTTTGTTCGCAGTTTGGATAATATGGAATAATATCGATGGTTGGAATCTTAGCCTTAGTATTCACAGGCACATGGTCATCGGTAACACCTGTTCCAAGCTGTGTAGGGAACATACTTCCATAGCCAACAACCTGAGCTGCACGCCAAACCTTATCTACAATGCTACTAGCGTGCTGTACAGAAATAGGCTCTTTATAGAACTGAGCACCTTGTCCACCTACCATATCAAGCAGGATTCCAAAACGAGCCTTATATCCTTTCTTATGCAGGTTGGCCGACCAATACTGTGATCCAAGTGCCCACGAATCGCCATCATAATCAGCATCACTCCACTGAGGCACGCCCCAGTCTTCAGCATCAAAACAGATAAAGTCTACTCCCATCTGCAGAGT
Organism: Prevotella sp. UBA2809; assembly: GCA_002351725.1. GTDB lineage: Bacteria > Bacteroidota > Bacteroidia > Bacteroidales > Bacteroidaceae > Prevotella. Next base: position 64,955 of record DEHD01000018.1, read on the forward strand.
ATCTTTCGAGAGCAGTCTGGCAACCTCAAGCATAACAGCCACGCCCGATGCTCCATCGTTAGCAGCCAGCACTGGCTTTTTATGATTGGCTTCATCAGGATCATTATCTGCCCAAGGACGGCTATCCCAATGAGCACAAAGCAATATGCGATCTGAGAGATCAGGACGATAGCTTGCTATAATATTGGTGCTTTTTAGTGATGTGCCGTCATAGCCCTTAAGCACAGCCTTCTGAGGGATTACATCCATTCCAAATCCCTTGAACTTAGAGATGATCCACTGCTCGCAGTCATCATGCGCCTTACTGTTCATAGTACGTGGTCCGAAATCACACTGATCCTTACAGTACTGAAAAGCGCTATCGGCACAGAACACAGGACCAACAGGCTGCATTGAAGCAGACTCTTCAGTAGTCTGCTTACGAAGATTTCCACAACTTACTACAAAAAGTGAAAGGGCTAAGGCCGATAAGATATTCTTGTTCATTTTTACATTCTAACCTTTTGGCATTCTTCCATTACTCGCAAGAAGTTACCTCCCCAGATTTTCTGGATATCCTGCTCGCTGAATCTGCGAGCCAACAATCTGCGAGTAAAATTAATCAGTTCCGACGAATTGGCCAGACCTCTAACGCCGCCATCGCCATCAAAATCTGTTCCAAGACCTACGTGATCAATGCCCATCACATCAATAGCATGCTCAAGATGGGCAATAACATCATTGATGGTTGCCTCGCCTTCTTTACGAAGGAATCCGTTATAGATAGTGGTCTGAGCCACACCACCCTTCTTTGCAAGAGCACGCATCTGATCGTCGGTCAAGTTACGCTGATGATCACATAGTGCACGTGCTGAAGAATGACTGCAAACGATAGGCACATTGCTTATTTCCAATGCCTGGTAGAAGCTTTCCTCACCAGCATGGCTCATATCTACAAGCACTCCAAGACGATTCATCTCCTTGATTACTTTTTCGCCAAACTCACTCACTCCGTGATGAGTATGCTGAGTTTTCGAAGCAGAATCACAAACATCATTATCGCCATTATGACAAAGAGTCATGTAAACAATGCCCCTGTCAACAAAGTGCTTAATATTTTCAATCTTACCATCGATCGCAATCGAATTTTCGATACCCAGCATTATGCTCTTCAGACCCATATGCTTGTTCATCCACAAGTCACGAGGAGTGCTGGCAATGCGGATATAATCGCTATTCTGACTTACAATCACCTCAATCTGGTCGAAAATACTGTCAGCGTAAGCCTTAGGATTATCCGTGGGTTGAGGCAGATAAGCCACCATAATAGTCGCATCCTGACGACCTTCGGTCATCTTATGAAGGTCGACAAGTATCTTTCTGTCACGATGGTCAAAGTGTATTCCTTGAGGGAAAAACATCGGAGTATCACAATGGGTATCGAGAGTCAATACTCTGTCGTGGGTTCTGTGGGCCTCACGATAGCTCTTGGCCTCACCAACGAGCCATCGGAACAAAGGAAGTCCTTCTTCCATACACTCCGGATGCCACTGAACGCCAAGTATAGACTTAAACTCAGTGCTCTCCATTGCCTCAACTATTCCATCAGCCGATTTTGCAACAATTCTGAATTTGTCGCCAGCCTCAGCCACTGCCTGATGATGGAATGAGTTAACCATCAGTTTTTCTTCCTTATATATATTAAATAAGGTAGAATCTTGTTCAATTGTTACACTATGAGTAGCCTCCGAGCGATCAGCATCCTGCGAATGCTTTACTGTTGCCACATCGCTGATATCCTGACTGACCTTACCTCCGAAAGCACTTGCTAACGTCTGGATTCCCCTACAGATACCCAACATAGGTATCTGACGATTGTATGCCAAACGGGCAATCAGCAGCTCTGGGAGATCACGTTCCTGATTGATACCATGAAGCTTGGGCGATGGTTCTTCACCAGTCCAAAGAGGATTGATATCAGCTCCACCGCTCAATATCAGAGCATCAATATGCTCCAATGTGTTAATGATAACATGCTTATCAGCCACAGGCGGAATCACAACGGGCACTCCACCCGCCTCGACTACCGACTGATAATAGCCACGGCCCAACTTACAGGTAAGATCTTCGTAGTTACCAGTTATTCCAATAACAGGACGTTTTTCTGCTTCTGGATAGTGAAAATAAACGTCGTTCAGATGCGACTTGAGGTCAAATCTGCTCATGGTTTCTTTTCTTCTTCGTCGAGCACGATGGGTATCTCACGCTTCAGGCTCTGCTCCAGCGAGATCAGAGTCTCTGTGGCAACAACTCCAGGAGTTCCCTGCAGTTTGCCATTCAGCAACTCCATCAGCTGCTCATTATCCCTGGCATAGAGTTTTACCAGCATCGTATACGGACCAGTGGTGAAGTGACATTCCACCACCTCGGGGATATGCTTCAAGCGCTCTACCACCTCCTTGTACATCGAACCTCTCTCAAGGTTGATACCTACATAGGTACAGGTAGAATAGCCTAAGCTCTTAGGATTAACATCGAAACCACTACCGGTTATCACATCGGCATCGATAAGATGCTGAACACGCTGATGAATCGCAGCTCGCGACACATTACACTCTGCGGCTACATCCTTGAAAGGGATACGCGCATTTTTGGAAAGAATACTAAGAATCTTCTTGTCCAGAAAATCAATTTTCTCCATTAAGTTTCCTTTTCGTTACATTTTGTTAGCAAAAGTAAGCATTTTTATTGAATAACGCAACTTTTTTGGAGAAAAAATTAAAAAAGTGTGCCACTTTTGTGACACACTTGCTTATTTCTTGGCTTTTTTCTGTGTTTTTGTATTTTTTTCGATTGCTGGTTTATCATTTACGATTCCAACCAACTCGATATCAAAAACCAGAGTGCTGTATGGTTTAATCTGACCGGCATCACGACTTCCGTATGCAATATCATAAGGAATATACACCTGCCATTTAGAACCTACAGGCATCATTGTGAGTGCCTCAGTCCAACCCTTGATAACATCAGTTGGGCGGAACTCAGCAGGCTCGTCGCCATGATTCTTTGATGCATCGAATACTGTTCCATCAATCAGACGTCCCTCATAATGCACCTTTACCTTATCATTAAGACTTGGAACAGCACCGGTTCCCTGTTTCAGCACCTTATACTGAAGACCGCTTGGAAGAACAATTACACCGTCCTTCTTAGCATTCTCCTTCAGGAACTCCTCGCCAGCCTTACGGTTTGCGCCATAAAGCTTCTCGTCGCGCTCGGCTCTTGCTGCATCAACCTTGTTTCTAACCAAAGCGTCGGCTGCAGCAGTCTTAAAGAATGTAGTATCATTAAGAAGTGCATCTGCAAATCCCTTGAAGAACAAGTTGGCAGATATAGAGTCAGAGCTATCCTTGAATTCAGCCATCAGCTGGGGCAGCATACGCTCCTTGAGCTGCTGGGCGATTGAAGTACCCATAATATAGGCCTTAACCTTAGGATCGTTAACATCCTTAGCTACGGTCTCTTTGAAACCACAAATAAAGTCGGCCATATAAGCGGTATCAACCTTCTGCTGAAGAAGATATTCAACCAGACCTTGTGTTGCCGACATACCAGCAGCATAGCTCACTGAATCAGAGCTGTTATTCAAGCTAACAGTCTCAACTACCGGAGCCTGCTCCACCACTACAACCTTCTTTTTCTTGGCTGCATCAACAGTAGACAAAGATGCACCCGCCACAAGGGCGAGTGCAATTATCAGATTCTTTTTCATTTACTTTCTCTTAGGATTAACCTCGATCAGTTCAATCTTGAAGATCAGAGCTGAGAAAGGATCGATTTTACTCTGGGCACGCTCACCATAAGCCAGCTCCTGAGGAATGTAAACCTCCCAAACAGAACCAGCAGGCATGTGAGTAAGAGCCTCGGTCCAACCTTTGATAACCTGGTTAGCACGGAACATAGCAGGCTCACCACGCTTGTAAGAGCTATCGAAGATAGTATCGTTGATAAGACGACCCTCATAGTTAACCTTTACCAGTGAAGTGTCAGCAGGAATAACACCTGTACCCTCCTTTATAACCTTGTACTGAACGCCGCTTGGCAGAGTCTTTACACCGTCCTTCTTAGCGTTGGCAGCAAGGAACTTCTCACCAGCCTCCTTGTTAGGACCATAGGTCTTAACCAGCTCCTTAGCCTTGATAGACTGAATCAGGCGCTGAGCAACCTCCTGAGCAGAGTCAACAGTCATCAGCCCCTTCTTACCAGTAGTACCGCTGATGAATCCAGCGAGGAAGTTCTTAAGTGAGATAGTCTTTGTAGAATCATCACCGAATACCTCGTGGTTGATACCCTTAACCATACGGTTAGCAATCTGCTGACCAATCTGGATACCTGCATAGTAAGCAGCCTTCTTCTTGTTGTCACCAGCGTTAGCACCCTCGTTCAAACCCTTGATGAACTCGGCCATGTAAGCGGTATCTACGTCAAGACTACCTACGAGATACTCTTTCAGACCCTGAGTCTGAGCCATACCGATGGCGTAACTCATGGTGTCAACGTCGGTCTTCAGATTGGCTTTTGGGCCCTGATTGCCACATGCTGTAAAACCAGCAGCAGCGATAGCCAGAACGGCTACAATTGAAATCTTTTTCATTGCTTTCTGTTATTTTTTAAACTACTTGTATTAACTCTACATCGAAGATCAGAGCTGCGAATGGAGGAATAGATGCACCAGCACCACCCTCGCCATAAGCCAGACGGTAAGGGATGAAGAAACGATACTTTGCACCCTCCTGCATCAGCTGCAGTCCCTCTGTCCAACCAGCTATAACCTGCTGAAGTGGGAATGTTGCGGGCTCACCACGCTGATATGAGCTATCGAATACAGTTCCATCGATAAGTGTACCCTCGTAGTGGCACATTACGGTATCCTTGGCAGAAGGCTTCTTACCGTTACCCTCTTTCAGCACCTGATACTGCAGTCCGCTTGGCAGTGTAACCACCTCGGCCTTCTTACCGTTCTCAGCAAGGAACTTCTCGCCTGCCTCCTTATGTGCCTTTCCCTTCTCGGCACGCTCAGCCTGGAGCTTCTGCTCCTGCTTCTGGAAATATTCCTGTACAATTGTCTGAGCCTCACGGTGTGAAACCTTCAGCTCGTTACCTTTCAATACATCGGTGATGGCCTGAGCAAAATCCTCGGCGCTGATATTGTCAGCACCCATCTGAGCCAGCTGCTGGCCGATGCCCAAACCTAAAGCATAACTTAACTTATCCATTCTCTATTTATTAATAATGTGTAATCTTATAAAATCGGGCGCAAAGGTACAATATTTTTTAGACATAAGTACATAAGAACATAAATTTTTTTTGTTTCTTTTGTTCTTTTGACTAAAAAATCGTATATTTGCACATCATTAACACGTATTTGCTTATGAAAAAGATTGTTGTACTTACAGGTGCAGGCATGTCGGTAGAGAGCGGACTCAAGACTTTCCGCGATGCCGATGGTCTTTGGGAGAATTATCCCGTGCAGAAAGTTGCCACTCACGAAGGATGGCTGGCCGACCCAACGCTTGTTACAAACTTCTATAACATGCTCCGCAAGAAGTGCTGGGGAGTAAAGCCAAACGAGGGACATAAGCTTGTGGCCGAACTTGAGAAAAACTACGACGTTACGGTTGTTACCCAGAATGTTGACAACCTGCACGAGATGGCAGGCTCTTCAAAAGTTATCCACCTTCATGGCGAACTGATGAAGGTTTGTTCCAGCCGCGATGTCGACGACCCACGCTATCAGATTCAGCTCACACCCGAGAACTGCGAGATAGAGCCAGGCACAAAGGCTGGCGACGGCTCTCTGCTTCGTCCGTTTATCGTGTTCTTCGGCGAGGCTGTTCCTAACATCTCGATAGCTGCCGAGGAAGTACAAGAGGCTGATATCCTGATAATTATCGGAACCTCACTGGTGGTATATCCTGCAGCAGGACTGCTGCATTACGCCAAGCCAAATGCCCCGATTTATCTCATCGACCCGAACCCAATAAATGTCGGAGGACGCGTAACGCAAATCCAAAAAGGCGCTTCAGAAGGTATGAAAGAACTCATCAAGATTTTAGGCACGGATTAACACGGCTCTTTTTTTAAAGAAACACGGCTTTAGCATTTCAACTAGAGCCGTGTTTTTAATTTATTAAAGCCGCGTAAATCCGTGCCTAAAAAAAATCGTGTAAATTCGCGAGATTCGTGCCTTTATTTAATACCGCGGTCCTTACGGATGAATTCGATAAGACGTTCTACGGCTTCTTCCTCGGGAATATTCTTCTCTATGCACTCCTTGGCTTTGTAGAGCGAGATTTTTCCGCGACCGGCACCAACGTATCCGTAATCGGCATCAGCCATCTCACCAGGACCGTTCACGATACATCCCATGATACCAATCTTAAGTCCAACCATATCCTTGGTGGCAGCCTTAATCTTAGCAATTGTCTCCTGCAGATTATAAAGTGTGCGACCGCATCCAGGACACGAGATATACTCGGTCTTGGTGAACTTTATACGGGCAGCCTGCAGAATGGCATCGGCAAGCTCAACCAACTTTTCTGTTGAGAATTGCGAGTTGAGAATTGAGAGATTGTGGGCTTTCTTATCGATAAGCAGGGCACCTACGGCCATAGCGGCCTTAAGCTGCAGTGTCTCCCAGTCTGGGGCGTCAACATTCAGGGTGATAGTATCATCCTTGATACTTGCCTCGGCCTCCTCGCGCAACTTTGTGCACTCTGGAATCATGTCAACCAACTTACGAGCCACGGGGATTTCGCACTCAGGCTCTTCCGACAGCGAAACTCGGATAGTATCACCAATTCCCTCAGTAAGCAGAGCTCCGATACCAACGGCACTCTTAATACGGCCATCTTCACCCTCGCCAGCCTCGGTAACACCAAGGTGCAAAGGATAATGCATATTCTCCTTGTCCATAGTAGCAACAAGCAGACGCATTGTTGTTACCATCACTACGGTGTTTGATGCCTTGATTGATATCACAACATCGTTGAAGTTCTCACGACGGAAGATGCGAAGGAACTCCATACAGCTCTCAACGATTCCTTCTGGAGTATCGCCATAACGACTCATAATTCTATCTGACAACGAGCCATGATTAACACCGATACGAACGGCAGTGTGGTGCTCCTTACAGATATTCAGGAATGGAACCAACTTTGCCTCAATCTTCTGCAGTTCGGCAGCATACTCCTCGTCGGTATACTCCAGATGCTTGAACGTACGACCTGGGTCAACATAGTTACCTGGATTTATACGAACCTTCTCGCAGTAGAGTGCAGCCACATCGGCGGTATGAGCAGTAAAATGCACATCGGCCACAAGTGGAGTGTTATATCCGTCGGCCTTAAGCTGTGCCGATATATTCTTCATGTTCTCAGCCTCGCGGGTGCCTTGTGTAGTAAAACGAACCAGCTCTCCGCCAGCATCGATAATGCGCTTTGCCTGAGCCACACAACCCTCAGTATTATTGGTATCAACAGTACCCATAGACTGAATGCGGATGGGGTTCTGTCCACCTATACCGATATTTCCCACACGGGTTTCGGATGATTGTCTTCTTTTGTACATCTTTAATTTGTTTTGAACTGATATTTAATTTCAGCCAGTTCCTCGTTGGCCTTTTCAATCTTGATACGCAAATTACCCTTGTAGACAGCCAGACGCTGTGCCAGGTCCTGATCGGCCAGAGCCATCATCTCGCAAGCCAGGATTGCAGCATTCTGCGCACCATTCACACCTACAGTAGCCACAGGTATTCCCGGGGGCATCTGGATGATAGAGAGCATAGCATCAAGTCCGTCGAGCATACCCTTTATGGGCACACCTATAACAGGCAGTGTTGTAGATGCAGCGATAACGCCAGGAAGGGCTGCAGCCATACCGGCTCCTGCAATGATAACCTTGATGCCGCGATCCTTTGCAGTACGGGCAAACTCCTCTACAGCATCGGGAGTACGATGAGCCGAGAGGGCATTCACTTCAAAAGGTACCTGCATCTCGTCGAGCAGCTTGCAGGCTTTTTCCATAATGGGCAGATCACTTGTGCTACCCATGATAATACTTACTAATGGCTTCATATATTTGACAATTTTACTATTTTACAATTAGGCTATTTCAGAGATAAATCAACCCGAGGACTGAGCATATCAGACCTACGAAGAATCCGGCCAACACCTGCGCCAATGAGTGCTGACGCAGAATCATTCGGCTGGTGCCAAGCACTCCTGCCAGAATCAGCACAAGGCAGAGCCACCATACAGGGTTGAATCCGAAGAACTCACCAAACACAAACAGTGCTCCTGCCACACCGCCGATGGCCGACGTATGCGTAGAAATCTTCCACCACACGTTTATCAGCGCGCATACTATCTGAATGGAGAGTGCGGCCGACACGATGGTTCCCATAAAGTGCGGGATATGCAGTATATCCATAATATAAACACAGAAGAAGTAGCAGAGAATTGAGATTACATATGGCACCATACGGCGCTCCTTGTGACCCAGCTCTATCAGGTTCCAACCTTGATATTTGCGATACAGGTGGATAAGCACCGTTGGCAACAGTATGGTAAAGAAGTACACCAACGTCAGCACCTGCAACTTATATGCGGTTGGCATCAGACTGAGATAGCTCAGGAAGAAGAGCGACATCAAACCCACTATAGGCAGATAGAATGGCGTAAACACCATACTAATCACTCTTGCCGTTAAAATTATATTCTTTTCTCTGCTCATTTTCTTAGTCGTGCTATGGGTATACCCAACTGTTCGCGATACTTTGCCACCGTGCGACGTGCGATGGGGAATCCCTTCTCGGCAAGCTGGTCTTTCAGCTGGTCGTCGCTCAGCGGCTTGCGCTTGTCCTCGGCATCAATCAGGTCACGCAGGGCGGCTTTTATCTGTCGTGTACTCAGTTCCTCGCCGTTCTCAGTAACGTATCCGTCGCTAAAGAAGTGGCGCAGCGGGAAAGTACCCCAACGAGTCTGCGCGTATTTCGAGTTGCTCACTCGCGATACAGTAGATATGTCGAGGCCAGCTTTCTCGGCCACATCTTTCAGAATCATCGGGCGCAACGAAGCCTCGTCGCCGTCGAGGAAGAACTGGCGCTGCAGCTGGATTATGGCACGCATGGTTACGCTAAGCGTGTGGCGGCGCACCTTTACAGCCTCTATGAACCCTTGTGCGGCATCCACCTTCTTCTTTATATAAAGCAGTGCCTCCTTGGTCTGACGACTCAGGTGGTCTTTGTTCTGCTGATACTCTTTCATCGAGTCAACAAACGATTGCGACACTTTCAGTTCAGGCACCTCTCCGTTGTTCAGCGTGAAGGTTATTGTTCCGTCGTCCTGTGTATCTACGATGAAGTCGGGCGTTATCTGCTGCATGCTTCTGCCCACCACCTCGCCAAGCGATGCTCCGGGGCGCGGGTTCAGCTTGCGCAACTCACGGAACAGCACTTCGGCCTGAGTATCGTTAAGCCCCAGGTCGGCCTGAATCTTGTCCCAGTGCTTACGTGTAAACGCCTCGAAATAATTGTTCACCACGCGTTCCATCAGGTCGCGCAGCTTCGATGGGTCTCGGCGTTCTATCTGCAGCAGCAGGCACTCCTGCAGCGATCTGGCTCCGATACCAGCCGGGTCGAATGCCTGAAGCATAAGCAGCACCTGTTCAATCTCTTTCTCGGTAGCATCGATGTTGTGGTAGATTGCAAGCTCGTCGCTCACTATGTCGAGGGCCTTGCGCAGCAGTCCGTCATCGTCGAGCGAGCCAATCAGATATTCCATGATGTCGCGCTGCTTTGGTGTAAGGTCCATCTCGCCAACCTGCTCTTTCAGCTTGTCGTAGAACGATTCTGTCTCGCCGTACACTATCTCCTCGCGATCCTCGCTATACGAGCTTCCGCTCTGATAAACGGGCAGATCCTCGTCGTCGCGCCCTATCCCGCTCAGTGCCTCGTCGAGTGCCGACTGGCGTTCTTCGCGCTCGGTGGCCGTCTCAAAGTCGTCCTGAGTGTCAGGGTCGTCGTTATTGTAGTCAACCTCGCTGGGAGCATCGTTGTCGTCGTATGGCTGTTCGCTCTCCAGTGCGGGGTTGTCGTTCATTTCGGTGTTGATACGGTCAACCAGCTGCGCCACTGGTAGTTCAATCAGCGACGATTGCAACAGCTGTTGCTGCGAGAACGTCTGTCCTAACTTCTGCTGTTGTAGTTGTTCCTGTATCTGTGTATTGCTATTTTTCACTCTTTCACCTTTTCACCTTTACTTAAAGTACTCTTTCAGCTGTTCGGCATACGACGCCAGCTCCTCGGGATTTGCGTTTCCGAAGCGGCGCCACACCTGCTGACAGGCGAGCGCCAAATCGCCCACTGCCAAGTCCTTACGATTAAGATAGGGGTCGCAAAGCTGAAAAGCCTCAAGTACATCAACCACAGCCTCGGGCTTCTGTTTCATCAACTTGGCCAGCTCCTGCACCTCGGGTGTCTCGGCCACCATAGTAATAGGTGTCAGACGAAAGTACAGGTCAAGTATCAGCGTAAGCGCTGCCGGCGTAAGTGTTGTGCCTTCAGCTATAGGTCTGAAATCTTTCTCAAAACTCTCGTTGGTTTCAACACCGTCGTAGAACTCCAGAGCGTTGTTGAATCCCCACATTTCGCGCAGCAGATTAACGGCACGCTTCAGCTTCTTGGGATTGTTGCCATACAACTCCCAGAACCGCTCCACACGGGGTGTTTCAAGGTTGGCTATCTGGCACATCTTGTTGAAGAGCATGTTAGGCGCAATGTGCAGTTCCAGGCTCAAATCAACCATTCCACGACTGTACATCGGCTTAATACCAACGGGCTTTTGAAGGTACAACTGCAATAGTAGTAGCCAGTATTCATCCTGCCATTTTGAATTTTTTGCCATAATTATCTGCTATTTTGTTGCAAAAATAATGCTTTTTTTGTATATTTGCAACCGAAAAAGGAGAAATTTATGAGAAAAGTGGTATTATTTGCCCTCTGGGCACTATCATTAACCTGTATTGACGCCCAAAACGTTCGCGAAGAGTTGAAACACGATTTGCTTAAGGCTGGCAGTAACTACTATGCCTACCAAGGACCTACCCGTGCGTTATCACCGTCGCCGGCAGGTTATAAGCCATTCTACATCAGCACTTATGCCCGTCATGGTTCGCGATACCTCATCAAGGCAAGCGAGTACGACTATCCGTATAATGTACTGCAGAAGGCCAACGAGGCAGGCAAACTTAGCGAGTTAGGGCACAGGGCACTCAAGCAGTTGGGATATCTGCGCGAAGATGCCAAGGACAGATATGGCGACCTCACACCTCTTGGTGCCGTGCAGCACCAGCAGATAGCTCAGCGCATGTACGATCGCTTTCCTGAGGTTTTCAAGGGCCGCTCAGTAATAGAGGCCAAGAGCACTGTGGTAATCCGCTGTATTCTCTCTATGCAGAACGAACTGCTGCAGCTGGCCAAGAATAACCCTAAGCTGATTTTCAATGCCGATGCATCCCAGCACGACATGTACTATATGAACCTGCAGGATTCGGCTCTCTACAAGCAGCGCTACTCCGAGCAGACCAAGCAGGCTTACAAGGACTTCTGCGCCAAGTACGAGGTTCACAAGCCCGCTATGGCCAAGCTGTTTAACGATACAGCATACTACAATCGCGAGGTTAATGCATTTGAGCTTAACAAGTCAATATTCAAGATTGCATCGAGCGTACAGGGCACCGAGATGCGCGATGTGTTCAACCTCTTCGACGTGTACACCGAGGATGAGTTGTATAACAACTGGCTGCAGGCCAATGCGTTCTGGTATCTCAGCTTTGGCCACAATCCCCACAATGGCGGCAACCAGCCGTTCACCCAGCGCAACCTGCTTAAGCGTATCATCGAGGATGCCGATAGCTGCATCATCCGTCCTCACCCAGGCGCCACACTGCGATTCGGCCACGAGACTATCATCCTGCCGCTGGCCTGCCTGTTAGACCTTAACGGCTATGGTCGCGAGATACACGACATGGAGACTCTCGATACCAAAGGCTGGATTAATTTCGAGGTATTCCCCATGGCGGCCAACATTCAGTTTGTGTTCTACCGCAGAGACAAGAACGATACCGATGTATTGCTTAAGGTGCTGCTGAACGAGAACGAGGCCACACTGCCCATACCTACTGATATGGCACCATACTATCATTATCGCGACTTCCGCGAGTTTTACATCAAGAAACTTGAAAAATATGCCATTGAGCGTGCTGCTCAGGGTATAGATTAGATAGTTACATCAGGTTTCCACAATACCACGTGCCCCTCGTAAAGCGATGCGGGCACGTTTATTATGCGCTGGTTCGAACTGCCTCGGAACAGCAGGTCGGGGTCTTTCAGTCGTTCGATAAACGGCCCGTCCACCAGCACGTCAATCTCGTATAGCAGTTCGCGCTGTGCACGTGTTATCAGTGTTTCGTAGGTAAATCCCGTGTAGCACCATATATCCTTGTTGGTGCGGTTGTGTATGGCGCGTGCCAGCTCGGCAAATCCGTCGCACTGATACATAGGGTCGCCACCCGAGAATGTTACGTTGGCATAGGGATCGGCCTCGATAATCTTCATCAGCTGCTCGGTTGTCATCTCGTGCCCTCCGCCAAAGTCCCACGACTGTGGATTATGGCAGCCAGGGCACTGATGCCTGCACCCAGCACAATAAATGGAGGTCCGGAACCCCGGACCATCCACCATTGTATCTTCAAGAATATCGAGAACTCTTATCATCTCTTTTAATTGTCAAACAAGTCCTTAGCTCCGTGGTCAATGTGAGTTACACGGTCGTTGAGCTCGGCCAACTTGCCTGAGTTCCAGCGGTCGGTAGTACCTACCAGATATCCGGTGATGCGCTGCAGCTTGTCGATGTTTGTAGAGCCGCACTTAGGGCACTTCTCCAGATGGTCGTCGGCATTCTCGTAGCCGCAGTCCATACAGCGGTTGCGGTTGTGGTTAACGCTGCCGTAACCCATGTTCAGCTGGTCCATCATGTCAACCACGCTCATAATAACCTGTGGGTTGTGTGTAGCGTCGCCGTCAATCTCTACGTAGAATATGTGTCCGCCGCGAGTCATCTCGTGGTAAGGAGCCTCAATCTCTGCCTTGTGGCGTGCCGAACACTTGTAGTAAACGGGCACGTGGTTAGAGTTTGTGTAATAGTCGCGATCGGTAACACCTGGAATCACGCCAAACTCCTTGCGATCCTTCTTTGTGAATTTTCCGCTCAGTCCCTCGGCTGGTGTGGCCAGCACGCTGTAGTTATGGTGGTAGCGCTCGCAGAACTCGTTCACTCGCTCACGCATGTATCCTACTATCTTCAGTCCCAGCTCCTGAGCCTCTGCGCTCTCGCCGTGATGCTTGCCAACAAGTGCCACCAGGCACTCAGCCAGTCCTATGAATCCAATACCCAGCGTACCCTGATTGATAACGCTCTCGATGGTATCCATTGGCTTCAGCTTGTCGGCACCTATCCACAGGTTCTGCATCAGCAGTGGGAACTGCTTTGCAAACGCCGTCTTCTGGAAGTGGAAACGGTCGTCAAGCTGCTTTGCTGTAATCTCCAGCATCTGGTCGAGCTTGGCAAAGAACATATCTATACGCTTCTGCTTGTCCTGCTCCTCGCGGCACTCCAGTGCCAGTTTCACTATGTTGATGGTTGAGAAGCTCAGGTTTCCGCGACCGATGCTGGTCTTTGGTCCGAATCGGTTCTCAAACACACGTGTGCGGCATCCCATTGTGGCCACCTCGTGTACGTAGCGCTTTGGGTCGTCGGCCTTCCACTCCTCATCCTGATTGAATGTAGCGTCCAGATTCAGGAAGTTAGGGAAGAATCTGCGAGCCGTAACCTTGCAGGCCAGTTGATAGAGGTCGAAGTTTCTATCCTCGGGCAGATAGTTAACACCACGCTTCTTCTTCCATATCTGAATGGGGAAGATGGCAGTCTCGCCGTTACCCACGCCCTCATAGGTGCTCAGCAGTATCTCGCGCATCACGCAGCGACCCTCGGCACTTGTGTCGGTTCCGTAGTTGATACTTGAAAACACCACCTGGTTACCACCACGCGAGTGTATGGTGTTCATATTGTGGATAAACGCCTCCATAGCCTGATGCACACGTCCCACGGTCTTGTTGATGGCATGCTGGCGAGCGCGATCCTTGCCCTGCAGCCCGTCGAGCGGAGCCTTCAGGTAGTCAATCAGGGGCTCGTCATACAGTTCCTTGTAGTCCTCGCCGTTCAGCTCTTCCAAGGCCTTCAGCTCCTCGATGTAGCTCATACGCACGTATGGAGCAAGATAGAAGTCGAATGCAGGTATAGCCTGTCCGCCGTGCATCTCGTTTTGAGCGCACTCCATCGAGATACATGCCAGCACGCTGGCTGTCTCTATACGCTTTGCAGCGCGCGATGCTCCGTGACCGGCAGTGAATCCGTGCTGCAGAATGTTGTCGAGCGGATGCTGCACACAGGTAAGACTCTTAGTTGGGTAGTAGTCCTTATCGTGAATGTGCAGGTAGTTATGCTCTACCGCGTTGCGACTCTCCTCGCTCAGCAGATAGTCGTCAACAAATGGCTTTGTTGTCTCGCTGGCAAACTTCATCATCATACCGGCAGGTGTGTCGGCGTTCATGTTAGCGTTCTCGCGTGTCACATCATTGTTCTTGATGTTCACGATATCCAGAAACACCTCGCGGGTCTTTGCCTTACGAGCTATCGAGCGCTGGTTGCGATAGGCTATGTACTTCTGAGCCACGTCTTTTCTGCTCGACTTCATCAGCTCCATCTCCACCAGGTCCTGTATCTCCTCCACCGTCATCTGGCCTTCGCCCTTCTGAGCAATACGGTCGGTAATCTGGTAGAGCAGTCGCTCGTCTTCACCCTTGTCTGTATGCAGCATGGCCTTACGTATGGCGGCCATAACCTTCTGTTCGTTAAATCCTACAATGCGCCCGTCGCGCTTTACTACTGTCTGTATCATGAGGTTCTTAATTATTACATTTTTCAATTTTTACATTTTTCGCTGAAAGCGAGCGCGTATACTTTCATCTGTTTCACCATTGCCAGCAGTCCGTTGCTGCGTGTTGGCGACAGGTGCTCCTTCAGTCCTATCTCCTCTATAAAGTAGAGGTCGGCATCCAGAATCTCCTGTGGAGTATGGTCGCTAAGCACGCGTATCAGCAGCGCCACAATACCTTTTACTATCAGAGCATCGCTCTCGGCACTGAAGTGAATCACATCCACTTCTTCACCTTTTGCATTTTCACCTTTAACCAGGTCGGCCTGCAGCCAAACACGACTTTGACAACCGTCTATCAGGTTCTGCTCGGTCTTGTATTTATCGTCCAGCGGCTCCTGCTCGTTGCCTAAGTCTATGAGTAGCTGATACTTATCCATCCAGTCGTCGAAACCACTGAACTCCTCAATAATCTCATCTTGAATTTCGTTTATTGTCATAGCACTTATTTTTGCCTGCAAAATTAATAAATTTCCCCTATCCCACCAAACATATCCCATATTAAAATGCGTTAATTATTTGCTCTGATTTTGTTACGCGTTGATATACAATACTTTGTGCCGATTCCCTCTAAAACGCACTGCAAAATGCAGCCAAATGGCTCCAAATCTGTTTCTTTCCACCAGCAGTTCGTCGAACTCCTGCTGCGATTCGTCGGCATAATCCAGCAATATCAGTGAGTATAGTCCCGACTCTTTGATGAGTGTCATTTTCAGAGTTCACCAAAGGGGGCCCTGAATCAGGGCGTCCTTTCATCCTCACATCATCTATAATTTCGGCCCATGTACTTTCACCTGTCTTAGCCTGAAATACGTT
>DEHD01000034.1 GCA_002351725.1 Prevotella sp. UBA2809
CATCATCACCTTCCTACTAGCTCCAAGTAACCATACTGTTGGCAACATTCCTGCTGACGGCTTGCCATGATGACAATGAGCCGACCAGCGATCCAACAGAGCAGACGGCCATTTTCTTTATGCCGTGGTCAACGAATATGACACCGTACTTCGAGCAGAACATTGCTGACTTCGAGACCGCCATCAAGGGCGGACTGCTGAAGAACGAACGTGTCATCGTCTGCATTTCCTCAACTACGGGCAGGGCGAATGTGATAGAACTACGGCAAGAACAGAACCGATGCGTCCGCGACACGCTGATGTTCTACAGCCAGCCTGATTTCACGCAACGCGAGAACATCACGACGATGCTCAACGACGTACGGGCCATAGCCGTGGGGATTGTCATATTTCATCGAAATAAGTTTGTGGGGAATGTATTTTGGGGCACAATTTGTTGAAAGAGATTAAAGGAATATAGTTAAATTGAATTAAGTAAGTATGAAAAATCATACTTTTGGTTTGCCGAATCAGTATTTCTTCGTATCTTTGCACCAAAAGTACGATAAATCATACGCCGATGGATATAGGAACAGTGATTAAGGAGCGCAGGGCATTGCTGGGAATCTCTCAGCAAGACCTCTCGGATTACTCTGGAGTAGGCATCTCTACAGTCAAGGATTTGGAGCGAGGCGTGGGCAATCCGTCGCTACAGACACTACAGAAGATACTGGATGTGGTAGGTATGGAAATGGTGTTGCAAGTGAAACAGACCGTTAAATAGCATAGAGCATGAGAAAAGTGAATGTGTATTACGGTGATATCTATGCCGGGCAGCTCGTCGAGTTGTCAAGGGGCAACTATGAATTCACCTACGATGATGCTTTTCGTGCCGACGGCAGTACACCACCAGTATCTGTCAACTTGCCCAAGAGCCAGAAGGTGTATCACTCGGAGCGCATCTTCCCCGTATTTACCAATATGTTGCCAGAGGGAGCCAACCGCAGGGCATTGTGCAGAGCGAGGAAGGTGGACGAGAGCGATTTCTTCGGTATGCTGGAGATGATTTGCGGCATGGATGCTATCGGGAAGTTTGTACTTAAAAGACCAGAAGAATGAAGACGATAGAAGTTTGCCCATCAACATTGCGACCAGGTTTCTCTACCTATTCGCCCCAAGCCGTCAAGGAATTGTTTGACGGTGTGGGGGTTTCGCCCTTTATTGATATCGATTTCGAGAGCGAGCGCAAAACCCGAGGCTGGGTTTACTGGGTAAAAGAACGGTAGAAGAAATCTCTAACCCCTAACCTCTTACTTACAGTTAAACTCTAGCACCTTGCGTTCTTCCAGCCAACCCTCCAGGTGGTCGTTTATCTTTACCGGACCTACGCCTGCTGGTGTTCCTGTGTAAAGTATGTCGCCTGTCTTCAGTGTGAAGAACTTCGATATATAGGCTATAATCTCGTCAACCTTGTAGAGCATGTCGCTTGTGCAACCCTGTTGCACTGTCTGTCCGTTAATGTCAAGGTGGAAGTGTATGCCCTGTATGTCGAGGAACTTCTCCTTGGGCACCCACTCTCCGATTGCCGCTGAGCCATCGAAACCCTTGCAGATGGTCCAAGGCTGACCAGCCTCGCTTGCCTTCTTCTGCAGGTCGCGTGCGGTAAAGTCGATACCCACTGTCACTGCGTCGTAATAGCGATGTGCAAATCGCTCGCTGATATTCTTTCCCAATCGGCAGATGCGTACTACCACCTCTGTCTCGTAGTCGATACGTCCCAGATGGTCGGGGATAAAGAATGGCTTACCCTGATTCAGTATCGCCGAATCAGCCTTAGTAAATATCACAGGCTCGTCAGGACGTTTCAGCGTTCCGTGTAGCTCTTGGTTATGTGCGGCATAGTTCATGCCTATTGCAAATATCTTCATATTCTTCTTTTATTCGTAATCGTCAATAACGGAGTTGATGAAGTCCATCATAGGCTTGGCTGATTTGAACATACGTTCTATCTCGTCGAGCCATTTTTCGCCTTGGTAGAAGTCGTCGGGTACCTGATGCCAACAGCAGTAGTCCTTCATTCGCAGATATTCTATGTGTTCCCAGTCGCGTGGGAAACCTGATGGACAGGTCTTAAGCTTTTCCAGACCGAAGCCTTGGGGCTGGTCCCAGCTTGACACATCGGTTGGAGCCTTGAAACTGCTGGCAGTCTGACTGCCGAAATAGTGTTGGAAATCCTTGTTCTCCACGCACTTCAGCCACTCTTCGGTGTTGCCCATTATCTCATTACGGCACGAGGTGAGTATGTTGGTGGGCAACCAGTAATTGCCGCAGGCCACCATACAGTGCCCTGGCTCCAAATGAAGATAGTATCCACCATGCAGCGCCTTCTTGCCATGTGCGGCTATGTAGCCTCCAAAGTGGTTCTTATAGGGCGACTTATCATTCGAGAATCGTGTGTCACGATAGAACCTATAGGTACAATCCTTCACACTGAGGTGGGCAATAGATGGGTCGAACTCTGTAATACGACCAATAGCCTTGGCAATGCCAGCCTCAAAATCGGCCCTCACGGCATCATACTCGGCCTTATGTGCCTGATACCACTCGCGATTGTTATTCGCCATCAACTGCTTAAGATATTTCAAGATTCTCTTTGCGTCCATAATTCTACCGATTAAAAACTTTCAGGTGCAAAAATACAACTTATTTCTCAAATATGTGCAAAGGAACAAGAAAAAAACAACTCCGCAACAATGTGCGGAGCCGTATGGAAATTGCGAGACACCCTGATTGAGGCGTGTCTCGCAGGCTTTTAGTATCTTGATAGCTACTATTTTAATTCTTCTACACGGAATAGTTCAAAGTCGGTAGCCGAGAACCATTTTGCTCTACATGGCTTGCCTGTAAAACTCTCATCTGTAGAGACACCAAAGACAATTGTGTTGCCTGTTACTACGATACTATCGATAGTTACTGTGCTCCATCCGTTGCCCATTGCTCCGCCATTATTGCCATTCACAGGTATCTGCTGCAACATCTTCTTGTCGCCAACAGCATATATGCATGGTCCAGGGCCTTCTGCTCGTGCATTACATGCCAATTTATAGATGCCAGGTTCAACATTCTCCTTACGCTCTGCCTGATAAACCTCTTTGCAGTCATTGTTCCAGGCATCAAGATAGCGTGTATCCCAATCGCCACTAAAATGCTCGCCGTTGGCAGTATAGTGTGCACAGTTCTCTGCTTTTATCAGATTCCAATCTCCTTGACGCAGGAAATCAGCATCTTCTGTACTCATCTTGGTACCTTGATATATGGTTTGCCAATCACTATCGTGGCGATGGAAGATATACTGATTATGATAGTCGGCAATAGTAAAGGCCAACGGAACGGCTGTGCATACTGCTACAACCCAAAGGAATATCCAAACTATACGCTGAATAATACCCATTGGACGAATCTTGCCCGACAGCGATAGCAGCATGTGGATGGTGCCATAAATAGGTATCAATAGTGCAAGGAAGAGTGCTGCTACAAAGATGCCCAGGATGGTTGGATTATTAAGCCAAGCACCTGTCAGTCCCATAGCCTCAAGACTAAATGGAACAGTACTGTTCAAAGGCAGAATGAGCGCACTAACAGTAGCGATAAGTGCAAAAAGGAATCCAATGAAAAGACCAATGCATACTATCAATGCTATAATCACGAAGAAGGCAAAGCAGATCTTCAGCAGAAACGAGAAGAACATTCGAACCAAATTAGGACGTTGAATCGGCTGTTTCTCTTTCTCAACTACTACATCGGCCAGATTCTGTGGTGTTACATCCTTTCCTTCCATCTGTAGCAACTGCTCTGGAGTCTTGGCCTCTGGCAATACAAGGGCAAGCACGATATAGATAAAGATGCCAACACCATAGCACATAGTGAATAGTATGATAAGCAGACGCCAGATTACTGGGTCGGTGTTGGTATAAACAGCCAAGCCCGACATCACTCCTGCCAGCATCTTATCTTTGGGGTTGCGATAGAGTTTCTTTCCAGCAGTACGCTCGCGAACATTATTATATATCTTCTGACCAGCCGAGCGGGCTTGCTCTTCCCAATTAGTGCTTTTCCCTTCTTCAGATTTCTTTTCTTCCTCGCCAGTCAGCTCTTCTGGTTTACCAATACGAGTGATGATATCTTTTACATGCTCGATAGTTATAGCCTCAATACCTTGCTGACGCAATTCGTCGAAGAGCTCAGCCACACGTGCTTCGATGTCATCAACAATCTCGTCACCTCCTTCCTGCTTACCAAATGTAGAACGGAGCGAGTCGATGTATTGCTGTAATAGTTCGTAGGCATCCTCGTCTATTTGGAAGAGGCGTCCACATAGGTTGATGGTAATATTCTTTTTCATTTTGATTCTAATAATTTTGGTGTAACGTTCTTAAGATAATTGATTGTGTTTGAGAGTTCTGTCCAAGCGGCATCCAGACCTTCAAGGAATTTCTCGCCTTCTTTACTTAGGGCATAATACTTGCGAGGGGGGCCTTGAGTTGACTCCTGCCATTCGTATTGCAGCAGACCGTCGTTCTTCAGGCGGGTCAGTAGTGGATAGAGCGTACCTTCAACCACAAGTAGCTCCGCATTTTTTAGTTGTTGGATAATGTCGCTGGCATACGATGGTCGATGCTCTAAGAGTAAAAGCACACAATACTCAAGCATGCCTTTTCTCATTTGCGACTTTGCATTTTCGATATTCATATCTTTGCCTTATTAAAAGATTTCGGCAGCAAAGATAAGCAAAAACACAGTACCTTGTATAACAAAGTACCAAGTTTTTGCAAGGAATTATATATATTTAACAATATGTGCCTTTGTCAACTCTGTTAGTTGACGGTTACAAATGGTTATATTATAGTGCAAATTCGGCAGTAATGCCCCACTTCATCATATTATTGTTCGATTTGTCAAATGTCTTATATAAATCAGCATGCAGTCTGGCATAATGCTTACCTATTGCCGTTTGCACACCTCCGCCAAGATACACACCAGAATGCCTTGTGTTATCCCACTCCACGTCTATCATCTTCTTTCCCATATAGTATCTGGTTTCTCTGTTGCCGAAATTAGATACATAGAATCCGCCAACACGAACCAGTGGAAGCCACTTGCCGTTGCCAAAGCACTTAACTCCACCAAGATATGCAATCAGTCTACCCATTTCGTATATCGTGTGCGACGGCTCACGTCCGCCAAGAACCAATACATCGTGTTCAGATTTTGCTTTTGGCGAATATGCTACACCCAACTCTACACTAAATCCGTTCATTACTCGCTTAAAATCCATCTCAAGTGCTAATCCCAATTCAAATGCACTGCCAGGATAGTTCTCGTCTTCCAATTTCTGATTCTCAGTCTTTTGCTGCGAATAGTAAGCATAACCAGCAAACGCTTTGATGTGCAATTTCGGCTTGTCGGCTTTCTCCTTATATTCGTATACCATACAAGTGCTACCGTCAGTACATACATCATTATGGTAGTCACGCACAACGTTTACAAGTTTTGTCCTTGTCAGGTCTTTCTGGTTCATACCCTCCACTGCCTTCCACGAGTCTTTGAGCAGCATTTTAACTTTGCCGTATTGTTCCCTCTTCTCTTGTAGGTTGTCTATTTCGTCCTGCATATTTCTGACTGCAAGTCTGTTTGTCAGTTGGGCCATCTCGCCATCTTCACGCTCAAAGAAGAAGTATTCTTTAGAATCGCTAGCTACGCAGTATAGGTTCATCATTCCTTGAACCATAAACTCGGCAAAGTATAATTCTGGTTCGCCTGTAACGTTGAGTCGACGAGTAACGAAAAACTTTCCTCCTTCATCGAATCTGAACGCCTCAATGTCGCCCGGCTTATAGGTATTACCCTTGTTAGAACCATTTGCCCAAAACTCGCATTGTCTCGACAATCTCTCATTAGTTCGGAAGTCGATGTTACCTCTGATGGTATCACCGTGGTTTGTGATGATGAATCCAGGTTTAGGGTTTACTTGTGCACGCATCTGCAAGGACATCATAGTCCCTAGCAGCAAAAAGAAAAAGATTTTTTTCATCTTATTTGTTTTGTTATTATATGGTTATTGATTTGATTTGAATTACAGATATACTCGAAGACCCAACAATGCATCAAATCGTTTGATGCCATAGAAGTCGTATTTATCTTCGTAACCTTCAGGCTTTTTCAATCTCATAGTTAATCCATTTGCGTGGAGACCTATGCCTAATCTATCCGTTAGCCTATATTCAACACCTAATTGGAATATGCTTCCCAGACCACTCTCGCTATCAGACAAGTCTACTCTATTGCTGGAGATACTTTCTGTATAATTGGCATATCCGAGTCCCAAAGCCATATCCATACGCCATTTACTGCCAAGGCATATTGCATAAAGGATGCTTGGTCCAATATAGTGGATATTGGCGTTGAAGCCTTCATCAAAAGAGGTGTGATAGAAAGAATAGTTTGCACCTAAGCCCAAACCATATTTCCAGTAGTGCTGGTAATCTACTGATGCAGCAAAGCCCGATTTCCTTTTATAAGTATGAGCGTATGTCTCTATTTCAGAAGTAATCCATGCTGGACCAGCATTCACTCTTATGATATTCTTCGGGTTATTATATATTTTGTCTCTTGTGCTGATTTGTTCTTTTGCCATTTCAGCCAATTCCTTGTCTCTATTCATTTCTATCTCCTGTAGAGAAGTCATTGGATCTGTGGTTACAAGACTGTCAGGCATAAGCATCATCGTTCCCCATATGCGATGGCAAGTCGAAGTCCATCGGCTTGGAGCCTTATGTTCATCAATACGAAGGACATTACCTCCACTTTCGGCCGTTTTCTTTACGGCCAAAGCCAGCATGTTGCCATACAAACACTGATCGGTTGGGGTGATGCCCCCGTCAGTTACTTTTACTTTTCCAATAGCTCTTGCTTCTGCAGGTACAGGCTTGCCAACTTCGTATATTTTTACAGAGTCAGGCTTGCGCGAAGGATAGTTGCCTTCCAAATCAGCAATCACTCGAGGAGCTGATTGACAACTAGCCAACAATGTTATTAATGCACAAGAAAGTGCATACTTGTTTAAGAATCTATTCATTCTGTTAAAGTTTTATTCTGAGTTTTTTTAATAATCGCCCACAAAGGTACACACAATTCCTTACTCCACCAAATATTTATGCGAGAAATTTGCGGATGAGCTTTTTGGATTATTCTTCTTTCTTCTCGCGTGAAAAGTAATTGGAAATGTGGGTCAAACCTGTTAAAATTATAAATTAGAACCTATTTCGTTATTTTTTTTACACTTTTTGGTGTTATATCGTTTTTTTTCTTTATTTTTGCAATCGATTTAATAAATATTATCTATTAGCACATGCCAGTAAAAATTTTGAGTGTTGACGACGAGATGGACCTCGAACTGTTGTTGACACAGTATTTTAGAAGACAAATTAGAAAGGGAGTATACGAGTTTAAGTTTGCTCACAATGGTCTTGAAGCGCTAACAATGTTGCTCAAAGAGAAGGATTTCGATATCATTCTCTCTGATATCAACATGCCTGAAATGGACGGTCTGACGCTTCTCACTAAGATCAATGAGATGCAGAACCCCGCCCTTAAGTGCATCATGGTGTCGGCTTATGGCGATATGGGTAATATCCGCCAGGCAATGAATAATGGCGCTTTTGACTTTGCGACGAAGCCCATCGATCTTGATGATCTGAGTCTGACAATTGAGAAAGCCGTTGAGCAAATCAATTACATCAAGACCATGGAAAAGGAGCATAATCAGTTGGAGTCAATCAAGGGCGATCTGGCTGTGGCCAAGGAGATTCAGCAGGCCATTCTGCCTCGTATCTTCCCGCCATTCCCTGAGAATGCCAGTCAACTGGATATTGCCGCATCAATGAATGCAGCTAAGGACGTTGGTGGCGACTTCTATGACTTCTTCCGCATTGATGAAAACCGCATTGGCTTTGTAATTGCCGACGTGAGTGGAAAGGGTGTTCCCGCAGCTATCTTCATGGCCGTTAGTAGAACCCTGATCCGTTCTACTGGTATCAGGGGCGCAGGGGCTGCAGAATGTATGAGGTACTCGAACGACCTCTTGTCGAATGAATCGGTAAACAGTATGTTTGTCACCGTTTTCTATGGCATATACAATATCCAGACGGGTGAGGTAACCTATACCAATGCCGGTCATAACCCTCCATATCTGATCAAAGCTGATGGTAGTATCGAGCAGCTGCCACTATCGAAGAATATTGTTGCAGGTGTCTTCGAATCATTCGAGTTCTCAGAAGACACCCTCCAGTTAGAGCATGGCGACATGCTGTTGCTATACACAGACGGTGTGACTGAAGCTACTGACATAGAATTCAAAGAGTATGGCGAGAAGCGTCTTGAGGAACTAATCAAGCAGAACGCGAAGGCAGATTGTCAGACAATGATAGACGTTGTGAAGTCCGACGTAAAGGCATTTGCTGGCGAGGCTGAACAGAGCGACGATATTACGCTACTGACACTGAAGAGATTGTAATAATGATGAAAGAGGTGAAAGGGTGAAAAACTGAAAGTGTGAAAAAGGGAACAATCATAACCGGATGTTTAGCGATTCTGCTGGTGGGCACAGCTGCCACAGGATACATTGGCTGGATGTCGGAATCAAAAAAAGTGAAGACGCTTCAGGCTGAGATAGAAGCCATGAAGAAGCAGGAACTGCGTTCTACGGTTCTACGAAGCGTTAGCGCCCAGATGGAGGAAATCGCCAATGAGCAGAGAGAGATTTCTGATGAGAAGCGTGAGGAGGCTCTGCAACAGACAAAGGTAGCCAACGAGATGCGTCTTCGTTCAGAAATAGAGCGTCAGAACGCCCTCGAGGCTGAGAGATATGCCTTGGCATCGGAGAAGAAAGCTAAAGAGGCCTCTGCGATTGCCGACAGTCAACGTTTGGTGGCAGAACATCAGCGCATACAGGCTATATTCTCTAAGAACAAAGCCGACACTCTGAGCTACATTGCCCTTGGGCGTTCATTAGGCTCCGTTTCTACATTATTGGCTCAGGCCGGAAATGACGAATATGCAATCCCACTTAGCTATGCTGCCTACCTCTACACATCACGCTATAAAGGCGATCTCTATCAGCCAGCCGTGTTTAGACCACTTATGCAGTCAAGTAGAAGTGTAACCACTTGGAGTGAGCATACTGGTGCCATAACTGACTTTGCATACATGCCTGGTGAAGAAAACAAACTTGTTAGCTTAAGTAATTACGGAGAGATTATATTCTGTGAGCGGCAGGGTGACCGACTACTTACAAAAACACTCCTTAAGGATAGCCAGTTCGATTTCCGTGATGTGGATATCTCACTTTCTACCGGCACTATTTATGCAATCAGCCGCTCTGGACATCTGGTGTATATAGATAAGGATCTCAAGATTGCTAAGCCAATAGAACTTACTGGTGTCCTAAATCCAATGCACCTGCATGGTATCGATGACAAGAATATGCTGATTGTTGGGGAAAACTGCCTTGTTATCTTTGATATGAACCGTAATGTTGTTAGGGCTACTCAGAAATTGCCGTTCCGTGTAACATTGAGTGCGAAAAAGGGAGACCAGATTTTACTATTCGACGACAAGGGTATGATGCACCTCGTGAAAGGTCCTAATCAGTTTGATTCAAAGAAAGTACCTGTACAAGGAAAGGTAACCGCTTATAACTTTGCAACAAATACTGGTACAGAGGCCTATGGCATGAGCGATGGAACTATCTGGATGGTTTATAAGAATGGTAGTCAACAAAAGATGATTGGTCACCTTTCACGCGTCTCTCGGCTATATATTAAGGGAACTCATCTCTATTCGGCAAGTTATGACGGTAGCGTAAAAGTATGGACTCCTCACAAAGAGAAGCAAGAACCCATCACGCTGGTTGAAACAGGAAACTGGATTATGAGTTTTAAATTCGACTCGGCGATGAATACCGTTTGGTTAGGAGATTTCAAGGGCAACCTTACAGCAGTCAATCTATCGATTTCGCAGATGGTAAAGGCTATCCGTAATAGAATTAAGCGCAACTTTACGCGAGATGAGTGGAATTCATATATCGGTGTGGAAGTGCCCTACGAGAAGTTTGTTGAGAAAAATTGAATAGGTGAGAAATATGAAGCAGACGATTTTAAATAGAATTCTGAACGTTGTGAAAAGTAGGGCTCTATTTCTTCTTTTCGCCCTTTCGCCTTTTCACCTTTTCACCCTTTCATCTTATTCGCAGGGTATTCCTTTCTTCCGTAACTATACGGCAGAAGACTATCATGCTAACAAATTGAACTACGATGCAGAAACAGATGGCTTAGGGAATATTTTCATTGCCAACTTTGAAGGATTGATGTACTACGACCACGCAGAGTGGCACATCCTCCATACGCCAGGCATCACTCGTGTCACAGTTGTTGTCAGAAGCTCCGACAACACACTCTGGGTGGGCGGTTACAACTTTTTTGGAAAGGTGGCGCGTAAAGCTAACGGTGAAGTTGAGCTAAAGAGGATTGGAAAGCCAGACCTCTTCAATGGCGAAGTGAATGATATTTTCGAACGCGATGGCAAAATTAGGTTCCTTGTCAATAACGGTTTCATATACCAAGTTGAAGGTGAGGATGTTAAGGTTTGGAAACAAGTCGACAAAGATGTCCTCAAAATAGGCGTGCTCGACGTTGTAGACGTTGATGCCGTCGAAAGAGGAGAGAAAAACGTTGTCAAGGATGACATCGTAATGGAAGAACCGTTAAACTACGGATTTAAGGCTATCATCAAGAAAAATGTGGGAATTGCCATCCTCAACGATAAGAACGAGGAACTCTATACGATTACCGATGCCAATGGACTCAGTTCCAACGACATCGTATATATGTCGTACGATGGGCGCAATCAACTATGGGCTGCCACAGCCAAAGGTGTTGTCGCTTTACAGATACCTTCAGCCTACTCACGTTTTACTACTCATGAAGGACTTGTTGGCACCGTCCTCTCCATCAGCGAAATGGGAGGTAAGATATATGCTGGTACCGACGACGGTCTCTATCGTCAGGAGGGAAGGCGCTTTGTAAAGGTTACACAAGTACCACATGCTTGTTGGGATCTGAAGAAAAGCAGTAACAGTCTGTTGGCTGCAACCGAAGATGGTATCTTCCGACTCTATCCAGACGGTAAGGTTCAAAGACTTACGATAGTCGGCTCCATGTCTATGTTGGAAGATGGTTCCTATATCTATAGCGGCGAAGCGGATGGCGTGTATATTATTCAACCCGATGGAAAACGCCTTAAAGTCTGCAATATGGATAATGCCCAGAAGATTTTGAAAGACAACAAGGGCACCATCTGGGCTCAGAGCCTATATGGAAAGGTGTTCTACAAGAAAGCTAACACAGATAAGTTCTTGCCCTATAAGTCCGGTAATAAGTCAGAAACGATGCAGACAGTTGTGCTGATAGGTGGAGAAGCAATCGTTGTCAGCGCAGAGGATACTAAGCCCTTCCACTACCCACTGCTTTCGGTAGCTGACGGCAATGGTATTACCTGGCTTACGGACAATGAGGGTAAGCGACTCTACCAATGGAAGAACGGCAAGAGACTTTCCGATTTGGACCAACTGCTGTTCCCTGTACAGGAGATGCCTATCCGAGCTATTTACACACGCCAAGATGAGATATGGCTGGGCAATGACAATGGTCTTACGATTATCAACACTAAGGCGAAAGAGCCGTTGTCATCCATAAAACCACAGCTTTTCATCCGTTCTGTCGTACTAAATAGCGACAGCGTCCTGTGGGGAGGTTTCGGCACCATGCCTGAAAAGCTCCAGAATCTCAGTTCTTCTGAGAACAATCTGACATTTACCTTCTCGCTAAACTATCAGTCTATCGTAGGTACTACATTATATAGATATCAACTGGACAATGGTCAGTGGAGCGCTTGGAGTGCCGATACCCACGCCAAGTTCAATAACATACCTGATGGTAATCACACCTTCAGAGTTCAGGCACAGGATGCAATGAATAGGAAATCTGACATTGTCAGCATCAAATTCCACATCGTTCCTCCTTTCTACAAGCGATGGTACATGTATATGGTATATTTCATCATCTTGTCGGCCCTTGTCTATCTCATGGTAAGGTTAAGACTTCGTAAACTCGAGAATGATAAGATCCGACTTGAGCAGCTTGTCCAGGAGCGTACTAATCAGGTGGTGAAACTGGAGAAGATGGCTACAGTGGGTAAACTTACACAGGGACTTATTGACCGTATCCTGAACCCTCTGAACTACATTAATAACTTTGCAAAACTCTCTGAAGGTCTTGTCAAGGATGTCAAGGCGAATATAGAAGACGATAAGCCTAACATGGACGAGGAGAACTTTGAAGACACGATGGATGTGCTGGAGATGCTTGGCGGTAATCTGCAGAAAGTGGGTGAACATGGTCAGAACACCACTCGTACGTTGAAAGCAATGGAAGAGATGCTGAAAGACCGTACAGGAGGTGTTGTGGATACAGAAGTTACTGCCATCCTTAAACAGGATAAGGAGATGTTGGAGAAATACTATGCCAAGGAAATTGCCGAACACCATATCGTTGTCGATTTCCAGATACCGGCCCAGGAGATTGTCATCAAGGCTAATCCAGAGCAGTTAAGCAAGTCGTTCATGAGTTTCTTTGTAAACTCTATCTACGCCCTTGTAAAGAAAGCTCAGCGTACCAGCTATACTCCAACGTTATCAGTAAAAATCGACAGTGATGGTAAGACCATCAATATCGTTGTACATGATAATGGTATCGGTATCGAGGAGACTATTATAAATAAGGTATTCGACCCATTCTTCACCACCAAGCCCACAGGCGAGGCTTCTGGTGTAGGTCTGTACCTCAGTAATGAGATTATACAGAACTATGGTGGCGAGATTAGTGTGAAATCAATTAAAGACGAATTCTGCGAGTTTACTATTACGTTGCCCGCTATAACACAATAAACTTATGGAACAACAAATCGAACAACTCAAGGAGCAATTACAGAAGCAGGAAAAGCTGGCCTCGTTAGGTATTCTCAGTGCAGGCATTGCCCATGAGATACAGAATCCGCTCAACTTCGTAATCAATTTCAGCAAGATGTCTGACAAGTTACTGAAGGATCTGATGGAGATTGTGGAAGACAACGAAGACAAGCTGCCTGAAGAGGATCGTGAGGATTTGGAAGACATTGTTGCTGACCTGAAAGAGAATATGGCGAAGATTGTAGAGCATGGTGAACGTGCCATCAGCATCATTCAGGGTATTCTACTCGTTTCAAGGGGCAAGGAGAACGAGTATCTCCCTACAGATATCTGCAAAATCGTCAAGGAGTATGTATGGCTCTCTTATCATGCCATGCGTGCCAATCATAAAGGCTTCAATGCAAGCATCCATGAGCAATACGAAGAAGGCATCCCTCAGATGATGGTAATTCCGCAGGACTTGAGCCGTGCTGTTCTTAACATAATGAACAATGCGTTTTATTCAATATGGAAGAAATCGCAGGATGCTCCTTCTGATTACAACCCCGAGGTAACCATCAGTGTCAGCAAGCAAGAGAATAACTGTATCATCACAATGACTGATAACGGAGTTGGTATGAACGATGAAGTGAAACAAAAGCTCTTTGAGAACTTCTTCACAACGAAACCAATAGGCGAAGGAACTGGTCTTGGTATGAATATTGTGCGTGATATCATTGAGAACAAACATCATGGAAAAATAACATTTGAATCCGAAGAAAACCAAGGCGCCAGCTTCACATTTACTATACCTATTAAATAATGACGCAATTAAACACAGCGAAGTTCATCCTCAGGCTGTTGGATTCATTTAAGACGAATGAAGACAAGGTTGCTGTCGTTGACCAAAATGGCCAACGACAGACCACTTATAAAGAGCTTTTTACGATGGCCTGTAGAGTGGCTGGCTTCTTACAGAAGAAAAACTATCCTCCACATTCATTTATAGGCATCTGTCTGCCTACTTCAGTGGAGTACTTGGCTTCAGAAATCGGTATCTGGTTATCAGGACATGCCATCGTCCCCATGGGCGATAAATATCCCAAAGACCGCATTGATTATATCATGGGGCATTGCGAATCACCATTGTTGATTGATGAAGATGTCATTCAGGCAATGATGAAAACCGCACCTACAGAAAACTATGTACTTCCAAATGAAGAAGACATCAATGCGCTTTTCTATACATCAGGAAGTACAGGAGCCCCTAAAGGTGTGCTTCATAATTTCCGCTCTTTAGGTAGTCCTGTCCCCTTGGATGAACTGCTGGCAGAGCAAGATCTTTATATAATGGGAGTGACTATGCCCCTCTTTTTTATTGCAAGTCGCTCTCTTTTCTGTGTCATTTACCGGGGAGGATGTATTCATCTCATTAATTCAGAAGTAGTCAAAGACATCCACCAATTAGAAAACTATCTTGCACAACATTGCATAGAGTTTACATTCCTGCCACCATCTGTGTTGGCCAACTTCCAAAGTAAGTCTCCTGACCTTAAACTTGTGATGACTGGTGCTGAGCGTCTGTCTAATATATATTTTGAGGATTTCAAACTGATAAACCATTACGGTCAGACGGAGACCTGTGGTGCCGGTGCCACTTTCGTTGTAGATAAGTCATATAAGACAACACCTATCGGAAAGCCAGGACCCCATGTAGATTACTGTATCATGGATGAAGAAGGAAACGAAGTTCCACAGGGTGAAGAAGGTGAATTTTGTCTGAAAGGAAATTTGGCAGTCGGTTATTATAAAGACCCGATAAGCACGGAGAAACTTTTCAAATATGGATGGCTGCATACAGGCGACATCGTCCGTCAACTACCTGACGGGAATCTTGTTTATGTTGAGCGTAAAGACTGGATGGTAAAAATCAATGGTCAGCGCGTTGAACCAGGTGAGGTTGAGATGGTGATAAAGCAGGTTTCTGGTGTCAAGAATGCTATTGTTAAAGGCTTTACCACTAATGACAGGCAGTATTTGTGCTCTTATTATATTGCCACCGACAACGTATCTGAAGACACTATCCGTGAATATTTACTCTCCAAGTTGCCAGCTTATATGGTTCCTGCATATTTTGTGCGGATGGATAGCTTCCCTCTTCTTCCAAGTGGGAAGACAGACCGTAAAGCTCTGCCTGCTCCTTCCGATAAAACAGAAAGTATTGTTCGACCTCCATATTCTGCACCTACAAATAATGTTGAGCGCCAACTTTGTGAAGCCTTTGAAAAGGCGCTAAACATTGACCATGTCGGTATTGACGACGATTTCTTTGAGCTTGGCGGCGACAGTATCAGGGTGATGGAAGTCCAGACACTATGTCCGGAACTCACGCTTTCTTCCCGATTGATATATGTGAATCGCACGCCAAAGAAGATAGCTGAGGCCTGTGAACATACAGAACAAGTAAGTTACGCCCAACAAAAAGACTATCCATTAAGTCAGACTCAGTTAGGCATATACGTGGAATGTATGTCGCAACAGGGTAATACGCTCTATAACAACGCCATACTATTCAGACTTGCCGATGATATAGATACAAATCGGTTAGCACATGCCTGTGAGGCTGTTGTCGAAGCACATCCCTATGTCAAAACCCGATTGTTTGTTGATGAAGAGGGTCATCCACGCCAATGTCGTAATGACGAGGAACCATATCACCAGCAAGTCGAAATAATAAGCGAGGCTGAATTCATGAAGTTGAAGTCTCAACTTGAACAGCCTTTCCATCTGCTCAACGATCAGCTATTCCGTATTCGAATCTTGAAGACAACTGGTAGCGTATATCTATTTGTTGATTTTCATCATATCATTTTTGATGGTACATCGATGCAGATATTGCTCCAGGATATAAGTTCGGCTTATGAAAATAATGCCTTGCAAAAAGAGACTTGGAGCGGGTTTGAAGTGGCTCAGGAAGAAGCAAACTTGCGCCTTACCGAAAGCTATAGCATGGCTGCTGAATGGAATAAAAAGGTGTTTGGCGCCCTTGACGTCACATCGTTGCCCATCCCTGATAACAACTCAGAACAAGTATCAATTGGCGAAAATGTTCATCTGATTGCAATCGACCAAGAAACAATTGAACAATCCTGCCGCAGATTGGGCATAACTGCTCAGGTGCTTACCACTGCAGCATTCGGCTATCTACTTGGTGTATTTACACATAATCGTGAGGCTCTTTTTGCTACAGTATATAACGGTAGAAACGATCTCAAAACGCAAAGGACTATTGCCATGATGGTGAAAACCATCGCCGTACACACTTCATGGAATGAAAATACGACGACTAGGGAATGGCTGCAACAGACGAAGGATATCCTACTCGGCAGCATGAATCATGACCTGTTCTCTTTTGCCGAGCTTTGTGCGTTTAACAGTCATGTTAACAGCGATGTTCTTTTTGTCTATCAAGGAGGATTCCAAACAGCACTGACTTTAGATGGGCATATATCTCATCCACAATCACTTACGAGTAATGCCACAGGCAAGTGCCTTTTTGTGGAACTTCTTCCGGAATCCCAGCAGTTGCAGATGGTCATAGACTATCAGAAGAACCGGTATCCTGAGTCCTTTATCAGGCAATTTGCTCAATGTTATGAGCAGATTATACGCCAACTGACACTCATAGGTAACGAAACTATCCGACTAATTGACTTACCTTTGTTGACTACTAAGGAATATGACCAGATGGCCATCTTGGGCGCTGGGCAGGAAATGCTCTTCGATAAAAGCGAGACACTGGTTAGTCTTTTCTGTAAAAAGGCAAAAGAGCAAGCAGCTGCACCTGCATTGGTTTTCAAGGATAAATGTTATTCCTATCAAGAGCTGGACTCTATTACCGATCGTTTGGCAGCCTTTTTGACCGACCGTTATCATGTTAAGCCAGAAGATACGGTTGGTGTGATGATTGACCGTTCCGATTTGATGGTTGTCTATCCTTTGGCTATCATGAAAATGGGAGCAGCTTATATGCCTCTTGACTACAAATTCCCGGCAAACCGACTACAATTCATGTGTGAAGATGCTGGTGTCAGACTCATTCTTTCAGAAGGAAACCGTGTAAGCAAGGCCTTGCCAGATTTCAAAGGTGAGGTGTGGACAGCTGAACAACTGAAGAATCTTCCTGAGATTATGACAACACTGGTTGGCCCCCAACCCGACCAGCACTATGTTGTTCTCTATACATCTGGCTCAACAGGCCTTCCTAAAGGTGTGGTTCTTGAACAACATAGTATCGTCAATTTCTGTTACTGGTATTCCAAAGAGGTCGGGCTTAGAACTGATGACCGGGTGATGGCTTATGCCAACTTTGGATTCGATTGCCACATGTTGGATTTGTTCCCAGCCTTAATTACAGGATCTTGTGTTTATGTCATACCTAGTGACATGAGGCTTGACCTTCCTCTGCTAAACAACTATATGGAGGAACAAGGTATTACAGTGGCATTCATGACAACGCAGGTTGGTCATCTATTTGCCACGACAATCGAAAATCATTCACTTCGCGTATTGACGGTTGCTGGTGAGAAACTGATGCCTATGACAGCACCGTCATCTTATACTTTATACAACGGTTATGGGCCTACGGAATGTACAGTATTTACGTCATATTATCGTCTGGAAGGGAACTATCAACGTTCACTGATTGGTCGTCCATTGCCCAACTATCAGCTTTATGTGGTGAATTCCGACCTCCAGCCTGTACCGCAAGGTGCCGTTGGCGAACTTATTGTCTTAGGTGAGGGGGTGGCCCGAGGCTATCTGCATCCTGCTGATAAAGACAAAGGCAAATTCACCATGTTCAGAGGCCAGAGATGCTATAAAACAGGCGACCTTGTGAGATGGACGAATTCTGGAGATCTGGAATATCTGGGACGTATGGACAATCAGGTCAAGCTTCGTGGTTTACGTATAGAACTCGAAGAAATAGAATTGCGAGCTCTTCAGTATCCACTTATCAGCCAGGCTATTGCGCAAGTAAAAGAGATTGGTGGCGTTGAGAATCTGTGTCTGTACTATGTGCCCAAAGAGGCCGGTGTTACCATAGAAACAGACGAACTGAAGTCTTTCCTGTCTGAAAAGCTAGTAGCCTTCATGGTTCCAACGGCTATGATGCAACTGGATAGCTTACCAATGACCCCAAATGGCAAGATTAACCGTAAGGCACTTCCTGTTCCAACGATAACGAGCGAGACACGAGTAGCACCTGAAACTGAGAAGGAAAAGCAGGTTCTTGAGCTCATTACCGAGATGCTCAAAACTACCCAGATAGGTGTTACCGACAACTTGATATATTGGGGATTATCGTCGTTGGCAGCTATGCGCCTGAGCGCACTTCTACAAAAGCGTTTCGAAGTCTATGTGAAGATGGTAGAGATTATGAAACAACCAACGGTTCGGGCTATAGCTTCTCTGCTTTCTAAGGCTTCTGACAGCACTCTGCAAGTCTTTGAACAACGCGCTTTTTATCCGTTGATGGAGAACCAGTTAGGAATTTATTTGGAATGGAAGAAGAATCCTGATACCACTCAATATAACATTCCTTTTGTCTATGCTTTCGAAGGAACAGATGCGAACCGCATGGTTAATGCCTTGAAAAAGGTCGTCAACGCGCATCCATATCTGAAATCCAAACTCATTGAGGTTGATGGCAAAGTTGTCCTACAACGTAATGATGAGGACCCGGTAGAAGTAATCGTCAGCGAACTCTGTGAAGAGCCAGAGAATGCTTTCTTCCAAAAACGCGTTCTCCCGTTCCATCTGTTAGATAATCAACTCTACAGACTTGAAGTGCTTAAAACACCTTACAAGACCTATCTGTTCTTTGATGTCCATCATATTATCTTCGATGGCTTGTCTGGAAAAGTATTCTTAAATGAATTAAAGCGAGCTTATGAAGGAGATATTCTAAAGCAAGAGAGCTATCAGGCCTACGACTATGCACTTTATGAGCAAGAAGAACTTCAGAATACAGAAAAGATACAAGAAGCAGAATTGTGGTATGACGAATTGTTGGCTGGTGCTAACGCGATATCACTCCCCAGTTATTTAGTACCTGACGGGGACGACTTTGCTAATATCGAAGTCAGCCTGCCAAGTCATCAGATTGATACTTTCTGTGCTGTCAATAACATCACGGTGAACAGCTTTATGCATGCTGCCTTTGCTATCTTTGTAAAACGGCTTTTTAAAGAGGAGAAACCGCTGTATTTGACCATCAGCAATGGTCGTGACGCAGGTGCCAACCTTCAGCAGTGCATAGGCATGTTCGTCAAGACGATGCCTATCGTCATCACATCAGAATTAGTGCAAGGACAGTCCACTGCCGATTTTGTAAAAGAGGTACACAAGCAACTCCAGAAAAGCTATAGTCTGGACTACTATCCATACACCAAAATTGTGGAACGTCACCGAGTGAACGCTGAATTGATGTTCATCTACCAAGGCGAGATCGGGAAAAACTCTCCTTGGGAGAATATGGCACAGATTCCTTTAACATTGGATACTGCAAAATTCCCGATCAGCATTATTATCATGCCCGAAGCCGATAGTTATCGTGTTACCCTAGAGTATGATGGAAAGCGCTACAATTCTCAGGGCATGCGACATATGGTCAAAGCCTTTAGAAATGTGTTATTGAATATGGCTGTCGCGGCTACACTCGGTGATGTAGAACTAATCAGTCCGGATGAGAAGTCTGAGTTGCTCGAATTGGGCAGAGGCGAAACTATAGAATACGACCAATCGGAAACCTTTGTTGATTTGTTCCAAAGACAGGCTGCCATATCGCCTGACGCTATTGCTGTAGTTGACAGCCAGGGAAGTATTACATATCAGGAACTTGACGATCAATCAAGCATATTGGCAAAAGTCCTTATCAATCAAGGTATAGGCAAAGACGATTTTGTCGGCATCATGTTACCTAGATGTAAAGAGTTCCTTGTAGCCGTTTTGGGCGTTTTCAAGGCTGGTGGTGCTTATGTTCCTTTGGACCCGGAGTATCCGGAGGCACATCTGTCGTATATATTGGATAACGCACAAGCTAAACTCCTGCTAAGTACCAGTTCGTTGGCTATAGAAAAGAACTTTACAGGAAAACTATATGACAAGATGCTATTCATTGACGATATAGACTTTAATAGTGAGCCTGTTCCCATTAACCATAGTCATCCTTATTCATTGGCATACATGATATATACATCGGGCTCCACTGGTAAGCCTAAAGGCGTTATGATGGAACATAAAGGTCTTTGTGCGTTGATTAAGTGGTTGGTACCAATGGAAGAACTGAAACTTGGGGATAGGTGTGCAGAGCATGCAAGTTTCAGTTTTGATGCCTCTTTGCTTGATTTGCTCCCGCCTCTGACCTGTGGTGCAGAAGTCCATATTTTATCTTCGGAACTCCGCCTCGACACAGGAGGTATGTGTCAATATTTCAAGGAACAGCGCATTTCAGGCATTTCAATAAGCACTCAGTTAGGCACGGAAATGATCAACGGCTTTGAACTTCCCCTCCGTTATATGGTTATGGGTGGTGAAAAAATGAAACAGTTGCGCAAGACTTCCGTGAAGCTGATCAATGAATATGGACCTACTGAATTTGCTGTATGTTCTTCCTACCATATCGTTAATCAGGAAAAAGACGTTAATACTATTCCCATCGGCCGTCCTGTACCTAATAGTATGTCGGTGATTGTAGATAATATGGGACATCTTGTTCCTCATGGTATTCCTGGCGAACTCTGTCTGATAGGTCGACAGATGTCACGAGGGTATTGGAGACAACCAGACCAAACAGCCAGTCAGTTTACTGCATGCCCATTCCTTGACGGAGTGACCATGTATCACACCGGCGATATGGCCCGATGGAACGAGAAAGGTGAATTAATCTATCTTGGAAGAACCGACAGTCAGATAAAATTCAATGGTTTCAGAATTGAACTTGGTGAAATCGAAAATGAGATGATGACATACCCTTATGTGACTGCTGCTACAGTTCTTGTATTTAAACGAGGAGACATCAAGACCTTGGTCGGTTTTTATTGTGCAGAGGTATCTGTAGATCCACAAGCCATTCTCCATCACCTGAGAATCTCGCTTCCTCAGCACATGATACCGCAAATGCTCACTCAGATTGATAAGATGCCTATGACGCCAAACGGTAAAATAGATAAAAAGGCGTTATTGTCTGATGAATTGATGAGCGGAATCAACAAGGGCGAGTATATACTTCCTGCCAACGAGGATGAAGAAAAGCTTTATGATATAGCCAAAGAGATTCTTAACATAGAGGATTTCGGTGTTACTGATGATTTAACCTTTTCAGGTTTAACCTCACTATCTGCCATAAAAATGGCCGATCAAGCCAATCGAGAAGGTCTGTACATCAAGGTCAACGATATTCTGAGAAGCAAGTCTATCAGAAGCATTCTGATCAATGAGCAGGCCATTGGAAAATGGGAGGGGTATGATGCCAGCAAGCCTGCAATTGTGTTGATACAAGGTTTTACTTATTATAAAAAGTTGGAACCGCTAATCAGTAAGCTGTGTCAGCACTACTCAGTCTTTGTCATTGAGCCCATTGATGACCACTATGAGGCATTATTCAACGAACAAGAACTAAGTAACCAAGACGTAGTGAAGTTCTATCTTGATTACTTTGAAGCTTGTATGCGTCCAAACGTAAACGTCGAAATGTTCATCGGTCATAGCTTTGGTGGTGAATTGGCATATCGTTGTGCCGTACGTTGGCATGAGAAGACAGGCTACATGTCTAAGGTATGCATGTTTGATACTTTTGCCAATGCTGCTGGCATTGCCCAGGATATACATGTACCAGAAATAGCAGACATGACGCCAGAAGAGGTCTCTGATATCGAAGAATTCAAGGAGTGGAACCACCATTTGAGACAAATGCAGGTGTTGAAAGACGACCATGGCATGCCTGTATATGATGGCGACGTGCTTTATTTCCAGGCAGAAAATCTGTCCTTGCAGTTGAAAACCATTCGTATTAACGAGAATGAGTTTGAAAAGAAGAAACAAGATGATCTAAACAGATGGAAATCTCTTGCCCACCATATAAGCATCTATCCTGTCATGGCAGATCATTTCACCATGCTTGACGAACGTTATTGTAGCGAATATATAGAAAAAATAAATGATATTGTTTTATTACATAATTCCTGATTGATATGAAAAAGTATTTATGTCATATTTTCACAGTGAGCATGATGTTGATGCCTCTTATGGCATCAGCGCAGGAAAAGCAAGATCTTCGTCAGATTTATACTAAGGCAGAAGAAGCCTATCAGATAGGACAGCTTGACCAAGCCATAGATTTGCTGGAGGGGAATCTTAATGATTTCACTGGTAATCTGCGTCAAAGTGCCCTGCGACTGGTATCCATCTGTTATCTTGCACAAGATGACAAGGATACTTCAGAGAAATATGCCCGTTCGCTGTTGAGTATCAATCCGTATTATACGTCAGTACAGGACCCTGTCCGCTTTGAGGATATGATTGCCTTACTAAAGTCGGGACGCAGCTCTACCGTAACGACGGCTTCGAGTCAGGCTGAGAGTATCAACGAGGCACCTGTACCCGTAACCGTCATCACCCGCGAAATGATTGACCAGCTCAGTAATAACAAGAGTCTGGGACAGATACTGGCAACATATGTGCCTGGACTGAATGAAGTCTCCGCCTGGGCCATTTCAAACGTAGCCATGCATGGCGTCTACACATCTAATCAGGAAAAAATACTGGTAATGGAAAACGGGCATCGCCTGAATTTGCGAACAACGAATAACGGTAAGCTCGACTATGCTATCAGTACCGAGAAAATTGACCATATTGAGGTATTGCGCGGACCTGCTTCTTCTCTGTATGGTAACGTAGCTTTGACTGCCGTAGTGAATATTATCACCAAGAACGGAAACGAGGTGAATGGCGTCAAGGGCAAGTATGGTTATGGTTCGTATGGCACTCACCGTGCCGATTTTATCGCAGGTACCACACTGCTAGATGCCGACGTGATGGCATGGGCCTCTCTTTATTCTTCCGAGGGTGAAAGAATAGAGATTCCTAAACTTACAGGTTACTCCATGACCAAGCATGATGGCTATGCCTATATCAATGGCTATAAAGAGAAGCCATCTTATGATATTGGCTGTACATTGAAATTGAAGGATTTCAATTTCATGTTCAATTTGAAGAATGGCAAACAGGTGCCACAGTATTCTTGGTATGCAGAGACTTACGACTATGACGCTTTTCGTACCATGGATGGAGCTAAACCAGGAAACACTATTAATGAGAAACATCTGGAACTGGGTTACACCAAAGAGCTTGGTATAGTCAACCTTAATGTTTCAGCTTATGGTGACTGGTATACCGTACAAAACTATCAACCAGTTTCCGACTCGATAATGGGTTACGCATATAACAGTAATGGTGAAGTAATCATTATTGATGGCAAACCCCAAACGAAATTGTACCATGGATTGATGCAATTTTTGGATTATCAGGAATATACGTTTGGTGCTATGACAAAAGCCGATGTTAATTATACGCTTGGAAGCATGAAAGGTAATCTACTTGTGGGCGCGCAATTCGAATACTTCAAACTGGCAAGCAATGATTACACTATGGGAGAGGATTATACCAAGGTTGTGACAACTTATCCAGAAGAAAAGAATATGTTACTTGTAGACAGTGAGAAAAGTATTTCTGCTTTTATACAAGGCAAGCACTATTTTACATCGCAATTCATTCTCAATGCAGGTCTGCGATTTGACAATAAGTACCGGGCCAACGGAAATAATGTCTCTGCTCTTTCACCACGTGTGGCTCTGATTTACTTCCCCAATGAGAAATTCAGTACAAAACTGTCATATTCACGAGCTTTTGTCGATGCACCATATTATACACGTCATAATACTTCTAACGGAGCACGCGGTAGCGAGGACCTTATGCCAGAATATATGAATGCTATCCAGCTTGACTTCATGGGAAAGATAGACAGCTGGCATCTCAACTACGATGTTAACCTCTTCTATAACCATTTGACGGATATCGTAGTGAATAACCCAAGTACGGATCCTACGACGCCTAAGTATATCAACTCAGGTAGTCTGAAAGTAGCTGGTGCTGAGGCAGAACTGAGTTTTAAACTTCCTTCGTTCCGTATTGATGCCAATATGACTTACTTGCGCCCGATAGAAGCTGAAGGCTATTATTACAAAGATCACAAAATTTACAGCATACCAGCTTTCACCGCCAACTTGAACTGCAGTAAGCGTATAGTGAACTTCAGGAAGCATCTGCTGTGGTTGGCTGCTGGTTTTAAATTCGGTACAAAGACTCTAAACAAAGCCAATAGTCGTATAAAAGACAGTGAGGATTTTGACCTTAGTGGTAATGCAATCGTTGACTTAGGTCTCAAGTACACCTATCGTGATGCAATCCAATTGTCGCTTGATTGCGATAATCTGTTCGACAAGACTTATTACGTCGGAGGTTCGTTTTACGTTCCCTATCAGGCACAGGGACGCAATGTGATGGCTACCGTATCGTTTAAGTTATAAAGAAATACACTATGGTAGGCAAAGAAGAACGAAAGAAAAAAGGCTACCTCATCGCCAAGGCGCTGCACCAATTTATGTGGGCGTCGATTCTAGCGTCGGTGGCTTCTCAGATAGCGATGACCACAGATGCTATTGTAGTCAGCCAGTTCATTGGTCCTGAGGCTATCTCTGCCATCAATCTGACTATGCCGGTCGTCATCTTCTTCAATTTTTTGATGATGTTGTTCGGTATGGGCGGCACTGTGCTGGTGGCGAGGTCATTGGGTGAGCGTGATGCACAGACATCTAACAAGGTTTTCTCCTCTACGCTTATTGGACTTATTGCCGTAGGTGTTTTCTTCTCCGCACTGCTGTTGTTCTTCAGTCCACAGGTAGCCAGTTTTATCACTAACGATACGCCTATCGTCTATTCGCTGTCGCTCCGCTATTTGCGTATCATGCTTTTAGGTTCCACCATTACGATTCTCTTCATGACCATCACTAACTTCATCAAGACCGACGGCAATCCTAAGCTGGTCATGAAGGCTGTGTTGCTAAGCAGCTTTGTCAACCTGTTTTTCGACATTCTTTTCATCGCTATCCTGAAAACCGGAATAGAAGGCTCGGCCTGGGCTTCTATCATAGGAAGCGTTACGGCATTACTGCTCTGTTCCCGCCATTTCCAGAGTACCAACAATTCCTATCATTGGCAGGTGGAATTAAAGCAGTGCCACCAGTATATTCTGAAAGGTGTTAAGATGGGATTTCCAATGGGCATTAACACATTGCTGTTAGGTGTCAGCACATATGCAATAAATAGCATCATCCTCAGCAGCTTAGGCACTGACGGAATCTTTGCATGGGCCATCTGTTTCCAGTTATTTATCATCTTGCAGATGGTATTGGGCGGAATTGCGACCTCGATTTATTCCATTGGCGGACTATTGATAGGCGAAAAAGATATCTTAGGGCTGCGTTTGCTCACTAATAAGGTAATGAAGTACGTCTGTTTGAGTCTGTTGGTCATTACACTGTTTGCCTTAATAACACCCGGAAGCATCGGGTGGCTCTTTGCCAGCAAAAATGTCCAGTCAGAGGATATGTTTCTGAATGCTTTACGCATCTATTCTCTCATACTGATTCCATACGCTATGGCTGTCGTTTATCGTATCCTTTATCAGATTTTAGGTTACTGGACATTGAGCGTAGTGACGAGTATCGCCCAGATGGGTTGTATGGTTCTATTTGTCGGATTGCTGGCATGGGTAAAACCAGAATGGCTATGGTGGGGATTCCCTGTTTCAGGTTTGTTCCTGTTGGGCATTTATTTGGTTGTAACATTAGTTATCCACCATAAGAATCCCGATGCCGAGGTGATGACGTTGATTCCTCAAGCAGAAGATGGCCAGTCGCTGAATTTCTCGGTAAGGTATAATA
Organism: Prevotella sp. UBA2809; assembly: GCA_002351725.1. Classification (GTDB taxonomy): domain Bacteria; phylum Bacteroidota; class Bacteroidia; order Bacteroidales; family Bacteroidaceae; genus Prevotella. Next base: position 26,104 of record DEHD01000034.1, read on the forward strand.
ATGACGATGTACAGCAGGCTCTTGAAAACATTCTTTCTTTTCTGGAAACTTGTGATATTGAACCATCCACATCTTTCCAGATCAATCTATGCTGCGAAGAACTGATGTATAACATCGTCACCTATGCCGTCAACAAAGATCCTGAAAAGCATCTGTTCGATGTACATATCGTCTGCCACAAAGACACAGTTTCCGTTCTGATCAAAGACGATGGAAAGCCTTTTAATCCAATACTGAAATCAGTTTCCTTTAATGAGGATGGCGATGGACTTGGTCTTGCTTTAGTTAATACTATGGCTGATATGAAATATAAGTTCATGTACAATCAGAATGTGGTATTCCTAACATTTAACCGCCGGTGAGGTCTGGGGAGAGACTCATCGGCGGCGAAGTAGTTATATTTGGTTTAGGATCTATCTCTTAAGGAGATTCATTGTGCCCTGGGGCTTCATTACGTTGTTAACCTTGGTCTGCTGGGCTTTGGCTGTGGCCTTAAGTGTGGCCTTGATGTCTTGTGATGAGGCTCCTACCAGGAACTGGTATTCGCCAGCGGCTACTACCCATGCTGAGGCGGCCTCGTCGAATGATGCCAGATCGGCGGCCTTAACAGTCATTACGACGGTCTCGGTCTCGTCGGGAGCCAGCAGCTTGGTCTTAGCGTAGGCCTTAAGTTCCTTTACTGGCTTGTTGGCTGCCTTGTTGTCAGGTGCTGAGATGTAGAGTTCTACAACCTCCTTGCCCTCAAGCTTACCAGTGTTCTTAACGGTTACGCTAATCTCGAAAGCATCGCCCTTCTCGGTAATCTTGGCATCGCTATAGTCGAATGTGGTATAGCTGAGGCCGTAACCGAATGGATAGCTTACAGGAACTTCGAACGAGTCGAAGTAGCGGTAACCTACGTAGATATCTTCCTCGTACTCGGTGTAGTCAACATTCTTGACGTTGCCCTTCTGACCCTGATTCATCATGTCGATACGTGGATCCTGGTCGATGGGGAAGTTCTTTGAGCTGTAGGCATCGGTGAACTTAATAGGCCAAGTCATAGTGAACTTTCCGCTTGGCGACTGCTTGCCGCTGAGAACGTCGACAACGCTGTTGCCGCCTTCCTGACCTGCCTGCCATGCACAGAGGATAGCATCGGGCAGTTCCTTCCAAGTGGCAGTCTCGATGACACCACCGATGTTGAGCAGTACTACAACCTGCTTGCCAGCCTTGTGATATACATCGCATACCTGCTCGATGAGCTTGCGCTCAGAGTCGCTCAGATTGAAGTCGGCAGCCTTACGGTCCATAAACTCACCAGAGATACGACCAAGAGTGATGACTGCTACATCAGCCTGTGAAGCCTGCTTAGCCAACTCGTCGGCACTGAACTGCTTCTCAGCTGGCAATGGGCGTGGCATGACGCGCAGCAGCATTGCATTCTTTGGATCCTTCTTGGCAGCAGCCTCTATCTCAGCCTCTTCCTTGGCCTTACAGTCGGCTGCGTAAGTTGTGTAGGCGTTCTTCAACTCGTCAGAAACGGTGTAGCCACCATTCTTCAGTCCGTCGAGCAGAGAAACAACATAAGCGTGGTTTACATTACCCGAACCAGTACCACCAGCGATGAAATCGTAAGAGGTGTTACCATACAGGGCAACATTCTTGATGTTCTTAGCAAATGGCAGCACACCACCATTTTTCATAAGAACCATACCCTCGGCAGCACTCTGACGTGTAACGGCAGCGTGAGCCTGCAGGTCAGGCTTGTTGTTATACTTGTAGCCTTGGAAACGTGGGCTCTTCTCAATGAGGTTCAGAATGCGCTGAACACTGCGGTCGAGATCGGCCTCGGCCAGTTTACCGCTCTTAACGCCTGCTACGATGCTGTCGAACTGCTCGGCCTTACCAGGCTGCAACATATCGTTGCCTGCCCACATCTGCTTGGCACCGTCCTTACCGCCAAACCAGTCGGTCATAACGGTACCCTGGTAGCCCCACTCATCGCGGAGAATGGTGGTAACAAGGTCTTTGCTCTCAGAAGTGTAAACACCATTGATATAGTTATAAGATGTCATTACTGTCCAAGGCTGACTCTCCTTGATGGCAATCTCGAAGCCTTTGAGATAAATCTCACGGAGTGCGCGCTGAGAGATGTGAGCATCATTGTTCATGCGGTTTGTCTCCTGGTTGTTGGCGGCAAAGTGCTTGATGCTGGTACCAACGTCGTTCTTCTGAACACCGGTGATATAAGCAGAAGCTGTCTTACCAGCTACAACAGGATCCTCAGAGTAATACTCGAAGTTACGTCCGCACAGAGGGTTACGCATGATGTTGAGGGCAGGAGCCAACAGCACGTCGGCACCATACTCCTTCACCTCCTCACCAATGGCCTGACCCACCTGCTCGATGAGCTGGGTGTTCCATGTTGAGGCAAGCAGAGTTCCGATGGGGAAGTGAGTGCAGTAGTAGGTAGCTGAGTCGCCCTCGCGCTTAGCGTCGATACGCAGTCCGGCAGGACCGTCGGCCAGCACTACAGCAGGGATGCCCATCGAGTCGAGTGGGTAAGTGGTACCAGCGGCACCAGGAACCAGATTACGTGTTGCGCCGATAACGGCATCATTGCCCGAGAAACCAGCCATACCAGTACCGATGACGAAGTGAGCCTTGTCTTCAAGGGTAAGCTTCGACATCACCTCTTCCTGGTTGATGGTGTTCTTAGGAGCTTGCTTGTCGGCAGTGGCGCAGCCAGCTACGAGTGCAGCTGCTGCCAAGACCATAATAACGTTTTTCTTCATAAACTATTACTTAAACAATAATGGAGTGAACTCTGAGAGATAGATACGCCAGTTGCGCCAGATGTGACCACCATCGGTCTCCATATAAGTGTACTTGTGCTTCTTAGAATCCAGATAAGCACGCAGATCGTTGTTGTTCTTGATCAGGAAGTCGGTCTTACCAATACCAATCCAGAAGAGTTTGGGGTTCTTGCTGAACAGCTTGTCGATCTTAGCGTTACGGTCGGCATAGATGTTGGGGAATCCGCCCTGACCGTTCTGCTGCTGGTCGACAGCTGCAGAGAACAGACCTACATAACCGAACATATCAGGATTGTTGATACTGATGAACAGGCTGTGGAAACCACCCATCGACAGACCTGCGATGGCACGGTGAGCCTTGTCCTTCTTTACACGATATGTCTTCTCAATGAACTTCACTACATCGGGGAATGCTGTCTCGAAGCTACCCTCCATGGTCTTTGGCAGCATCATGGTTGGAACCTTGAAGCCCTCGCTGGTCTCACCAGGGCAAGCCTCCTGAGAGATGTTGCCGTTGGTCATAACCAGAATCATTGGCTCGGCCTTGCCCTGAGCAATGAGGTTATCCATAATCTGTGCAGCACGACCCAGCTCGCTCCAAGCGTTCTCATCGCCACCGATACCGTGCAGCAGGTAGAATACAGGATAATCCTTGCCGCTGGTCTCGTAGCCGGCTGGTGTGTAAACGGTGAGGCGGCGTGTAATTCCTGCAGTAGGACTCTCGTACCATACTTTGCTTACTGTGCCATGAGACACCTTGTTAACCTTGTACAGATCAGTACGCTGGTCGCCACCGATGAGCAGTACGCTGAACAGATTGTTGATGTCGCGAATGTTGTAAACGTTCAGAGGATCGATAATCTTTACACCGTCAACAATCATATTGTAGGTGTAGAGCTCGGGCTTCAGAGGCTCTGTGGTATAACTCCACACGCCCTTCTCATTCTTTACCAGATCTACCACGCCTGGAGTGTCGTAGGTGTTACCTGCGAACTCTACCTTCTTAGTAGGCAGCATGTCGCCGGTAATCTGTACCTTCTTGGCCTCAGGGGCAATAAGGTTGAATGTAACACTGTTGTCGGCATGTACATCGGGTGAGGCCACCTGTGGGCCCTGTCCCCAGCTCAGGTTCTGCTGAGCGTGGGCTGCCATACCCATCAGGCAGAGGGCAACAATAAGCAATAGTTTCTTCATTATTATTATTTTTTTAACAACGGACTACAGGACATAAGGACTTTTTCCCTATAAATCCTGTTGTCCGCTGCAAATATACAACATTTATTTAAAATATTTACCAAGTTTAGTCAAAAATTTGGGATAGCACTCCTTCCAGAACTTCCAGTCGTGAACACCTGGGCGCTCGATGTACTCATAGTTAGCCAGACCGAGAGGCTGGATAGTGCCTGCCAACCAAGGATTCATAGAATAAACAACTGCGTCCTCTGTGCCTACCTCCTGAGTAAGGTCGGGCAGTTCTGCTATATTGGCAGCAGGATAGAGCTCGAATAGGTTTGGCATGCCGTCGATATAAACGGCTGGGCTCATAGCGTAAGCGCAGCAGAACATCTCAGGATGCTTAACAGCATAGTAGAGAGTTCCGAAACCACCCATCGACAAACCGCCGACAGCGCGCTTTGACTTGTCCTTACCTACGTTGAACATACCCTCGATAGCAGGAACAAGCTCCTCGAAGAAATAATTCTCGTACTCGTTGCAGTAGAATGTAAGCTGAGCATCGGGAGTTACAACTGCTACCTTGCCAAGTTCGCCATTCTCGATGGCAGTACTTGTGAGTGCAGCCATGTTACCTTTGTCGAGCCAAGAGTTCTGATCGTCACCAGCGCCATGTAGCAGGTAGATGACTGGCATAGTGGTCTGACCGTCCCATCCCTCTGGCAGGTAGATAGAATACTTCATCTGAGTGCCAAGAATCTGGCTGTCGATAACCATGTCTCTTACAATAGTACCCTTAACATCAACGAATGATACGAACATAATGTTGAATGAACCGCTACCGGTAGCACCAGTGATGTCGGTTGTACCAACACCTGTGCCCTTGAACGAGTAGAGTGTGCTGCCGTCGATACCTGTAGCTGTGGTAATCTCTACAGTACCGCCACCAGTGAGGTACTGAGTAGCTCCTGCTGCATCTACAAAGCTTGAACCTCCAGCCATACCATAGTCGGGCATTGAGTAACCAGCGCTTATCTGCATTGCATCGTGAGCGTCGCCAACGATGGTGTAGCTGCCTGTGAGCTGGTCGGCCTTCTTGTCGTTGCCGTTGATAACATCGAAGTAAGCTACCTGTGCGCCGTTAGGATCGCAGATGGTAATAGAGTACTTTGTTACGTCTGGGTAAGATGTTGTCTGCCATGTTGTCCAGTCCATAATCTCAACAGTGCTGGTCTGGATGCTCATGGTGTAGCCGCTTGGCTCTGGATCGTCCTCGCCTACGATGAAGGTCAGTGCGCCCTTGTAGTATGGCTTATACTGCTTACCGTCGGCAGTCTTCACCAGTCCGCTGATGAAGTAAGTTCCGTCAACAAAGCTGACGTCAATGTTACCCTCGTTGATAGCAGCACCATTCACAGTTCCGGCGTATGTGCCGTCAGCACTTACTTCAGAAACTGCCAGGAATGTGCCTTCGCCAAGAATCCACTCCTTGCTACCGAAGCGGAGCGAAAGGTTATTGCCTGTTGCGTCGGCCAACTGGACGTTAAGAGCCTTGACACCTTTACCGATTTTCTCAGTGGGCAGAACATTGCCCGAATTGAAGTTGCAGAAGGTAATGTCGCTAAACTCCCCCTTCAGACCTTCGATAGAGTCGCTGTCGCAAGCTGTGAAGCCTATCATCGCCAGCAACATCAGTATATATTTAAATGTTTTCATATTGTTCTTTTTTACTTTTTCACTTTTTTACTTTTTCACCTTTCCAGTTTACCATCCTGTGTTTTGAGTCATATTGGGGTTGAGTTCGGTTTCCTTCAGAGGGATAGGTAGCAGCTTGTGCTTCTCCTGGAAACCATACTTGTCGTTCTTGAAGAGCCACTGTACACCATCGGTACCGAAGGCTGGTATTTCCTTACCCTGCTGACCCAGTGCCGACTCTGCGTCGCCCCAGCGAACCAGATCCTGGAAACGTACGCTCTCGTTGCAGAGCTCCAGGCGCTTCTCGGTCTTGATATCACTCAGTGAAACGCTTGACAGAGGAGCCTCCTTGGCACGAGTACGAATCTGATTGATATAATCGAGTGCCTTGCTGGTGTTGCCTGCCTGCAGATGAGCCTCGGCAGCCAACAGCAGAACCTCAGCATAGCGCATAATCTTCAAGTTGGTGAACTGGACACCCTGGAAGAATGACTGATCGACAACACAGTCCTCCTTCAGCGACTGGTTCTTCCACATGAAGTAACCCTCGCAACCATATACCAAGGCACCCGTCTGGATAGTAACACCGAAAGCCTTCAGCTGGTCGTAGGTCATCATGGTCTTGTTGAGACGGTAGCCGTTGGCACCCTCCCAAGCCACGAAAGCATCGTAGAGAGATTTGCGTGGGTTCATGAATCCATAGGTGCCCTGAGCAATCACGGCAGCTGCCTGACCGCTGTAGTTCATCTTGTCGGTACGCCAGCCCTGCATCAACAGCCCCATGTCGAACTGGCTCCACATCTGCTCGGTATCGTTACGCTTCTGCAGTTCGAATACCGACTCGCAGTTGTTGTTGGCTGCAGCATGGAACTGAGCATCGTACTCGCCCTGATAGAGGGCATATTTACCAGAGTTAATCACGTTGTCGAGCATGGCAGCTGCTTCACTGTTCTTACCTTCGAAGAGATAAGCCTTTCCTAAGAAAGCCTGAGCCGTCTCCTTGGTGATACGGATACCACCCTCGGCATCGTTCACGTCGCTCTTTGATGGAAGAGTTCCACTGTTGATGGCCTCGTTCAGATCACTCTCCACGAGTGCCCACATCTCAGCAGGGTCGCTGTTGGCTAAGCGATACTCGCCTGGCTCCAGCAGATGGTCAACTACAGGGGCTGTGCCAAAGAGTGTTACCAGCTCGAACGAAGCCCATGCACGGAACACCTTTGCCTCGTTGATGGCACGCTTCATAACAGGGGTGTCGCCTTGTACCTTGTCGATAATCAGATTAGCTTTGTAGATGACGCCATAGAGACCCGAATAGAGACTCTGAATCATACCGTGGTCGGTGCCGAAGGTGTACTCGTTGAGTTTCTCCATTTCGGCATTGTCGCCGCGAGAACCTCCACCACTCCAAACATCGTCCGACAGGCAGTTCTTGGTCATAAACCAGTTGTAGTGAAGGCTGCGCATCTGCAGATAGAGTGAAGAGGTGGCCTGCATGGTGTTTTCGTCGTTGGTGTAGAAGTCTTCCATGCTTCCCAGGTTGCCGTGCTTGGCAATGTCGAGCTCGCTGTCGCAGCTGCTGAAGCTGAGCGATGAAATGGCCAACATGGCGATATATAATAGATTCTTTTTCATAACTGTATTCTTTTTAGATTCTTACATTTTGCATTTTCTTTAGAATTCGATGTTTAGACCAAGTACAACCTTCTTTGAGGTTGGATAGCCGCCCTTGTCGATACCCATACCCGAGGTAGCGTTGGTGGCAGCCTCGGGATCGAAGCCTGGATACTTTGAGAAGGTGAAGAAGTCGTCGAGTGAAGCATAGATACGAGCGTGGCTCAGGAATACCTTATTGATCAGGCTCTTGGGCAGTGTGTATCCCAGCTGAATCTGCTTGATTTTGAAGAAACTGCCATCGTAAACCATGGCGCTTGAGCAAGCGTATTTGTCCATATTGTTAGCACCTGCGCGAGGCACAGTACCGTTTTTGTTCTCAGCAGTCCAACGGTTATCGTAGAACACTTCTTTCAGACGGTTTGAAGCTGCGTAGTCAGGACGGTTGATACAGTTGAAAATCTGATTGCCGTATGAACCTGTTCCGAATACAGTCAGGTCGATGCCCTTATAGGCAGCTGTGAGGGTGATACCATAGGTGAAGTCGGGGATGGCGTCACCAATGCAGGTCAGGTCGCCGTCAGATACTTTGCCGTCGTCATCCAGATCCTCGAACAAAGGATTTCCGGTTTCACTGTCGATACCGGCAAACTTATAGCCGCGGAAGTAGTAAACGGGATAGCCCTTCTCGAAGTAGGTAATGGTGTAAGTGTGGAAGTTGCTACCGCTCAGACGTGTGATAGATGGATCGATGTATGTTACCTTGTTGCTCAGGGTAGAGAGGTTACCGCGGATGCTGTAGTTGAAATCGCCGATGTGGTCGCGCCAGCCAAGTTCAAACTCGAAACCCTTGTTTTCTACGTTACCGGCATTCATAGGTGAAGTGCTGCCGCCGATGATGAGTGAAGGTGTGGTACCCCATACCAGCAGGTCCTTGGTCTTCTTAATGAAGTAGTCGACACCGAAGGTCATGCGACCACCCAGCAGAATGCCATCGAAACCGAAGTTCAGCTGCTCAGAGGTCTCCCACTTCAAATCGTCGTTACCCATGGTTGAAGGGGCTGCGGCCTGTGTGTAGTTGATGCCTGAAGAGAAAGGATAGAGTCCGCCCAGTGCCATGTCGGTACTATAGCTGTAGCCGCCCAGTGCCGAGAGACTACCATTCTGGCCCCAGCTGGCACGGAACTTCAGACTGTCGAACCAGCTCTTGAGCGGTGCAAAGAATTTCTCTTCGCTCAGTGTCCAACCTACTGATACAGCTGGGAAATAGCCCCAACGGGTTTTCTTAGAGAGCTTCGACAGGTCGGCAGCATCAGCACGCAACGAAGCCTGCAGCAGATAACGGCCCATGAAGTCGTAAGAGAGACGACCGAAGTATGAGTACTTGGTGCTCTCGTTAGTCTCGCCGCTTACACCCTTGGTAGCCGATGCGTTGGCATAGTTCAGATAGTAGAACAGTGGGTCGTTCTTCTTCAAGGCATCTTCGCCATTGGCTGTCAGTGAGCCATTGACATTATTGCTTGATGACTTCTGGAACGACATACCAACCATGGCTGTAACGGTGTGTCCGCCGAAAGTCTTCATGTAGTTTGCAAAATTCTCCCACTGATAGTAGATAGAGGTAGAAGAACCTGCGCTGAAGTCGAGGAAGTCGCGGCTCTGTACACCGTTGCCATAGAATGGCAGACTGGTACTGCTATTGTTTGAACCTGCCAGGCGATAACCGAAACGAGAAGTGATGGTGAGCCCCTTTGCAGGAGTAAAGTCACCGTAGATAGAACCGTTGATATTGAATCCCTGATTCTTCGACAGACCGTTGTCACGCATAATCATAGGGTGATACTGCTCGCCGGCATAGAACTTTGATACTGCATAGTAGTTACCGTTCTCGTCCTGAAGCAGCTGTTTGCCGTTGGCCTGAGCATTTACCATCTGGTAAGGCAGGTTCTCGGCTGTGTATGTGTCGGGTGTAAGAGGATCAAGCATCAGGATGGATGTGAGCAGTGATCCGTACTCATTGTTTGAAGATACAGAGCGTACATCGTATTTCTCAATCTGGTTGGTAGTTCCAACCTTCAACCAGTCCTTAATCTTATATTCAGAGTTAATGGTTGCAGTGAGGCGCTTGTACACATCAGCGTCGCCCTTAACGATACCATTATTATTAAGGTATGCGAGCGAGAGGTAGTAGTTGCCACGCTCGTTACCACCGGTGAATGAAAGGGCGTGCTTCTGCATGTGACCGTGATTGAAAGCAACATCGGTCCAGGCTGTATTAGTCACACCGTCCCAGTTCTTAAGCAGGTAATCCTTTGTAAAGATGTTACCCTCGTCCATATACTGGATATACTGCTCTGAGTTCAGCATCTTTGGGATGCGAGCCAGACTCTCGTCGGTAAACATAAAGTCGTAAGAGATCTTTCCCTGTCCGGGCTTACCTTTCTTAGTGGTGATAAGTACTACACCATTACCAGCCTCGGCACCGTAGATGGCGGCAGAGGCAGCATCCTTCAGAATCTCCATCGAAGCAATGGTGCTTGGGTCGATACCGCTGATATTGCTCAGACGTACACCATCGACAACGTAGAGAGGTTCAGAACTTGAATTAGAGGAATATCCGCGTACGCGTATAGTAGGCGATGAACCAGGGGCTGCACTCGACTGGATAATCTGTACACCAGAGGTCTTACCCTGCAAAGCCTGTTGTGCGTTGGCAATGGTGCGGTTCTCCATATCTTCGGGCTTTACCTGAGAGATGGCACCTGTAACAGAACTTTTTTTCTGTACACCATAACCAACAACAACCACTTCGTCGAGCACTTTGTTGTCGGGTCTAAGTTTGATGGTCATGCCGTTTTTAGCGGCAGCTTCCTGTGTCTCGTAGCCGATGTAGGTAATCAGAATCATCTTACCCGCATTGACGTTAACCGTGAAGTTACCATCAAAGTCGGTGATGGTAGCATTCTTTGGATTACTTTTTTCGGCAACGGTGGCGCCAATGACTGGCTCTCCGTTTTCGTCGATCACAGTGCCCTTAATTCCTTGGGCGAAAGATGTTACTGACATGAACAATGCCATCAACATCATTAAAATACTGCTCTTTTTCATTGAGATTTAATTGTTTTGAGTTAATTGTTAGAAATAAACTTTGGTTTCAAATTCGGTTGCAAAAGTATTATTTATTATTAAAAGGAGTTTTTTTATTCTGTTTTTCGTTTTTCTGCTTTGTTCAAATCGTGATGGTTGTTTTTCATTTTGTTTAAAAGTTGTCTTATTCGTTCATTTTTTGCTTTTTAACTCCTTTGCTTCTTTACTTTTTTACCTTTTTACCTCTTTACTTTTTACTTTTTTCTTATCTTTGCAGCAAATTACAACAATATTGACTAAAATGAAACCTTTTTTATCAGTCTTTACCTCTGTGGTTTGCGCTATGATGATGCTGGGTTGTCAGCATCAGGGAACGGCTAATGCTAATCTTGATAAAGATGAGGAACACGACTTGGTTGTAGCTCAGGAATTGTCGAACTCCCGTGTGCAGTGTATAGCAGAAGATGCTGCCGGGCAGTTGTGGATAGGTACGTTCCGCGGACTGAACCGATACAACGGGCATGAGTATCACCAATATTTTTGTACATACGACTCATTAGGACTGCCCGACAACCAGATACAGAGTCTGTTGTGTGATAAGAAGGGGCGCTTGTGGGTGGCCACGGTGAATGGCGTGTGCCGGTATACTAAGTATGACAACTTTGAAAATATACCTATGCAGACGGGTAACCGTAACGCCCGGAAACTGTTGATGGATAAAAAAGGGCGCGTGTTTGTGTATAATGGGATGGAGTTGCTTCAGTATGACGAGCAGCATAACATTTTCCTGTCTAAGATAAACCGTACCATGACCAACCAGTCGTGGGGCGACTGTTTTATTGATGCTGCCGACGACATCCTGTTGGCCGGTTCTGACAATCTGCTGATATATAGTGGTGAGACGTTTAAACTCAAAAAGGAAATAAAGGATCATAATCACCTTGGATTATACTTCTTTGAACTATTGCCTAATGGGCTGATATTGGCATCGGGTAATGGTACTTTGCTGCTGTTTGATACGAAATCGCAACAGCCCATCCCACTGAGTAGTGAGATGATGGATAGGCTTACAGCCCATGGCAGTGTGCTACAGGCTGCCTGCCTGCTGGAGAACAACACCATACTGCTGAGCACATCGCGCAACGGTCTGTTTGAATTGAATCTGCTGACCCATACGCTGCGTGGTCAGGACGATGCCAACTTTACATTGCCTGTGCCTGATGCATATGTTACCAAGATATTCCAGGATTCGCGTAAGAATATATGGTTAGGCACATACGATAAGGGTATATTTGCCGATTATTACTATAAAGAGAAATTCGGCGGCAGCGACAACTATCTTAACCGTGTGATAGAGAACTCATCGGTTCTTGCTGTAGCAATGGACAAACAAGAGAATCTATGGGTATCAACACTGAGGAAAGGACTGTTTGTGTATCACTCAACCACCCAGAAAGCTGAGCGGATAGACATGGCTGGCCTGCCTGTTGGTGAGAAGAATGCTATTACCCATTTATTCTGCGATCGCGACGGACTGTTATGGCTGTCTACCACTAACATCGTGATGAAATGCCAGTATGATGGTACCCGACTGAATATATTGGGGCAGTGGCCTGTGTGGGCAACGATGGACTTTGAACAGACCGACGATGGAACAGTGTGGGCATCAACCAGTTCAACCTACATTATGGCCTTCCGGCCTGGTGCTAATCAGCCTGAAGCTAAACAGGCATTCAATGTAGACTTTACTTTCATCCCATCGCTGTTGAAACTTAACGATGGCACCATGCTCATTTCGGCTTTCTATCAGCAGATTATGAAAATGAACCCGAAGACAGGAAAACTGAGTCAGCAGGAGATACCCGATATGCAGCGATGCATCCGTAAGAGTGTGTATATCCCTACCGATATGCACCAGGATAAGCACGGCAACGTGTGGATAGGTACAGTGAGCAACGGTCTGTTGTGCTACAACCTACAGACTAACCAGATGAAACGCATCGCAGGACTGTCGTGTTCGGATGTTGGGGCCATCGAGGAAGACCTGCAAGGCAATCTGTGGATAAGCACCATGAAAGGTCTGAACCGACTGGATGCTAAGACAGGCAGTATTACTGCACTGTATAAGGCCGACGGACTGGCTGGCGATGAGTTCTGCGACCGTGCTTCGTGCCGACTGCCTAACGGTAGTCTGGTGTTTGGCGGATCAGATGGTGTAACCATGTTCAATCCTGCCGAGATAGACACATTGCGAAAGCTCCCGCTGAAGTTTTGTGATTTGAAAATCCACAATCAGCTGGTTCGCCCCATGGCTGACGGTCCTATAGAGGCCATGCTCGACAGTTGCAGTGAAATCCGCTTAGAGCATAGTCAGAACAGTTTCAGCATTTCATATACGGCACTCGACTTTGGTGAATACGAACGTGTACATTATTATTATAAGCTTGATGGATTTGACAGCGACTGGATAGATGCAGGAAATCGTCATGCTGCCGGCTATGCCAATCTGCCATCGGGGCACTATACTTTCCGAGTGCGTACATCCGACAGTGCCAGTGACGAAGCAACCAGCGATGAGCGCAAGATAAGTGTGATTGTTGAACCAGCGCCGGCGTTCTCGTGGTGGGCATGGCTCATCTATCTGACTTTGGCAGCAGCTATTGTCTACTATCTCTATCGCAATGCTCGTCGTGTGGTGGCTGCACGCCGTGCTGCCCGTCAGGCACAGATGGAGAAGGAGCAGGAACTGCGTACCAACCAGATGAATATGAGTTTCTTTGCCAATATCGCTCATGAGTTCCGTACCCCATTAACGATGATTGCCGGTCCTGTGGGACAGTTGGCTAAGAGCGATTCTATTGATGGCGAAGAACGTAGTCTGCTCAGTATTGCCCAGCGTAGCATACAGCGCATGTTTAAGCTTGTGAACCAGTTGATGGACTTTAATAAGCTGGAGAACGACAGTCTACGCCTAAGTGTGGAACAGATAGATGTGGTGAAACTGATGAACGACATCTGTGATACGTTCGAGTTTAATGCCAAAGAGAAAGGACTGACGCTGAACCGGTTCGGCATGGAAGACCAGCTGATGGCATGGACTGATGGCGATAAACTGGAAAAGATAGTCAGCAACCTGTTGTCGAATGCGCTAAAGTTTACGCCACGTGGGGGTAGGATTGATGTGCAATTGGATGTTGTAGACAATAAAGTAAAAGTGAGCGTAGCAGATACAGGAAAGGGAATACCAGAGGAGCAATGTGAGAACATCTTCAAACGCTATTACCAGCTGGATAATCAAACCAAAGCTGTTGTGAACTGGGGAACAGGTATCGGCTTGTACTATGCGCGCCGTCTGGCAGAGTTGCATCACGGCAGTCTTACTGCAGGAAATCGTGAGGAAGGTACTGGAGCCGTGTTTACACTGGTGTATCCGATGAACGAACAGGCTTATACCGAGGAGGAACGCCGCCCATTGGAAGGCGACGGCGTAGCTGACTACCGTATCGTTGATATGCCACAGTCAGTGAATGTTCAATGTTCAATGGTCAATGTTCAATTGCAAACAGACGACTCTCGTCCCACGATTCTCATCGTCGACGATGATACAGAGATTATCAACTACATGCGTCTGCTCTTCTCTAATGATTATCGCTTGATAACCTGTCTCGATGCAGATACAGCCCTGGAGGAGATGCGTGCAGAGGAACCGAATATCGTGCTGAGCGATGTGGCCATGCCAGGTAAGGATGGCTACCAACTGTGTCAGGAGATCAAACAGGATATCCAACTGAGTCATATCCCCGTCATCCTTGTAACGGCAAAGATAACAGCCGAGAACCAGGTGGAGGGCCTGAATGTGGGAGCCGATGCTTATGTCACTAAACCTTTCGAACCGGCTGTGCTCTCAGCACTCATCCAGTCGCAACTTAAGAACCGCGACCGGGTGCGTAAGTTGCTTGCTAAGGCCACTACTACCGAAGACGAAGGCGTGGATAATGCCCTGTCCGAGCAAGATAAGCACTTTATGGAGGAACTATATAAGCTGATGGAGGAAGAACTGTCGAACTCTGAACTCGATGTCACTCGTATCACTAAGATGCTCTATATCTCGCGTACCAAACTTTATTATAAGATAAAGGGCCTGACGGGTGAAACGCCCAGTAATTTCTTCCGTACCTATAAACTGAATCGTGCAGCTGAGTTGTTGAAGGGTGGCAAACATACGGTCGCCGAGATTGCCGACATGACAGGATTCAGTACCCAGAGTCACTTCTCGGTTGTATTCAAAAAGCAGTTCGGTGTAACGCCTACTGAGTATAAGGGATAGGTTTGTGCAATCGTTTGCTCCCTGTTGTCTGTGGGATTTTATTTGTGATGTGAATAACGTGCCGGTAAAATGCCTATCTTTGCAGCAGAAACAGAGAATAAACTAAGAACAACAATGAAACGAATCTTATTAGTAACCGCCATCCTGATGGCAAACGTTTTATCAATGAGTGCAGCAAAAAAGACCGTTATTGACCGTATCGAACCCACCGACTGGTATGTAGGAATGAAGAACCCGCAGGTGCAGCTGATGGTGTACGGAAAAGGCATCCGCGATGTTGCAAGTGTAACAACCGACTATCCTGGTGTGGTTATCGACAGTCTGGTGCGCCTCGACTCGCCCAACTATCTGCTAATCTACATGAATCTGCGTGATGCCAAGCCCGGCATGATGACACTGAACTTCGGTAAGACCAAAGTGCAGTACCAGCTTAAGCAGCGCGAGATGAGTGGTGATAAGCGTATGGGCTTTACCAATGCCGATGTGCTCTACATGCTTATGCCCGACCGTTTTGCTCAGGGTGCCAACCATCCCAAGCAGATAAAGGGTATGCGCAACTATGTGGAGGATCGCACAAAACCCAGTCTGCGTCATGGTGGCGACCTGAATGGTATCCGTGAGCATCTCGACTATTTCAAGGAGTTAGGTGTCACAGCCCTTTGGTTCACACCTGTTCTCGAGAATGATTCACCCGACTCAAAGAACGGCTATTCTACCTATCATGGCTATGCTACTACTAATTATTATAAGGTAGACCCACGCTTTGGCTCAAACGAGGACTATAAACGCCTCTGCGATGAGGCTCATAAGAAGGGCCTGAAGATTGTGATGGATATGATCTTTAATCACAGCGGCTTTGAGCATCCTTGGACTACCGATATGCCCAGCAAGGACTGGCTTAATACTCCTGAGTGGCTTACAGAGAAGCAGAGCGGTCGTGATCCTATGACAGGCTTTACAGCTAATGCCGATGGCTCTGAGCCTGCAAAGAGCGCTTATCTGCAGACAAGCTATAAGCTTACACCGGTTGTTGATCCATACGCTTCGGAGATTGACCTCAAGGAGACTGTAGAGGGATGGTTTGTTCCAAGCATGCCCGACCTCAATCAGCATAATCCTCACCTGATGCGTTATCTCATCCAGAATTCTATATGGTGGATTGAGACTGTTGGCATAGATGGCATCCGTATGGATACCTATCCTTATGCCTACGCTGACGCTATGGCTCAGTGGCTTAAGGAACTTGATGTGGAGTATCCTAACTTCAATACCGTTGGCGAGACTTGGGTTACAGAGCCTGCCTATACTGCCGCCTGGCAGAAGGACTCTAAGATAACACCATCCACCAACACCCAACACCCATTAACCAACACCTATCTCAAGACCGTTATGGACTTCTCATTCTTCGACAAGCTGAATCAGGCCAAGAACGAAGAGACCGATGGCTGGTGGAACGGCTTTAACCGCCTCTATAACTCGTTTGTTTACGATTATCTTTATCCAAATCCATCGAGCGTGATGGCATTCATCGAGAATCACGATACCGACCGCTTCCTTGGTAATGGTAAGGATACTCTTGCATTGAAGCAGGCCTTGGCTCTCTTGCTTACTGTTAACCGCATTCCACAGCTCTATTATGGTACTGAGGTGCTGATGAACGGAACTAAGGAGGTGACAGACGGAAACGTTCGTAAAGACTTCCCAGGCGGATTCCCAGGTGATGCACATAACTGCTTTACTAAAGAGGGACGCTCTAAGTCTGAGCAGGCTATGTTCTCTTGGCTCTCACGTCTTCTCCACTGGCGTCAGGGTAATGATGTCATCATTAAGGGTAAGCAGACACAGTTCACTCCATTTAATGGTATCTACGTCATTGCCCGACAGTATCAGAGCAAGACAGCGCTGACCATTCTGAACGGAACTTCAAAGTCTGCAACATTCGATGTCAAGCGCTATGCCGAAGTCATCGGCAAGACCGCCAAGGCCAAGGATATCCTGACAAACAGATATTTTGATTTATCGAAAAATCAAGAGCTAAAAGCTCGCCAGACGATGATACTTGAGTTTTAAATAATAAATCCCTGCCAATCGGCAGGGATTTATTATTTTAGTGCTTTTTGAAATTCCACTTGGAATTGTCGCTATTGAAATCGTATTTTGCAAGGGTAGGAGTAGAGTCGCCTGCTGAATAAAGGCAGAACTCCTTGTTGATACCCTGCTGACCAGGGATGGCCTTCGGCATGATGCGGTAGGTGCCATCAGTGAGCTGCTCGATACGCCAGAGCTGTTCGTCAGCGCCGGTATAGGCTGGAACAGTGGTTACCTCCTTATCGGCAGTAGCAGCGAGTGCACGCTCAGTGCCCTCGATGGTAATCTTGAAGTATGGATTGCTCAGATAACCACCTGCGCTGTCAACAGGGGTGATAGTCCAACGCTGGTGTGGACGGTACATGTAGTCGCCGATGCGGGCAGGAATGTCGCCCTTGGGCCATGTGTCGATAACCTCTGCGAGTGTCTGGTTGGCGATGGGCTTTACTGGCTGCTGCATCTGGTTGCGGTTGAACCAACCCTGGCGCTCCTGCTTCATACGGACAAAGTCGACAGTAAGCTCCAGTGCATAGCCACGGCGCTCTGACTCAATGGCAAAGTTGCCGCCCTTGAAGTTGTCGCCAGCTACAGGCCAGCCGTTCTTCCAGACGATAGGACGTACGGCCAATACCGAACGACCGCTCTGCTCAAAGTCGGCCTCCCAGTGGAATGACATCACCTCCACACCCTCGTCGATGATGTAACGACCGAAGTGTCCGGCTCCACAGGCACGCTGTTCTGCTGCAATCACCATCTTACCGCCTCCGTGGTACATGTCACGACCAACATTGTCGATATATGGGCCTTCAACGTTGCGTGAACGGCCTACTACTATATTATAGGTAGAGTTAACACCGTCGCAGCAGGTGCCGTGTGTACCCAGCAGATAGTACCAGCCGTCGCGATATATCAGGTCGGAAGCCTCACAGTCGATGGCGATATCCTTTTCCTTGTTGCCTTTCTTGCGGAAACCGGTCTGTGGGTCGAGCTCAATCAGACGGATGGTTCCGAAATAGGTACCATAGCTTACCCAAAGACGACCTGTTGTAGGATCTAACAAAAGGCCTGGGTCGATGGCATCTTGATCTTCCATACCGTCAGAGGCACATACCTCTACGGCCTCACTCCATTTGAAGTCTGGCGACTTAGGATCAAGAGTCTTATTCCACATAGTAAGGATACGGCCAGCGTGTCCACCGCCAAGACCACCACCTGTTGCACCATAGATACAGAGGTAACGATCGCCTATTTTCAGCATGTCGGGGGCTGCACCGCCTCCAGGGCGCTCAGCGCCACTGTGCCAGCTCCAGCCGTCGTCTGAGATGATACCGCCACCACCAGTTCCGAAGGTGTAGTATTTCCCATCGCATTCAGCGATGGTCGAGGGATCGTGGATATAAGGAGCGCCAATCTGCGCAGAAACTGTTTCAACACAGAGGCACAGAGAAACAGAGACTAATAGAAATATATTTTTTTTCATAATTATCAATTGTCAATTATCAATTATCAATTCTTAACTACTTTGTAGTTTGTGACGGGTTTTCCGTTCTCGTCGAGGAAGCGAACACAGAAATCACTCATACCTGGGCCATTGATGATGGCGCCGCGCAGGATATTACGTCCTTTCTTCAGTGTGATACGTGGTGACATGGCGTCGTCCTTCACCATACGGCGGTCGCCAGAGAGCAGCAAAGTCTCCTTGCCATTCAACCACCACATAGAGGCTGAGTTAGAACCAACAGCCAGACGTACGTTCTCTATATCCTCATCGCAGTCGATGATAGTAACAGCCCAGAAAAGTACACCATAAACCTGCTGTCCCCATTTCTCAGCGAAGCGGAACAGCTTCACGTTCATGTTCTCACTGTCAAGAGCATGCCAGGTGAGTGTCTGGTTTACGTTGACAATTTTGGGTTTGGCTGGTTCTTGAGGCTGTCCGAAACCACGTCCGAAGCCTGCGGGAACCTCCTCGCGCTGGAATGATACCTTAACCTTCTGACCATCCTTTGGTACGATGGTCTGCTGTCCTTTGAAGTACTGCATGCCAAAGTGCTCACGCAGATAAGAGTCGGTAAATACGGTATTACCGCTGTTAGGCTTGTCAATTGGCTCCAAGAGCAACCAGCGACGGATGAAACCTTCATTATCTGGCTTTGCTGGTGTGGCAGTGGCAGGTGAGAAGTACTTTGGACGGTTCTTGAACTGAACCCAGTCGATGCTGACACCGGCTTTGCCCTCGCAGGTCACAACCAGATCGGTAACACCCTTTGGTGTGTACTCAAGTGGCGTCGTGAGTGTGAGCCACTGATTGCTGAAGTCGCGACGGAACATAGCAGGAGCACCAGCTGGTGTCTCTGGCTTAACGGTCATCTCTATCTTGGCGATAATCTTTCCGTTTGCAGTCTTCTCGCGGATAAACAGAGTGGTATTATCTGTAGCCTTTGCGTTTACAATCAGATAGCCTTCGGTCAGACAGTCGAAGTTCACATCATTATATTTAATCCAACTTCCCTTGACAGGCAGTGTGGCCTGATAGCTGCGGAAGGTGTTAACGGTGTCAATTAGCTGAGAGGTAACATCATTACTTGCAGAACTGTAGCGGTCAATCTCTATCTTCTCAGTAGCATTGTTGATACCTACGCCACGCATGGTTGGCTTCACCTCTTGAATGGTGCCATCGGCATTGAAATACAGTTTCTCGATACAAACAGAGCGGCGCTTGTCATCGCGTGGTGAGAAATCGTTGTGATGATAGAACAGATACCACTGTCCTTTGTAGTTCACAATGCTGTGGTGATTCGTCCAACAGCCATTGGCATGCTCGGCCATGATGAGACCTTTGTACTCGTAAGGTCCCATCGGGTTCTTACTCATTGCGTAGCCAAGAACCTCAGTGTTCTCGCGCACGTACGGATATGTAAGGTAATAATTACCCTTATATTCGAAAGCGAATGGACCTTCAGCCTGGCGGCTTGGCAGACCTTTCAGGCAGTTAACGCCCATCATTTCAAACTCTCGGTCGCCCCACTTTACTTTTTCCTTTGGTGTGTCGTCGGCCAGCTCCTTCATGTTTGGCTTGAGTTTAGCGCAACGTCCTGCACCCCAGAAGATGTAGGCATTACCGTCTGATGCCTGGAGAACGCATGGGTCGATACCATTGATGCCTTTAATTGGCTCTGCCTCTGGAATGAATGGACCTGTAGGACTGTCGGCGATGGCTACGCCTACTCCAAAGCCTCTGCCGTCTTTAGGTGCTGAGGGAAAATAGAAATAGTACTTTCCGTTTCGCTCTATGCAGTCGGGAGCCCACATAGAGTAGGAGTTTGGTCTTACCCAGGGAACTTTGTTCTGAGTTACAATCACACCATGGTCGGTCCAATCGGTAAGATTGTCGGATGAGAACACATGATAGTCTTCCATGCAGAACCAGTCCTGACGCTGATCGGCAGGTGGCATGATGTCGTGCGATGGGTAGAGATACACACGGTTATTGAAAACACGTGCTGTCGGGTCAGCCGAGAACTGGTCACGGATAACCGGATTCTGTGCCATAGATACCAAAGGCACAGACATGAGTAATGAAAGATAAATCTTCTTCATTGGCGATGGTTTATTATTATAAAGATAGTAATACTCTCAGTTTATTCATACATACATCATTTATTAGAGTGTTTTTTCTCTAAAACGTTTAATCAGACATAGGATTTTTTTTAAGAATTGTTTCTTTTCTTTTTTATTGAATGTGGTATTTTGTTTGCGTTTTTGTGTCTTCTGCTGGCGTAGAAGGTTAATTTTGTGAAAATAAGATAGCAGAATCGCTTGTTTTTACCCTCTAACCAAATAGGAAATAATTAATAAATGTAACAAAGACTTTGTAATTTGTAACATTTTAGGGTTTTCCTTGCTTTTTACAAACTCTACGTTACAAAAAATAAAGTATTTAAGTTAATTTTAATTTATCTTTGCACGCAATTCGGTATATCCGAACTCAACTATAACGTATTAAAACTTTTAAAAAATGACTTATGACCCGAAACAATTCGTCCTAACTAATGAGCCCGCTAACCTATTTAATGTATTTAGGTGGCGAACTTAGGGTAGTGCTTTTCAGTACTCCTGAAACTAAATCAACTAGAGAATTATTATCAAACCAATTATCTATAGTTAAAACTTAAGTATGAATCGAAATTTTAGAAAGACAGCGCTGCTGATGGGTACCATGGCCTTTTTGGGACTTGGTTACTCTTCGAATGCCTATGCCGCAGAGTCTCCTCAGGAGGTTCAGCAGGCAACGAAGAAGATTACAGGTACTGTAGTCGATGCACAGGGCCCCGTTATCGGAGCTAGCGTGGTTGAAAAAGGTAAGACCGGAAACGGTGTGATTACCGATTTTGACGGAAACTTTACTCTCACTGTTAGCCCAGGAGCTACAATCGTTGTATCTTACGTGGGTTATCAGACTCAGGAAATCAAGGTTGGCAATCAGTCTTCTATCAACATCACACTGAAGGAAGATGATGCTTTACTTGATGAAGTAGTAGTTGTTGGTTACGGTACCATGAAGAAGAAGCTGGTTACCGGTGCTACAGTTCAGGTAAAGGGTGAGGAAATCGCCAAACTGAATACAACCAACGCTCTTGAGGCTATGCAGTCAAGCACTCCTGGTGTACAGATCACCCAGAGTTCTACTCAGCCTGGTAAGGGATATAAGGTTTACATCCGTGGTATCGGTACTACAGGTAACTCTTCACCTCTTTATGTAATCGATGGTGTTGCTGGTGGTAGTCTCGATGATATTAACCCTGCTGATATCGAGAGCATCGATATTCTGAAGGATGCTGCATCTGCTGCCATCTATGGCGCTCGTGCTGCAAACGGTGTTATCCTGGTTACAACCAAGCAGGGTAAGGCTGGTAAGATCGAACTCAGTTACAATGGCGCTATGGGTTGGTCTAACGTTTACAAGCGTCCACAGCTGCTCAATGCACAGCAGTACATGACAATTTTGGATGAGTATTTCTTTAATACATCTGGAGCCAAGCTTAATTGGGCAGATTATGTTCCACAGGACATCCTTAATAAAGTTAATAATGGCTGGCAGGGTACTGACTGGTGGGATGTATTCACAAATAAGAATGCCGTACAACAGAATCATTCTGTAACTTTGACTGGTGGTACAGACCGCTCTAAGTTTGCTATGTCTTACACCTATACCGGTAACGAGGGTATCATGGGTGCGGAAATGGCATCTTACTACAAACGTCACACTATCCGTATTAATAGCGACCACGTTCTTCTGAAGGCTAAGGATTTCGATGCTATCACCATCGGTGAGAACATTTCTATTGGCTACAATAAGAACCACGACCTTGCTGAGGATGGTATGTATTGGAGCTATATTCATAGTCTGCTTCAGACCACACCACTGATGCCACAGTATGCAGATAATGGCGATATCTATGCTTATCAGAATGCTGATGGTACACCATCTTATGGTCAGGGATGGAATCCTGGTTTGTTCAGCAACCCATGGGAAAACCTTTCTAAGGGTGGTTTCAACTCTTTGGCTGAGAGCCGTAATTTCAATGCAAGCGCAACTGCATTCTTGACCATCCAGCCTATCAAGGGCCTGAGATTCCGTTCGCAGTTCAACTATAATTGGGGTGCTGGTGCATATCGTAACTTTGGTATTCCTCGCGCACCAGCAGAAGGTTCTGCTATTGTTAAGGAATATAGCGTAAACCAGAGTGCTTGGTTGAACAGCAACTTCTCTGTTGAAAATACTCTTACCTACGATCTTCCTATTTTTGCTGGTCACAAGATCAGTGCAATGGTTGGTCAGAGCTTCCAGAGTACTGCTTGGAGCTTTAACATTGGTGGTTCTAACAAGGTCGCTTATGGCGATCAGCTCGCAACTCTGAAGGATTGGAATTCTGCATGGCTATCTAATGTTAAGTTAGCCAATGCTACTGATGCAACTCTGACAGGTAAACCAAATGACGAAGAGTACCTCGCTTCTTGGTTCGGTCGTTTGACTTGGGACTGGAACGAGCGTTATATGGCTACTGTAACCATGCGTTATGATGGTTCTAGTATCTTCACTGACGGTAAGCGTTGGGGCTTCTTCCCATCTGTATCTGCAGGTTGGGTAATCAGCAATGAGCCATTCATGGAGAAGACTAAGAGCTGGCTCGACTTCTTCAAGATCCGTGCTTCTTGGGGTCAGAACGGTAACAAGGATATCTCTAAGTATCAGTATCTGGCTACAATCGCTCTCTCAGGTGATGCTAACGATAGCGGTTATAAGTTCGGTTCTGATCTGGCTACTTCTGTTTCAGGTACTCCTAACACAGGTGCTTATGCAAACATCGTACCTAACTCTGACCTGACTTGGGAGACATCTGAGCAGCTTGACTTAGGTTTCGACGCTCGTTTCCTCAACAACCGTCTTGGTGTAAACTTCGACTGGTATAAGAAGACTACAAAGGACTGGTTGATCACCGGACCGCAGATTGCTATTCAGGGTACTAACCCTGCTGCTATCAATGGAGGTGACGTTGAGAACACAGGTTTTGAGCTCGCTCTCTCTTGGAATGATAAGATAGGTAAGGACTTTAATTACAATATTGGTGTAAACCTGGCTACTAATAAGAATAAGGTAACTCGTATTGCTAACCAGAATCACTATTTGAATGGTCCTGGTGGTGTTCTCTCACAGGGTACAGAATATGTATATCGTGCTGAAGAGGGTAAGCCTATCGGTTACTTCTATGGCATGTCATACAGTGGTATCTGGCAGAATCAGGAGCAGATTGATGCTGCACGTCAGGCTGGTAAGGCTGTTCTTGACAATGCACAGCCTGGTGACTGCATCTGGGATGACTGGAATAATGATGGTGTGATTACTTATGCTGAGGGTGACGCTTGCGACCGTCACGAGATAGGTAATCCTAATCCAGACGTCATGCTTGGTGTAAACATCGGCTTGAACTTCAAGGGCTTTGACTTTGCTGTAAACGGTGCAGGTGCATTCGGTCAGCAGATTATGCGTTCTTACCGTTCATTCGGCGATGATCCAGACCAGAACTACGATACCACTATTCTTAACCGTTGGCATGGTGAGGGTACCTCAAACACTCAGCCACGTATTTCTGCAACAGGTCACCAGAATACAATTTGGGTATCTAACCGCTATATGGAGGATGCTGACTACTTTAAGATTAAGACTGTAACTCTGGGTTATGACTTTAAGAACATCTGGAAGTCTTGTCCATTCCAGCAGCTCCGTCTCTATGTTCAGGCTCAGAACCTCTACACATTCACCAAGTACACAGGTCTCGATCCTGAGGTAGGAAACTCTGGTGGTGGTACTGGTTGGGCTTCTGGTATCGACCTTGGTCTTTACCCAACCTCACGTACTTATTTGGTTGGTGCAAGTATTAAATTCTAATTCGACTATTAAGATATGAAAAAATATATTTTATCATCGTTAGCTGTTTTGTCAGCAGGTGTGTTTACATCTTGTAATGACATGTTGGACACAGATCCACGTGTTACAGAGTTGACTCAGGCAACTTTCCCTGGTAAGCCTGCAGACGTTGAGGCTCTGAATGCAGCTACCTACAGTATCATGAATACTATGGGTGGTGGTGACTCAGATAACCAGAATATTTTCTTTTGGTGGGAAGTAATGTCTGATAACTGCTACGGAAGTGGTGGTTTGCAGGACAACAAGGTTAAGTCACTCCATCATCTCGTTGAGATGAGTACTAGCCAGTACGAAACTCCATTCATCCTCCTTTATGGTGGTATCTCACGTGCAAACAATACTATCGAGACTATTGATAATGTGCCCTGGACTGAGGCTCAGAAGGCTCAGCGTAACCAGCTCCTTGGTGAGGCATTCTTTATGCGTGGTCTCTATACTCTGTGGCTCACTCAGCTGTTTGGCGATGTGCCCTTGATTACCTCTACAACCATCACTCCTGAGATGGAGGAACAGGTTAGTGCTGAGGATGTTATTTATCCACAGCTTCTGTCTGACTTCGTTTCTGCTAAAAATCTTATGGGTACCGATAAGGGATTTGGTGATGGTCATGCAAACAAGTATGTTGCTGAGGCTTTCATTGCTCGTGCCTATATGTTCTGGGCTGGTTTCTATAAGAAAGTTGGGGAACTTGCTTCAGGCTCAGCTCCTGCTGTTACATTGGTTGAACAGGAAGGTTGCTCAGGTTCTCTTTCTCAGGCTGATGTTGTTGCTGGTCTGAAGGAAATTGTTGGAAGTGGTTCTTACAAGCTTCTTGAAGACTTCCGCTCACTCTGGCAGTACTCTAACAGTCTGCTTTGGGACGAGGCTCACGATGGCAAGAATCATGCTTATGACTTTATCGCTGACATGAAGCGCGAAAACTGCTTCGACCAGCCAGGTATGGGTAATGGTAATCCTGAGGAACTCTTCCAGATTCAGTTCATGAACGCATCTTCTTGGAATATCGGTGGTACATACAACGCTCAGCGTATGTATTCTAACTATATTTCAGTATTCTGGGGTCTCAGAAATGGTGCTTCTAACCAGAATGGTGACCGTAATCTTACATATCCATTCAATCAGGGTTGGGGTCAGGGTACTCCTTCATGCAATATCTGGGATGACTGGACAGATGCTGAGACTGCTGGTGGTTATACCGATCTTCGTAAGAAGGCTTCTTTGATTGATCTTGATAACGAACTTGCACAGTATACTTATGAGAAGGATGACTGTGAGGAGTCAGGCTATTCTGTTAAGAAGTATGCTGAGGTAAACCTGGACGCCGCAGGTGCAAACAACGATACATGGTGGACTATGGCTGAAGGATATTCAAGTAGTTCATTGGGTAATAGTATGCAGGGCGATCACTTTGAAGACTTCTACCTGATGCGTTATGCTGACGTTCTATTGATGCTTACCGAGCTTACTGGTGATGCTCAGTACATGAATTTGGTTCAGAAGCGTGCTGGAGTTCCTGAGACTCCTTATTCACTGAAGGCCGTTCAGAACGAGCGTCGTTGGGAGTTCTGTTTCGAGGGAATTCGTTTCAACGATATGCGCCGTTGGTCAGGAATTGACTCTGGCGAAGGCTCATATGCTGCTAAGGCTCTTCAGGCTCAGGATGGAAAACTGGTTGTATGCCTTGGTCAGAAAGGTAACAAGCGTCCAATGCACCACATGACAAGTTCTTGGTCTTCACGTTATGCTGCCACCAATGGTTTCTTGGCAAAGCCTCAGACTCAGATCACTCTGATGAATGGTAAGATGACTCAGAACCCAGGATGGGATGCTTCTGATCAAACTACACAATACAAAGTACTTTATTAATAATATAATAAGAAATTGATATGAAAAAGATATTTTTGATGTTTGTCGCAATATGCGCCTTTGCTGCTTGTGATCCTGTTCACGAGGATATCAGCAACGCTGGTCACATTTCTGTAGACGAACTCAAGGCTAAGACCACGGTCTCTGTCGATAAGGCTGCCAGTGGCCTTAATGGTAATGTTATTTCCTGCTCAACTTCTGCTCCTGTTAACGCAAAGTGGAGTATTGGAGGTAAAGAATTCGTCGGTAACTATGCATGGAAGAAGATGAAGCTTGGTGAGTATACTGTTACTCTTACAGCTCTTTGTCCTGATGGTACTGTTCTTACAGCTGATTATCCTATTACTTGTCAGGAAATCACAGATCCTCTTCAGAAGTACTATATCTATGGTGATCCAGAAAATGCAGAACAGGTTCCAGTTACTCTAGGTCTTACTGACCCTGCAGCAGGACGTTTCAGTGATAGTGAGGGAAAGTATTTCCCATATCTTTCTGATGAAGTATATTACGGACTTAAGACACTTGTCTTTGATATTATTGATGTTCAAGAGGGCGAGAATCCAAATTGGGGAATGCCATGGGGACCTGCTATGATGAGAGTTATGACAGGTTGGTGGAGCCCACAGTTCATGGATGATTTTGAACCTAAGGTTGGTTTGTGGGAACTTCCAATCACACAGGAGATGGCAGAATGGTGTGCTCATAGCAACAAAGAGGATGCTGATGGAAACGCTAGAAACAGAGACCTGACCCTCATGATGACACGTGGTTCTGTAACCATCAAGTCTATTTACTATGAGGAATAATAATTCCTTGTCAGTATAATTAATTTAGGGCTGGCTCATCAAAGTGAGTCGGCCCTTTAACTCAAAACAATGACTAATAAAAACAAATTATCTCGTGCCTTCCTCTTTGTAAGTCTGTTGACTTTCATTCTATTTATTGTATATATATTATACCTTAACCAAGAGGTTCTTTATACGGCACACGACCGTTCTGAATTTCTTTTCGGAACTCCGTTCTTTAATACTTTAATGTCGAAGCCTTTTGGCTTGATGCAGTATGTGGGCGCCTGGCTCACACAGTTCTTCTATCAACCTACTATAGGAGCCATTATATTGGTTGCTATTTGGCTTTTGATATTTATGGTGGGTACTAAAGCATTTCGGTTACAGGGAAGCGCCTCGGCGCTGATGCTCTTACCTGTTGCCTGTCTGCTAGTCTCTGTAGTTGATTTGGGATATTGGATTTATATTTCCACCATCAGAGGCTATTGGTTCTCACAGTCGGTTGGTTACCTTTTTATGCTCTTGCTCTTGTGGGCTGCTGGCAGTACACCAAGAAAGTGGCATCTTGTTTGGTATGTATTGGGAGCGTGTATTTATCCTGTGCTTGGATGGTATGCTTTATTGTTTGTAGTATGTCTCGCTCTTAGTGGAAAGACTACCTGGCGTGAGTTGGTAGGTATCGTACTACTTCTTTTTACTTCCAGTATCTGGCATACCCAGTTTTACTCAAATCTTAATTTTGGCGATGTCGTATTGGCTGGTATGCCGCGTTTTGAAACTCCAAGCGATAGCGGTCCGCAACTTTCATATCCGTTTTGGTTGCTTGGTGCTGTATCAGTACTTATTCCCTTATGTGGAAAATATCTTGCAAAGTGGTACATCCCAGTGTTGTGCGCTGCTGCAGGAATATCATATACTTGGTCGCAGATGTTCTATGACCAGAACTACATCGATGAGATGCGAATGGTGCGTTACGCTGCAGATGATAACTGGAAGGAGGTTTTAAACATTTCTGCCGATAACCCTAAGCCAACAACCACCATGGTGATGCTTAAAAATGTGGCCCTGATGAACGAAGGCGGCCTTCTTGACCGCTCATTTAAGACGGGAAACATCGAATATCCCATCACTAATCCGGATTCTATACATGTATCCTTCCTGGATATTGCATCGCCATTGGTGTATTACAACTATGGATTGATCAATGAAGGCATACGCCTTAATTTCGAAAAGGCGATACAAGTGGGATTCTCTCCTTTTTACTTGAAGACACTTTCACGTTGTAACTTAGCTAAGGGAGATAAGGCACTGGTAGAGCGTTATTCATCTTTGCTGCATCATCTGTTTGTCTATGCTAATTGGCAGCCGGCTCCTGTTACAGATAAAGTTATGGCGTTACAGAACAGTTATCCCGATGAACTTTCTGGAGTTGAGAATAGCGATAGTTATATTGTTAATAGTATTAGCCTATGGCAAGAGCCAGACAGTAAAGTTGCCTCTGAGCAGACACTGTTCTATGCTATGCTGCGATGCGACCCGCATCGTTTCTGGCCCTCTCTGCGTAATTATCTGAAATTACATGTTGGCGAGGTATTTCCTTTGCATGCCCAGGAGGCTTATATCTTCTTTATGGACAGGTTCCCAGAGAAAAAGCGTATAATGATTCCTGTAGAGGAGAATATATATAATCGCTATAAACAGTTCTGTAAGGCATTAACTGAACATGTTAAGCCAGGAAAAACTCTTGGAGAAGCCGCCAAAGAGATGCATGGCGAATGGGGAGATACATATTGGTATTATAACATCTTCGGAAGACAATACTCGAATATGGTTAAGAGAAAAGGAAGCGAAGTTCAATCATAAGAAAACAATGAAAAGATATATTCACTATTATACACTGCTTTTTAGTGCAGCTATATTGCTTTTGGCATCGTGTGCAAGTCGCCCCGATGTGCCATCTTCATCCAAGGAGACAAAGAGTCTGCCTGCAATTTTTCCTGATTATTGCAATGTGATGGTGCCTTATAACATTGCACCGCTTAACTTCATGCTTTCTGCCGATGAGTTTGAGGCTTGTGTGGCTCGTATCAGTACGCCCGATGGGAAACAGCAGACTTATGGCGATGGGGTGAAAGTGCAGATACCCGAAGAAGAGTGGCATGATATGCTCAATGCTGCAAAAGGAAAGGCTCTGAAAGTAGAGGTCTGGGGACAGAAACAAGGCGCATGGCTGAAGTATAATGCCTTTGAGATACGTGTAGCTGAAGAGCCAATCGATGAATATGTGTCGTATCGACTTATCGAACCGTCATATGTGGCATGGAGTTTCATGGAGATTGCTCAGCGTAACCTCACTTCGTTCGAGGAGACGCAGGTCTTCAACAACGAGATTACCTGTACTGATATTAAGAAAGGTCAGTGTATCAATTGCCACAGTTATCAGAACTACAAAACGGATAACATGCTCTTTCATGTTCGCAAGTCTAATGGCGGTACCGTCATCGTTAACGATGGCAAGGTATCGAGAGTTAATCTGAAGCGTGACTATACCATCTCTGGAGGTGTTTATCCTGCATGGCATCCTACAGAGAAGTTGATCGCCTTCTCTACCGACCTTACGCGTCAGGGCTTTCATACATCTAATCCTAATAAACTTGAGGTTTACGACCTTGAGAGCGATTTGATACTATATGACATTAAGACCGACTCTGTAAGCGTTGTCAGCAACGATTCTACGCTCTTGGAGGTTTATCCCACCTGGTCGCCTGATGGCAAATACCTTTATTATTGTAAGTCGGTGCCACTACCAGAGGAACTAAATATCAAGGATAGGGATAACGAGATAGGACGATATTACGAAAAGATACAATACAACATCTATCGCCGCTCATTTGATGTGGCAACGCGTAACTTCGGCGCCGAAGAGCTGGTGTATGATGCTGCCTCACAGAATAAGAGTGCTACTTTGCCACGCATCAGTCCTGACGGTCGCTATCTGTTGTTCGCACAGGGACAGTATGGTTGCTTCCATATCCGACATAATGATGGCGATATCGTCTGTATGCCGTTAAATGTAGAGAATCCTTCGCCTCTGGACTTGTCAAGATTGAATAGTAAAGGTATGCCCGACAGCTATCCCAGTTGGTCGAGCAATGGTCATTGGATCATGGTAGCCAGTCGTCGTGAGGATGGTAACTACTGTCGTATCTATTTCTCTTATTTCAAGGATGGAAAAGTGGAAAAGGCCTTCCTCTTACCACAGGAGGATCCTGAGCACAATGTATTCCTGCTAAAGAGCTACAACCGTCCGGAGTTTATGGTTGAACCTGTAAAGATCAGTGTTGATGAATTCAGTAAAGTATTTGATAAGTAGTCTTTTCTGTGTGTCGGTAGTCCTGTTTTTCGGACTGGCCTATCCTCATCACTTGCATTATCAGGAGCAGTTCCAACTGTTTCTCTTCGATAGTAACTATGTATGGGATATCGTGAAGCAGCCAGGCGGTGTGGCCGACCTGCTGGGACGGTTCTGCACCCAGTTCTTCCTGTATGCCTGGGTGGGTGCTGTCATTATTGGTATCCTGTTAACAGTAGTGCAACTTCTGACTCACCAAATTATTGGCTCCAACAAACTATATGGTCTGAGCTTTTTGCCTTCGTTTTCTCTTTGGCTCTTTCTGCTCGACGAGCATGCACTCATGGGTGGCGTATGGGCTGTGTTGCTCACACTTCTGGCTGTTTGGGGCCTCAGTAAACTGCCGAAAGGCTGGGGGCGATATATCGCAGTGATTGTTGTCCTCCCTATACTTTATTGGATGGTAGGTAGTTATTGGAGCGGCAGTCATTACTATAGATACCCTAAGGTATTCCCTACATTGCTTTATGTAGCATGGCTATTAGCGCTCGCTATTCCTCTCCTTGTTTATGTATGTCGTAAGTGGCTGAAGGATTCGAAAGGTTTGGTTATACCTCTCTGCTCATTCGCGTTAGTGGCCGTTGTTATGGGGGCGGTTGTTTGGAAGAATGCCAATTTCAAGGCCGAGAAGGTGATGCAGTATGACTTCATGGCCAGTCATCAGTTGTGGAATCGAATCATAGAAACAGCTAATGCAGAGAAACCGAACAACCAGATTGGGGTGACGGTACAGAATCTGGCCCTGGCGATGCGCGGCCAACTAACCCAACACTTGTTCGATTATAATCAGAATGGTATAGCCGGTCTGCTGCCCGATGTTCAGAGTGATGCTGTCAGTCCGATGCCTACTGCCGAGGCATTCTATCAGCTGGGCATGATTTATGTGGCTCAACGTACGGTGTTCGAGGCGCAGGAAGCTATTCTTGATTTCCAGAAGAGTGGTCGATGCTATAAGCGTCTGGCACAAACAAACCTGATCATCGGCAGCTACGAGGTAGCGCGTAAATATCTGATGGCCCTGCAGAAAACCCTCTTCTATCGTGACTGGGCCAACGAGACACTGCCGCTGTTAGGAGATGAAGAGGCGATTGCAAAACATCCTGAATACGGGCGTCTTCGTAGGTCGCTCTATAAGGACAGTTTCTTGTTCAGCGACCATGTGACTCCCGACATGCTCGAGGATCTATATTTTAGCAATACGGATAATATGCTTGCTCTGGAGTATCTGAAGGCGTACTATATGCTGACAAATAATCGTGAGGGCTATGCAAAACTACTGATTAAACTCAAACAACAATGAAAAAAGTTCTGAATGATATAATAAGGTGTTGGGTGTTTGGTGTTGGGTGCTGGATGCTGGCAGCTTGTTCAACGGCTGTAGAGAATGCCAAGCAGGAAGCAGCCCGGCCTGATATATACCCCGACTACCTTGGTGTAACTGTTCCTGTGAATATAGCCCCTCTCAATTTTGGTATGGTTGATGAGCAGGCACAGCTTATTGATGCGTTAGTGACAGACAATCATGGCAATAGCCTGCACAGTCAGGGTGAGGAATCGGTTGATTTCGACCTTGATGACTGGCATGCTCTACTTGCACAGAACCTCGGAGACTCACTAAGTGTCACCGTTTCGGCAAAATACAAAGATGGTTGGCATACATATCAGCCATTCTCTATTTATGTCAGTACCGACAGCATTGATTATGGACTCTGCTACCGCCTGATAGCACCAGGCTACGAGGTGTGGAGCAAGATGGGCATCTATGAACGTGATCTGTCATCGTTCGATGAGCGTGCATTGATAGAGAATACGCAGTTTGAAGGCTGCGTGAACTGTCATAGCTTTAACCGTGGTAACCCTGCCGATATGAGTCTGCATATCCGTGGCCCTCATGGTGCCACATTGTTGCGCCATAACGACAGTCCCCTCATCGCCTATAATACCAAGACCGATCAGACGCTTGGTTTCTGTGTGTATCCTTATTGGCATCCTTCTGGTCGCTACATTGCTTATTCTACCAACTCAACGAGTCAGTTGTTCCATAGTGCTCACCGCAATCGTATAGAGGTGTTTGATACAGCCTCCGACTTGCAGGTTTACGACGTAGAGAAGAATGAATTGTTGCTCTCGCCTATCCTCAAACAGGATTCTATATATGAGACATTCCCTGTTTTTTCTGCCGATGGTAGGTCGTTGTATTTCTGTGCTGCCCAATCCATCCCTGAGGGCAGTTATAAGCTCGATTCCATTCGCTATAACCTTTGTCGCGTTGATTTCAATCCGGAGACAGGCAGTTTTGGCAATCAGATAGAAACAGTCATTGATGCCGTTTCACAAGGTAAGTCGGTATCCTTCCCCCGTCCTTCGTACGACGGCCGTTTTCTTTGTTACACACTCTCTGACTACGGACAGTTCAGTATCTGGCATCATGAGGCCGACCTGTATTTGCTTGATCTTTTAACAGGCGAGAGTCGCGTGATGACTGCAGCTAATTCGGAAGATACAGAGTCATTTCATAACTGGAGCACAAATTCGCGCTGGCTTGTGCTGAGTTCGCGTCGTGACGACGGACTTTATACACGTCCTTATTTCTGTCATGTTGATGCAAACGGGCGTATTGGCAAGGCCTTTATGCTGCCTCAACGCAATCCGCGCCGTTTCTACCGTGAACGGTTCCTCTCGTTTAATGTGCCAGAATTTGTCATCAGGCCCACACACTTCGACGGAAATAGAGCAAGTAGGATTATCAATGATGAGTATCGCAAGAATTTTGACGTTCGTAAGTAGCGCTTTTTCTGCATAATGTTACATTTATGTATTGTTTTTGTTACTTTAAATGAAGCTACTTTAATAAATTTGCGTTAAATTTGCAACCGAATCAAAATGTAAACCTATACATATCAACTTTAGTAAACCAAATAAAATATTACGATTATCAAACAGACAAGTATATGAATTTGCTATTCCCACTCGATTTCCGAATGGTTTTTCGAATGGATGTGCAGAATTAGATTGTGAAATAATAGTAGTTAGTATTAGACACATTGTTTTGGTATTTCGAAGGTGCTGCGTCGTGATGACGCGGCACCTTTTTTATTTAGGACGAGAAGCTATTGAACTTCAGTAGCTTCCGCGTCTTCTATTATTACTTCTGGTTCTTCAATAACCTCAGGCTCAATATAAACCTCTGGTTCTTCTATTACCTTTGGAGTTTCAACATCAACTTGTTCGGGCTCAGGAACCTGTGTTGGCTCTATAGATGGCTGTGCTATAGGTTCTGTTTCTGGCTCAATCTCTGGTTCCTGTTCTGCCTCTGCATTATTCTGAAGCATCTTTCGGCCGCCCTTGAATCTGATAGCCAATAAAGCAATATCATCTCTTTGCTCGAAGTCGCCGGCAAAGCGGTTTACGGCATCAAGCATATTGTCGATGAATGGTTTCGGACGTGGATCGAGTTTCATGGCCTGCAGGGCACAACCCAGCATGCGCTTCTCGTTGAATACTCTGTGCTCGGCATTCTTTACCTTTATAAGTCCGTCGGTATTCAGGAATATCATGGTTCCTGGCAGCATCAGAATCTCCTGTGCTTCGTATTTA
This sequence comes from Prevotella sp. UBA2809, assembly GCA_002351725.1. Classification (GTDB taxonomy): domain Bacteria; phylum Bacteroidota; class Bacteroidia; order Bacteroidales; family Bacteroidaceae; genus Prevotella. Next base: position 60,038 of record DEHD01000034.1, read on the forward strand.
TAGTTGGGCTCTTCGCCGATGGCTATGTTCTGCTCTACAGGAAGGTGGTGCAGTTCGTTGCTTACCAGCAGTGGAGCATCGTGGCTGGCATTACAGAAGAAGAGTGCTCCGCTGCTAATGTCGAGGACACCAACAAACAGTCGCACAGCCAGTCCTTTCTCGCCTTCCTTGGCAATAGCATTGTTGATGGATTCAACAATAAGGTCGGGCTTCTCCTCGAAAGCTACTGCTGTACGGAACTGGGCTTTAACTACGGTGGTCAGCAAAGATGCTTTTATACCATCTACCTTTGCTTCGCCTACGCAGAAGAACAGCTTGCCATTGCGCATGGTATAGTCTAACACACCGCCTCCTTCTATTAATCCTACTGTGGTGGAACTCCAGATATCGAAGAACTTGTGTTGTGGCAACTGACTTGGGGCAATCACTTTCTGTATGTTCTGTGCGATACGTATTTCAGATGCCTCGCGTTCTTTGACAATGGTGTTGGCTTCGAGTTGGTCGTAGTCGTATCTCAAATCTTCAAATTCGGCCTCCATGCGTTTGGCGATACGGTGACGAATGATAACGAAGATGACCATGCAGAGAATAACGAAGGTAAAGGCGATAACAATAAGAATATTGTATTTTCTGTTCTTTTTAGCTTGTAGCTCGGTTAAATTCTCTACATTCTTAACGATTACAGCCTGCTCTTCTTTCTCAATTTTTCTTGATTTGGCAAGTGCCTGACCCAGGGAGTTGCTTATATCTAAAGCTATCTTCATGGCAGAGTCACGGCGACCAGCAAGTTGGTTGATGCGATACTTCTTCAGAACATAAGTCTCAATATTATCCAGCGAGTAGTTCTGAGGTGTTTCGCCTATCATGTCATCAAGACTATTGTAGTGTTCTGCAGCCTCGTCCCATCGGTGTGCAGCAATCAGATAATCGTTGGCATCAATACGCCCTTTTGGTGTGTTGCTGAACTTGGTTGTTAGGAACTTCTCGTAGGCTTTCGCTGCCTCTTCTGATTTATGTAATCCCTCAAGTGCGATGGCTTGATAGATATCGTGGCGTGCCAACTGACGGTCAATGTAGTCGGCGTCGGCATCTGGACGCTGCTCGTATTCGCTAAGTACCTGTCCGAAGCGGGCTGTCCATAGCAAAGCTTCCTGCCATTTCTTTGCATAGATATAATCATAGGTAATATTGATAAGGCCTGTTATACCATCTTTATACACTACATCGTTATGGAAGGTCTCAATGTTCTCCATGTGTCGCTGATAAGCCTTGTTGAATCCATCGGCATTACCGTCGGTAGTACCCAAACCTTCCTGGCAGCAACCTATATATATGAGAATGTTAAGGTAATCGCTGGTGCTGTCGCACTCAAGTGATTCCAGTTTGTTTGCCACGGGAATGGCAATATTCAGTCCTTCTTCATAATCGCCTCTAACCGATAGCATGTTTGCCAATCGGCTGGCCGATTTGGCGTAATAGATCATTTCATCGCCATCGGTCGACTCTTTTGCAGCCTCAAGCGATGCTTTCCAATAGTATTCTGCCAAGCGCTGGCGTTTCATCTTGTCGCAGGCATAGCCTCGCCAGTAGCAGGCTTTTGTAGGAGTGATGATACTATTTGCCTCCAGACTGTCTACAACCTTAATGAGTTCGTTGTAGTTCTTGTTCTTTTGCGTAGCCTCAATCAGTTTGTCGGCTTCGCTTATCTGAGATTTCTTTTCCTCTTCGTTACATGCCGTCATCAGCACACTGGTAAATAAAACCAGAAGAATCCAAAACTTTGTCTGTTTCATATATCGTTTTGAGTCATTGATGTTTCCGGATGCAAAGATACAAAAGTATTTTAAAAATCCCCAAGAAACGGCTAAAAAAGTGCGTATATAGCCAAGATGATACTCAGAAAAAAGTAAATGTAACTCACTGAAAAGGCTAATTTGTGAAAAGTGAGTAATTTTGTGCCCGAAATAAAACTGAAACAATAATGAAGCGAATAATTGCTCTAATATCAATTGTATGGGCGCTTGGCGCCGTTGCACAAGGGGTGAAACCTTTGCCCTCTCTTCATACAGAAGGACGATGGCTTGTTGACAAGCATGGTAATCAAGTGGTATTGCATGGTGTGATGGACACGCCAAACATGTATTTTAATGGTTGGCGCTGGGGCTCGCCATGGGATCAGACAAATCAGTCAAATTACGATAGTAATGGTGCTCAAAAGTGCCTGGCCTATTTCGAGAAACTTTTCAAGGGAATGCAACAGGCAAAGTGCAATGTGTTCCGTTTGCACTTAGACCCAGCATGGACTAACGACCCGAACGATAGTTATGTTTATCCAGGTTCTAATGGTCAGGCCTCTGATGCTTCAGGTGAAGCAGACATCAAGAAGTTCAATCCTGATAGGTTGGAAACCTTCTTACCTTCATTATATTTGAAGTTGGCTAAGATGGCAATGGACTATGGTATGTATGTCGTTGTCCGCCCACCGGGGGTTTGTCCAGGTAATCTTAAGGTAGGCGATTACTATCAGGCTTATCTCACAAAGGTGTGGGATATCTTCTCTAATCAGAAGTTTGTGAAGGATCATGCTGGACAGATAAGTATTGAGTTGGCCAATGAGCCTGTTAGTCTTAAGAATGCTCAGAATCAGGACGATTCAAAGGCTCTTCATGATTATTTCCAACCTATTGTTGATAAGATTCGTGAGAATGGCTTTTCTGGTATCATCTGGGCACCAGGAACAACCTGGCAGCAGAATTACCGTAGCTATGCTGAACATCCTATAGAGGGTGAGAATATCGGTTATGCTGTACATGATTACTGCGGATGGTATGGTTGTAGTGATGATAACCCCGATCCTGACAACAAGATTAATCAGTTCCACCAGTCGGTACCAGTAATAGATTTCGCTCCGGTTATTATTACCGAGGTAGACTGGAGCCCAGAGAACCCAAATGCGGCAGGTCACTATAATGAAAGTGGTACTTGGGTAAAGCCTAACTACGGCACATGGGCCACTGGTTCTACTTCAAAGTGGGGAAAGGCATATAAGGCCATGCTTGACTACTTTGGCAATATCTCAATGACATTGTCAGGAACAGGTTGCTTGTTTGATATCGACAAACTTCTGTCTACAGGTAATGTATATCCTGCTTTTAATGGTCTTGAAGAGGCCTGTGGTAAGGCTTGTATGGACTGGTATGCAGAATACTACAAAGTGAACAGGCCTCATGACGACGACGAGGAGGAAACTGGTGATTTCTATACTGTTCAATCCTTTTCTGGAGAAAAAGATGCTTATGAGTTGATGATAGGTGATAATACTTATCTCTCTTTGAAGTTGAATTATGCTGATGGTCATAGCAAGGATGTTTCTGAAGTTGCAACCTATGCTATCGATAAGCCATCGGTTGTTGAGGTGAAGAATGGTTATCTGTGTGCTGTTTCTGATGGCGAAGCAAATATTACGGCCTCATATACTGATGTTAAAGGCACTGTTTGGCAGAAGTCAATCACAGTAAAGGTTTCAAAATTCGAAATCAGTGGCATGAGCTCTATGAGCAGTCTTTCTGAGATTGTAGAAGATAACTTTGCTATCCTAAATAAGGAAAGTCAGAAACTTTTCTATGGTTCAGACAATCAGAACCTTGGTTACGCTGATGCTAACACGGTTATTAACAATAAAAATATTAATGGATATATGTTCAAGGCAGAGCCTGTGTCAGGTCGTGACGGTTGTTTCCTGCTGCGTCTCATTACCCTTAGCGGCAGTGAGTATAGTGTCTGGGGCAGTCCTGGCTACCTGAATGGATATTCTACTGTAGCTGATTGCAGCTTTATCCTTGGACTTAATAACCAATATGGTCAGGATGTTAAGGACGGTGCCGTATGGGAGGTAAATTATGAAAGCGATAAGGGCTTTACACTTAAGAATATGTATACTGGAAAGTACCTGCGTGATAATGCATCAGCCAATAGTGAAGCTCCTGTATATATGGATTTCCTAAAAGTAGGTGGAACTGCGGGTATTAATGCTGTTCAAAGAGATGTGGATAGCGACGCTGTTTACACCCTGCAGGGACAAAAGGTTGCTACCCGTAGTCAGTGGAACGCATTGCCTCGTGGCATCTATATTGTAAGTGGAAAGAAAGTAATCAAATAACTTTATCAACACAATCATTTATGTATCAATTTAATTTTAAAACTATGCTTCTGGCTTCGGCACTGCTTATTCTGCCAGCTAGTATGTCGGCCCAGAAAAAAAAGGCCGCTCCAAAAAAGAAGGCTGCTGTAGAACAGGTACAGCCTGCTGATCCTAATTTCTACATCTTCCTGTGTTTCGGTCAGTCAAATATGGAGGGTAATGCACGTCCTGAGGCTCAGGATCTGAAGAGCCCTGGTCCACGTTTCCTGCTGATGCCAGCTGTTGACTTCCCAGAAAAGGGACGTAAGATGGGAGAATGGTGTGAGGCTTCGGCTCCTCTGTGTCGTCCTAACACTGGTCTTACGCCTGCCGATTGGTTCGGTCGTACTCTTGTGGCTTCACTGCCCGAGAATATTAAGATAGGTGTAATTCATGTTGCTATCGGTGGTATCGATATCAAAGGATTCCTGCCCGACAGTATTGATAACTATGTAAAGACCAAGGCGCCTAACTGGATGAAGGGTATGCTGGCTGCTTATGATAACAATCCTTATGAGCGTTTGGTTACTTTGGCCAAGAAGGCTCAGAAAGATGGTGTTATCAAGGGTATCCTGATGCACCAGGGTGAGACCAATACCGGCGACCCCAAGTGGGCTGGTATGGTTAAGCAGGTTTACGATAACCTTTGTGGCGACCTCCAGCTTAAGCCCGAGGATGTGCCCCTTTATGCAGGTAACATCGTTCAGGCTGACGGTAAGGGCGTTTGCATAGGTTGTAAGAAGCAGATAGATGAGCTACCACTTACTCTTCATACCTCTCAGGTTATTTCTTCTGATGGTTGTACCAATGGTCCTGACCGTCTGCACTTTGATGCAGCAGGCTATCGCGAGCTTGGTTGCCGTTATGGTGAGGCTGTGGCCCGTAACCTTGGATATGAGCCTAAGCGCCCATATATCGAGATGCCTAAGAAGATCGAGGTTCCTGCCGATGCCGTTACAGTAGAGAACGCCATCCCAGGAAATGAATTCCCAAAGATTGATGGTCAGCGTCGTGCTTATTTCCGCATCAATGCCCCTGAAGCACGTAAGGTGGTTGTAGACATCTGCAGCAAGAAGTATGACATGCTGCCTGATGGTAAGGGTGGTTTCATGGCTGTTACCGATCCTCTGCCTGTTGGCTTCCACTACTATTTTATGAACATCGAAGGTGTGAACTTCATCGACCCAGCATCTGAGACCTACTTCGGTTGTAACCGTGAGGCAGGAGGTCTTGAGGTTCCTGAGGGCCCCGAGGGTGACTATTATCGTCCACAGCAGGGTTTTCCTCATGGTCAGGTGCGCAGCATCTACTACCACAGCGAGCATTCAAAGGTAGGTGAGTGGCGTCATGCTCTGGTTTATACACCTGCAGAATATGAGACAGGCAAGAAGAAGTACCCAGTGCTTTATCTGCAGCATGGTATGGGTGAGGGTGAGACCAGCTGGATGTTGCAGGGAAAGATGCAGCATATCATGGATAACGCTATCGCTAAAGGCGAGGCTGTTCCAATGATCGTAGTAATGGAGAGCGGTGATATCAAGGCTCCATTCAACTTTGCTAGTGGTGGCTCTAACGAACAGGGACGTAGCGAATATGGTGCTTCGTTCTATCCTGTACTGATCAACGACCTTATTCCTTATATTGATAAGAACTTCCGTACAAAGGCCAATCGTGAGAATCGTGCTATGGCCGGACTCTCATGGGGTGGTCATCAGACTTTCGACATTGTGCTTAATAACCTCGACAAGTTCGCATGGATGGGTACCTTCAGCGGTGCAATCTTTGGGCTCGATGTTAAGACTGCCTACAATGGTGTGTTTGCAAATGCCGATGAGTTCAACAAGAAGATTCACTACTTCTATATGAATTGGGGAAGCGAGGACTTCATTAAGAGCCAGCCAATTGTTGACGGCTTGCGTGAACTTGGTGTAAAGGTAGACTCATCAGTGTCAGAGGGTACAGGTCATGAGTTCCTGACCTGGCGTCGTGGACTCCATGAGTTTATCCCGCATCTGTTTAAGAAGTAATCTCTATATACCTTAATTATTGCGCCCCTGTTCAGTAAGAAACTGACAGGGGCGCTAAATTTATAAAGGTGATGGTACAAATGATAAAGTTTATGATACTCACGTGATAATGCTTTTGGCGGAAATGTTGTACCTTTGCACCCGAATAACTTTACAAACAAAAACAATAATAGCAAATATGAAGAAACTATTCCTAGCGTTATCGCTTATTGCCGGTAGCATTACTGTATCGGCTCAGTGGGGACGTCCTGTTGACTACTCTGCAGGTCCCGGACTGAAGGATGCCTACAAAGATTATTTCACCATTGGTGTGGCTGTAAACAAGTTCAATATCTCTGATCCTGTACAGACCGCAATTATCAAAAAGCAGTTTAGTAGCGTGACTGCTGAGAATGCTTGGAAACCAGGCGAGATTCATCCAAAAGAGGGTGTTTGGAATTTCGGCTTGGCAGATAGCATTGCCAACTTCTGCCGTGAGAATGGTATCAAGATGCGTGGTCACTGCCTGTGCTGGCATAGCCAGTTTGCTGACTGGATGTTTGTTGACAAGAAAGGTAAGCCAGTAAAGAAAGAGGTGTTCTACCAGCGTCTGCGTGAGCACATCCACACTGTAGTTAATCGCTACAAGGATGTTGTTTATGCGTGGGACGTTGTGAATGAGGCTATGGCCGACGACAATATGATGTTCCGCTCATTCCGTCCAGGTGCTGCTGCACCTAGCCCATATCGTCAGAGTCGTCACTTCCAGTTGTGTGGTGATGAGTTCATCGCTAAGGCTTTCGAGTTTGCGCGCGAGGCTGACCCAACAGGTGTGCTGATATACAACGACTATAGTTGTGTAGATGAGGGAAAGCGTGAACGTATATATAATATGGTGAAAAAGATGAAGGAAGCTGGTGTGCCCATCGATGGTATAGGCATGCAGGGTCACTACAACATCTATTTCCCAGATGAGGATCAGCTGGAGAAGGCTATTAATCGTTTCAGTGAGATCGTTAATACTATCCACATCACAGAGCTTGACCTGCGTACCAACACTGAGAGTGGTGGTCAATTGATGTTCTCACGTGGCGAGGCTAAGCCACAGCCAGGTTATATGCAGACACTGCAGGAGGATCAGTATGCTCGTCTATTCAAGGTGTTCCGAAAACACAAGGATGTTATTAAGAACGTAACATTCTGGAACCTGAGCGACAAGGATTCTTGGTTGGGCACCAACAATCATCCTCTGCCATTCGACGAGAACTTCAAGGCTAAGCGTTCACTGCAGATTATCCGCGACTTCAATGTAGCTTTGGATAATCATCAGCCAAAGGAGGACTTCGTTCCTAATCCATGCAACCAGCCTGGACAGCAGTATCCTATGGTTAACAGCGAGGGTTATGCACGCTTCCGTATTGAGGCTCCTGATGCAAAGTCGGTTATAGTAAGTCTTGGTCTTGGTGGCCGTGGCGGTACTGTGCTGCGTAAGGACAAGAATGGTGTATGGGTTGGTACTACCGATGGTCCAATGGATCCTGGTTTCCACTACTATCATCTTACTATCGACGGTGGTGTATTCAACGATCCTGGTACACATAACTACTTCGGCTCTTGCCGTTGGGAGAGTGGTATCGAGATTCCTGCTCCTGATCAGGATTTCTACGCAGAGCGTACAAACATTCCTCATGGAAATATGCAGAAGGTTCTGTTCTACTCAAAGAGTCTGGGTAAGATGCAGGAGGCAACTGTTTATCTGCCTTATGGCTATGGAAAGCTTGTTAAGGGTAAGGGCGGTAAGCTCATTCAGGAGCGTTATCCTGTACTTTATCTGCAGCATGGATGGGGCGAGAACGAGACAAGCTGGCCTGTACAGGGTAAGGCAGGTCTGATTATGGACAACCTGATTGCTGACGGTAAGATTAAACCATTCATCATTGTTATGGCATACGGACTGACCAACGACTTCAAGTTTGGTTCTATAGGTAAGTTCACTGCTGAGGAGTTTGAGAAGGTGCTCATTGACGAGCTGATTCCTTATATTGATACTAACTTCCTGACTAAGGCCGACAAGTGGAACCGCGCTATGGCTGGTCTGTCAATGGGTGGTATGACCACAAAGCTCATCACCCTGCGTCGTCCTGAGATGTTTGGATACTGGGGACTGCTCTCTGGTGGACAGTATGCTCCTGAGGAGATTAAGGATCCTAAGGCAGTTAAGTACATTTTCGAGGGCTGCGGCGATAAGGAGAATCCCGATGGTATCAATAAGAGTGTAGAGTCACTGAAAGCAGCTGGTTTCAATGCCGAAGGTCTGATCTCTGAGGGCACTGCTCATGAGTTCCTGACATGGCGTCGTTGCCTCGAAAAGATGGCTCAAAAGCTCTTCAAATAATAAAAAAGTGCAGAAAAAGTGCGTTTTTTTAGGCTTTGAAACAAATTAGAAAGTAAATGTAACATAAGAGTAAGTCACTTTCGAGAAAATGCACTAACTTTGCACCCAGATAAGATAAAGAATCGGTTAAAATTGTTTTAGTTATATTAGTAGTTAGTAGTTTTTCCTTCCCTGGGGCATAGAAAAGCGTTTCTTGTCCCAGGGTTTTTCTTTTCTTTTATTCATTATTATTCGTCTTTTTGAATTTTTATTTGTAATTTTGCAGCAAAAATAAACCAATAGCAAATATGAAACGGATTTTATCAACCCTGTTAATTTGTGTGTTTACATCAATTATAGTAAATGCGCAACAACACAAATTGTGGTATAGTAAACCTGCCAGTCATTGGTTGGAAGCTTTGCCTATAGGTAACTCACACCTGGGAGCAATGGTTTATGGAGGTGTAGATGTAGAACAGATACAGCTGAACGAGGAGACGTTTTGGAGTGGTTCGCCACACGATAATAATAATCCTAATGCAAAAATAGCTATAAAGGATGTGCGTAAGCTGATATTTGCCGGAAAGGAAGAGCAAGCTGATAGCATAATTGGCCGAAGCTTCTTTAAAGGCCCACATGGACAGAAGTTCCTTCCATTGGGTGATTTGAGTCTGAAGTTTAACTATCAGAGCAATTCTGAGCCCACCAATTATCGTCGCGAATTGAATCTGGGTGATGCACTTAACACAACAAGTTTTGAGGTAGATGGCGTGAAATACGACCGAATTGTGTTTGCATCACAGGCCGATAATGCGATTGTTGTGCAAATTACAGCCAGTAAGAAAAAAGCGCTGAATTTTGCTGTGTCATACCTTTATAATAGTCAGATGCAAACCGGAGATATGGTTGATAAACACGAAATGGCCTTTAGTGTTAGTAATGTAGATCACGAAGGTATACCAGGAAAATTGAATGCCGAAGTGCGTGTGAAGGTAATGGCCGATGGAAATGTGCAGGATGCTGGTAGCAATATGTACGTAAGGAACGCTACTACAGCTACTATTCTGGTAACTGCAGCAACCAATTATGTTAACTATAAAGACATAAGTGGTAATCCTGTACTTAAGAACAACCAAACAATGTCGTTGCTGAAAGGCAAAAACTATAAGATATTGTTAAAGCGCCATTTGCAGAAATATCAAGAGCAGTATGATAGAGTATCGCTTACTTTGCCAAAATCGGAGAATTCAGAATTGGAAACCGATAAACGATTAGCAAAGTTTGATTGTAAAGATTTAGATATGGTATCGCTAATGATGCAGTATGGCAGATACCTGCTTATTTCATCATCGCAACCAGGTGGTCAGCCTGCAAACCTTCAGGGAGTATGGAATAATAAGATGGATGCCCCATGGGATTCGAAATACACGATTAATATCAATGCCGAGATGAACTATTGGCCGGCACTAGTTGGAAATCTGGCAGAGACTCAGGAGCCATTGTTTATGATGATACGCGACCTGAGTGAAACAGGAAAAAGAACTGCAAGAGTGATGTATAACTGTCCGGGCTGGGTGGCTCATCATAATACAGACTTGTGGCGCATTGCCGGACCTGTGGATGGAACATCATGGGGCATGTTCCCAACTGGTGGCGCATGGCTTACCACTCATTTGTGGCAGCACTATCTGTATACAGGTGATAAGAACTTCCTGGAGCAATGCTATCCGATATTGAAGGGCGCAGCTGATTTTCTGCTGTCGTATATGCAGGAGTATCCTAAGAATGGGGAGGTTAAGCATGCTGCCGGATGGCTCGTTACAGTACCAACAGTATCGCCAGAGCATGGTCCTGTAGGAAAGAATACTACTGTAACTGCTGGCTCGACAATGGACAACCAGATAGTTTTCGATGTGCTGTCGAGTACCTTGAAAGCTCATCAGATATTGGGATATGATAATATCGTTTATACAACAATGCTCAGCAATGCCATAGCACAGCTGCCACCCATGCAGATAGGAAGATATGGTCAGTTGCAGGAGTGGCTTATCGATGGTGACGATCCAAAGGACGAACATCGTCATATATCGCACCTTTACGGACTCTATCCATCTAATCAGATTTCGCCATATTCTCATCCGGAACTGTTTACAGCTGCCGCTAACACGCTGAATCAGCGTGGTGATATGGCAACGGGATGGAGCTTGGGTTGGAAGATAAACTTCTGGGCCAGAATGCTGGATGGTAACCATGCATTCCGCATTATCAGTAATATGCTGAATCCTATACCTTATACCACAGAGTGGGGGCCACGTGGCGGTACTTATCCTAACCTGTTTGATGCGCATCCACCTTTCCAGATTGATGGTAATTTCGGGTGCTCGGCTGGTGTGTGCGAGATGCTGCTGCAGAGTCATGACGGTGCAGTACATCTGCTGCCAGCCCTGCCAGATGCATGGACCGAGGGCGAGGTGAATGGATTGCGCGCAAGAGGTGCTTTTGTTGTTGATATGAAATGGAACAAAGGTGAACTTACTGAAGCTGAAATATATTCCAAGATTGGTGGCAAGCTGCGATTGCGTTCGTATGTACCACTTAAAGGTGATGGCCTGTTTGCTGCTACTGGCGAATGTGATAATGAGCTGTTGAAGCCTGCTGTGATACGTGAACCATTGAAGTCGGCAGAACTGACAGAGTTTAAGCAGGTGCCTATCAAGAAGGTATATGAGTACGATGTCATGACAAAACCCGGTAAAATATATAAGGTGTATCATCAATAATAACATAAAAAATTATATGAAGTATCAACTATTACTTACAATTGCTTTCTGTGCAGGCTTGACGGCTTCGGCACAGAAACTTCCTTATCAAAACCCCAACCTTTCGGCAAAAGAGCGTGCTATAGACCTCTGTGGAAGGTTGACATTGGAAGAGAAGGCTATGCTGATGCTCGATGAGAGTCCGGCTATTCCACGTCTAGGTATCAAGAAATTCTTCTGGTGGAGTGAGGCTTTGCATGGTGCTGCTAACATGGGTAATGTTACGGTTTTCCCAGAGCCAGTGGCTATGGCATCCTCATTTAATCCAAATCTGCTCTACAAGTGCTTCGATGTTGCTTCTACTGAGTTCCGTGCTCAGTATAACCATCGTATGCATGACCTAAATGGTGAAGACGAAAAATTTCATAGCCTTTCGGTATGGACACCTAATGTAAACATCTTCCGTGATCCGCGTTGGGGACGTGGTCAGGAAACCTACGGCGAAGACCCTTATCTGACATCTGTGATGGGAGTTCAGGTAGTAAAAGGACTCCAGGGCCCAGAGGACTCAAAGTATCGCAAACTATGGGCTTGTGCTAAGCACTATGCTGTACATAGCGGTCCAGAATACACTCGTCATACAGTGAATATAAACGATGTTTCTGCCCGCGATTTCTGGGAGACATATATGCCTGCATTTAAAGCATGTGTTCAGGATGGTAATGTGCGCGAGGTAATGTGTGCCTACCAGCGTCTTGACGATGATCCATGCTGTGGTTCAAATCGTCTGCTTCAGCAGATTCTGCGTGACGAGTGGGGCTTCAAGTACCTGGTAGTCAGTGATTGTGGTGCTGTAAGTGACTTCCACATGAACCATAAGAGTTCTTCGGATGCTGTACATGGTTCCTCGAAGGCTGTTATTGCAGGTACCGACGTGGAGTGCGGTTTCGACTATGCTTATAAGAGTATCCCTGAAGCTGTTAGTAGAGGTCTACTTTCTGAGGCAGAGATAGACAAACACGTGATTCGTCTGCTTGAAGGTCGTTTTGACTTAGGTGAGATGGATGATCCATCACTAGTAGAGTGGTCTAAGATTCCATATTCTGCTATGTCAACTAAGGCATCGGCACAACTGTCGCTTGAGATGGCACGTCAGACTATTGTATTGTTGCAGAACAAGAATAATATCCTACCTTTAAAGAAAAATGCAGAAAAAATCGCCGTTATCGGTCCTAATGCTGATGACGCACCAATGATGTGGGGAAACTATAATGGTATGCCTAATCATACTGTTACCATATTGGATGGAATAAAGGCAAAGCAGAAGAAACTATTCTATACCAAAGGCTGTGACCTGACTTACGATCAGGTGATGGACTGCCAGTTGGCTACCCAGTGTGCTGTAGGTGGCAAGAAAGGTTTGAAGGGTACATTCTGGAATAATACTGCTATGGAAGGAAAGCCTGTAACCACACAGTATTACACCACACCACTTGCTGTTACTACAGCGGGTATGCACAACTTTGCTCCTGGCGTACAGATTGAAGACTTTTCGGCAAAGTATGAAACAGTATTCACTCCTAAAGAGTCGGGTGAGTATGTCGTTAATGTAGAAGGATGCGGGCACTTTGAACTCTATATAAACGGCGAGAAGAAAGTGGTAGAGCATACATGGCGTACAACACCTACACGTACTGCCATTCAGGCTGAGAAAGGAAAGACTTATAATATCGAGGTACGTTTCCAGTTTGTGAAGACCTGGAATGCCAATCTGAAAATTAATATCGCTAAGGAGTTGCCTATCGACTATCAGCAGATTATTGCCCAACTGAAGGGTATCAGTAAGGTTGTTTTCTGCGGTGGTATCTCGGCTGCTCTCGAGGGAGAGGAGATGCCTGTGCAGATAGAAGGATTCAAGGGTGGCGACCGTACTAGCATAGAACTGCCTAAGGTTCAACGTAATTTCCTGAAGGCACTGAAAGAGGCCGGAAAGCAGGTTATATTCGTAAACTGTTCTGGTTCTGCTATTGCTCTTACTCCTGAGACAGAGACTTGTGACGCCATTGTTCAGGCATGGTATGCTGGTCAGGAGGGAGGTACAGCTATTGCTGATGTGTTGTTTGGTGATTGTAATCCAAGTGGTAAACTGTCTGTCACATTCTATAAGGATGACTCGCAGCTGCCTGACTTTGAGGATTACTCGATGAAGGGACGTACATATCGCTATTTCAACGATCCTCTGTTTGCCTTTGGATATGGTTTGAGTTATACAAACTTTGAAATTGGTGAAGCAAAGATTCAAGGCAAGGAGTCAATAACCATCCCTGTTACAAATGTAGGCAATCGCGCTGGAACTGAAACGGTACAGGTATATATCCGCAATCTGAGTGATGCAGAGGGACCACTAAAGTCGCTCCGCGCATTCCAACGTGTGGATGTAAAGAAGGGCGAGACTATTAATGTGACTCTGAAACTGGATGAGAAATCGTTTGAGTTCTGGGATCCAGAAACAAATACAATGCGAACAAAGCCAGGAAAGTATGAGATACTTTACGGTAACAGTTCAATGGACAAGGATCTGAAGAAAATGACCATCACCCTTTAGTGGTGGTCTTTTTCTTTTGTAGTCTGTGCAATATAATAATACATGTTATGATGATTGCCAAAACGATACAGCCAATAATGGCAAGATGCCAATAGTTAGTTACTCGCGTTTCCTTAATCTTTTCCCATATCTCACGTAAAACCTCCTGACGGTCACCGCTGTCACGAAGGTAACTGCATCGGTCTATTGTACTTTTGTCGGGGTACATTACGCTGTCGACATGAACTGCGGTCGCCGTGGGACCAAAGAAATAACTGAGGTCAATGGTTTCTTTTATACTGTCATTAGTAACGGCTTTAAGAATCTCAGGCGTTGCAATGGCAGAGCTATAGCCGGTTTCTTCCATACATAATAGAGCAATATCCGGGCGGCACATGAAATTAATCCAATAGCTTGCGGCTTCTGTATTCTTTGAACATGCGGGAATCGTCCAACAGTCCATCCAACAGTCGCTTCCTTCTTTTGGTACGATGTATTGTAGATCTACTTTATCGCCTGCTTCGTCAATGGCCCATTTGGCGTCGCCATTCCACGTAACGCTCATCCAGTTACTGCCATTAGCCATCAATCGTTTGTCGTCATCAACATCAAAGCTTTTCATCTGCGGACGAGCTCTCTCAAGCAAATCCTCTACAATAGCAATATTACGGTTGGTGAGATAAGTGGCCAGCAAGTTGCGATTGGTGGCTCCCATCTTTACTTCCTCATAAAAGGCATAGTTGATGAGAATATTGTATAGGTCACTGAATGAATCCTTCATGATAACCTTACCACGATATTTTGGATTAAGCAGAAATCCCCAACTGAAAACCTCTTCAGGTTTAACATATTTGGTGTTGATAAGTACACCGGTATTTCCCCAAAGATAGCCTACAGTATAGTCGAGGGCATTTACACCTTGTGTTTCTCCGATGTGCTGAAGAAGGCTGCCGATAAATGGCGAAGTGCCTTTCGTCCAGTTGGGAATACCTTCCTTAACAAAACTGGTGTCGATTGGATTCAGGAAGTCATGTTTCATCATGCGTTCAACCAGATATTCGGGTGGGCAGAAAACATCTGCGTCAATCTCGCCTTTTAACATCTGCTCGAAGCATTTCTCAGGGTAGTCATAGGTGACATACTCTACTTTTATGGTATTGCCGGTAACTTCCTTATACCATTTCTCGAATTTCTCAATGACTCCTTTCCCGATATATTCGTCCCAGTTGTATACTTTTAGTATTTGCTGGCGATGATATTGCGCTTGTATTCCAAGTACGCAGAAAATCGCGATCAGGATTGTTGCTAATCGTTTCATGCGTTCCTTCTCTTTTAGTTAAGTTATCTTTCCTCGTGTTCTCGCATATAGTCGCGTGGCGACATTCCATAGAATTTCTTGAATACAGTAGAGAATGAAGCTGAATTCGCAAATCCACAGGCGTACATGACCTCGGTTACGTTCATACCTTGGTTAGCCAGCAGTTGTGCTGCTTTCTTCAGACGAATGTTACGAATAAAGTCATGAGGTGTCTGTCCTGTAAGATCTTTCATCTTGCGGTGCAGGTGTACTCGGCTTATACCAACGGTATCAGCTATCATATCGACGCTCAGGTCGGAATTGTTCAGATTCTTATTGATACACTCCATGATGCGCTCAAGCAATTTCTCGTCTGGTGACTTAAGACGAATCTCATCAACCTGCTCCTCAAGGTTGTCGTTGCGCTCGTACTTAAGGCGCAGTAGGCGGTGCTTGTTAATAAGATTGATGATGGTGCGTCGAAGAATGTCCATATTGAATGGCTTCACGATATAAGCATCTGCACCAGTCTCAAGACCTTCAAGCTTGTCCTCGTCGCGACTCTTAGCTGTAAGCAGGATTACAGGGATTGAATTGGTGATCGGGTTGGTCTTGAGGCGTGTACATAGCGTGTTTCCATCCATTTCAGGCATCATAATATCGCTCAATACCAGATCGGGCTTAGTGCGGATAATCTCGCCTAACGCCTCACGGCCATTAACGCATGCATGTACTTCGTAATCACCAGAAAGCTCATTCTCCAGATAGTTGCGGATTTCCTCGTCGTCCTCTGCGATAACCAAAGTCATTCTGCGGTTCTGTGTCATCATCTCTGCCATTGGGTTGGCTGGCTCTGGATCAGGTTCCTCTTCGAGGATCAACTCAGGCGTGATAGCCTCGGTAGCTTCGTCGTCGAGAAGCATCTCGTCTGAATTTAAGTGACTATTACCCATAGGGATGGTAATAACAAACTCACAGCCTTTCTCCAGATTGTGGACGGTTATGGTGCCGTGATGAAGTTCTACAAGTGAGCGGGTCAGGTCCAAACCGATACCAGTACCAACATAGCGGTCGTTGATTGATGTAGGCGTCTGATAGAAACGGTCGAAAATCTTGTTTATCTTGTCTTCTGGTATACTTTCGCCATTATCATATATTGCAATAGTTGCGGATTCGGTGTTATGGGTAAGACGAATGCCTATTTCACCACCAGTTGGGGTGTACTTGAATGCATTTGAAAGGACATTCATAAATACCTTGTCGAAATTCTGGCGGTCAATCCATACAGGAATCTCTTCACTGTCATGATTGAAAAGGAACTTAATTTGCTTAGCTTTGGCTTGACTGTCAAAGAGGTTGTATATGTCCTTTGCAAAACTAACAAGATTGGTTTCGCGCATACGCATCTGCATTTGTCCTTTGTCAATCTTTCGGAGATCCATCATCTGGTTTATCAGACTGAGAATTCGTTCAGCATTACGCCTAATCGTCTCATAAACACCCTTTCTGTTTGGATCAGTATCGTTTTTGATAAGTGATAGCAAAGGCGTGAGAATCAAGGTCATAGGTGTACGTATCTCATGACTCATGTTCATGAAGAAACGTAGCTTGGCCTCGCCCATTTCTTCTGCATGTATATGAGCCTGAAGGCGAAGTCTGTCTTGCTCCTTATGACGGCGATATGCCAGGTACTGCCATGCAAACATACCAATAATCATAGCGTAGAAGAAATATGCCCACGCTGAACGATACCATGGACTGTGGATGACAACAACAAATTCTTTAATCGGTGTCTCAATATTATTACGCTCTGCTTTTACCCTAAAGCGATAGGTGCCCTGGGGCAGATGAGAGAGCGTCAGGATATTCATTCCAGGCTGAAGACGGTTGAACGGTTCGCCATTGATGCTATATAAATAAGATATATGTTCTGGATTCTCGTATGTAAGGGTTGAGAATTGAATAGAGAACGTGTTGTCGTTATAACAAAGTTCAAAACGATTGCTGGCAATAATAGCAGTGTCTGTTACCAGATAACTGCCTGAGCGGGTTGTTCTGCTAACCTGCTGGCCATTTATTGAGAATGCGGTAAGTTTAACTTCTGCCTCCCACTTGCTTGGCGAAATGTGCTGCGAATCAAACCATGATATACCTGCTGTTCCGCCCATGGCAAGCATACCGCCTGAAGTGATAAAGGATGCTCCATCACTAAACTCGTTGCTCTGCAATCCATCGTCGGCAAAGTAGTTCTGCCAGATGTCGTTTTTGGGAGTGTAGCAGCTCAATCCGTGGTCTGTACCAATCCAGATCCTGCCTTGTGGGTCTCTCTCTATTGTGGCAATTCCGTTGTCTGCTAATCCATTTTCACGGGTGTACTGCTTGGTTTCACGTGTCAGAAGATCGTAACAGAATAATCCTTCGTTTGTTCCAAACCAGAGCTTTCCATCGTACTCACGTGTTATTCTCACCGGAGTTCCGAAGTTTAGACAGTTCTTTCCAAAAGTCTTGGTCCAGCTGTTTTCTGCTATATCCAAGCAGCATAATCCCATAGATGTAGAGGCATATACACGTTTTCCATCAGGTGACAAGTGTACCTGTGAAATGTAGTCGTTGGTGATACAATTCAGATTCCTGTTCTTCTCGACTCCTGGTTTAATTTTATATTGTGCAATGATATGTCCATCAGAGGCATCCATCCTTATAAGACCGTGTTTCATGGTAGCCAGCCACAGACTACCATCACCTGCTATGGCTATATCCATAACAATGAGATGTGGATCCATGGGGAATGGTATCTTATGATACTGGAAAGTGACTGGGTCTATCCAGCCTATTCCATTACGATATGAACCAACCCAAATGCGTCCATTAAGATCTTCGCTAAGCGACATTGCTACAGAAGGAACATTTTCTTTGAGATGCTTGACATCTTTGGTATTGTAGTCATAAATATATATGCCATCTTTGTCGGTTCCTATCCAAATTCGTTGTTTGCTATCGAGAATAACACTTACCACGCAAGCTGAGCCGATAATGTTTCGTGCTCCTAACTTGTGACCCATGTAATTGAAACCTTTAAATGAGATAGGTTGCATAAAGATGCCTTTCTGCAACATACCTAACCAAAGGTTACCGCTCTTGTCCTCTGTTATAGAGTACACCTTACTTATAGAGAGGTCTACCTCAAGCGAGAAAAAAGGATTATTAGTAAACTCTTTTGACCTGGGGTTATAAAGAGCCACGCCTCTACCATCGTAGCCTATAACAATCATTCCGTCGTGATCGCAGAATAGTGCTGATACAGAATTGTTCCCTGTTTCGTCAATATGTACGAAGGTGTCGCTTTGCATCCGATATACACCATTATTTGTTGTTCCGGCGTATATAATTCCGTCTAATCCTTCGCATAGACATGTGAAGACAATATCTGGATCATATTTTAAGTATTGTTTTATTGTTTTACCATCATATGATATCAGGCCCATGTTGTCGGTAACAATCCAAAGAATTCCCATTCTGTCTTCAATCATGCTATTTACTGTATGTATTGAAGACAAGGGACCTTTTACTTGGCAAGCCGTCTTTTTGTTTTTGAATTTAAGTAATCCTAAACCAGAAGATCCAACCAATATGTCGCCATTTGAACGCTCAAGGAAACAATTAGGATAGCAATGTCCGGCATTCCCGTCTTTGTCAAGCATCGCTACATTGTTGAACTTGTTGCCGTCCCATGTCTGCAAAGCACCATAGAGTCCAAAATAGAATAATCCATTCTTGTCCTGCATCATGCTGTTGACATAGTTGCTTGCCAACGAACTGTCGTGCTCGTTTTCTTTCTTAAATACACGGAACTGGTAACCATCATAGCGGTTTATACCGTTACGTGTGGTTGCCCAAATGAAACCTTCGTTATCTAGGTACACTTGTGTTACGAAACTGCTCGACAATAATTGATTGTCTGTACTAAAGAACTTTCCCCTCTGGGCGAAAGCGCTTATTGATATTAGTAATGAAGCTAGTGCCAGTATGAACTTAACTCGCATTGTTTTGTTAGTAATTAAATGGCTGCGTTAGTTGTTTATTTGTTGCAAAGATACTGTATTTCTTGAAATGTAACAAAGGAATGTTACAAAAATTAAAGTTTTTGATACAAATAATGTGTGTTTTGTCATAAAAATGGCATATCTTTGCATCCAATATATGTAATTTGTAACATTAGAGATTATGATTCTACGACATTTTTGGACCAAAACATTGGCGTTTTTCTTATTTTTGGCATGCACAATTGATTTGATGGCTGCCGAGAAGTTTGTTTTATTTCAAGCGTCACCTGAAACGTGGCAACTAAAGAACTTTTCAGTTGGTTTAAGTGAGAATGAACATAGTTGCGTTCAATTAGCTGCGAATAATCTTTTGGCCGACATCGAGAAAGTGACTGGGCAGAAAGGGACCATTGTTGCAGAAAAGATGGAGATCTTAATTGGTACCGTTGGTGTAAACAAGCAAATTGACCAATGGATAAAGCAGGGAGAACTCCAAGATTTGAAAGGAAGAACAGAGAAGTATATCATTAAGACAATCGGGAACCAGTTGGTGATTGCTGGTAGTGATAAACGTGGTACTGTTTATGGAATCTATGAACTTTCCAAGCAGTTAGGGGTCTCGCCATGGTATTATTGGGCTGATGTTCCTGTGGAGAAACATACCTATATATATATAAAGAAAGGTGAGTTTACTGATGGAGAACCTGCTGTGCGTTATAGAGGCTTGTTCCTTAATGATGAGGCTCCTTGTCTTACTACTTGGGTGAAGAATACTTTTGGTACCGATTTTGGTGGCCACAAATTTTATGAAAAGGTGTTTGAATTAATCCTCCGTCTAAAAGGAAATTATTTGTGGCCAGCCATGTGGGGATGGGCTTTCTATGCGGATGACCCAGAAAATCTGAAGACTGCTGATAAAATGGGAATCATGATGGGAACATCTCATCATGAGCCAATGGCTCGTAATCACCAGGAGTATGCCCGTCATCGTAAGGACTGGGGAGCGTGGAATTATTCTACCAATAAGCAGAATCTGGACCGATTCTTTCGCGAGGGTATTGAACGTATGAAGAATACGGATGATATTGTTACCATAGGAATGCGTGGTGATGGTGATGAAGCTATGGGCAATAGTACAGATACCAAACTGCTTGAAAATATCATTAGTAACCAGCGCAGAATCATAAAAGAGGTAACAAAGCGTCCTGCGAAAGAAACTCCTCAAATATGGGCTTTATATAAAGAAGTACAAGATTATTACGATGCAGGGTTGCGTGTTCCTGATGATGTAACTATCTTGCTGTGTGATGATAACTGGGGAAATGTACGCAGAATACCTACTGCTGAAGAGAAAAAACGCAAAGGCGGTTGGGGATTGTACTATCATGTTGACTATGTTGGTGCGCCAAGAAACTCTAAATGGATAAACGTTACCCCGATACAGAATATGTGGGAGCAGCTACAGTTGGCTTACAATGGTGGAATACAGAAGTTGTGGATTCTCAATGTTGGCGATCTAAAGCCTATGGAGTACCCCATACAGTTATTTATGGACATGGCATGGAATCCATCTCTGTATAATGCTGATAATCTTTTGGGGCATACACGTGATTTTTGTGCAGAGAACTTCGGTGAAGATCATGCGGAAGAGGCTGCATCACTTTTAAATCTTGTATGTAAATATAATGGTCGTATAACCTCGGAGATGCTGGATGCTACCGTTTATACCTGTGATGAGTTTGAACAGGTTGTTAATGAGTACCGTGCCTTGGAAACTCGTGCATTGAGACTCTTCTTAGAGTTGAAGCCTGAATGCCAAGATGCTTATCGTCAGATTGTTCTTTTCCCAGTGCAGGCAATGGGAAATATTTATGAGATGTATTATGCGCAGGCCATGAACCGCCAGCTTGCTTCGGTTGGTGATCCTGATGCAAATGCTTGGGCAGAACGTTGTCGACAGGCGTTTAAACGCGACTCAATGCTTTGCTTATATTATAATAAGGTGATGTCTGGTGGTAAGTGGGACGGAATGATGATTCAGAAGCATATCAGCTATCGTACATGGAATGATAACTATCGTGCTGATGTCTGTCCAAGACTTGTTTCTGTTCCAGAACCTGAAAATGGTCCAGTCTTCTCGCCAAAGGATGGCTATATTAGTATAGAGGCGGAACATACATATGATCGTAAAGACGCAAGTAGTGCTAAGTGGACTGTGATTCCGTATATGGGGCGTACACTTAGTGGTATTTCGTTGATGCCATATACTGAAAAAACAGACCAGGCAAGACTTATTTATCGCTTTAAGACTGAAGGTGTAAAGACTGCAAAGGTTCATGTTGTTACAAAATCTACGCTTGATTTCCTGGATAAGGGCGGCTTGGTATATGATTTGTCTGTTGATGGACAGACTCCTGTTAATGTTAATTTTAACAAAGATTTGAATGAGAAGCCAGAGAATATCTACTCAAAGTATTATCCTACTGTAGCAAGTAGGGTAGTGGAACAGGTGGTGGAGTTGCCTCTGGATTCATATAGCGATATTCATACCTTGACTATTCATCCGCAAGATCCTGGTATCGTATTTGAGAAGATAATCATAGATTTTGGCGGCTATAGTAAGCAGTTCTTGTTTGGTAAAGAATCTCCAAAAACGTATAAACTACAATAATTGACATACATCAACTAGCAAGCCGGTCTGGTTGTTGTAACACAAACTTTATATCTTGTAACATTTCTCTTGTTTTGTTACGATATATAAAGTTTGTGTTGTTTATTTATTCTTTATTTTAGCCTATTTTTATTAATTTTGCACCCGTTAACGATGTGAGTCGAAACAAATTTTTTCAATTAACTATAGTCAAATTATGTATCAAAATCAATCAAAATGAAACAGCTAACAAGTCTTTTGAAACGGGCTGTTCCCACTTTGCTTCTGCTTTTCTGCTCTGCTTTCGCGCAGGCGCAGGGAGGTGGTGTCAACGTAAAGGGTACAGTCGTGGACAATGCAGGTGAGCCTCTGATTGGCGCATCGGTTGTTGTGAAGGGAAATGCTGGTCTTGGTGCGGTAACGGACTTTGACGGTAATTTCCAGCTGAAAGTTCCTTCGGAGAGCTCGATTATTGTCGTGAGCTACGTAGGAATGAACACTAAGGAGTTGAAAGTGGGTCGTGAGCGCACTTTCAAAGTTGTTCTTACCGACAATACTCAGCTTACTGAGGTTGTTGTTGTAGGTTTCGGTCAGCAGAAGAAAGCCTCGGTTGTGGGTGCTATCACTCAGACCACCGGTGAAGTTCTGGAGCGTGCTGCAGGTATCACTGATATCGGTGCTGCCCTGACTGGTAATCTGCCTGGTGTAGTAACTACTGCTTCTCAGGGTATGCCTGGTGAGGAGGAACCAAAGATTCAGATTCGTGGTGCTTCTTCATGGAACAACTCTGAGCCTCTGGTACTAGTTGATGGTATCGAACGTCCTATGTCAAGTGTTGACATTCAGTCGGTTGCTACTATCTCTGTACTGAAGGATGCTTCAGCTACTGCCGTATATGGTGTGAAGGGTGCTAATGGTGTTATCCTTATTACTACTAAGCGTGGTTCGGAAGGTAAGGCACAAATCAGTGTATCTGCTAACGCCATCATGAAGATTCCTTCAAAGTTGCCAGATAAGTACGATTCTTACGACGCTCTTGTTGCTCGTAACGTTGCTATTGAGCATGAGTTGAATATTTATCCTTCAAGCTGGGCCTATATTCGTCCGATGAACTTCATCGAGAATTACCGTAACCAGGATCCTAATGCAAAGGATGAATTTGGTAACCTCATTAGTGAGCGTTATCCTAACGTTGACTGGCAGCGTGCTCTGTTTAAGGACTACACCATGTCTTATAACGCTAACCTGAATGTATCTGGTGGTACACGCTTTGTAAAGTACTTCGCAAGTGTTGACTTTGTAAGTGAGGGTGACCTTTATAAGGACTTCGGTAATGGTCGTCAGTATCCTACCGGTTATGACTATAAGCGCGTGAACGTGCGTTCGAACCTTGACTTTAATATTACCAAGACCACTGTACTGAAGGTTAATATCGCTGGTTCTAATGGTCGTCAGATGACACCTTGGAGTAACTTGGTAAATAATGATTGGCAGGTTTCTCAGCAGTGGGCAGGTGTATATAACATCTCGCCTGATGCATTTATCCCAAAGTACAGCGATGGTTCATGGGGATTCCTTCCTGGTTCTACTAACGTAAGTAACGCTGCTGTTAGTGTCGCTCTTGGTGGTACACAGTATATTACAACTACTCGTATCACTACCGACTTCGTGCTGGAGCAGAAGCTCGACTTTATTACAAAGGGATTGAATGCACGTGGTATGATTTCATGGGATAATACCTTCCGCGAGGATAACCGTGGTATCAATGACCTCTACAATGATCCTCAGTACAAGTGGATTGACCCACAGACGGGTGCTGTAACTTATAAGTCTGCTTATGAGGGTTACGACCGTTTCGACTATACTCAGGGTAACAAGTGGTCTACACAGGCTGGCCAAGTTCAGAACTGGGCTACTCAGCGTAACCTCAACTACCAGTTGCAGTTGAACTGGGCTCGTACCTTCGGATTGCACGATGTTTCTGCCATGGGTGTATTTGCCCGTCAGGAATATGCAACCGGTTCTATGATTCCTAGCTATCGTGAGGACTGGGTATTCCGTGCTACATACGGATTTGCAGGAAAGTACTTCTTGGAGTACAATGGTGCTTATAACGGATCGGAGAAATTCTCAAAGGACAACCGTTTTGCATTCTTCAATTCTGGTGCTATCGGATGGATGATCAGTGAGGAGCCATTCATGAAGTATCTGCGTGAGAAGAAGATTATCGACATGCTGAAGCTCCGTGCATCTTATGGAGAAATTGGTGATGACAATGTTGGTGAACGCTTCCTTTATATGACACAGTGGGCTTATGGTGGTCAGTCTACTCTGGATACAGCTCAGGGTGGAAGCAACAACCCATATAAATGGTATCGCGAGAAGTCTGTAGGTAACCCCAATGTACATTGGGAGACCGTAAAGAAGTTTAATGTTGGTCTTGATTATGGAATCTTGGGTGGACTCTTTGCTGGTTCTATTGAGGTGTTCAAGGATAAGCGTTCTGACATCTTGGTTCCAGGAAAAGAACGTGCTGTTCCATCATACTTCGGCCAGAGCCCTGTAACTGCTAACTTGGGTAAGGTTACAACTAAGGGTTATGAAATTGAGGTACGCTTCAATAAGGTGTTGAACAACAAGATGCGCTTCTGGGCTAACTTGAGTATGACTCATGCCGAGAATGTAATCGATGTTAAGGATGACGCGCCTCTGTTGCCAAGCTATCGTAAGCAGGCTGGCTATAGCATCGATCAGGTCCGTACCTTCCTCGACAAGGGTATGATGAGTGGTTATGATGCCGTTTACGGATCGCCAAAGCATGATTCTAACGATGATATGAAGTTGCCTGGTGACTACTACATCGCAGATTTCAATGGTGATGGTGTTGTTGATAATGTGAACGACCAGGTTCCTTATGGTTACTCTGGTTTCCCACAGAATACCTATAATACCACTATTGGTTTCGAGTGGAAGGGCTTCAGTTGCTTTGCTCAGTTCTATGGTGTAACCAATGTGACTCGTGACGTAACCATGACCAGCTTTGCTGATCCAATGTTGGCTAACGTTTACGACCAGGGTACATGGTGGAGCACTGATAGAGAGGGTGCCGATATTGTAACACCACGTTTTAACTCAAAACCATCTTACTATTATGGTACTCAGTACCTTTGCGACGGTTCTTATATCCGTCTGAAGAACGTAGAGGTTGCATATACCTTTACACAGCCTTGGGTACAGAAGATGGGCGTTAAGAATCTGAAGGTATTCGTTAGCGGTAACAACCTCTGGCTCTGGACTCGCATGCCTGATGACCGTGAGTCTAACTTCGGTGGTAACCATACCGCTAGTAACGGTGCTTACCCGACGTTCAAACGTATTAACCTCGGTGTAAAGTTCAATCTTTAAAATAGAGAAAAAGCAATGAAAAAGTTTATTAATAAATATATAATAGGTGTAGCCGTCATGACGCTCTCGCTTGGAGCAACGTCATGTAATGACTATCTTGATAAGTCGCCAGATTCGGATGTTAATCCGGAGTCTGCTTTCAAGAACTTCACCGCTTTCCAGGGATTTGTAGAGGAAATCTATAACTGTATCCCTAATAAGGAGTCGAATATGTGGTGTACTTCTTTCAACTGGGGCGAGGATGAGATTATGAATGCAGGTCTGGGTGATGGACATGTTACTGCTCACTTTGACTTGGGCGACTATCGTAACTGGTATAATAACAACCAGAGTTTCCTGCATGCAGACAACCCAGATCCTACTTCAACCGATAAGTATTCTCATTCGTTGGAGCATGCTTGGTATTGTATTCGTAAAGCCAACATCGGTTTGGAGAATTTTGATAAGATGACAGATGCTACTAAGGAAGAGAAGAACTTCGTAAAGGGACAGTTGCTCTTTTTCCGTGCATGGTGGCATCACCAGCTCATGGAGTGGTATGGTGGTGTTCCTTATGTTGACGAAGTGCTGCCTGCTGACCAGGTGCTGACATTGCCTCGCCTTTCGTTTAAGGAGTGCGCTGAGAGATGCGCTGAAGACTATCGTGCCGCAGCAGACTTGTTGCCTAACGATTGGGATAATACCACTATTGGTAAGAAGACCATTGGTAAGAACGACCTTCGTATCACTAAGGTTTGTGCGCTTGCTTATCTGGGTAAGGTGCTGCTTTGGGCTGCTTCTCCACTTAATGTGAAGGGTGCTGAGGTTGGTGCATCAAAGAATGGTGACACCTATGCTTACGATGCAGCCATGGCTAGCCGTGCTGCCGATGCCCTGGGTGAGGCTATTGCACAGGTAGAGAGTGGTGCTACTCCTTATTCTCTGGCAGAGTACAAATATAAGGATATCTATAATCACGAAAAAGCTGAAGGCTCAAAGAGCAATTACTCTGACATCTTCCGTACAACCGGTCAGGGTTGGAAGATGCCTGGTAGTGTTGAGGCTATCCTGCGTGGTCCTCAGCCTGATGTAAACGGTTCTAACTGGAACTTTGCTAAGTTGTGGGGGCCAAAGGTTAACAACTTGGTTGAACACGACGCTCTGATCCACATGCCATCTGCCAACTATGTGAACTATGCATACGGAATGGCTAATGGTGAGCCTATCTTGAATGCTGACGGTTCGTTCAATGCACAGTCTGGTTTTGATCCAACTCATCCTTTCAAAGATCGTGACCCACGTTTCTATCACGATATCATGTTCGACGGCTTCAAGTTCCTGAATGCTGATCCAGATAAGGTTGACCAGCCATTCCAGTATCTTGAGTTGTTTACAGGTGGTAACATGGTTCCTACTGGTAACCCTGAGCGTGAGGCCAATGGTAGCCGTACCGGTTATTTCTGCCAGAAACTTGTTCCTCACCAGTGTAACAAGTACGATGGTATGTACAACTGGGGTGGTGCACTTCAGACCTATCTGCCTTATCTGCGTCTGGCTGATATCTATCTGCTCTATGCTGAGGCAGGTGCTGCTGCAAGTGGTGCTGCTCATAAGGCTAAGTGCTCACTCAATGCCGCCGATGCCATCAATGTGCTTCGTGATCGTGTAGGTGCTGGACATGTGGCAGACAGATTCCTGGCTGACCAGAAGAAGTTCATCGATGAGGTTCGTCGTGAGCGTGCTTGTGAGTTGGCATTCGAAGGATTCCGTTGGCAGGACCTGCAGCGCTGGCTGCTCCTTACCGAGTATCCGTACAATGTAAAGACTCGTCAGGAATTTAAGAGAGTAGGTAACTATAACTTTGCAGAGAATGATCCTCGAGATGCTGAGGTTACAGGCTTTGACCCGACAATTAAAGGTCAGACCATTATCGTAGAGCGTAAGTTTGGTACCAAGCATTATCTGCTGCCGTTGAAGGAGAGTGATGTATATCTCTATGCTGAGTATCCACAGAATCCAGGATGGTAATTCTTTTAAGTTGAAAATTAAAAGTTAAAAGTGAAAAGTTTTATGAAACAAAATAAATTTATCATACTGTCAGCTCTCCTGGCTCTGTCGGCAGCTACTCCTGCTGAGGCTCAGATTGATGCTGCAGACTCAGCCCAGGTCAACGTGGCTTTCCGTAAGGTTGCCAAAGAGGACATTATGGGTGGCGTGTCGAGCGTGAACTACAGAGAACTGATGGACAAGAACTACAATACCTATAGTCTTGATAATTTGCAGGGCTATGTAGCCGGTTACAACGGCAATGGTATGTGGGGCTTTACCGATCAGCTTGTTCTGATTGATGGTGTGCCTCGTGAGGCAAACAACGTGATGCCTTCGGAAATAGAGGAGATAACTTTCCTCAAGGGTGCACAGGCTGTAGTACTTTATGGAAGCCGTGCTGCCAAAGGTGCTGTTCTGATTACTACTAAGCGTGGTCGCGTAACTGATGGACTGAGTGTTCAGGTTCGTGCGAACACAGGTTGGAATGTAGCTAAGGCTTATCCTGAGTACATCAGCTCAGCAGAGTATATGACTCTGTATAATGAGGCTCGTGCCAACGATGGCCTGGCTGCTCTTTATACGCCCGATCAGATTTATAACTATGCAAGTGGTGAGAATCCATATCGTTATTCAGATGTAGATTTCTATTCTTCTGATTTCATCAAGAAAGCCTACAATCGTACCGACGCTACTGTTGAGATTGAAGGAGGTAATGATCGTGCTAAGTTCTATTCTAACGTCAGCTACTATCGTAATGGCGACTTCCTGAACTTTGGTGAGGCCAAGAATAACTATACCGATCGTTTCAATGTACGTGGTAATGTAGATGTTCGCATTAATAATTTCATCACTGCGTATGTGAATGCCAATGCAACTTACTACAATTCGCGTTCAGCTATCTCTAATCATAAGAAGCTTGATGCTAATGGTGCTGTGGTAAGAGAAAATAATCAGGATGTGATTTGTAACTACTGGGAGGCAGCTGCTAACTGGCGTCCTAACCGTTACAACCCATTGATTCCTATCTCTTATCTAGATCCAAATGCCATCCAGCCGCATAATGCTTTGTCATCAACTACAAATATTATCGATGGTAAGTACTTCCTGGCTGCCGGTGCTACTGATGTTGACCGTAATAATATCTTTGCCGACTATTACGCAGCCGGTAAGAGCACATGGACCAGTCGTCAGTTCCAGTTTGATGCAGGTGTGAATGTTGACCTCAACTCTGTACTGAAGGGCCTTTCATTCCATGCATTGGTAGGTGTTGACTATCAGACCAGCTACTCTACCTCTTATAATAATAAGTATGCTACTTTCGAGCCAGCATGGAGTAACTATAATGGTCCCGACCTGATTCTCTCACTTGATAACCATGAGACAGTGGATAAGAAGTCTGGTCAGCAGGATATTTCTGGTTCGACTAATCACCAGATGATTACCTTTAATGCTCATTTCGACTACAACCGTACATTTGCTGATAAGCATAATGTAAGTGCAATGGTAGTGGCTAATGGCTTCCAGCAGACTCGTTCTGGTCAGTATCATAAGGTAAGCAATGCCAACCTAGGCTTGAACCTGTCGTATAACTACGCTCACAAGTACTATGTTGACTTCGCAGTTGCTGCACCTTGGTCTGCTAAATTGCCTGAGGGTAAGCGTGCTGGCTTCTCTCCATCGGCAACACTGGGTTGGAACATCGCTAAAGAGGCTTTCATGGAAGGAAGTATTTTTGATAACCTGACCATCAGTGCCAGCGCTAGCAGTCTGAAGACCGATCTGGATATCGAGAACTATTATATGTATCTCGGAACTATCCAGCAGAGTGGTTGGTGGGACTGGAACGGTTTGACAGGTCATAACGACTTCGCTTTCAAGCGTGGTAGCAATCCTGATCTGGCATATATCAAGCGTAACGAGATTTCTGCTAGCATCCATGCCGAATTGCTGGAGCGCAGCCTGGCTATCGACGCTTCTGTATTCAGCAGCGTAATGGACGGTGGTATCATTACCGCTTCAAACCAGATGCCTAGCTACTTTAAGTCTTACTATCCTGAGTCTTCGTTCCTCTCATACTTGAACTACAACAAGGATACCCGTTCTGGTTTCGACGTTGCTGTAAAATATAAGAAGAACTTTGGTGACTTCGGTTTCGAGGGTGGTGCTAATATGACTTATTACACCACAAAGGCTTCAAAGCGTGACGATGCCAACTATGCTGATACTTATCAGTATCGTGAGGGTAAGGCGCTGGATGCTATCTGGGGTTATGAGTGTCTTGGTTTCTTCAAGGATGAGGCTGATATAGCCAACTCTCCTAAGCAGTCGCTCGGTGCTACTGTAAAGCCTGGTGATCTGAAGTACAAGGATCAGAACGGAGATAATATCATCGACAGCAAAGACCAGGTTGATCTGGGTAAAGGTGGCTGGTATGGTGCTCCTATGACTCTGGGTGTAAACCTCACCTTCAAGTACAAGAACTTCTCGCTCTTCATGTTGGGCGTAGGTGGCTTCGGTGGTCATGCCGTAAAGAACAACAGCTACTGGTGGATTTCTGGTGAGAACAAGTACTCAGCTGCTGTTCGCAATCGTTGGACTGCCGCTACTGCAGAAACAGCTACATATCCACGTTTGACAACTCAGAGCGGTGCTAATAACAACACCACATCTGACTTCTGGATGTACTCAACTTCACGTTTCGACCTCGCAAAGGTTCAGCTCACATACGATTTCCCAAAGACCATCATTGGCAATGGTATCGTAAAGGGCCTTTCAGTATATGTAAGTGGCAACAGCTTGCTGACATTTGCCAAGGAGCGTAAGCTGATGGAAATGAGTGTAGGCGAAGCACCTCAGTCTCGTTTCTATAACATCGGTGCTAAAGTAAACTTCTAAAAATTAGAAAGGAATTATGAAACAGAATATATTGAAATTCATCTGCGGTGTTAGCATGATTGCTAGCTTCTCTTCGTGTGACGATTTATTTGAGCCTGCACTGGAGAATAACCAGGATATTACCCAGATGTATACATGGCCTGATTTCGCTCGTGGTCTCCTCGACAATGCATTCCTTGTATTGCCATACGATGAGAACCCTACTTCGGATGTGGCTACCGACGACGCTGTCTCTAACGACAACGACAACAATTATAAGAAGATGGCTACTGGTGCGTGGACATCGCAGAACAATCCTATCAACCAGTGGGATGTTCGCTATCACGCTATTCAGTATTGTAACCTGTTCCTCGAGAACTGCGATAAGGTTCTGTGGGACTATTCTTCTGAGACACTGAACCAGATGCACCTTGATCTGTATAAGGGTCAGGCTTATGCACTGCGTGGTCTTCATATGTTCTATCTGCTACGTGCTCACGCTGGTAAGGTAAATGGCGAGGTTGTGGGTGTGCCCATACATCTCACTTCTGAAGATGGTACTTCTGACTTCAACCTCCCACGTAACTCATTCAAGGAGTGTATTGACCAGATTCTTGCTGACTTTGATGAGGCTCTAAAGTATCTGCCTATGGAGTATGGCGATGTTAAGACCATGCCTGCCAAGTATGCTGGTGGTAGCACTGCAGAGTACAACCGTGCATTCGGTAGCTTGCAGCGTGGTAAGATTGATGGTCGCATGATTGCTGCCTTCAAGGCTCAGGTGGCTCTCTTCGCTGCATCTCCTGCTTATGCATCTGCTGGTGCTATGACATGGGAACAGGCTGCTGAGTATGCTGCTAAATCTCTGAATAATGTTGGTGGCGTTGCTGGTGTTGATCCTGATGGATGGCGCTGGTATGCAAACGTTGACTTTATTGATGCTTTCGGTTTTACCGATCCAGACCCATTGGAGATTTGCTGGCGCGGTGTCGTAACTGATGAAAAGAACCTTGAAAAGGAGCAGAACAACTATCCTCCTTCTTTGGATGGTAAGGGACGCGTTAATCCATCTCAGAACCTGGTAGACGCATTCCCAATGGCTAATGGTTATCCTATTACTGATGCTAAGTCACAGTACGATGCCAAGAATCCATATGAGAATCGTGACCCACGTCTGAAGACTTACATCTTGGTAAATGGCGAGAAGATTGGTGCAAACGGTTCTGTTATCAATACTGCTGCCGATAACGAAGGACTCGATGGTATCAACCGTGAGAATGGTAAGTCAACCAAGACTGGTTACTATTTGCATAAATTGCTCCGCGACGATATCAACGTAACCACAAGTCAGGGTGCTAAGCATTTCGGCGCTCGTATCCGCTATACCGAGATTTTCCTTGATTACGCTGAGGCTGCTAACGAGGCTCAGGGTCCAAAGGCAAATGTAGGTGGCGCCAACTATTCTGCCTATGATGTCATCAAGGCTCTCCGTAAGCGCGCTGGTGTAGGTGGTGAAAACGATCCTTATCTTGAGGAGTGCGCTCAGAGCAAGGATAAGATGCGTGAGCTCATCCGCAACGAGCGTCGTTTGGAACTCTGCTTTGAGAACCATCGTTTCTGGGATCTTCGCCGTTGGAATGCTAACCTTACAGAGGCTGCAAAGGGCGTAAAGATTACTACTGGTACTGATGGCAAGTTAGTCTATACTCCTATTGAGGTAGAGGCACGTGATTATAAGGATTATATGATTTATGGTCCAATTCCTTATTCTGAAGTTCTGAAGTGGAGCAGTCTGCAACAGAATGACGGATGGAAGTAATCAAAAAACAATGTAAAACTAAAAAGAAAAGAGATTATGAAACGTAATATATTAAAGTTCATCTGTGGAATCGGACTCGTTTGTGGTCTGTGGAGCTGTGAGAATGGTAACAAGACTTTCCCAGACTTCGAAGATGGCACAACAGTCTATTTCCCATATCAGTACCCCACACGTACTATCGTACTGGGTGATGATGAGCCTTCAATTGATTTGACTAACGACCATAATCACCAGTGCCAGATTATGGCAACTTTTGGTGGTTCATATAATGGTTCTAATGGAAGCGTTCAGGTTGCTGTCGATGAGAGTCTTTGTGACAATCTGTATTTCGAAGATGGTGTTACTCCTGTAAAGGCCATGCCAAGCAGCTACTACTCATTGTCTACAACCAATCTGAATTTCAATGGCACTTTTAATGGTACCACAACTGTACAGCTCACCGATGCATTCTTCAATGATCCAGATGCGGTTGGTCGTACTTATGTGATTCCTCTCATTATGACAAGTCAGACAGGTTTTGGTAAGATTCTTACTGGTACTTTGAATGAAGGTGAGACAGGTCCTCGCACAAACAGTGATGCTTGGGATATCAAGCCTATGGACTATGTTCTCTATTGCGTAAAGTTCCAGAACAAGTACTCTGGTTTCTGGCGTACTCATGGCACTTCTTCAATAGATGATATTGAGCATGCATATGAGGTTCAGATTGATACCAAGTCACTCAGTTCTTGCGTATACCATGCCAGCTATACAACTAATGATTATTGGATCTATAAGCGTGATAAGGATGGTAACAAGACTTCTGAGACTGAAAAGACTAGTCACACGTTCTACTTCGACCTGTTGCTTACATTTGATGCTAGTGACAAGTGTACTATCACACCAATTTCGGGTATAACTGTAACTGGAAACGGTTCATGGAGCGACAATGGTGCCATTAAGAATTGGGGTAACAGAGATCGTGACCTTATGGAGCTTGACTATCAGATTGATTTCAATGAGACAGATGAACTGGGTAACCCACAAAAGGCTTCTGTTCAGGAGAAACTTGTCTGGGAGCGTAGTGGTGTAAAACCCGTTGATGAGTTTACTCCTGTTTATAAAAAGTAATGCTTAAAATGTAATGAAAATGAAAAAGCAACATATCATTTTAGCACTCGGAGCCATGTTCATGGCTTCGTGTGCAGATGAGTTTGATCGCAACTTCGAGGTGGGGCGTCCTGAATTGTCTGCAGAATATGCTTATCTGTCAGATTATAAGCCCCTGAAGGAGTATGTAGCCGATCCAAACTTTAAGTTGGGCAT
This sequence comes from Prevotella sp. UBA2809, assembly GCA_002351725.1. GTDB lineage: Bacteria > Bacteroidota > Bacteroidia > Bacteroidales > Bacteroidaceae > Prevotella. The sequence goes on from DEHD01000034.1 coordinate 93,362, forward strand.
AGGTACCGATGCTGCTGACTATGCAAAGCAGGGTCCTACTTATGTGATTACTAACGTTAACTTCAACGAGACCGTTGCTGGTAATGCCATGAAGATGGCTTCGTGTGTAGGTGACGATGGAAACATGAACTTTGGTACCGTGGAAGCTTATGTTACCGAGGCAGCCAAAGCTGGTATGAATGTATATGGCCACACTTTGGCATGGCATGCTCAGCAGCCGGTAAAATGGTTGAATTCTCTGTTGGCTGATAAGCCTATTCCTGTTACACCTGGTGGTGAGAATCCTTGCATTGTATTCAACAATGGTGATGCAGGCGCTAACCAGTGGGATAAACAGGGTATATATTCTTTGCCAACTCCAATGGTGAAGGGTAAAACCTATATCGTAAAGGCTAGTGTTAAAACAGAAGATGATTATCCTGATGGTACTTTTGGACTTTGGCCAATATGGGATGCTAGTCCCAATAAGAACCAGTGGGGGGGATCAAATGATGTACAGTATCTTCCTTCGTATGCTACTTCAAAGAATTTCACCGATCTTCAGTGGGAGTTTGAAGCTAACTTCGACCATGATAAGCTGCAGTTCGTATTCGGTAAGGTTGCTGGTAAGGTATGTATTGACAATGTCTCTTGCAAGGAAAAAGGTTCTGATGAAGAGATGATTGTTAATGGTACTTTCGATGCTAATTCTACCGATGGATGGGCAGCAAACTGGGGTGGTCCTTCATTTGCAATTGAAAAGCAGGCTACAGGTGGCGCTCCAAGTACCATTAAGTACATGGAGAGTGTCATGGAGAATGGTGACCTTGAAGGTACCGGAACCAGCAACTTCTTTACAAAGGAGGCTAATGGTCCTACTGTTAATTCTTCTATCACTGCTGGTGTAGGAAAGGATGGCTCTAAGGGTATTAAGATAACATCTCCAACAGGTGCAGCAGAGGAATGGGATACTCAGTTCTGGATTGCATTCCCAGAGGCTCTTGAGGAAGGAACTAAATTCCATGTTGAGTTTGATTATAAAGCCAATACAACTGTTTCATGTGGCACTCAGGCTCATGGTGATCCAGGAGCATACCATCATTGGGAGTGTGTAGGAAATGTGGACTTTACAACAGAGTGGCAGCATTTCTCTAAGGATGTAGTTGCAAAAGGCGACATGGTAAAGGATGGTGGAATGAAGACTATAGCCTTTAACCTTTCAAAGAAAGATCAGGCTTCTGCTAACGAATATTACTTTGACAACTTTGTACTCGAAGTAGAGAAAGAAAAGTCTGCTTCTGGCCCAGTGAAGTACAAGGAAAATCTCATATCTAATAGTGATATGGAGGGCACCGATGCTAGCAACTTTATTAGTAAGGAAGCACCACGTACAGATACCTATAATTCTACTATTGTTGATGGTATTGGTAAGGATGGATCTCGTGGAATTCAGGTGGTTTCTCCAACAGGTGCTGGAGAGGAGTGGGATACTCAGTTCTGGATTTTACTCCCAGAGGCTCTTCAGGATGGTACAGCTTTCCATGTAGAATTCGACTATAAGGCATCTACAGAAGTTAGTTGTGGTACACAGGCTCATGGTGATCCAGGTGCATACCATCACTGGGATTGTATTGGTGGAGTGAACTTTAAAACCGAATGGCAGCACTTCTCTAAAGATGCTGTTGCTTCAGGAGATATGGTTAAAGATGGTGGTATGAAGTCAATTGCTTTCAATCTTGCAAAGAAGGATCAGGCTTCAGCAAATACATATTACTTCGATAACATTATTGTTGAGGTCGAGAAGGAGAGCACAGGCGGTGGCATTCCTTTGACTCCTCAGGAAAAGAAGGATACATTGCTTTATGCTATGGACAAGTGGATTCATGGTATGATGGATGCTTGCCGTGATGAGGAGGGTAACCTGCTTGTTAAGGCTTGGGATGTTGTTAACGAGCCTATTGGGGCTAACGGTCAGTTGCAGCATGGTAAGGCTGATGACAAGGACAACTTCTTCTGGCAGGATTATCTGGGTGACCTCGACTATGTTCGTTCTGCCGTTAAGTTCGCTCGTCAGTATGGTGGTGACGATCTCAAACTCTTCGTTAACGACTACAACCTTGAGTATGACTGGGATGCTTCTGGTAATAAGAAGCTTGAGTCGCTTATCAGTTGGATTAATAAGTGGGAGAGTGATGGTGTTACCAAGATTGATGGTATCGGTTCACAGATGCACATCTCTTGCTATGCTGATGCTGCTGAGGCTCAGAAGAGAAAGGATCTCATTGTTAAGTCGTTCCAGATGATGGCAGAGACTGGTAAGTTGGTTCGTATCTCTGAGCTCGATATGGGTTACGTTGATGCTAACGGCAATGCAGTTAAGACTGTTGAGATGACTGAGGAACAGCATCACCAGATGGCCGACTTCTATAAGTGGATTATCCAGCAGTATAAGACCATTATTCCTCCTGCACAGCAGTGGGGTATCACTCTGTGGTGCGCTACCGACGCTCCCGCTGATAGCGGCTGGCGTCCAGGCGAACCTGTTGGTATCTGGGATCAGAATTACTACCGCAAACATGTATACGCCGGTATTGCCGACGGTCTGAGCGGTGAATGATATTATCCGCCCCTATCGTGGGCGGGTAATTTTAGAACTTTACATTGTTTTGGGGGTCCGGGCTTGTGAAAGTCCGGACTTTTTGTTTGTGTTACGTTTAGTAAAGTAAATGATACATATACGAAATCTTGTGTCGTATTTTTGATGTACCTTTGCAGTCGTAAACTAATAAACGATAATAGAATGATTAATAAAACAACCGTTATAGCAGCAATGGCGCTGCTTACTATGGGGGCGAAGGCACAGAATCCCTTCGTACAAACTTGGTGTACAAGCGACCCTGCACCAATGGTACATAATGGAACTATGTATGTTTATACCGGCCATGACGAGGATGGTGCCGATTTTTTCTGGATGCAGGAGTGGCGTGTATATTCAACTCAAGATATGGTAAACTGGCAGGATCATGGATCGCCACTCGCTCTTGAGAGCTTCTCGTGGGCAGATGATCGTGCATGGGCATCACAAACCATCGAGCGCGACGGTAAATTCTATTGGTATATCTGTGCCCATTCTAAACTTTCTGGTGGTATGGCCATCGGCGTAGCCGTGGCTGACTCACCAACAGGGCCTTTTAAAGATGCTTTAGGCAAACCTCTGTTTGAGAATGGATCATGGGATCATATCGACCCAACGGTTATGATTGATGACGACGGACAGGCTTGGCTGATGTGGGGAAATCCACAAGTTTACTATCTGAAACTAAACCGCGATATGATTTCGTACGAGGGTGAACTTGGTAAACTGCCTATGACAGAAGAGGCTTTCGGTGGCCCGATGATGAAGGAACGTGAGAAGGGTAAGACCTATAAGGACTCTTATGTTGAGGGACCTTGGCTCACTAAACGTAATGGTGTTTATCAGTTACTCTATGCTGCAGGCGGTGTACCTGAACATATTTCGTATAGTACAGCTCCGTCTCCACTTGGTCCTTGGAAGTATGCTGGCGAGATTATGCCTCTGTGTGATACTAACTCGTTTACAAACCATTGTGGAGTAGCTGATTATAAAGGACATAGCTATTTTTTCTACCATACAGGCAAGTTGCCGCAGGGTGGTGGATTCGGTCGCAGTGTAGCAGTAGAGGAGTTTAAGTATAATGCCGACGGAAGCTTTCCAACTATTATGCCTACTGATGCGGGTGTAAAACCTGTGGCAGAGTTTAATCCCTATCGTAAGGTAGAGGCCGAGACAATGGCTTTCTCGAAAGGTGTTAAGACAGAGCAGAATGAAGAGGTAGGTGTTTATGTTAGCGACATCCATAATGGCGATTATATAAAACTGCAGAACGTAGCGTTTGCCAATAAGTACCCACGTACTTTCACAGCTCGTGTTGCTAGCGGCTTGCGTGGCGGTCAGATAGAGATACACCTCGATAGCATTGGTGGCAGATGTCTGGGTACCCTGAACGTGTCTGGTACAGGTGGCTGGGAGAAGTGGCAGACCATTACCGTTGATCTGGACTACTCGACCATCACCGATATCGATGCACCAACCCGAACCATTTCGGGTTTGAACCTGCCTGCTACAGCCGACGTTTATCTGGTGTTCAAAGGTCGTAAGGGACCGAAACTGTTTAACTTCGACTGGTGGGAGATGCGCGGACTGGAGCAGGTGAACATGCCTTTGTTCCAAACTAAGTACACGGCCGACCCATCACCACTGGTAGTAGGCGACACCCTGTTCCTCTATACTTCGCATGATGCTTCGCCTGAGGATATCCCTGATGTAAACGAGAAGAGCTCGGCCGGCTTCTTTATGTACGACTGGTTGTTGTGGAGCACCACTGATATGGTTAACTGGACTGAGCATGGCGCAGTAGCATCGCTTAAGGATTTCCCATGGCGCGGTCGTGAGAACGGTGCTTGGGCTATCCAGACCGTAGAGCGTAATGGTAAGTACTATCTTTATGCCCCATTGCATGGTCATGGTATCGGTGTGTTAGAGGCTGATTCGCCTTACGGACCTTTCAAGGATCCACTTGGCAAACCACTGGTATGGGATCAGAGCAACTGGTATGATATCGATCCTTCGGTTTATACCGACGACGATGGTCAGGCCTATATGTACTGGGGAAACCCACATACCTTCTGGGCTAAGTTAGGTGAGGATATGACATCGCTGACCAGCGGTGTAACCAAACTGCCACATATCCCCAACTATCAGGAGGGACCTTGGTTCTACAAGCGCAATGGTCATTACTATCTTGGTTTTGCATCTACCTGTTGTCCTGAGGCACTTGGATATGCTATGAGTGACAGTCCTACAGGACCTTGGGAGTGGAAGGGTTACATTATGAAACCAACCCAGCGTGACCGTGGTAATCATCCTGGTATCGTTGACTATAAAGGTCACTCGTATGTGTTCGGTCAGAACTACGACCTGATGCATTTGGAAACCTTTGTTCATCACGAGCGTAGAAGCGTATCTGCAACAGAGATTACCTATAATGCCGATGGAACAATTCAAGAGGTACCTTACTGGTTGGATCAGCAACCTATGAAGCAGCTGCATTGGCTTAACCCTTACAAGAGAGTTGAAGCTGAGACAATGGCTTGGGGCTATGGACTTAAGAGCGCCAAGATGAGTATTGAGAATACTGGTGTTGTTGCTGATATGCCTACCTCGACCGGCAAGAAAAATATGTATATCTTTGATATCAACGATGGCGAGTACATCAAGTTGCGTGGTGTCGACTTCGGTAAGGGAGCCAAGCAGTTTAATATCACTGCTGCTGCTACTGGTGGCTGTACCATCAGTCTGCGTTTAGACAGCGCCGATGGTCCTGTGGTAGGTACCGTAACCATCGGTAAGACCGGTAGCGTTGAAAAATACCGTACCTTTGGTGGTAAGGTGAAGAATGCAACAGGCGTTCATGATCTGTATCTCTGTTTCGACAAAGCTAACGGCAACGTACATCTGGACTGGTGGCAGTTTAAGTAGAGAAGGCTATGATGAGAAAGTTTCTTTCGATGGTACTGCTTGGAGTAGCGGCATTATCTGCCGTTGCTCAGCAGAAATTGACGGTTACTTATGTTGCTAAGAATGCCGTTCGTGTGAGATATGCGGAACCGAAAGCAAAGAATGCATTACCGGATTGGTTATATGTTAAGCATGATGAGTTGAAAAAGGCTGATGTCACAGCGACAATCAAAGGCAATACATTGACAATTCGTAATAAAAAAGGTGTTATTGTATTCCAAGCCACTAATCATGAATTAACTGAAGGAGAGGCTACGCTTACTTTTAATTCTCCCAAGGACGAATGTCTGTATGGACTTGGACAGTTCCAAGATGGTTATAGCAACGTTAGGGGCCTTTCTCGACGACTTACTCAGGTGAATACCCAGATAAGCATACCAATGCTGCTGTCGAGTAAGGGGTATGGTGTACTGTGGAACAATTACGGACTTACAGAATTCAATCCTTGTGATAAGAGCGTTTCTTTGTCAAAACGAGCAGGGACTGGTAGTAGGGAAATTGTAGATGTTACTTCTACAGAAGGTGGCAAACGTGAAGTTCGTGAACGCCATATCTTCGAAGCAACAATAGAAATTGATGAAGATGGTGATTATGCACTACTTCTTGACGTAGGCCAGAAAATGGCTCGCAGACATAACCTTTCTATCGATGGTCAGCCTGTTATTGAGATGCAGAACCTGTGGTTACCGCCTACTGCCTCGAAAATTGTGCATCTTACAAAGGGTACTCATCATCTTTCAGCAGAGTTGACAAAGGACGATAAGCCTGTAGTTTATTATAATAAGGTGAAGGATGAAACAACCTTCCGTTCACCTGCATCCGAAGCTGTCGATTATACTGTGTTTGTTGGTTCTCCTGATGAGATAATAGCTACCTATCGCGAGCTTACCGGTGAATGTCCGCAGATGCCTGAATGGGCTTTAGGATATATCCATTGCAGAGAACGCTTTCATTCTTCGGATGAGATTCTGCAGACAGCCAACCGTTTCCGTCATGAACAGCTGCCAGTGAGCATGTTGGTTCAGGACTGGCAGTATTGGGGCAAGTATGGTTGGAACTCCATGCGTTTTGACGAGGAATTCTATCCTGATCCTAAGGCACTGACTGATAGTTTGCACCAGATGGGCATGAAGCTGATGCTGAGTGTGTGGTCAAAGATTGATAAGAACTCAGAGGTAGGTAAGCAGATGCAAGCCGCAGGTTATTATATTCCAGAAACCGACTGGATAGACTTCTTTAACCCCGAAGCCGCTAATGCTTACTGGAAGAACTTTAAAGAGCGCCTGTTGCCTTTGGGGATTGACGCTTGGTGGCAAGATGCTACTGAACCTGAGAATGACGATCTTCAAGGTCGTAAAGTAAACAATGGTAGATGGAGTGGCGAACAAGTGCGTAATGTTTATCCTTTGTTAGTAAACAAAACTGTTTATGAGGGTTTGAAACAGGCAGGCAAGGAGCCTATGATATTAACCCGTTGTGGTTTTGCAGGTATCCAACGTTACGGTTCGGCCATGTGGAGTGGCGATGTGGGTAATGATTGGGAAACTTTCCGTCGCCAGATAACGGCAGGCTTAGGTATGCAGGCTGCAGGCATTCCCTGGTGGACTTACGATGCAGGAGGTTTTTTCCGTCCACGAGACCAGTATACCGATAGTGCCTATATCGAGCGCATGTTGCGCTGGATTGAAACGGCAGTATACCTGCCATTGATGCGAGTACATGGTTATATGAGTAATACTGAACCATGGAACTATGGTAAGGAAGCGCAAGATATCATTGCACAGTGTCTGAAAGAGCGATACCGCCTGATGCCATATATTAAGCGATGTGCTAAGGACGTATCAGAAGAAGGCGGCACGATTATGCGTCCGCTGGTATTCGATTTCTTCAATGATGCTGAGGCTTTAAAGCAAAAATATGAGTATATGTTCGGTCCTGCACTTCTAATCAGTCCTGTTACTGAGCCGGGAGTTGATACTTGGCAAACTTATCTCCCCAAGAACGAAGGCGGATGGACCGACTACCGCACAGGGAAACACTATAATGGAGGGCAATACGTAACAACACGTGTGACAAAAGCATATATTCCTGTGTTTATTAGAGCCGGATATTCAATTAACTAACATCATAAACTTTAAGCGTATGAAGATTAAATCTATTTTAATGTTTTTCCTGGTCTGTTGTATGCAGGCTAACGCCGAAACCATATGTAATGCTGATGGTACGGTGACATTCCAGTACAAAAATGATCAAGCTAAAGAAGTTCTGGTTGATGTACAGTTTGCAGGGCGGAAGCCTATGCAGAAGGATGCGGAGACTGGCTTATGGACTGTAACCCTTGGTCCTGCAGCTCCCGACATGTATCCTTATTGCTTTGTAGTTGATGGAGTGAGTATCATGGATCCTGACAATCCACAGTATTTCCCAAACGAAGGCTTTAAGAACAGCCTGCTGGAAATTAAATCGAAAGACGGACTTGCTCATGATATCAAGGACGTTCCCCATGGTACAATTGAGTATGTACACTATTACTCAAAGAGTCTGGGTGGTACAAATAATGCGATTGTCTATCTTCCACCTAACTATATGATGAACTTTGATAAGAAGTATCCAGTATTCTATCTGATAAGTGGGACTACTGATACTGAAGAAGTTTATTATAAGGTTGGACGAGTAAACTATATCCTCGACAACCTATTGGCAAAGAAGGCTGCTAAGGAGATGATTATCGTATTACCCTATGGTAATCCAACAAAATTGCTTGCAGCTCCAGCTGCAAATGGTGCCCCACAAACCCGATTTGGCGGCGATGTTTTTAGTAAAGATTTGATAAATGATTTGATGCCGTTTATCGAGAAGAACTATCGTACTATCAATAACAAGGACCATCGTGCCATTGGAGGCTTCTCGCGTGGTGGTAATCAGGCTTTGTTCAATGGCTTGAGTAATCTTGATAAATTCTCGTATCTGTGTAGTTACAGCTCTTTCACATCTACAGATATAGCAGGCGTATACGATCAGGCAGACGACACAAACAAGAAGATCCGTTTGTTTTGGCTTGGGGTTGGTACCGATGATTTCCTGTATGGAAATGCTCGTGACTATATGGAATTTCTTGATAAAAAAGGAATTCGTAGTGTAAAAGAGTTTACCAACGATAAGTTTGGACATACTTGGATGAACGCCAAATATTTCCTGAGCAAGACATTACCTCTGCTTTTTAATAAGAAGGCTTCGGAGGAGGCTATGAAGAATGGCGAACCAGCCCCTGCTGCTACTGGAAAGGAGCAACAATTCACCCCAGGAGTTATGGCACGCCTTTTCCCACGCCCCATCATCTCGCCTGAATACACCGAAGATGGCATCATATTCCGCTTTAAAGCACCTGATGCTCAGAAGGTAGAGTTAGAGTGCGAGATTCTGCCAGAGAATCTGACCATGGACCGTGACAGCGATGGCGTATGGAGCGTAAAGATGAGTGATAATCTGTTTGAAACCTTCAAATACTGTTTTGTAGTTGATGGAATGCAGGTTACTGATCCAAGTAACATGTTTATCTCTCCCGATACAGGATTTAAATACAGTATCGCCGACAATCCTCAATCACCATTTAATTTCGCATCTCAGGGAGAAATCGCCCACGGACGTGTAAGTTACGACCTGCAAAGGAACACAGCCTTTTATTCTTCAGGCAATATGAGGATGGGAGTGATGCCTGCTTTTATCCAGCTGATTCCTGTAGAAGGCGAGTCTGTTGAGAGTTGGTTTAAGGTAGGTGGTGCCGATGCTATTGCCGATCGGATGATTGCCGATGGAAAAACAAAGCCTTGCATGATAACTGTCAGCGCCACAGATTTCAGTCAGCAGCAGGGCGGTATGCAGATGCCTGGTTTCAAAATGAATAAACTTGATGCTAACGATTATCCAACATGGAGTCAGCGTCGTAGAGCTTTGATAAAGTTGCTGCTTGACATTAAGAAACAGCCAGATCCTGAGTTCCCCGCTATGGGCGGTGGTTTTGGTGGCGGCTTCGGCGGCGGCTTTGGTGGTAATGATTAAACTATATTTAATAAGGATAACTAATGAAAATTATATCAACTATTGTATTTTGTTGCGCTACCCTCTGTGCTCAGGCACAAGGGGGTAGTCAGCTTCCTTTGTTTTACCCAATTGAAAATACAGGTGCAGCTTTTGCTAAACCTGCTATGCCTGAAGCAAGTAAATTGCCCGTAATAAAAAATCTGCCTGATCCGCTTGAAGGTGTGAATTCTTTCGGAGATTGGTCTCGAAGACGTAGTGAGATAGCTGCACTTATTCAACATTATGGAATAGGCGAGAAACCAACAGTAAATAAAGAGAGTATAAAAGCTCGTATGTCGGGCGATACATTGATAGTGGATGTTACTGTTAATGGTGAGACACTTACATTAAGCTCAGAGATAAAATATCCTAAGACAGGAAAGGCTCCTTATCCGCTGATGATAGGTTCAAGTATGATAGCTCTTCCGCGTCAGTTGTTTGAGAATCGTCCTATTGCCACAATGAACTTCCACGAGAAGCAGGTTAACGATTATGGTCAGTGGGGAAAGCATCATGAAAGAGGAGAACATAACTTCGATAGACTCTATCCTCATTTGAAAGATAATGGAGCATATAGTGAATGGGCTTGGGGCTTCAGTCGCTTGCTTGACGGCCTGGAGCTGTTAGGCCCTGAAGTTACCAAGATTGATATGAAGCATATTGGTGTTACTGGTTGTTCGTATGCAGGCAAGATGGCCTTGTATTGTGGCGCGTTTGATGAGCGTGTGGCTCTTACCATAGCGCAGGAACCTGGTGGCGGTGGTGCTGCTGCTTGGCGTATATCGCATCTGCAGAATGACGTGGAGAATATCGATAGGACAGACTATCATTGGTTCTTAGAGAGCCAGCTTGAGAACTTCCGTGGTGATAGTGTTTATCAGTTGCCTTACGACCAGCATGAGCTATGTGCACTTGTTTGCCCACGTGCTTTGTTGTTGCTTGGTAATCCTGATTACAAATGGTTAGCTGATGATGCTATGTTGGTTTCTGCCCAAGCTGCCAGAAAGGTATGGGCCCAATTTGGTATAGCCGACCGTATGGGTTGGAGTATCGTAGGCGGTCATGGACATTGTCAGCTGCCTGAGTGTCAGTGGCCAGAGGTATTGGCGTTTATCGACAAATTCTTGTTGGGGCGTGACGTTGATACTAATGATGTACATGTATATTCTAAAACATTAATAAAATGAAGAAAACACTATTATCAGTATGTATGTTATGCCTCTCTGCTGTAGCCATGGCTCAGCCAGCTGGAGGCTTTGGAGGATTCCAGGTGCCTCAGGTTAAACTTGAGACATCACAGGAATGGAAAGATGTAAACTATGCAGACGATGATAAGGCTTATCACACCTGCGATATCTATCTGCCTAAGCAGCAGAAGGCTTCTTATCCTGTTGTGATTCATATCTATGGCAGTGCCTGGTTCAGCAACAGCAGTAAGGGTATGGCCGATTTGGGAACAATCGTAAAGAGTTTGTTGGATGCTGGTTTTGCCGTGGTTTGTCCTAACCACCGTTCAAGTATGGATGCTAAGTGGCCTGCACAGATTCATGACATCAGAGCCGTGATTCGTTTTGTACGTGGTGAAGCTAAGAAGTACAAGTTTGATACTAAGTTTATAGCCACCAGCGGCTTCTCTTCTGGTGGTCATCTGGCTTCTACTGCCGCTACTACCAGTGGCACCAAACAGACTAAGGTTGGCACAGTGGATATCGATCTGGAAGGAAATGTAGGTAACTATCTGAACGAGAGCAGTGCTGTTAATGCCGCCTGCGATTGGTCAGGTCCTATCGATCTTACAGCTATGGACTGCGGTGAGTCGATGAAGATGGGTGAGAATAGTCCAGAGGACGTGTTGCTCAACTCAAAGTTGGCCAAGGAACCAGATAAGTATCTCAGTCTGAGTGCTAATACTTATGTCGACAAGAATGATCCACCTGTTATCATCTTCCATGGTGAGAAGGATAATGTTGTTCCTTGCTGTCAGGGAAAGGCTTTCTATGAGACCCTTAAGGCTGCTGGCGTAAAGACCGAAGCTACTTTCGTGCCAGAGGGCAGTCATGGTGGGCCTGCTATGTATGTAGAAGAAAACCTTCAGAAAATGGTTAATTTCCTGAAGGCTCTTTTGAAATAATATCGGAATGGTTTAATCGTGGAAGATTAAAGCCGATTGCGAATCAACAACGGTCTTGGTGCCTTTGATGGTGCCGAGGCCGTTTTCGTTTATGTTACCATCACAGCATACCACTGTATAACTGCCGTCAGGTATTGAAAATTCTATAGGCTCCTTGTTTGCATTAAGTACTACAAAAATGTTGCGCCAGTCATCTCTGCCTGCATAGTTTTTCAAACGGAAGGCAACTACTCCTTCTGGAGTATCGATAAATTCCAGATGCTTGCGTACCAAGTCGGCGTTAGCAAGACGGAAAGCAGGATGTTTTTTTCGCAGTTGAATAAGATTCTTGTAGTAGTTGAATACCTGTGGATACTTCTTAAGATTATCCCATGGAAGTTGGTTAATGCTGTCGGGCGATTCAAAGCTGTTGTGTACACCTTTCTTGTCGCGCAGCAACTCCTCACCACTAAGCATAAATGGCACGCCTTGTGAGGTGAATACTGCTGTCTGTGCCAGCATATCAAGCTTTATAAGCTCTTCGGTAGTGATACCTGGTATGCTGGATTGCAGACGGTCAACCAAGCACATGTCATCGTGACAGCTTACGTAGCTTATCATCTGTGTAGGTTCTATAGCCCACGGCTTCTGACTATAATTAACCTTCGTCATATCAATCTGTGGATGCTGGATAGCTCCAACGATACCAAACTTCAAACTCTCCTTGTTGTCAGCCAAACCTGCTAAAAATGCAGGTTTAGTGTCATCGCTGAACGGGCCGCGGAGTGCATCGCGAATCTCATCACTGAATGCAGCTATAGTTGGCATCTGTGGGATGTTGGCCTTCATACCAAGTTGCTCGTTGGGGATAGCGCATGAGCCAGCACTCCATCCTTCACCGTATATAAACAGACTTGGATCGATAGCGTCAACAGCCTTGCGTATCTCGTTCATTGTCTGGATATCGTGAACACCCATAAGGTCAAATCGGAATCCATCGATGTGATATTCGTTAATCCAATACTTAACGCTTTCAATCATAAACTTGCGCATCATCGGCTTTTCGGATGCAGTCTCATTGCCGCATCCACTGCCGTTGCTGTACTGACCGTCGGCTGTCTTGCGATAGAAATAGTCGGGATAGGTGCGCTGGAAGTTGGAGTGCTCGATGTCGTAGGTGTGATTATACACCACGTCGAGAATCACACGGATGCCAGCCTTGTGCAGCGCCTGTACCATCTGCTTGAACTCGCGGATGCGTACCTCAGGTTTGTAAGGATCGGTGGAATAGCCACCCTCGGGCACATTGTAGTTCACAGGATCGTAGCCCCAGTTGTACTTGTTGTCGCTTAGTCGTGTCTCATCCACCGAACCATAGTCGTAGCTGGGCAGGATATGCACAGCGTTGATGCCTAATGACTTCAGGTGGTCGATAGCCCAAGGCTCTGTCAAAGCCATGAACTTGCCTGGATATTGGGCATTCTGACGATGGATAGAGAAGTCGCGATGGTGCATCTCGTAGATAATCAGATCGGCTGGCGACTTGACGACAGGACGCTCATCGCAGCACCAATGGGCAGGATTGGTCTTCTTCATATCAATGATGGCGCCACGCTTACCGTTGGCACCTACGGCTTTTGCGAAAACTCCAGGGCACTCACCTTTGCCCATGTCAAAGGTATAGAACTTACCCATCAGGTCGCCCTTGATGGTAGCAGTCCAGCACTCGTTGCTAGTCTTCTGCATCTTCACGCTCTTGATAGCTTTGCCTCCCAGACCATCTTTGTAGATGCGGACAGTAATCTGTTTAGCGTTGTTAGGTGCAAACAACTGGAACTTGGTCTCTTGAGGTGCATAGCTCACCTCTTTAAACGTCTGTGCTACTACCTGATGGGGTAGTAGCATAGACAACAATCCTGCGAATATTAATTTCTTCATTCGTATGGTTATTTAGCTATAATCGATACAGCAAATCCGCCTCCAGGGGCTTCGTTAATCTTCAGTACGTCGCCTTGTTTTACCACACGCTTGGTGATAGTGAAGGCCTTAGGATTTTTCTCATAGTGAGCATCTTTTGCATCAGCATAGATGGTACAATCGTACTTCTTACCCTTATCAAGGAAATCGAGCTTGATAGTGGTCTTGTGTCCGTTCTCGTCGCATTTTCCACCTACGAACCAGTTGTCGGTCCCCTTTGCCTTACGAGCTACAGTGATGTAATCGGCAGGCTCGGCTTCGAGATACTTTGAGTCGTCCCAGTCGCAAGCAACGTCGCGGATGAACTGGAATGCAGGAGCCAGATCAGCGCGCTCGTAGTTCTCGGGCAGGTCGGCTGCCATCTGCAGCGGCGAGTACATTGTGAGATAAAGGGCCAGCTGACCGCAGATTGTGGTACGAACCCAAGATGTGTTCTTGCTCCATGTTGAGAGCTGAGTCTCGAAGATGCCAGGAGTGTAGTCCATCGGACCGCCCTGTAGACGAGTGAATGGCAGAATACATGTATGGTCAGGACGATTGCCGCCGAATGCCTCGTATTCAGTTCCTCGAGCAGATTCTCCACCAACCAGATTTGGATAGGTGCGGCAAAGTCCTGTAGGACGTGTGGCCTCGTGCGAGTTTACCATAATATGGTGCTTAGCGGCCTCCTTGATAACATACAGATAGTGATTGTTCATCGACTGCGAGTAGTGGTGATCGCCGCGTGGGATGATATCACCTACGTAACCAGTCTTCACTGCGTCGTATCCGTATTTATTCATCAGATCGTAAGCTTCTTTTATGTGACGCTCGTAGTTCTGGGTAGAGCTTGATGTCTCATGGTGCATAAGGATCTTCACACCCTTTGAGTGAGCATAGTCGTTAAGCATTTTGATATCGAAGTCGGGGTATGGAGTCACAAAGTCGAATACGTCGCGCTTCCACATGTTGGCCCAATCTTCCCAACCTACGTTCCATCCCTCAACCAATACTTCGTCGAGTCCGTTCTTGGCAGCAAAGTCGATGTAGCGCTTTACAGTCTCGTTGTTAGCACAATGAGTCCCGTTGGGTTTAACCTTTGTCCAGTCGATATTGTCGAGTTGGATGCTTGGGAAATCGTTAGTGTAGTGCCAATTGCCTCGACCAACAATCATTTCCCACCACACACCACAATATTTTGTGGGATGAATCCACGATGTATCTTCAATCTTACAAGGCTCGTTCAGGTTAAGAATCAGGTTGCTTGAAAGCATGTCGCGAGCATCATCTGATACCATTACTGTACGCCATGGTGTGGTGCAGGGTGTTTGCATGCAACCCTTCAGTCCGGTAGCATCTGGAGTAAGATGACTTACAAATGTGAATGGCTGTGGCAGAGGATACTTAGATGCAGTAGGATTTGGAGTATATGCATTACTACCACCACCAAGCTTAGTTGTAAGTGCCTTTGTTGCTGCATCAACCAACTCAAGGTGCATTGTGGCATAATCAAGACATGCTGCCTCGTGAATGTTTATGTATAGGCCGTCGTTACTCTTCATCTGAAGTGATGTCTGAACACCTGTTGGTGAGAATACGGCTACCGATGAGTTGTCCCAATTAACAGCAGTTTTCATCTTCTCACGAATCTCCGAGAGTTTGCATTCCTGAGTTTCCTGCTCCTGAGTGTCGTAGTCGCCTGGCAGCCACCATGCAGTATGGTCGCCTGCCATAGCAAACTCAGTATGCTCCTCTTTTATCAGGAAGTAGTTCAGGTTTTGCTGCTGTGGGAACTCGTAGCGCAGTCCGATACCATCATCATACACACGGAAACGGATAATAATCTCTCTACGCTGCTTTTGCTGAAGTGTAACAGCCAACTCGTTGTAGTGGTTACGAATGTTCTTTGTCTCGCCCCATACTGGCTGCCAGGTCTCGTCGAACTCGCTCAACTTTTCGTCTTTAATACTGAACCCGTCCATCAGGTCGGTCTCGTTTAGTCCGGCTGAGGCGTGTTTGTCTTTGGCTAGTTCCAGTCCCAGAAACGATGGCTTTACAACAGCGCGACCTTTGTAACTCATCTCGTATACGGGACGGCCTGTTTGGTCTACTGAGAATTTTAGCTCGATATTGCCGTTAGGCGATTTTACGTTGCCGGCGATGGCCATCAGTGGCAGCAAGGCCAGCGATAAGAATAACTTTTTCATTTTATTATTTTCTTCCGCTTTGAATAATTAATGTGCTGATTTCTTCGTTGAAACTATCGGCCTGCAGCAACTGTTCAATGTTCATATGCATGCGATAGCGCCAATAGTGTCGTGGGTTGGCTGGGATGTTGATACGCTCGGCGTTCTGATCGGGCAGTCTCAACTTTTCGTCAATACTAAGCCAGTCCTGAAGCGACAGCAGACAGAGCATAGATGGCGATGTGAGATGACGGCTCACGATGTCCTTTGCCAACCATCCTGGCAGTGGATGAGGTGCAGCTCCGCCACGTCGCAGCGAAGTGTTGTAGTATGTCTGTGTCTGCTCTTCGTCTTCGTCCCACCACTGGCGAAGGGTCGACATATCGTGTGTAGATATTGTGTCGACAGAGCGATATGGATTGTGCGACAACTTGCCAAAGCGTGTTGTAGGATCCTTTGGCATAGACTGGATTTCCAGACTCAGTATGCGCAATTCGTTCATCACCCAGGGTACACAATCTGGTACCATACCTAGGTCTTCGGCACATACAAGCATGCGGGTGGCCTGAGTAAGACGAGGCAGTTTCTTCATAGCCTCGGTATACCAGAACTGGTTGTTACGACGATAGAAATAGTCGTTGTACAATCGATTGAACACGGCCTTGTCATTGTCCCAAAGTGCCTCGTAAATAAAGTCGTTCTGCACGCCTATTCTTGGGTGGAACTTATCATTGTTCTTGCGATCGCGTACGAATAGTACGTCGCTGATAAGGGCGTACAGTCCGTCGCGCAGATTTTCGAGCTCAGTAGTGTCGCTTGTCTTGCCAGCTTCAGCCTTATACCAAGTC
Source organism: Prevotella sp. UBA2809 (assembly GCA_002351725.1). Taxonomy (GTDB): domain Bacteria; phylum Bacteroidota; class Bacteroidia; order Bacteroidales; family Bacteroidaceae; genus Prevotella. The sequence continues at coordinate 110,120 of DEHD01000034.1, forward strand.
TCCACCTTGCGTTGTGTGTCGAACTCGGGCTTCATCTGCCAGATATCGTCGTGGGCATGGTCAAGGAATGTTTCCTTAACGTACTGTGCTTTCTCTCCGAATATGCGATCCAGAGTCCAGTCGGCGATGAATGGCTTAGTGAAAAGTTCTTCCTGGAAATGCAGTCCGTAAGCCTCAATCTCCTCGCGGGTCATACCCAGCGATGGCGAGAATTGGCCCAGCAGTCCGTGTACGGCATCGATAGGAATCTCCCAGATGCGGAAGAAACCAAGCACGTGGTCAATGCGGTAAGCATCGAAGTATTCCGACATCTTGCGGAAACGGCGAACCCACCATGAGCAACCATCTTCAAGCATAGCATCCCAGTTGTATGTTGGGAATCCCCAGTTCTGTCCGTTAGCCGAGAAAGCATCGGGTGGGGCACCTGCCTGTCCGTTCAGGTTGAAGTACTTAGGCTCAACCCATGCCTCAACACCGTCGCGACTTATGCCGATGGGGATGTCGCCCTTAAGTACTACACGCTTCTTGCGGGCATACTCATGTGCAGCATGCATCTGCTTGTCGAGGTTGAACTGTACAAAGTACCAGAATGCCACCTCTTTATATAATTTTGTGGTGGTCTTAGTCATTGCCTCGCGCTCGCTTTCTGGCAGAGTGTGATGGTCGGGCCAGTCTTGGAAAGTGGCTGTGCCGTATAGGTCGCGATAGTGGCAGAATGCTGCGTAAGGTACCAGCCACTCCTTGTTTTGCTCAAAGAACTGCTTGTACTCAGCCGTCTTCATCATCTTACTGCCCTCCTGGGCGTAGATGGCGCGCAGATAGTCCATCTTAGTGTTGTTCACGCGCTCGTAGTCTATCTGTGGCAGGGCGTTCAGTGTTTCGCGCAGAGCCTCAAACTCCTTACGCAGTTTCTCGTCCTTGAGTTGTGGCAACTGGCGGAAGTCGGTATACTGAGGGTGCAAAGCATAGATGCTTATAGAGTTATAAGGATACGAGTCCTGCCATGTGTGGGTGATGTTGGTATCGTTTATAGGCAATACCTGCAGCACACGCTGTTTGGTCTTGTCGCACCAGTCAATCATCAACTTTAGGTCGCCGAAGTCGCCCACGCCAAAGCTACCCTCGCTGCGAAGCGAGAAGATAGGGATAACTGTACCTGCGCCCTTCCAAGGATATACAGGGAAGTAAGCCTGCGACAGCTCGTAAACCACAACTTCGCCATCGTCTATCTTTGGCAGCTCTACAGTACGGTTCATACCGTTCTCCCACAATGGTGTATGATCTGTCTCCTCGTCGAGGGCCACAAACTTGAACTCGAGTGTATGTGGAAGCTTGTCGGCATCCAGACTGATTACCCACTCGTTGTTCTCGTGTTCTACCATGCTTATGGCGCGTATTGCCTCCCAATCGCCCAGCGTGTCGCCTTCACCTATTATGGCAAGACGCTCATTGTTACGCAACTGTGGTGCGCGTACTTTCAGTCTTACAGTTTTGCCGTAAGGGGTTTGTTCGCTCATGTTCTGTTTGCGGGCGGCTATACACTCGGTAAATGCGGTAGAGTACATATATGAATCCTCGGGGATATCAATCCAGTGGTCATAGACTGTGTACTTGGCACCTTTTGCGGCAGCAAACTCCAGTCGGTGAGGAATAACCAACCACTCGTGTCGTGCCTCATGGTCACCGCGCATTACAGTGTAATAATAGTCGATGTGGGCGCTGGTCTTCACCGCCTTACTAATCTCGCACATCCAGTGCAACCCGTCAAGGGTTCCCATCTTGTGCTGTTCTGTTTTGCCATCCGTTAGGATGTTAAGTGCCAGTTCTTCTCCGAAGGTTGTCTGGTACTCAAGGTTGAAATTGATCTTCATACCAATTGTCTTTAGTTATTTTTGGCAAAAGTACGAAAATAACCCGTTCGGTGTCTCCAAACGGGTCTGTATTTGATAGTTTGCTGATGCAAACGATTGCATTGTTGTCTATCTCTCCTGATTAATCCTCAGCTAAGGTAAAGTCCAACTGTTTGCGCTCTAGATTTGCACGGGCTACTTGTATGCGTATTGGGTCGCCAAGTTGGTATTTTGTATGGTGGCGACGCCCGATAATCATATAGTTCTTCTCGTCAAAGTCGTAGTAGTCGTTACCCAAGTCGCGTATAGGTATCATTCCCTCGCAGTGGGTCTCGTCTATCTGGGCGTAAATGCCGTAAGGTTGAATACCGCTGATATGTGCATCGTAGGTGTTTCCTATCTTGTCGGCCATAAACTCCACCATCTTGTACTTTATCGAGTCGCGCTCTGCATTTTGGCTTATCTGCTCCATCTCACTGCAATGCTCGCAGAACTCCTCATACTTATCTTTGTTAGCCGAGCGGGCTCCATCCTGATACTTGGTAAGCAAACGGTGAACCATCATGTCCGGATAACGGCGAATAGGCGAGGTGAAGTGAGTGTAATATTCGAATGCCAAACCATAGTGACCTATGTTATGAACACTGTACTTTGCCTTCATCATCGCTCTCAGAGCAACTGTCTCGATAGCGTTCTGCTCGCGAGTTCCCTCTGCTTGCGACATCAGGGTGTTAAGCGACTTTGTGATAGCTCCTTTGGTGCCTGCTGTCTTTACCTTATAACCGAACTTGGCAACAAACTCGCGCAGATTCTCCAATTTCTGTGGATCTGGTTGGTCGTGTATACGATATGGAAGCGTCTTTGCCTTAACACCCTTCTTTACCTTACCTATACTCTCAGCAACGGTCTTATTGGCCAGAAGCATAAACTCCTCAATCAGTTTATTGGCATCTTTTGATACCTTGAAGTATGCCTTTACTGGCTTACCTGTTTCGTCGATGTCAAAGTGTAACTCCTCGCGGTCAAACTTCACACTTCCGTTCTTGAAACGGGCTGCACGCAGTTTCTTTGCTAAGGCATCAAGTGTTATCAGCTGTTCCGCATTCTCGCCCTTATATGGATTCTTCTTGGTTGCAGCTGGTGCAGGCTCACCTGTTCCGTCCTTTACGCCGTTGTCTTCAAGAATCTGTTGTACTTCTTCGTAAGCGTAGCGGCGGTCGCTCTTAATAACGGTGTGAGCCAGATGCCAGTTCTTAATATTTGCCTCGTCGTCCATTTGGAAGATAACACTGTAACAAAGTTTCTCCTCATCAGGGCGCAGCGAGCAGATAAAGTTACAAAGTCGTTCTGGCAACATAGGAATGGTGCGGTCAACAAGATAGATACTTGTTGCTCGTGCGAAAGCTTCTTTGTCGATAGTAGAGCCCTCGCGTACATAATGCGATACATCAGCAATGTGTACACCAACCTCCCATAAGCCATTATCCATCTTGCGGATTGAGAGTGCATCGTCAAAGTCTTTAGCATCCTTGGGGTCGATGGTGCAAGTGAATACTCCACGGAAATCTTCTCTGCGTGCAATCTCCTCTGGCGTGATAGCTGCATCAATCTTCTCTGCTGCCTCTTCTACATTCTTCGGATACTTATATGGCAGGTTGTACTGAGCCAGAATGGCGTGCATCTCGGCATTGTTCTCACCTGTCTTTCCGAGTATGTCTACAACCGATCCTATAATGTTCTTATGCTCCTGGTCGGGCCACTGTATTACTTTTACAACTGCCTTATCATCAGTCTTTCCGCCCTTTAGCTTACGCTTAGGGATGATGATATCGTGCACAAAGGTCGAATCGGGAGTAACCAGGAATGCCATATCCTTTTCTACTCGTAGCTTACCCACTATCGTATCGTGGGCGCGCTTAACGATTTCGATAACCATTGCCTCTTTGATGTGCTTGTCTCTGCGAGCCATGTACGATACCTTTACCTTATCGCCATCCATTGCCGACATTGAGTTACGCTCGGCAACAAACACTGGTGTGCCGCCATCCTCAGGAATAAACGAGTTTCGTCCTGTTGCTTTACGATGGAATGTGCCTTCCTGCACCTGAGTCTTAAGATTCAGGCGATATGAGTTGTCGCTCACCTTTGATAGGAAGTCATCCCATGCCATCTCTTCCATAACGTCGATGGCAAGCATCTTAAGTGGGTGGGTATCTAGTTTTAGTACCTTGAATATCTGCTTAAATGTAAATGTCTCATTTGGATTATGCTGGAACAGGTTCTGCAGCAGTTCGCTCACCTGCTTCTTGCCCAGTCTCTTTCCACCTTTCTTCTTTCCCATAGAATTGTTGTTTTTTGAATTCTTTTTGCAAAGATAGTAAAAAATCAGATAATTGTTGTAACTTTGCACCCAAATTTAACAAAGATGAAGATATTAATAACAGGTGCAAGCGGTTTTATCGGCTCATTTATTGTCGAGGAGGCTCTCCGGCAGGGGTTCGAAACATGGGCTGTGGTGCGCAAGAGTAGCTCTAAGGCATACTTACAGGATGAACGCATAAACTTCATCGAGCTTAACCTCTCGTCAAAGAGCAAGCTTGTTGAGCAGCTGCGTGGTCACGACTTCGACTATGTGGTTCATGCTGCTGGAGTAACCAAGTGCTTGGACAAGCATGACTTCACGCGTATAAACACCGAGGGCACCAAGAACCTTATTGATGCACTACTAGAGGTAGGTATGCCCCTTAAGCGATTTGTCTTCATCAGCAGTCTTAGTATCTTCGGAGCAATTAAGGAACAGCAGCCTTACGAGGAGATTAAGGAGAGCGATACGCCACGCCCGAATACAGCATACGGAAAGAGCAAACTTGCTGCCGAGCAGTATCTCGAGCAGATGGCCTCGCGCGTACCTTATATTATATTAAGACCTACTGGCGTTTATGGTCCTCGTGAGAAAGACTATTTTATTATGGCCAAGAGCATTAAACAACACTCCGATTTTGCAGTGGGCTATAAGCGTCAGGACATTACTTTTGTATATGTAAAGGATGTGGTTCAGGCAGTTTTCCTTGCATTGAATAAGGGCGAGAACGGACGTAAGTACTTCCTCAGTGATGGAAAAGTATATCAAAGCGAGACTTTCAGTAATCTGATTCACGAAGAGCTTGGACGTCCTTGGTGGATCCGTATAAAGGCTCCTATCTGGGTGCTGCGTGTGGTTACGTTCTTTGGTGAGTATATCGGACGTGCTACAGGTAAGGTGACTGCACTTAATAACGATAAGTATAACATCCTGCGTCAGCGTAATTGGCGATGCGACATACAACCAGCCATAAACGAATTGGGTTATAAACCAGAGTACGACCTGCAGCGTGGCGTAAAGGATACAATAAAATGGTATAAAGACAACCAATGGCTATAAAGAAAATATTCGAGATAGAGAAGAAACCCCGCAAAGGGCTGTTGGCGGTAGAGTGGGTTATTATGGCTTATCTGGCTTTCACACTACTGTTGATGCTGATAACATATACCAAACTGCAAAACCCAGAAGCTATGTTGTGGGGACGTGCGCGGTTTGTTGCTACAACACTGGCCGTATGGGGCGCTTACCGTTTAGTGCCTTGTAGGCTAACGATGTTCTGTCGTGTGGGTGTTCAGTTGGCTCTGCTTTCGTGGTGGTATCCTGATACCTACGAGTTTAACCGCATGTTCCAGAATCTTGATCATGTGTTTGCTGGCTATGAACAGCAGCTTTTTCATTGTCAGCCAGCCTTGCTCTTTTCGCAGAAAGTAACAAACTGTGTGTTCAGCGAGTTGATGCATTTGGGCTATGCCTCGTATTATCCGCTTATAGCACTTGTTACGCTATATTATTTCCTGTATCGTTATCAGGAGTTTACTCGTGCCACATTCATAATTCTGGCATCGTTCTTTATCTATTACGTCATTTTTGTCTTGTTGCCAGTTACTGGTCCGCAGTATTATTACTTGGCAGCGGGGGTAGACCAGATAGCTCAAGGCCACTTCCCCAATATCGGCGATTACTTTGCTACTCACGATGAAGCGTTGCCAATACCAGGTTGGAAAGATGGATTCTTCTATCAGTGTGTGGCTAGTGCCCATGCTGCAGGCGAGCGCCCAACTGCCGCTTTCCCAAGCAGTCATGTGGGTGTTACAACCATACTGCTGTTTTTGGCTTGGCATGCCCGCAATCGCAAGCTTCTTTATACGCTCTTACCATTCTACATTCTTATGTGTTTTGCTACTGTCTACATTCAGGCCCACTATGCTGTAGATGTTATAGGAGGTTGGATTTCGGCTGTAGTAATATATACGGTTTTGCTTTTTTTATCGAAAAAATTTGTTTGATTCGAAAATATTTCTTATCTTTGCATCCGAATAAGTAAGGATACGACATATTAAATCCGAGGATTCCGACACTGTGTGAGTCGGGATTCTTTTCTTTTTTGTCCGTCCAAGAAAAATGGTAAAATTAAATAATTAAATAGATATTTATTATGGCATACATGTCACAAGAAGGCTACGACAAACTGATAGCCGAACTTCATCGTTTAGAGGCAGTTGAGCGTCCAAAGGCATCAGCTGCTATTGCTGAGGCTCGTGAGAAAGGCGATCTTAGCGAGAATTCAGAGTACGATGCCGCCAAGGAGGCTCAGGCTCATCTCGAGGATAAAATCAATCAGCTCAAGATGACCATCGCCGATGCCAAGGTGGTAGACACCAGCCGTTTGAGCACCGACTCTGTTCAGATCCTCTCTAAGGTTGAGATGACCAATCTTACCAACAAGGCTAAGATGACCTATACTATCGTTAGTGAGAGTGAGGCTAATCTGCGTGAGGGTAAGATCTCTATTCAGACCCCTATTGCTCAGGGACTGCTTAATCACAAGGTTGGCGACGAGGTTGAAGTTAAGATTCCTCGCGGCACCATCAAACTCCGCATCGACAAAATAACCGTAGGATAATCATGGATATTTTTTGCAAAATCGCAGCTGGCGAAATTCCCAGCTATAAGTGTGCCGAGAACGATGAGTTCTATGCATTTCTCGATATCAATCCGTTGGTAAAAGGTCATACTCTGGTTATTCCACGTCGTGAGGTAGATTATATCTTCGATATGGACGACGATGAGTTGGCTCGTTATCAGGTGTTTGCTAAGCGTGTGGCTCTGGCTGTCAAGAAGGCCTTCCCTTGCAAGAAGGTAGCTCAGGTAGTTCTGGGCCTTGAAGTTCCCCATGCTCATATCCACCTCATCCCTATGCAGAGTGAGGCAGATGTTGACTTCCGTCGCGAGAAGCTTAAGCTTTCTGAGGAGGAGTTTAAGGCTATTGCAGAGAAAATACGTGGTGAGTTTGTGTAATTACACAAACTCATCACCATATTTAATCCTTACCTCGTTTACATATTTCTTTACCATCGACGAGTTGTCGCTCTTCTTGCAGATCAGCAGCACCCCGTCTTCTTCGGCAACGATGTAACCTTCCAAACCGTTGAATACGCCCAACTTTCCTTTTGGCAATTTGATTATGTTGTTCTTGCAGTCTTCAAGTATCACCTCCGAGTCCATCACCACGTTGTCGTCAGTAACCTTGTGCATCACCTCGTATATGGCGTGCCATGTTCCAAGGTCGGCCCATCCAAAGTCGCACTTCATCACAAACACGTTGTTGTCGCTCTGTTCCAGAATCGCGTAGTCAAGCGATAGATTCGGGTAGCGCGGATAGTTCTCCTCAACAAACTTCATTTCCTCTTCGTAAGTATAGTCTGGAGTGTTGTAGCGAAGATCTCTAAGTACCGATGGGAACACATGCTCAAAAGTGTCAAGCAGATGATATGCACTTGAGATGAAGATACCCGTGTTCCAATAGAACTCGCCGCTATCCATAAACATCTTGGCAAACTCGCGCTCAGGTTTCTCGGTAAACGATTTTACCTTATAAACATCGGGCTTACAGCTCAGGTCGCCCAACTGTATGTATCCGTAGCCAGGTTCTGGTCGGGTGGGGCGCACGCCCATTGCCAACAGCACGTGGTTCTCAGATACATATCCAATACCCACATCTATGCTGTGAGCAAACGATGTCTCGTTAAGCACCAGCTGATCTGATGGCGAAACGATGATGTTGGCATCAGGCGTCTGATGGTGTATTCGCATCGAAGCCCAGGCCACACTGGGAGCTGTGTTACGATGTATGGGTTCTACTATTATGTTATGCTCGGGCACTTTGGGTAGCTGTTCCTTTACCAGCTGTTGAAACTCCGCGCACGTACATATTAATATATTCTCTATGGGTATCAGTTTCTCAAAACGGTCGAAAGTTGACTGCAACAAAGTGCGGCCAGTACCAAAAAGGTCAAGAAACTGTTTAGGGCGCTGCTCTCTGCTTACGGGCCACAATCGCTGACCGCGACCCCCGGCGAGAATCACGCAGTAGTTCTTCTTATCAGTTTTCTCCATTCAATAGGGTTTAAGCATTAATTCTATCCACAAAGATACGAATAAAATGTGATACGAGCAAGAAATTCTAAGTTTTTTTTTATTTTCTTTTGTCAATTCAAATAAAAGTAGTATCTTTGCACCCGCTTTAGGAGATGAAATAGCTTGAAATGTCAAGCCCAGATGGCGGAATCGGTAGACGCGCTGGTCTCAAACACCAGTGGGGCAACCCATCCCGGTTCGATCCCGGGTCTGGGTACCAAGTCACTCCAAAAGCAACAAAGTGCTGCAGGTTTTCCCCTTGCAGCACTTTTTTTGTTTATCAGAAATTCAAATAATCAACTAAAAAGCAAGAAAAATAAACAAAAAACTTGTTATTATCAAATAAAAACCATATATTTGCCGAAGAATCTATAACATATTATTATTAGCTATTGAACGATGAAACGCTGCTTACTCATATTATTTCTAGCAATAGGTTTTGTTAATATCAAGGCACAGACTGTAGACACTAAGATTGCTGTCAACAATCAAACTGACGACAAAACCTTTGTGGTGATTGTGTCTAACGAGAATTACAAGAACGAAGAGAGTGTACCTTTTGCCAAAAACGATGGTGAGGTATTTAAGGTGTATTGTCAGAAGACACTTGGAATACCAGAGAATCATATCCGTTTTTCTCCTGATGCTACACTTGGCGAGATGAACTATGCTATATATTGGCTGGGCAATATGCTTAAGGCTTACGATGGTGAGGCAAGGGCAATAGTGTATTATTCTGGTCATGGCATGCCTGATGAGAGTGGTAAGGAGGCTTATCTGCTGCCTGTTGATGGTTTTAGTCAATCTACCGAGGGAGCACTGAGCACCAAGAGCCTATACAAAAAGTTGGGCGAGATGAATTCCAAGCATATCGTAGTTTTTCTTGATGCCTGCTTTAGTGGAGCCAAGCGCGATGGCAAGATGTTGGCTTCATCGCGTGGTGTGGCTATCAAGGCTAAGACCGATCCTGTGAGCGACAACACAGTAGTGTTCTCAGCCGCACAAGGAGATGAAACTGCTTATCCGTTTAAGAGTCAGCGACATGGACTCTTCACCTATTATATATTAGACAAGATGCAGCAATCTGGTGGCAGCACTACCCTAGGCGAATTGTCTGACTATGTAACCCAGAACGTGAAGCGCAAGGCGGTAGTAGAAAACAATGGAAAGAGCCAAACTCCTACCATTATTGCTTCTAGTGGCAACAATAATTGGCGTGATTGGCGATTTGCAGAATCAGCTGCCAAGAAATACGAAGACCGTGTGGTTACTCTCGATCAGCCTGCAGCTAAACCTGCTCCAACCCCAGCTCCTGCACCTGTGGTTAATCCTGAATCGAGGCCAATTGTTCAGGCTGCCTCTAATAGCAACAGTGCAGAAGTGTCGCAGCTTGTTATCGATGGAAAGAAGGCTATGCGAGCAATGAACTATCAGAAGGCAAAGAAGTGTTTCGCTGAGGCTGCCGAGCAAGGTGACATCGAAGCCAACTACCAGTTGGGAATGCTATATTCCAACAGTAACTTTGATGGTTGCAATCGTGAAACAGCTACCAAATACTTCACCATAGCGGCCAATAGCAACCATACTGAGGCTATGTTCCAGACTGGCATGATGTATCTGGGAATAGATAACGTTGAGGCTAAATCGTGGTTGCGTAAAGCGGCAGCCAATGGTCATACCCAGGCAATAAAGCAATTATCTAAAATGAAATAATAACCTAACATTTTAAAAATTCAACATTATGAAAAAGATTCTTTTGACACTTATGGCGGTTTTCGCCTTTGGTTTGCAGAACATTTGTGCACAGAATGCTCCTCTGAAGATTGTGACTAATAATCCAGACTTTACAATTAAGGTAAAACGTTGTGCTGCTAGTGGAAAGACTGTTGTACTTGACTTAATACTCAACAATGTTGGAACTAACGATGTTGATGTTTATCGTATTGCAGGTGGATATTATTCATCAATTATTGGCTATAAAGAAAATTCTGAAGCATACGATGATGAGGGCAATATGTACCAAGGAAGAAACTTTAAGGTTAAAATAGCCAACAGACCCGAATATAGCTATGAAGAAACAGGCAAATTCAGTATTCCTGTGGGCGTCCCCATGCGTTTAAGCATCCAGATTGATGGTGTTCCTCAATCTGCAGAAAGCATTGCGAGACTTAAATTAATTGTAACTTGCAGTGCATGGGGCTTAGATTGTGAAAAGCCGGTTAGAATCAGTAATATCCCCATTGCTCGCGATTGATTAGAACCACGAGAAGGCTGTGTATAAAACTTGATAGTTAATATAACAATCATGCAGAAACAGGCGGAGCAGGAAACTAAAAAGACAAGGGTTGATTCTGGTGGACATCAGAAACTTGTTGGTGGAGCTGGCATGAAGTGTCCTCATTGCGGCGAACTGGTGAATCCTCATCTTGAATTATGTCCATTATGTGGTTATCCGCTCCATTTTGACCATTGCACATTCTGTGGTGCTCCGATGGCGCCAGACGAGAAATTTTGTTCAGAGTGCGGCAATTCTACTCAAGGTATCTTATGTCCAAAATGTGGTACTTTGAATTTTCGAAGTTTCTGTAGCAACTGTCATGAGCCGCTTGATGATTTGGCTTCAGAGGCTATTGCTCAAGCCGAATCTTCCCCTGATTATCAGGAGATTAAACGAATGGTAGAAGATTTGGACAACGTATCGGAAGGGGAATTCTCTCTTAAACTGGCGAAACTCAATGATGCCCTGAAACGTATGCAGCCTCCAGCAAACCTGACTCCTCAAATGGAACGAAACTTCTTTAGTGCCCGCGACGTGATGCACAGGCAGAAAGTAAAGAGAATACAAGAAGTTCCATTGGGGTGGGTTTGCAACTATTGCGGTTGCCTGCATGGCTGTCCAGAGCAGTGCGTTTCGCCAGAACTGGGTGGAGAATGGATTGTTGGTAGCGTTGAGACAATTGATGAGGTGGAGAGATGGAGTAAAGAATAAGATATATGACAGACCATGACAACAACAAGAGTCTGCAGGATGCAATGGATGCGCCTACGCCAATGGATGCACCAACTCCTGTGGATGAACCGACGCCTGTAGACGGACCTTTATCAATTGACGGGTCTGATAATGCCACTGTTGAAGACCAACAAATATGGACATTCAAACTGAATGGCCAACAATATTTAAACGGGCAACTCATCAGAAAGGGCGAAAAGGGGCATGCTGACATTTACTTGGTTGAATCCGAGCAAATGCCAGGAAAGAAAGTCATGCTGAAACTATATAATAAGAACATAAAGCCTAAGGATATCAATGCTATCGACAGAATAAGCCGGATAACAACCTTGGATCAGGAAGTTATTCAACTGGTACCTATTCTGGAATATGGATGGTATAAAGATGCCGATTCTGAGCAAGATCGATTTTACGAACTGCAGGCCTATATGGAAGGTGGCTCATTAGATGGGCTACCCAACAACACCTCTGCCGAAACTCTATTTACAATCATAAAGTCTTTATGCAAAGCGCTATATCAGCTTAATTTTGCCTGTGGTATTCGTCATGGTGATTTCAAGGTGAGTAACCTTTTCTTGACTAGCAAGGATGATGGGCGTGTATTAATCGGCGATTTCGACAATGCTGCTTGCAAAGGGGTGGGAACCAAAGATAAGGCTGCCTTTACAGATGATTACATCAAGATGGGCGAGATGCTGAAACGCTTCAATGTGATGAAGAACAATCAGTCATTTGCCGATCTGCAGCTTATTCTGGAAACCAGCGGTTGCAGTTGGCGTGATGTGGCAGAGTGGGTTGGCGAATATGAACACCACAATGCTCATGAAGGTATAGAGGACGTATCATATCTGCCACTTGAGGTAATATCTTGTATTGCGGAGCAAGAAGCGCTTAATTATGGATGTTTGGGGCAGAAGGACTTCTGTACATCTGTTTTTTCGGAGTTATTAGAGAATAGTGGATTTTCTCAACAGGCCGATTGGGCTCAGCATTGTCTGGTTGATCAGATTCAGAACCACAATGGTTGTGCACCCTATTCCAAATATACTGCTGTCTGGAAATTCGTGGCAGGTCTGAAACCACAGGATCAACCACCTGTTTTCAAGATAGAAGATGTTGTGATAGTTAATCCCGACGAATTGAAATCTAAAAAGGTAGATAAGTTCCTGATTTTGGATGCTTTGGATAATGGCCATCTGAAAGATTGGCTATCCATATTCTTCCATGAGGATCCATGGAAGAGCTTCAAAAAGAAGTATGACTATGAGCATGCTATAGAGGACTACCTTAAATTTGTAAAACAGCTTAATCCGACAGATGAGAATGTAAAGCGCCTTTCTGAAGCCCGAGGAGAAATTTCGAAAGCCTCGAGTGGTGTGAAGATTTGGCAATTGGTCATCCGCATAGCTCAGGTAGTTGGTTGTCTGCTCTTTTTTATTCCATCTTTGCTTTTCTTGTGGTGGATAATAAGTTTGGGTATGCCTTTCGATGGGCGTCCTGCCTCACATGCTTTTGGAGCCGGGCTTGTCTTTATAGGTTGTATGGTGGCGGGGCTTATTTATTACACGTTCTCCTTTGGCTACCGAAGAACAGGATGTGGGTGCTTGATTTTGGGAGCTGCTGGTGCCATAATTGCTTCTGTACTCTACTTTGTCATTATGCTCAACATCGACAAATGGCTGCCCTATTTGCCTTGGTTGTTTGTCTTCGTCATCCTGTTTGCAGGCGTCCTGATGTTCTGGCGAATCATCTTTGCCAAGAACCTGCGCGCAAGTGGTGGACTGTTTGTTACTGATCCCAAAGATAATCCTGATATATGGACGGTACAGCCGCTCTATTATGCTTTCGACTTGAGTTCCAACGGCTATAACTTCCGTCAAGGCAATACTCTACATTCTCTGCCGAGTCAGTATCGTGCGGCTTTGAAGTTGATGTTACAACAGATGCTTATCCCTATTGTGATGGCTTGGGGCATGTGGTTGGGCTATAAGGCTATAACACCAGAGTTGGGTGGAACTAAACTCACAACTATTGAGGACCAAAGGGCAGAACTCGCAGGTGAATGGAAAGGAACATTCGACAACAAGGAGGCTGTGATGCTGGTTGTGAACACGACCCCAGATAGTTTACTGGTATCGATGACGGTGACATTCAAGAAACCGCTTACCCAGACTTTTACGGGCAAATTTGTTGACCTGAAAGTATTATTGGAAAATGAGACGCCCGACGACGGTGTGCTGGATGGCAGGATAGCAGGAACACTCGAGGGTGATAGCTTGGATTCGTTTGTTGGCGTATATGAGAATTACAAGAATGGTAAGACCTATCAGATAGTTTTAAAAAAGCAAATAGCAGAAAATGATTCAGTGCAATAAATGTAAGGCTGACAACCGAGACGAGGCTCTCTACTGCCGTCGTTGTGGAGAAAAGTTGCCCGATCAGGGTGAAGACCTGTTACATCAGATTATAGGTCAGGATGAGGTTGTGAATGAGATTCGCAATCGTGCCAACTTTTATTTGGCCTGTAAAGGCAACAACGACAAGCAACGTCCAGAAATGGATATGCTTTTGCTAGGTAGTAGTGGCACAGGCAAAGACTTTATTGCTCAGATTATTCAGGACTATTTCTTTAAAAAAGGTATTGTAAATAAGCAATGGACTCGTGTTGATGCACCTGACTTCAATCAGTGGATAGAGAATAAAACCATTGATGATTTCAAGCAGATGGGTGGTGGTATCCTATTTATTAATAATGTGGATCAACTGATGACATCTGATAGCGGTATAATGCCGATTGACACTCTGTTAAGTAGAATGGAAGAGTGGGAAAACGATAGTCAGGCTGGCTGGAATACTTATCCCATCATTATCTTTGCTGGTTTGCGAGGAGTGGTAGAGGAGTATTTTAAGGAGAAACCAGCAGGATTGAACCGATTTGCTCATCCTATCCTGAAGCTAAAGGATATGAATGCAGTTACCCTTTCGGAGGTTTGTCGCCAACACTTGGCTGATAAAGGGTTCTCGTTATCGCCAGATGCTGATAAACGCTTGTTGGGCTACTTCCGTTATGTGGTAAGAAACATGGATGCTGGGTTCCGTAATGCTTTCGAGGCAAAATATAAAGGCGAGGAAATACGTCGGTTGGCCATGAGCTCAGGACATGGAAGAGTTGTTCAAGCTAGCGATATAGAAGGAAAGGTGTATGAACCTAAGACCTTTGACCAGATACTGGAAGAACTAGATGACTTTGTAGGTATAGAGGATGTAAAGCATGCAATGCATAAAATAGTGCGTTCGGTAGAACAACAGAAAAGAGAACATCCGGATTCCCAACCTAAGGTTACCAATCAGTTCGTTTTTTTTGGAAACCCTGGAACGGGTAAGACTACCGTTGCACGACTCTTTGGCGAAATGCTTTACGAGTTAGGCGTATTGCCTGGTGGTCAATTCATAGAGGTGACGCGCGAAGATCTTGTGGGCAGATATATTGGCGAGACGGCTCCAAAAACCATGCAAGTAGTTGATAATGCCATGGGGGGCGTGTTGTTTATTGATGAAGCATATACTTTGGCAACTGGTGGTGACAACGACTTTGGCAGGGAGGCTATTAATGCCCTGCTTAAACCTGTAGAAGAACGTCGTGGTGAGTTTATATGTATTGTGGCAGGCTACACAAAGGAGATGCAGGACTTTTTAAAGGCAAACTCTGGTGTGGACAGTAGATTTGACTATAAAATAAACTTTGCAGACTACACGCCACAACAGATGACGGACATCTTCCTTGGTATGATGAAAAAGGAAAAATATAGTCTTGATGCTGAGGCTACCCAGCGTTTGCCAAAGTTCTTTGAAACGATGTATAATAAACGTACAGCCAACTGGGGTAATGCACGTGAGGTTCGCAACACCTTTACATCTGCTGTATCCCGTCACAAAGAACGGCTTAGTGACCAGCCAGATGATATGATACTGACCACTACCGATATTGAGGGCGATAATGCTAAGCAAATGGTGGATCTCGACAGCCTTATGACCGAGCTAGATCGAGACTTTGTGGGTATGGAAGAGGTTAAGAATTTCATTATCGACATTGGTAACAAGAAAAATTTCATTGAGCGTAGATTGCGTCGTGGACTGAATCCAGACACGCGCATTGGTATGAATCTGGTACTGATGGGTAATCCTGGTACTGGCAAGACGGAGATTGCGCGAAGAATTGGGAAGATACTCTATGCCATGAACGTGCTTCAAACCCCAGAGATTATAGAGAGACAGCGCAAGGACATTATAGGCGAGTATCTAAATCAGGCCGATAAGAACATGAATAAGATCTTCGATCTGGCATTGGGCGGTACGCTATTTATCGATGAGGCATATACGCTCGTCGCGCGTGATTATCATGGTGGAGTTGATACAGAGGGTCGTAAGGCTCTTGAAGTTCTTATGCAGCGCATGAACGATGACAAAGGTAAATTGTGTGTCATCATGGCTGGTTATCAGAAGGAAATGCAGGACTTCATAAATGTCAATCAAGGTTTCGAGCGTCGTATTGATAAAATAATCAGTTTGCCCGACTACTCGGTAGACCAATTGCAACAGATATTCATGAAGGTGATGGCAAAGAGTAGCGACCAATTGAAACTTGCGCCTGGAGCTGAGGATGCTTTGAAGCAGAAAATTGTTAGAATGCTCAGCAATCGTGATGCTAACTGGGGTAATGCAGGTGAGATGCCTAAATTATATAAGCAGGTTAAGGATAGGATGGAGGCAAGGTTGCTGAATGTGCCTGACGATGAACTCTCTAATGAGGATTATGTAACCCTGCTTCCCAAAGACTTTGACTTCTAAGACATATACCTAATTTATATATGAGCGAATATGAAACAGTGTCCACATTGTAAATCAGAAATACTTAACGATAGCATCTATTGCGACCGTTGCGGACAACACCTTATGATCTGTAGCGATTGTGGCACCTTTGCACGCGGAAAATTCTGTCCCAACTGTGGTGGCAAGAACATCATCGATCCGCTGGAATATGAACAGATGCAGCAAACTCAGTCTGTTGCTCATGCCGCATCTGTTGCAGCAGCACCTGTTGCTATGCAACCCATTCAACTCATTTCTGCCGACGGTAGTATTGTGCTGAAAATAGACGATGCTACCCAACAGTATATGATTGGTCGCAAGTCACCCCAATTTGCTTACGACCTGCTGTCGTGTAGCAGAATGTCGAGAGAGCATGCCACAATCTGTTGGAACCAGACTGCTGGCGTTTGGCAGGTAACCGATGTTGGTTCTACTCATGGTACGTTCGTTAATGACCAACGGATAACCCCACATGTAGCCTGCACAATTAGTAATGGCGACAAGGTTACTTTTGCAAACTATGAGTTCAATATTAAAGTTTAACATAAATTTATTACTACTATGTCATTATCATTAATTCTTTCCTGGATTTATCTGTTTGGACCGCTGGTATTAGCTGGCTTGGCAGTATGGACTCGTATCAACAAACGTCATCCTAACACAGCAGGTTATGTTTCGAATGCTACAAAGTTTACTACGTGGTTGTTCTTCTTAGCAATCATAGGTTTCATTCTTCTTCTTATTTGGAACGCTGTCTCTGATGAATTCAAAATGCCAGTAATGAATAATGGAAATTACTGGTTAACAATACCTATTTGTATCGTGCTCTACATCTGCTATTATATCATCGCCTTCAAGCCTGTTACGGCAGAGGAGTTAGAATCTATAAAGAGCAAAAATGGTAGAATAGTAGAGTTTAGTGGTTCGCTCGCTACTGGCCTTTTAGGTGCACTTGCAGGTATGTGTGCCGGATTTGTGGCTATAGTCCTTGAAGTGCTCAATCCATGGGTGCTAATTAAGCAAGTTGGCAATACACTTACTTATGCTGCTAAAGGCACAATGGGATTCGTAACAAGTTTTATAGCTGGAGCCTTTGTAATCCTTGCAGTATTGGTTATTGTGCTTTGGGGGGCATTCTTCCTACCTATCATTGGAATGTTTGTTCTGCCCGCATGTGGCATAATCAGATTCCTGATTAACTCATATAAATATAAAGACGGTCCGAAAACTATCTAAATTATTGGAATATGGTAGAAAAAGAAGTGATAGCAGAAGTTCCTGGCTTTTTCGGAACATTGACACCTTACATCATAATTGCTGTATTAATACTTGCTGCTTATGCAATGAGTTTTTACAGAGAGGAAAAAGAAGAGCATTCCAGCCTATGGAAAGCTTTGGCCGTAGCCATTCCTACATGTCTTGGCATTGCGGCAGTAATTGAGGTTTTGGCTTTTAAGTTTGTCGGTACCGATGCTATTTGGTGGTGCGACGGCGACCGTTATGGATTCTGGATGGGTGTTCTGCTCATTCTTCCGTTGTTTCTCTTCGTTGTCTTGCAGTTCTTAAGTCTAAAGGCGTACAATAGGTTCCTCTTTAGTAGAGAAAATGATATCAGACATATCTGCATCAAGCCTGCCGCATGGGCGTTGATACTGGTTGTACCTGTGTTTTTCATCATTTTCTGTATCTGCTTAGCTTATGGCTGGAAGGACGATAAGGCTGTTATGGCTATGTTGGGTATTCCTGCTGTTATGTTGATTATAGGCTTGGCTATCTCCTTCTATAAGAATATCAAACTGTTCGGATTGAGTGCAGGTTTGGTAATGTCTGCCTTTTGTGTGGTTTATGTCCTTGGCGATATTGCTGCTGTAGGTTTCTGCGCCATTGCTATCTGGAAGCTTATCGTGCAAGTCTTGACAGGAATTGGCGGCGTTTTCCTGTGTGTCTTAGGCGCCTCAAAGATGGGATTATTTGATGGTATGGACAAGCAGGCAAAGAAGGAATGGGATAAGTATTATAAGGATCCACGTAATCAAATTCACTATTAGTGCGATGACTCTGTAAACAAAGAAGTGCTGCAAGTTTAACGCTTGCAGCACTTTGATTATTAAAAATATCCCTCATCTCTCACAAAAACTCTCGAAACGTCCTTGTATAAAGGGCTTGAGGGGTGTGAGAGATTATTTTTATCCCTCCCTAATCTCTCAACAATCTCTCATGTAACCTCTCCATATAATGGATGAGTTGCTATTTCGAATTGTCTTTTGAGAGATGATTGAGAGATTCATGAGAGATTAGTGAGAGATTCTGAAAATCTCTCATAGCTGGAATCCCCTGGGTTTATGCGGGTTTTGAGAGATTTGGTGAGAGATGGAGAGATTTTTTGTGTTTCTATTAAAAATTATCTTTGTTGTGGCAAAATTCTGCATGAAATAATCCAAAATTGTTCCAAATAAGGGAATGTTTTATTCCCACCTTGGGAATAATTCATTCCCAACCTGGGAACAAATCATTCCCAAGGTGGGAATAATTGAAATCAATATAGTTCGCTCTTATTTGTTCACGCGTTTTCTGCCGTTTTGGATTATTATGCCTTTGTAGTTTTCGTCTACTGCCTGGCCGGCAAGATTGTAACGGATGTTGCTTTGGGGCTTGTTTGAAGTAATCTGCTTGATGCCAGATGTGGTTCCAAACTCCTGAATAGCCATCTTCTGACCGTTATAGCTTATTACTTCCCACTTTGACAGATCGTCGCTCTCGAAGTTGCCATTGATGACCATCTCGGTGGTGGTGCCTTCTTCTACACACGATACATCGTCGAAGTAAACTTTGCCACCAATCAGACCAAAGGCAAACTGTAGCTTGTCGATAGCGTAGCTGGCTGTGAACTTCCAAGTGTTTTCATCGAAGTCTGACTTCAGCTTTACTGCGGCCAGATACTGTACATCCTCGCTACCACCCCACTGGTTTTTCTTTGGGCTTGTGGTCCAGATGGGCCAAAGGGCGCACTCGCCAGAATTGTCGGCCTTTATCTGAGCCTTGACAATATAGGTCTTGCCAACGGTCATTGATGCATTGAGCATGGTGTTGCACTGTTTGTCCCAAGAGTTTGTACCTGCAGTTCCATTGTCAACAACAAGCACGTGGTTTGGACCCTGATCGGAAACTTCTACGTTGATGTTCTTCTGGAGCTTGTTGCCAAGAAAATCTGTATAAGATACTGAGATTGCGCCTTTCTTAGCCTCGGTTGCTTTCAATACGCCATCTTCGATGGTAAAGTCATCGCTGCTGATAACGGCCTCGTTTGTAAGAGGCTCGGTATGGCCATCGGCAAACTTACCTGTAATCACAAGACGCTTTGTGCTGCCAAGTCTTACTGTCATATTATCAGAATTCTCGAAACTCTCGATGGTAAAGAACTTTTTCAGGCTTTCTGCCATGTTGTAATCTGCATTGGCTTTGGGCTCCTTGTTCATCACCTTCAGAGCCTCAAAGGCATAACGCTTACCAAGGGTGCGATAACCTGCTGCAGAGAAGTGCCATGCATCAGTACCGTTTCCAGGAATACCTTCGGCACTTACAACATGGCCTGTTGGGATTACTGATGGAATCTTGGCTACAACTGTGTTGTGCGAAGAACAGCCTCCGCCCATATTCTCGTACTCTGTCTCGCCAACAAACAAGGGTACTTCCTCTGCATTAAGGTTCAGATCGGCAAGCATGTCGTTATATATCTTCTTCACCATGTTGGGCCATTCGGGGTTGCCGCAGTTTGAGCATCCTTGGTGCAACAGAATGCCCTTGATGACTCCCGACTCCTGAGCTTTCTTGCCCATCTCAATAAGCCGGCCATAAGGGTTGCTGCCATAATAGTTCTTTGATAACTGTGCCCACCACTCGGTAGGGTTGTCTTTCAGTTTCTGTTCGTATTTGTCTTTATCAAACATCTCGATAGGACTTCCGCCCATAGCCACAGTTACAACACCTATCTTTACGTTGGTAGGCATGGCGGCCACCATAGTACGGCCAAAGTAGTCGGTTGGGCCAAGTTTACCAATGGGGCTTACTATTGGGCATTTTGCTGTATACCAGTTGCCCATGGTACGCTTGGGGTTGTCGAAATTGGTGGTAGCCAGCATCTGGAATCGCGAGTCAACTACAGTGTCAACATCTTCCCATTGGGCATTGCCCTCCATGTTTGATTGTCCGAAGCAAAGATAAATGTGGAAATTAGGGTCTACATCGGCTTTAGCTGCCATAAAATTTGTGGCTAGTAATACTCCGATTGCAAATAGGTTTCTCTTAAACATAACTTAGGTTTTAAAAATTCGGCCGCAAAGGTAACAATAATCCGCAAATTGACCAAACAATATCAAAGAAAAACCCGAATTGACAATAAAAAAGCAATATTATTTGCTTTTTGTAAGATTTTTAGTATCTTTGCAACCGAAAAGAGATGGAATTAATAATACGCGTAACGAAATGAAACTAAATTGTCGCCGATGGGTGCTGTTAATGGCTGTATGCCTGGGGGGGCTGACTACCGTTGGAGTCAGTGCCCAGACTAATATACAAGAGAACCCCATAACAATAGGACTTGACGTAAATTATGCCCCCCTGCAATCGGTAGATAAGAACGGACTTCCTCATGGATACGACGTAACCTTTACCCGCACTCTGATGAACCGCATGAGGGTGAAATTCTATTATGTGCCAAACACATGGAAGAAGGTGGAGGAGTCTGTTATGAGGGGCGACATCGATCTGGCAATGATGGTGTATTCGGATTATCGCAAGGATAGCATTTTCTACTCGCGCCCAATATTCCGACTCTATTATCAGGTGGTTTATCGTAAGGCCGACTATAAGAGCTTTGATTTCCGTAATCTGAAGGGCAAGACTTTTGCATTTCTGAATTCACGCCCCATTGGCGAGCTGATGGCTCGTGAGGGGGGTGTCAGTGTGCGTGTCTACGACCTGGAAGAGGCGATAAACGACTTGGCTAAGGGTAAATACGATGCCGTGATATGCTATCGCTATCAGGCAAAATACCTGATTGATCACTATCATCTCGACCAGTTGCAGTCTGAAGACATCTCTATGAAGCCTCGTGAGTACTGCTATGTGAGTCATAATAAGGAGTTGATAGATGACATAAGCCGCGAGATAGCAATGATGGAGGCCGAAGGCATTATAGACGAGATATATGGTGACGATATTGTGGATCCAACCAAAAACATGATTCCTATCTGGGTTTGGTATCTGTTTGGAGCTTTAGCTATAATTTTTCTTGTTGCATACATTATTATATCTTATAGATCGCGAAAGAAGCTGAAGATAGCTAACGCGATGCTTGAGACCAACTATAGGATTCTGGAGATGAGTCATATGGAGCTGGAAGAAACCAATAACCGGCTCATTACAGCAACCGAAAAGGCTAAAGAGTCATCGAAGATGAAGAGCAGCTTCATCAAGCAGATTTCGCACGAGATACGAACTCCGCTGAACATACTGAGCGGATTCTCTCAGGTGCTTACTACTGAGGGGGTGGAACTTGATAATCATGAGAAGGCCAAGATAGCTCAGGATATCGTGGAGAATACCAACCGCATTACCAATCTGGTAAACAAGATGCTGGAACTGAGCGATGCTGGTAGTAGAAACGTCATTGAGCGTAACGATCAGGTGCTTGTGGCTCATATTGCAGGCGATGCTGTGGCAGCCACTAATCTGGCCGACAACAGAGATGTGAACTTTGAAATGCAGGTTGAGGCTGAGGCTGAAAATGTGAGTGTGATGACAAATAATGATTCTGCAGTACGTGCACTCTCGTTGATTCTTGACAATGCATGTAAGTTCACGGCAAAGTCGGATGATAAGAAGGTGAGACTATGCGTAAAGGCTAACCCCGATACAGTAGAAATGATAGTTGAAGATAGCGGAATAGGTGTTCCGCCAGAAGAGGCAGAACACATATTCGAAGAGTTTGTACAACTTGATGAATTCTACGAAGGAACAGGTATCGGTCTAACCATAGCCCGAAGCATGGCCCGTCGTATGGGTGGCGATGTTACGCTTGATACCAGCTATACTCCTGGAGCAAGATTCATACTATCTCTACCAAGAAACTGATTTATTCATCGAGGATGTCGGGGATAAAGGTAACCTCGATACCATCCTTAACGAAGATGGGCATGCCTGCCTCGGTGTTGACGTACTCGATAGAGAGAACAACGTCACGTGGACCTAACTGCTTGCCATCAACCTCAAATATTGACTTGTCGAGAATAACGGTGTTACCGTTCTTGCTCTTAAGCTTCTTTGTAAGCATGGTGTCACCATACTTGTAAGAGGCCTGGAAGTAACACTTGTCGTTAAGCTCTACATCGGCAGGAAGCTCAATGGGATCCAGAAGGTCGTACTGGCTATCGAACACGCTGCCAAGCTTCTCGTAAATGGTCTTTGGAGCATCGCTGGTGTCCATAAAATCGTTAGTAGACAATCGCTTGCTGCTGATGAGTGCATCCATGCCCGTTTTACGCATATACTGCTTACCAAGCATCAGCATCTGCTTCTTGGTGGTGAGGTTGAATACCTTTACAGCCTGCTTGTCTTTCTGCCATTTAATAGCATCCACATCGCTGAAGGTATCGCCAACCTTAACTGCTTTACCATTATTATAAGTAAGGTTGGCATCGTTAACGAACAGCACCTTGTAATTGTCTGCGCTGGCGTAGCTGAGCCACATGCCAAGGCAACTGAGTAAGATTAGTCGTTTCATTTTGCTTTATTTTTATAGATGTTATATTTCTGCATGAATGTGTCGTAGAGAGAGTAAACTGTGGTAGGAACCCACATGTTGAATGCAATATCGTACCAACTGGCTATGAGAGCAATGATGAGGAACACTGTAGCCGTACTTAAGAACGAGAGTAAAATACTAAGCCAAGGGTTGGCACACATTGATGAGAACGAGTGGCCAGAAAGGTAAAACAGTCCGATGATGATGTAGATTACGAACAGTATGCCCATGTAGAGCCAGTTTACAAGATGCGCTCCTTGAGACAATGCGATATAGCCGTTAAAAAGTATCGATGAGCCGGGCTGCATGCCAAGGAATGTAGAGTGTACATCGCTTTTGAAGTCGCCTATCACAATAAGCTTATCGTCAATCTGTTCGCTAACGGGCATAACCTCGTCGAGGTCGAGCAGGTCGGCACTAAGATATATGTAGTTGCGCTCGCGAACCTGTCCTTCTTCATCTAGCAGACTGCCCATTATGCGGATGGGCAGCAATAGTGTGGCGCTGTTCTGACACAGTCGGCCATTATCGGTATACCAAAGTCCGCCCCAATGCTTCTTTATGTCAGAACCAAAGCGATCTTGATAGATTTTCAGCGCAACCGATTCTTCATCATCGTGGATGTACTGATAGCGTGAGAAGGTTAGGGCTTGCCATGTGGTGGCATAGTCGGCATTAGACGCCTTCTGATAGAGTGTGCTATCGCACATGTTTACCCCTTTGTGTTTTGGAATAACAATGCGATCCATCGACTTGATGGTGCTGAAGAGTGCTGAGTCGTATTCAGTTTCCATACCCTCCTCAAAGAATACATCCATAAAGATGTAACGATAGTTGTTGGCCTCCTTGGCTTTGGTAAGGAATTGCAACAACTTTTCACGGTCGGTGATAACCATATTGCCCACGGGAACTTCGTTTTCCTCGTAGGGCACGAGTGCCTTGTCGTAACAAACGTTTATAAACAGAATACTATCGGGCACGTTGCCTATCTGCATTCCCAGAAACTTCTTGTAATCGGTAATTTGTTTCAGAGCGCCCGTCTCTCCTGGGAGCGGATAACCCGAGTTGCCCATCACATAAGTAAATATGATGATAATGGTGCTCGTCAGCACGGAGAGAAAAACTAAACTCCTATGCTGACGAATCCATGTTTTGATAGTATTCCAGAAGGGAACCTTCATAGGCTTATCGCTTCAGCAGAATTACCTTGGCCTTCGAGTTGTCCATCTTACTCATGGTCTTACCTACGTTTGCATTATAATAGGTAGGATCGGCTACGGTAAACTTTCGGCCGTTAACCATGATGTAATCGCCTGTAACATCCTCGTTGAAGCAAACTGCTGTGTAGAGGTGACCTGGGTAGTAAACAAGTACAACATCAAGATCAAGCAGGTCGCGAATGAGGTGTGAGAAGAGAATTGAACGGTCTTCACAATCACAGAATGGATAGAACAAACTCTCCTCTGCAAAGAATGCGCGATCGTAGCCCCATACCTTCTCATCGTAAGCGTAGGTAAGTCCCATCTGAACCCAGTTCAACAGCATGTTTGCAGCCATGAGCTTTGGTGCGTTACCAATCTGCTGCTTGAGCTGTGGGTAAACCTCATCCTTAACCTCGGACGATACTGGGGTGTTAGCGTAGTATGCCCAACGGGTCATCATGTCCTTACCATCGTATGAAGTAGGATAGTCGGTATAGAAGTCCATCAGGTTCTTGTTCATCTGCATATCGGCCGATACATTTACAAAGCGCGAGATGACGGTGCGCTTGTCCGACAAATCCTTCTTTAAATCGGGCTGTTCGGCTACTGCAAGGCTCATCATCTGCTCGCCAGGATAAGCGGCGTCGCAAACAGTAAGGTTCTTGGCCTTGCAACCGTCCATCAGGAAGAACAACTTTCCATCAGCGGTAAGGTATCCGCGATCGTATGGGAATCCATCCATACGCGACATGATGTGCAGTTTGGAGTTGTCCTCAAGTGCAAAACGTATCTGATAACCTGACTGGTTGAGCAATACTCCCTGAAGGAAAATAGCCTCGTTGGTGCCCTTGCCGCAAGCTTTCTCGGCAATGTTCTGCAACATCTTATAATAAGCCCAGTCACAAAGTTTGTACTCCTTTCGGAGCTCCAGACAATCGTGAACCAGATTGGTGTAACCCTTATCAGTGAGCTCTAGGAATGCATCAGAGATATCCTTCTTTGATGTTCCGTTAAGCTTGAACTTCTCGGCATTTCCCCATCTAACCTTCATAGGTGTACCGTAGAAATCGAAGTCGCTAGTAGCCATCGAAACCTTATTCTCAACGATTGGGTTGACGGGTTTCGGCTGTGGAGGAACGGTAAGTACAACGGGCACAACAACAGCCTCGATAGGCTTACTCTGCTTCTCTTGCTGCTTTTTCTTCTGTTCAGCAAGTTGACGCTCCTGCTCTTCCTGTTGCTTTTTCTTCTCAGCTAAGAGGCGTTTCTGCTCTTCCTGCTGCTTTTTCTTCTCGGCTAGCAAACGAGCCTTTTCTTCCTGCTGCTTTTTCTTCTCCTCTAACAGGCGCTGCTGCTCTTCCTGTTTCTTTAGTTTCTCTTCCAGCAGTCGGGCTTGTTCTTCCTGCTTGCGTTGCTGCTCTTCAAGCAGTTTCTGCTGGCGCTCCTGCTCCTTCTGCTTCTGCAAAGCCAGCTTTTCCTGCTCTTCCTGCTTCTTCTTTTCAGCTAACAACTTTGCCAGCTCTTCCTTCTTCTGCTGTTTCTCGAGCTGCTTCTGCTGCTCTTCCTGTTGTTTCTTAAGAGCTGCCAAACGCTTAAGCTCTTCCTGTTGTTTCTTTTGTTCAGCCAGCAGCTTGGCTTTTTCTTCCTGCTGCTTTTTCTTTTCTGCAAGTATGCGGGCTTTCTCTTCTTCTTGTTTTTTCTTCTCAGCAGCTATGCGAGCCTGCTCTTCTTCCTGCTTTTTCTGTTCTTCAAGCAGACGGGCCTGTTCTTCTTCGCGCTGTTTCTGTTCAGCAGCCAGACGAGCCTGCTCTTCTTCGCGCTTTTTCTGTTCGTCGGCCAGCTTCTTTTCTGCCTCTTGGCGCTTCATGTCCTCTAGATAATCCTCGTCGGACATCTTGTCGTACTCTATAGGCTTGATGTCATCCTCCTTTGGACGGTCAACAGCATCCTCAATGGGGTAGTCTTTCCAGGCTTTCTCCATGAAGTCGGCATACTTCTTGTTTACGCTATCGCGAAACTCCTCGTATTTCTTGTTGGCATCATTTACGAAATCATCGTAATTCATTTTCTGCTTGCTCTGAATCTGCTGTTTCAGACTGCCTCTTTGTCTCTGAGGTCTCTGACCCTGTGCATAGGTCATGCCTATGAACATAATCATTATTAGTAAGGTTAGCGATAGTTTCTTCATAATATAAATAGTTTAATTATTTTCAATTCTAATTGGGATGCGTTTTACCTGCATCTGCTCGTCCTTCTGTTGGTACTTGGTTAACCAGGAGTTGAAATCCTTATAACTAAGTGAACTTGGGATAATCAGTTCGTCAGTCAGTTTTTGCTGTCCGACCTTAGCGCTTGTTTTTGCATAGCTGTTAGGTGAAAAGATAACGTAGATGTCGTTATATTCTTCGTTTCGTCCCTCAGCACATGTGATGGCGAGTTCGTCAACGGCACCTCCTTCAGGGGTAGCTTTCGCTTCAGAGAACAGATAGTATTCCTTGTCGTGTGTTATAGGGAATGAGCCTTGACCTGAACTCTGATATGGCAACAAGTATAATACCTCGTTGTCAAGGATATTATACATAAACACTGTAAGATAACCGTCAGTAGGTGATCTGAAATAAAGGTAGAAGTCATCGCCACTCTTGAAAGTGTCGGCTGCATCTCCCTTTTCAGGGTGACGGCGAAGTGGGAGAGCTTCGAATTCTACACCGGCTGCGACAAGCTCTCTAGCTTTACCTTTTACGGAAACCTTGAGCAGATCGCGACCTTCGTAGAGTACACGTTCGTACTTGGGCTCGCTTATATCGCCTAACCACACGCCTTTCACCTGATTGCTGGTCTCTGAGTGAAACGATGTCTTCGAATCACTGTTGTCATTATTTATGACTACAATGTTGTTGCTTGAATTAATTGAACCGAATGCTTCTTCTATAGCCGCATTTTGGGCTTTTGCAAGCGCAATCTGGCATGCCTGGGCATATGAAACGTTCGAGGGTATCTCGTAAAGATATGTTGCCTCTACGGTTTTAACTTTACCCTTCTCCTGGGCGCTAACGCATAGTGCCCAGGAGAAAGCGGTGATTAGTATAAGCAGTTGCTTCATTAGTTCTGACTCTTTACTCTTTCTACATCCTTAAGAAGATTGTCTCTACGAGCCTGCTGGATAGCAGCCTTAGCGAGCTTGCTAACGGTGTCGGCTGAGATAGCGCAACGAATAAGCACCTCTACATTACCATTAGCCAATTTGCGTGAACACTCCATCAGTGTTTTTGGACGATTCAGCTGCTGGTCGATGCTGCGGCCCTGCTGACTTACAATGGTCTTAGCGATTGACTCTGCTTCGTCGGCTCCGTACTGCTCGTTAGCAAGATCCTGTTCGATGGTAGATGTCATGTCGGTTCTCAGTTTCTGAGCTATTTCGCCCTTGGCAACGGTGATAGCTTGAGTTCTGGCTGCATCGTATACACTACCGGTGCTACGACCTTCGCCAACAATCCAAACCTCATATCCCATTGCATCAACTTCTGACTGTGCAGAGAATGCTCTGGTGAGTTGAACCTCGAGAGGAAGCTGTCCTGGATTTACCTTCCAGCCATCGGCCTTGAACTCCTTCAGCTGCTTCTTCAGCAACTTCTGATTAGCTTTACTCAGTTCCTGAGCATCTACACTTGCTGAAACAGCAAACAGCATGAATAATGCTGCGAAAAACTTAATAGCTTTCATAATTTTGAATTGATTAAATTGTTAATAAATGATTTATCTCGTCTCGTAAATTTATATTTTAGGGCATTATACGTTGGCAAAGATATGGAAAATAATCGAAACTTCCAAATTATTTGTCTTTTTTTTCAGTTTGAAGTTAAAAAACGTTATCGAAAAGTGCGAGTATTCAACTAAAGTTGTTACCTTTGCATCGCCATTAATGGCAGAGTATGATACGATATACGAAAAAAGAAGAGATTTGGAATGCGGCATCCCATGGAGGAGGAATCCTGATGGGAGTTGTTTTTGGTGTAATCTTCCTTGTGTGGTGTTTCCAGGCAGAGAATGATTGGGCCAGGGTTGGCGTAATCCTGTATCTGTTCGGAATGTTAGGCTCTTATCTGGCTTCTACGCTTTATCATTCGATGAAGCATCATTCAAAGTGGAAGGAACGGCTTCGCAAGTGGGATCATGCTGCAATCTATTGGCATATAGCTGGCTCATATTCGCCACTAACACTGATTGCTCTTCGCGAACAGGGATATTGGGGGTGGAGTTTGTTCTGCTTTGTATGGGCATGCGCTATAGCTGGTACGATAATCAGTTTTATAAAACTCAAAGAGCATTCTAATGTCGAAACGTTCTGTTTTATAGGCATGGGGCTGAGTGTGCTTGTAGCCTTCAAACCACTTATTGATTCTGTATCGACAGCGGCGGTAACATGGATCATTGCTGAGGGTGTGAGCTATATCACAGGAGCGGTTTTTTATTCTTTGAATAAGACCAAATATATGCATTCGGTATTTCATTTTTTTGTTCTTGCAGGTAGTGTTTGTCACATTATTGCCGTGTGGGATGTTTTGATGGAGTACTTATAATGGTTAAAAGTTAGGGTTTTTTCTTGGTTGTTTCGATTAAAATTAGTAATTTTGCAGCCGAATTTGCAAATTTAGATCTATTATGGCGTTTACACGTATGACTGCTGCCGAGGCTGCAGCACTGATTAAGAATGGCGATAATATCGCTATGAGTGGCTTTACACCTGCTGGTGTGGCTAAGGCAACAACTAAGGAGTTAGCTAAGATTGCTGTGGCAGAACACGAGGCAGGTCGCGAGTTTAAGGTGGGTATTTTTACGGGTGCATCTACAGGACAGAGTACTGATGGTGATCTGGCTAACGCTCAGGCTATTAAGTACCGTGCTCCTTACACAACCAATCCCGATTTCCGTAAGCATGTAAACATGGGCGAGATTCCTTATAATGACCTGCACTTGAGTCATATGGCTCAGGAGTTGCGTTATGGTTTCTATGGCGATGTTGACTGGGCTATCCTCGAGGTGTGTGACATCGAAGAGGTTGGCAACGACTATCATGTTTATCTTACTGCTGCCGGTGGTATCTCGCCTACAGCTGCCCGTTTGGCAAAGAAGGTTATCCTGGAGCTGAACTCGTTCCACAATCCAAACGCCAAGTTCATTCACGACGTATACGAGCCATTAGATCCTCCTTACCGCAAGGCTATACCCATCGAGCACGTTAGCGACCGCATCGGTAAGCCATACGTAAGCATTCCAAAGGACAAAGTTGTTGGAGTTGTAGAGTGCAATATCCCTGATGAGGCTCGTGCCTTTAAGGATAGCGACCCTGTTACCGATAAAATCGGTTTCCTTACAGCAGAGTTCCTGGTGGAGGAAATGCATAAGGGACGTATTCCTAAGGAGTTCCTGCCATTGCAGAGTGGTGTAGGTTCTACTGCCAATGCAATCTTGGGTGCTCTGGGTGAGGATAAGCATGTGCCCAACTTCAATATCTATACCGAGGTGATTCAGAACTCGGTTATCGAGATGATGCTTAATGGTCGTGTGAAAGACGCATCGGCCTGCTCGCTGACAGTGTCAAACGACTGTCTGATGCAGGTTTACGACAATATGGATTATATGAAACAGCACCTAACTCTGCGTCAGAGCGAGATTAGTAACTCGCCTGAGATTATTCGCCGATTGGGTGTTATCGCAATTAATACAGCCATTGAGGCTGACCTTTACGGAAACGTAAATTCAACCCACATTAGCGGAACTAAGATGATGAATGGTATTGGTGGTAGCGGTGACTTTATCCGTAATGCTTACCTCAGTATCTTCACTTGTCCTTCGGTAGCTAAGGGTGGTGTAATCAGTTCTATTGTACCTTTTGTAAGTCATCAGGATTCTTCAGAACACGATGTAAACATCATCGTTACAGAGCAGGGTGTTGCCGATCTTCGTGGCAAGAGTCCAGCTCAGCGTGCAGAATTAATTATTGAAAAGTGTGCACATCCTGATTATAAGCAGTTGCTTTGGGATTACCTTAAGATTTCAAAGATGGGACAGACCCGCCACAACCTGACTGCTGCATTTGCCATGCATGACACACTGGCTCGTAAGGGCGATATGAAGCTGACTGACTTTTCTGAATACGTAAAATAAAAAGGATAAAAAGGATAAAATGAAACAACTGAAACAATGGTCTGTTGGTGCAGCCCTTCTATTGGTGGCTATATTCGTTTACTCTTGTGGAGGCGACAATAAAGGCACTGGAAATAGTGAGGGTAAAATCTCTACAAAAGACTCAATTAAGGCGAGTCGTATTGATAGCATCATTATTGCAGCCGACAATGCAAAAGACTACGACCGTAAGTTCTTCCTGGCTGATAGTTTGGAGAAGTCAGGAGACATTAGTTCGGTCAGAGCCAACTTCTTGCGTGGATCTGCTCTTAATAGCCAAAAGCAGAAAGCTGCTGCTGAGGTGTATTATAAGAAAGCGCTTGAAGTTGAAGAACTAGACGACAAAGATGTTACCTATTACAGTCGTTCGGCCCGTACGCTGGCCCAGATGTACTCTGTAAAGAATGACTATGAGGCTACTCTGCGAGTTGCAACTCCGGCGGTAGAGAAGCTTGAGGGTAATGCGAAGGCACAATCGCGCGACTTGGCTGTACTCTATTACACTATCGGTTCGGCCGAAATGTATTTGGGTAACGAGAAGGAAGCATCGAAAAGTTATGAAAATGCCTACTGGCATTATAATAACTCTATCTCTATGAAGGACACTAATGGCTCGCGCATACGATCGGCCATCACTGGTGTTAACAACATTACGGTGGCATGTCTTAATACCCAGCATTACAAGGAAGGTAAGAAGTGGAATGATCGTACAGACTCAATTCTTTATGTTTATCGTCTTCGTCCTGATGCCGATACTGAGTTCTGTGACCACTATCGCGCGCGTATACGTTTATTTAATGCACTTACATCTTATGCAGCAGGTAATCATGCAGCTGCCGATCAGGCATTCGAGGGATTCCTGACTACCGACTATGCTAAGACAGAGCAGGGAAAGTTGGATGCAAACGACTATCTGATGATGGCTCATCGCTATGAAGAAGCTTCGAAGAACTTCCGTACCCTTGATCACTGGATAGAATTGCGTGATATGAAGTTGACACTTGATAACATTTCGCTTTATCTTGTGCCAAAGTTCAAGGCTAACTATGGCTCTGGACATAAGGATTCAGCTCTTTATGTAGCTAATCAGATATGTGCAGCTTATGATTCTGCCCTTGTATGGTCTAAACGCGATGATACAGCCGAGATGGCAACCATCTATGAAACCAATAAGAAGGAAGAAGAACTGGCTCGCAGTCAGTGGGAGGTTGAGAAGCGTGAGCATGAGATAGCCCGTCAGCGCCTTATCGGCCTTATTGTTGGTGTCTTGTTGCTGGTTGGATTCTTCGGATTCTACGTTGTTCACAATCGTCGAGCTCTGAAACTATTGCAGTCGGCCTACGGTCAGCTTGAGGAAGCTACAACAGCTCGAGAGCGTATCGAGAGTGAGCTCCGTATTGCTCGCGACATCCAGATGTCAATGATTCCTGCCGGAAATCTTGAGAGCGAGGGCCTTGATCTCTTTGCATCGATGACTCCTGCAAAGGAGGTAGGCGGTGACCTCTACGATTACTTTATGGAGAAGAATCACCTGTACTTTGCTATCGGCGACGTGTCGGGTAAGGGCGTTCCTGCTTCGCTCTTCATGGCTCAGGTAATCCGCTTGTTCCGTGCCATGGCAAAGCATCACTATACACCTGCTGAGATTTGTAGCCGTATTAACGACGAGCTTACCGAGAATAACGAGAATGGTATGTTTATTACCATGTTTATTGGCTTGGTAGACCTTACTACAGGACGTCTCGACTTCTGTAATGCAGGTCATAATCCTCCAGTTCTTGGTGGTGATGCCGATGGTGGAAACTTCCTTCAGATGATTCCAAATGCTCCAATTGGATTGTGGCAAGGACTTGAGTATGAGGGAGAATTTATCGAGAGCATCAAGGGTAAACCACTCTTTATTTATACCGATGGTTTGAATGAGGCCGAGAATCCTCAGTTAGAGCGATTCGGTGATGAGCACATGCTTGAGGTTCTGCGTGAGACCAGATTTACTAATGCAATGCAGGTAGTAGAGATGCTTAAGCGTCAGGTAGAAGAGCATCGTGCAGGAGCCGATCCAAACGATGACCTGACAATGATGTGCTTGAAGGTCGGATAGTATTTTATTAAACAAAATATAGCAAATATACCGCAACGCGTTGCGGTATATTTTTTGTTTGTTGCGTATACAACTTTGAAGAATAATGTGTTAATTTGCGTAACCAATGCAACACAATACATTATATAGTAGCACACGATGTTGCCACCGGCTTGTGAAAGTCGGTGGTAATATCAATGCATAATACGCAATGCGTTGCGCAACATTTTCATTGTTGTTGCGTTTACTATTTGAGTAGAATTTCGTATTTTTGTAGCACATATAATAACTAGATTTATATACAGAGATGAAAAGAGTATCACAGCGTGAGATTGCCAACCTACTTGGAGTAAATGTTTCAACTGTATCTCGTGCATTACGAGGTCTTGAGGGAGTGAGTTCTGAACTACGTCAACAGGTTCTTGCCCTGGCAAAGGAAAAGGGATATCGCCCAAATCCTTTTGCCGTTAGCCTTCGTTATGACACTACACGTACCATTGGAGTAATAGTTCCAGATATCTCGTTCAATCACTTTGCCCATATTGTTAAACGTATTGAGGCCGAGGCGCGAAAAGAAGGATATATGTGCATAATAACCGACTCTGACGACAAATACGAAAACGAGAAGAACTGTCTTGAGCTGCTTATTAATATGCATGTCGAAGGTATTATCATCTGTCCTTCACAAGAGACAAACGATTTTTCCCATATACAGCGATTAAAGAAAGTCCATATCCCAGTGGTGTTGTTCGATCGCGATGCTGATATTGATATATCTTCGGTGGTAATCAATGATGCCGATTCGGCTCATCAGGCAACGAAGACCCTTATTGATGGTGGAGCAAAGCGAATTGCTTTCCTGGGTGGACCTAACAGAATAAAGCAGACCGCTGAGCGCAAGCATGGATATATAGAGGCTTTGCGTGAGAGTAATTTGCCGATTAATAAAGATTTGGTTAAGTGTAGTTACATTAGCTATAATTCCGGACTTACCGACACGCTCGAGTTATTGGATTTGCCAGAACCACCCGATGCTATTATTGTCACTCACGGACTACTTGTCGGATCTGCCATGAAAGCTATTGACAGTCGTGGATTACGTATTCCTGAGGATGTTGCTCTTATTGGATATATGAGCGATTGGGTATCGGATGTTATGTCGCCTCGTATGTCGTTTATTAAACAGAATCAACGTGAAATGGGTACGAAGGCATTTAAATTGCTGTTTGACCAACTGAATGGCGATACCTGTGTGCAGCACGTGATTGTTAAGGCTCGATTAGAACTAAGAGATAGTACACGATAATAAACAATTATAACAACTGGACTTATGAAGAAATTTTTATTACTATTCCTAATTTCTGTGCCGGTTATCAGTAAGTCACAGGATTTGAAGCTTAATGAGCGTGAGTATTTTGAGCGGCAGGGTGTAAACGTATTGGTATTCAGCAATAATTTCAATGGAGGTTTCAATGACGAGAAGAACTCTGGTATCGAGATTATTCATCATGGTGTGCGTACCATCCGGGGGGGAGCTGTACGACTAAATAATACCCCTGAGCAGTGGGATCTTGTGCCCAAGACAGTCTCGCGCACTGTTGATCGTGAAAAGGGGAGTGTTGAAGTCGTGATGCGTTATGATGATTACGACTTCGATAGCCGAGTGGTTGTAACAGGTAAGGGTAAAGCAGTGGAGATTGCCGTATGGCTTGACAAGCCTGTGCCAGAGAAACTGGCTGGTGAGGCAGGCTTTAATATTGAATTCCTGCCATCACAATATTGGCTTAAAACGTATAATGTTGATGGTCGCCTTGGCCGTTTGCCACGCTATGCTACCAGCCAGACCATTACTCGCCCGAACGCAGAGAAACCTCGTCAGTTCAAGGGCTTTAAGACATATGATGATAGAGGTACTAACCGATTTGTCGACCCGTTGCCGATAGAGACAGGACATAAGATAACTCTTGCCACCGATCAGCCCGACCGTATGGTTACAATCAGTAGCGATGCAGAATTAAAACTCTATGATGGTCGCATTCTGGCACAGAATGGCTGGTATGTGTTACGTAGTGTTTTGCCAAAGAATAAAACCGGTAAAGTGCTGAGTTGGACTGTTGAGCCTAATGCTATCCCGAATTGGATACGTGAGCCTAATATCGGTTTCTCTCAGGTTGGCTATACTCCCGACCAGCCTAAGGTGGCTGTAATCGAGCTTGATAAGAACGACCAGCCCAAGGCTACTGCTTCGCTTATGCGTATCAAACCTGATGGCTCATCGGAGCAGGCCTATCAGGGTGAGATAAAGACGTGGGGACCATATTATAAATATAATTATGTGAAGTTCGATTTCTCTGAGGTTCGTGAGGCTGGAGTTTATTATATTCAGTATGGTAATACCCGCAGTAACGATTTCCTCATTGATGATCATGTATACGATAAGATAACTGATGCTACCACCGACGTTTGGGTGCCTATACACATGAATCACATGTATGTAAATGAGGGCTATCGCACATGGCATGGCGAACCGTTCAAGGAGGGATATCTGCAGGCTCCGCCTAGCGATCACTTCGATTTGCACCATCAGGGACCAACCACAGATACAAAATATAAACCCTATGAGCTTATTCCAGGCTTGAATGTAGGCGGATTCTTCGATGCAGGAGATTTCGATATCGAGACTGGTTCAAATATTAATGTTGTACAGAACTTCATCCGCACTTGGGAACTTTTCAAACCAATGCGTGATGAGACATTCGTTAGCCAGAAGCAGCGTTATGTCGATCTTCACCGTCCAGATGGTGTGCCCGATATTCTGCAGTTCATAGAGCACGGCACGCTTAACCTTGTGGCTCAGGCCGAGCAGATTGGTCATATGGCATCTACACTATCAAACTCTGTGCTTGATAATTATCATCATCTTGGCGACGCCGCCTCAATCACTGATGGCTTGCATTACGATCCAAGTCTGAAGCCATATGAGGTTTCGGCCGATGGTAAGCGCAGTGGTACTCCTGATGATATGTGGGCTTTTACCACACGTAGTCCTCAGCTTGATTTGCGTGCTGCCAATATGTTTGCTGCAGCCAGTCATGCGCTGAAGGGATATAATGATAATCTGGCAGAGCGTGCTCTCACCCAGTCTAAGCGACTCATGGCCGAGGCTACAGAGCTGATAAAACAGCGCACTGCTGCCCGTAACCAGCAGATGGAGGCTGATTTTAACTGGCTTGATGGTTTTGAAAACCGTGGCACAGGTGTTAAGCCTGATAAAAAACGCCAGAAACTGATAGAGCGCAGTCGTAAAAATCGTGAGCAGTATGGCGATATGTCTACTAATCTTCAGCTATATGGTGCAACACAGGAGAAACAGTATCTCAATAACTTTGCCTTGCAGATATGGGATGCTTTGGAGTTAAACCTTGCATCTAACATGCAGACAGCTCTTGATGCAATCCCATATATGGATGAGGCTTACAAGCAGAAACTGCGTCCTTATGTCGTGAAGTATAACGATTATATCAAGAGCTTTGATCAGCAGAACCCTTATGGAGTGCCCATCGGGTTGGGAAACTGGGCAGGTGTGAATATGGTGCTCAATTTCGGAATTGCTGTGAACTATGCTCATATCTATTATCCCGATGTTGTTAGCAAAGATGAGGTTTATCGTGTGGCTAACTGGCTCTATGGCTGTCACCCATATCACAACTATTCGTTTGTGGCAGTTGTAGGCGCAGCTCGCCCCAAACAGGTGTTCTATGGTAATAACCGTGCAGACTTCTCTGCAATCCCAGGAAATGTTGCTCCAGGCTTGCTGTTCCGCCAGCCAGATCACTTTGAGAACTTCGACGACTGGCCATTCCTGTGGGGACAGAACGAGGGTACCATCGCAGGAAATACCCAGTATGTGATATTCGGATCTTCATTTAAGAATATCGTAACTAAATAAATACCAATGGCACTATTACACAAGATACGTAGCTCATTCACCACCCAGCTTACACTTTGGGTGGCCTGATTTGTAATACCCAAAATAATATGCAATACAAAAAACTACTATTTTTAATTTTAATGTGTCTAACTTTCCTAACCGCCCAGGCGCAGCCTGAGCCCGAGGATCGTAAACTAACTATTCGTGGTCAGTTGCTCGATTCAGAGTTCAAAGAGCCCATGGTTCAGGCCACAATCCAGTTGTTTACCGCATCCGATAGCACCTTTGTGGGCGGAACGGTTACTAACGAGCGTGGAAACTTCTATGTCGAGGCCCCTCGCAGTGGTGTCTACCGTCTTCGTATATCATCGGTAGGCTATCAGACCATCGAGCGCGAGGTGTCGTTGCGTCGTAATTCCAGTCAGGACCTTGGCAATCTGCTGATGGAGTCGGAGAGTATCATGCTGCAAGAGGCTGTAATTACTGGTCGCGCAGCACAGGTAATAGTGAAAAAGGATACTCTTGTGTACAATCCTGAGGCCTATCGCACCCCCGAGGGCTCGCCTATCGAGGAACTCATCAAGCGTATTCCGGGTGCCGAGGTCGATGAAGACGGAAACATCACCATTAATGGTAAGGAAGTGAAGAAGATTCTTATTGATGGTAAGGAGTTTATGCTTGGCGATGTTGAGACTGCGCTGAAGAATATCCCGGTAAACATCATACAGAATATGAAGTTCTACGACCAGCAGAGCGACCAGTCGCGTATCATTGGTATCGACGATGGTGAGAAGGAGACTGTGCTCGACTTCTCTATTAAGAAAGGTATGAACCGTGGCTACATGACCAATCTCGACCTGGCTGCAGGTACCAAGCACCGCTATGCATCGCGAGGCATGGCCAGCAGCTTTACCGATAAAACGCGCTTTGTACTGTTGGGCAACTTTAATAATAAAGAAGAGAATGCCGGATGGTGGAACCGTCGTGGTCTTAACGCACGTAAGATGCTGGGCACCAACTTCAACTATGATGATAACAATAAACTGAAAATCGACTTCAGCGTGCGCTGGAATCATCGTGGTGGCGATAACCAGACAGAGAATGCCACCGAGAATTTCTATAGCGAAACCTCGCGTACATTCTCTAACAAACAGCAGTCTAACTTCACTCGCAGTAACAACTGGTGGGGCAATATGCGCTTGGAGTGGAAGCCCGATAGTCTTACTAACATACTTATTCGTGCTAACGGTAGTACTGGTACCAGCGATGAAACAACCGAGTCGAATGCTGCTACTTTCGATGCCGATCCATATCTGTATGTTGAAGATCCACTGTCGCAGCTTTCTTCTTTAACACCATATCTGATAAACACTAATATCAATGCCGGTCTCACATACGGAGAAAACAAGAATGCCTGGGCCATGCTCCAGCTTTATCGTCGTTTGAACCCACG
Organism: Prevotella sp. UBA2809; assembly: GCA_002351725.1. Taxonomy (GTDB): domain Bacteria; phylum Bacteroidota; class Bacteroidia; order Bacteroidales; family Bacteroidaceae; genus Prevotella. Next base: position 148,002 of record DEHD01000034.1, read on the forward strand.
TGGACGCAACGTTATCCTGCGTTTCGAGGGCAGTGCTGGTAATAGCGAGAATAAGAGTGTAAGCGATGATGAGGTACATCTGTATCGTTTAAAAGACCAGTCGGGTCAGGACTCTACCTATTTCACTGCCCGCTACAACACCACCCCGTCCAACAATAGTGGCTATGTGGTGCGCACGTCTTATAGCGAACCGTTGTGGAAGGGTGCCCATCTGCAGTTCAGCTATGAGTTGCGATATAACAGGAATAAGAGCGACCGTCTTACTTACGATTTCAGCGGCCTGCCATATAATATCTTTGCAGGCATAGTTCCTGAATATCGTACATGGGATCCATGGCTGTCGTCAGTATGGTCAACTCTCGACAATTATCTCGATCGCGACCTCAGCCGCTATTCTGAGTATAAGAACTACACCCACAATCTTCGTGTGAATCTGCGCCACCGTGTTGAGAAGTACGATTATAACATTGGCTTCCTTGTCCAGCCGCAGCACTCAAATTTCATTCAGGATTATCGTGGCATCTATGTCGACACAGTGCGTAATGTCACTAACCTCACGCCAACATTCGATTTCCACTATAAGTTTAGCGATCAGAGTAACCTGTGGGTGCACTATCGCGGCGATACACGTCAGCCTGATATGACACAGCTGCTCGACATCACCGACGATTCTAACCCGCTTTACATCACCAAGGGTAATCCTGGACTGAAGCCTCAGTTCACCAGCTCGCTCAATGCCTATTACAACAACTACATTGTGCGATACAAACGTAGTATTGTGGCTTATGCCAACTACCGCCACATCCGCAACTCTATCTCTAATCTGGTGCGCTATAATCCAGAAACCGGTGGTAGCATCACTCAGCCCGAGAATATCAATGGCAATTGGAACATTAACGCAGGTTTGACCTTTAATACCGCGCTCGATTCTACAGCACATTGGAATGTGGGTACCGATACCCGTATACGTTACAACAACTTTGTAAGTTACGTGGCGCAGCAGCAGGCCGATGCTGCCAAGAACACCACACGAACCACCAATTTCAACGAGCGTATATCCGTGGGCTATCGTAACGACTGGCTCGAGGTAACACTCGATGGTCGTCTCAACTACCAGCACTCGCGTAATGAACTGCAGCCTAGTGCCGACCTCGATACATGGCAGTTCAACTATGGTGGACAATTCCTGATAAAGCTTCCGTACGACTTCGAAATCAGCAGTGAGCTTCACGAGCGTAGTCGCCGAGGCTACAACGACTCGTCGATGAATACTAACGAGCTCATCTGGAACGGTCAGATTTCAAAGCCGTTCCTCAAGTCAAAGTCGCTCATCGTTGCCCTTAACTTTTACGATCTGCTTGGTCAGCAGAGCAACTATGAACGCTGGGTCAACGCATCAGGTCGCAGCGATACCCGCTTCAATAGCGTCAACTCGTATGCAATGCTTCATGTGCGCTACCGCTTGAATATGTTTGGCGGCAAGGTTGATACCGAGAACCGCTACGACAAGAAGTGGGGTGGTCGCGACAACCGAGGCAACTGGCGTAGGTAATATTTTTATTGGATTTGTTTGCATGTTCGGAAAAGTTTCGTATATTTGCAAACAAATCCAATAATTAAAACCTACTTATATGAAAGCTCTTATCAACCGAATATTACAGGATGGACGTTGCCTGGATGGTGGCATCCTTAAGGTCGACCGTTTTATCAACCACCAGATGGACCCCTATCTTATGAAGCAGGTAGCTGTGGAGTTTATGGATCGCTTTGCCGAGGTGCACCCTACAAAGATACTTACTGTCGAGGCTTCTGGTATAGCCCCTGCGGTTATGCTGGGTTATAATATGGAGCTGCCTGTGGTGTTTGCCAAGAAGAAAAAGCCTTCAACCATGGGTGGATTCTATTCCACCACCGTCCGTTCGTTCACCAAGCAGAACGAGTACACGCTTATCATCAGTAAGGAGTATCTAACTGCCGAGGATCGTGTGCTGTTTATCGACGATTTCCTTGCTTACGGCAATGCCGGAATAGGCGTGCTCGATCTTTGCCGCCAGGCAGGAGCCGAGGTTGTAGGCATGGGATTCATCATAGAGAAAGAGTTCCAGGGTGGTCGTAAGGTACTTGAGGATGCCGGCGTGAAGCATATCGAGAGCCTTGCCATCATCGAGTCGCTTAACGATAATCATATAAAGATTAAAGGTGTAAAGGTGCGTAGGGTGAATGTTTACGAAGAGGCCAACCGCTGTCTGCTATGTCAGGATGCACCCTGTACTAAGGCCGCTAAACATGGCGACCCGGCACGCGCCATCCGTGCCATCCGCTTTGATAACCACAAACCAGCTCTGCGCTGGATAGAGAAATGTACTGACGCCGATCTGGAGCGTGCCGAGCAGGCCTGTATCCATTACAACTGGCCTATCCGTATAAAAGAGATGCTGCGCAGCATTAATAAAGACGATGTTGATTGCAGCAATTATCCTGGACTTGGCATTACCTTCTGCGGCATACGTTGCGAGAATCCGTTCTTCCTTGCCTCGTCGGCTGTATGTACCAACTACGATATGGTGGCCCGTGCTTTCGATGCAGGTTGGGCTGGCGTGTTCTATAAAACCATCTGCATGCAGGAGATTCGCGAGGTTTCGCCACGTTTTGATGCCATGCACAGCAATGCCACCCATGGCGACTTCTACGGATTCCGCAATATGGAGCAGCTCAGCGAGAATCCTGTTGAAATGGACTTCGATATACTGCGCCGACTCAAGCAGAACTACCCATCCAAGGTTGTTGTTGCCTCTATAATGGGGCAGGTAGAGAGTGAGTGGGTGCAACTTGCCAAGATGGCCGAGGAAGCAGGATGCGATGCCATTGAGCTAAACTTCTCTTGTCCACAGATGAAACACAATGGCATGGGTAGCGATGTAGGTCAGAGCCCAGAGCTGGTAAAGGAGTTCACAGCCTGCGTTAAGCGCAGTGTACATATACCAGTAATAGCTAAGATGACGCCTAACATCACTCATATAGCAGAACCCGCTATGGCCTGTGTTGAGGCTGGTGCCGATGCCGTCTCGGCTATCAACACCATCAAGTCGGTAACTATGGACTCAAGCTTTGAGGTTTCCGATTGTCGCACTATGTCAGGCTATTCTGGTCGTGCCGTGCGCCCCATAGCTCTTCGTCATGTGCTTGAGCTGGCACAGATGCCTGCGAAGACAGAGCTTAGTGGTATTGGTGGTATAGAGACCTGGCGCGATGCCCTCGAGTTCATTCAGTTGGGCTGTAGTAATGTGCAGGTGTGCACCGCTGTAATGCAGTATGGCTATCGCATTATCGACGACCTTATCCTGGGTCTTCAGCGCTACATGGTCAAGCGCGGCGTAACCAAGCTACAGCAGTTGGTAGGCGAGGAGTTACCTAATTTTGTCAAACCCGATAATCTTGACCGCGACACCATTATCTACCCCAAGTTTGATAAGGAGCTGTGTGTAGGTTGCGGTCGTTGTCAGATGTCGTGTAGCGATGGTGGTCATCAGGCCATCGTGTTCGATGCCGAAACGCGCACTCCTCGACTCGTCGGCAGCAAGTGCGTGGGTTGCCATCTGTGTCGCATAGTGTGTCCTACTGGTGCCATAGGGGTTACTAGACGTGTTCCACGCAAAAGTTGATTATCCCAAATTGCAGTTTTTTTTATCATAAAAGGAATAATGTTTGGCCGTTTCGCTGTTTTTTAGTTCCTTTGCACCCATGAATCGAACGATATTAACGATAACAGGTAGCGACGGAACCGGCGGATCGGGCGTGCAGGCCGACATCAGGCTTATCAGTAAGCTTGGTGGCACGGCTGCATCGGCTATCACTTCGATAACCGTTCAGAACACCCTTGGTATCCAGGAGTTTCACGATCTGCCAGCATCGGTAGTCCGCCAGCAGGTAGAGGCTATCATCAACGACCTTGAGCCGCAAATCGTTAAAATCGGACTTATCCGCCGTACTGATGTTGTAGAGATGCTGGCCGAGGTGCTGCAGCGCCACAAGCCACGCCACATTATCTACGTGCCAGTACTAACATCGTCGAAGGGCGAACAGCTGGTAGATCGTCGTGTATACCAGGCCATCGAGAAGTTGCTGATACCTATGTGCACTGTGGTGTTGGCACCAAGCGATCTGGCTGAGACACCGCTGCGCCACGGACGTGCCAACCAGCTGGCATCGGCACTGGCCTATTATCTCAGTCTCGACGAGAAGGTTAGCGATGCCATGCTCCACGCACAGACCTATCTTAAGCAGCTGCCTGCAGAATATGCCGATGGCAACAGTCGTAGCGATGAACTCTACAATCAGTTCCTCGATGCCGTTGAGCATTATTACAACCGCTATGCCGATGTGGCTTTCTATGCCGAGCAGCTCAACGTTAGTCCGCGCTACTTAGGGCAGGTAACGCGCCAGATAACAGGCCGCTCGCCCAAGGCTATCATCGATGAGCGCATTGCCAGCGAGATTGAAACTATTATCACCACAACCAACAAACCCCTGAAAGACGTGGCCCGCTGGCTGGGCTTCTCGTCGCAAGCACACCTGTCGCGCTTCTTCAAGAAACGCCGAGGCGTGTCGCCAACCGAATATCAGAAACATAAACAATAATAAGCAAAAATGACAAACGAAAGACAATTGCTAAACCGCCAGTTGGCTCAGATGCTGAAGGGTGGTGTTATAATGGACGTGACTACTCCCGAACAGGCCCGCATAGCCGAAGAAGCTGGTGCCTGCGCTGTAATGGCCCTCGAACGTATCCCTGCCGACATCCGTGCAGCAGGTGGTGTAAGCCGCATGAGCGACCCCAAAATGATTCGTGGCATTCAGGAGGCTGTAAGCATCCCCGTGATGGCAAAGTGCCGTATTGGCCACATCGCTGAGGCTCAGATTCTGCAGGCCATCGAGATCGATTATGTCGACGAGAGCGAGGTTCTCTCACCAGCCGATAACATCTATCATATCGACAAGACCAAGTTCGATGTTCCCTTTGTATGTGGAGCCAAGAACCTTGGCGAGGCCCTGCGCCGTATTGCCGAGGGTGCTACCATGATTCGTACCAAGGGCGAGCCAGGCACGGGCGATGTTGTTCAGGCCGTTAGCCATATGCGCCTGATGCAGAGCGAGATTCGCCGATTGGTGTCTATGAGTGAGGATGAACTCTTCGAGGCAGCTAAGCAGTTGCAGGCACCATATGAATTGGTGAAATTCGTCCATGAAAACGGAAAACTGCCCGTTGTGAACTTTGCTGCTGGTGGCGTAGCAACACCTGCCGATGCAGCGTTGATGATGCAACTGGGGGCCGAGGGCGTATTTGTGGGTAGCGGCATCTTTAAGAGCGGTAACCCACGCAAACGTGCTGCTGCCATTGTTCAGGCTGTAACCAATTATAAAGATGCTAAGTTGTTGGCAGAACTGAGCGAGGATCTTGGCGAAGCTATGGTTGGCATCAATGAACACGAGATTGAACTGCTGATGGCAGAGAGGGGAAAGTGATGAAAGCAGCTGTTTTAGCTCTGCAAGGAGCATTCATTGAGCATGAGCAGGTGCTGCAACGCTTAGGCGTTGAGACCGTCGAAATCCGCCAATTAAAGGATTGGACCGAGTTCATGTCCCCCTCCCCTTTGGGAGGGGTTAGGGGTAGGCTCTGTAGGCTCCTCATTCTGCCAGGTGGCGAAAGCACTGTGCAGATGCGCCTGCTGCGGGAGCTCGGCTTGTTCGAACCTATCCGTCAGGCCATAGCCGATGGCCTGCCAGTGCTTGGCACCTGTGCTGGCATGATACTGCTCTCCGATAGCTATCTGGGTACCATGCATATCCGTGTTCGTCGTAATGCTTATGGCCGTCAATTGGGTAGTTTCCACACCACAGGCGCTGTTGATGGTATAGGTGCTGATGTACCAATGACGTTTATACGTGCTCCGTATATAGAAAAAGTGTTAGCAGATGATTGTAGCCCGATAGCTATCGTCGATGGTCATATTGTTGCTGCACGTCAAGGAAATCAGATAGCCACAGCCTTCCATCCAGAACTCGATGAAGACCTGCGCCTGCATCAGTTTCTGATAGATATGATATAGCACTTATCGTTCCACTATTAGTCGAATTAAAAATCGTTCATTGCATGTATTTTTGTTGCAATGAACGATTTTTATTAGTAAATGAAACATTATTTATTGTATGTGTCATGTCTTTGATGTACTTTTGTGGCAAAAATCTGAAACAATAAAATGAATAACTTTATGAAAAAGGTAATGACAACGATCGTAGCTGCAGTACTGATGGCGACCTCGGCACAGGCTCAGGTACAACCCAGGGTACTCGGTGATAACCATGCGATGGTTAGTATCGACACAAACTACAAGTATGTATTACTGCCTGTAGAAGAAAGGGCAGAGAATGCCAGTGTCAGGGTGATAGGCAAAGACAATCAGTCTTATCGCCGACCCAATGTCCGCTTGTCGGTAGATCATGTAGATTATTATGTGCCATTAGAAATTAAAGACGGGCAGACACTTGATATTATTTTCCATGGCGATCGTCGTACAAAGGGTATTCTTAAAGAGTTTGCATGCTGGAAGGAAATGAAATTCAGCAATACATTCGATACCTCAAACGTTGAACGATTCCGTCCAGAGTATCATCATTCTCCAGTATATGGCTGGATGAATGATCCTAATGGTATGTTCTATAAGGATGGCGAGTGGCACTTGTACTTCCAATATAATCCCTTTGGATCGCTGTGGGAGAATATGACTTGGGGCCATTCTGTATCAAAAGACCTGGTTCATTGGGAGGCACTGCCAAATGCCATTGAGGCAGATGCCATAGGTACCATATTCAGCGGTTCTTGCGTGGTTGATACTCGTAATTCTGCTGGCTTCGGTAAGAATGCCATTATCGCTTACTATACCTCTGCTGCAGAGGCTCAGACGCAATCAATGGCATATTCTACTGATGGAGGCCGTACTTTTACTAAATATGAGAAGAACCCTGTGATAACCAGCGATATTCCAGATTTCCGCGACCCAAAGATCTTCTGGCATGAACCAACTCAGAAGTGGATTGTGGTTCTTGCTGCCGGTCAGGAGATGCAGTTCTATTCTTCGCCCAACCTTAAGGAGTGGACCTTTGAAAGCAGCTTTGGTCGTGAATATGGCAACCATGGTGGCGTTTGGGAATGCCCCGATATGATGCAACTGCCAGTTCGTGGTACAGGTCAGCAGAAGTGGATGTTGGTGTGCAACATTAACCCAGGAGGACCTTTTGGCGGAAACGCAACACAATACTTTGTAGGCCAGTTCGATGGTCATAAGTTTACTTGTGAGTCGAAGCCTGAGGTCACCAAGTGGATGGACTATGGTAAAGACCACTATGCAACTGTTTCGTTTAGTAATGCTCCTGAGAATCGCCATGTGGTTATTGCTTGGATGTCAAACTGGCAGTATGCAAACCAGGTGCCCACTCATCAGTTCCGTAGTTCCAACAGTATTCCTCGTGATTTGGACCTGTTTGCCGATGGCGAAGAAACATATTGCGGCGTTATTCCTTCTAAGGAGATGCAGGCTTTGCGTGGAAAGAAAGTGAAGAAACTGTCAGATGTTTGTGAACTTGTTATAGATATAAAGGGTTCTATGGAACTCACGCTGAGCAATATGAATGGAGAGAAGGTTACAATGTTCTATGATGCTCAAAAACAAACATTCTCTATGGATCGCACAAAGAGTGGTGATTGCAGTTTCAGCGAGGCTTTTGCAACAGTAACAACAGCACCAACGCATGGTGCCATGAAACAGTTACGTATATTCATCGACCGCTGTAGTATTGAAGCTTTTGCTGCCGATGGCAAGATGGCTATGACTAATCTGGTATTCCCTTCTATACCTTATACTATGTTAAAGGTAAAAGGCGGAAAGGCTACTATTTATGAGATTGTGAAATAGTAAAAAAGTCAAATAAATCTATGAGTAAAGTTAACAAATTAGCCCTGATTCCTGTAATGCTCTGCTTTTTCTGCATGGGTTTTGTAGATCTGGTGGGCATTGCTTCGAACTATGTGAAAGAAGACTTGGCGCTCAATGACTCGACTGCCAACATCTTTCCTTCACTGGTGTTCTTCTGGTTCCTGATTTTCAGCGTTCCTACAGGTATGCTGATGAACAAGATTGGACGTAAAAAGACCGTTCTCCTCTCACTCTTGGTAACAGTGCTGTCGCTGATGATACCCATGTTTGGCAATAATTTCACCATCATGCTCATTTCGTTCTCGTTGTTAGGTATCGGCAATGCCCTGATGCAGACCTCGTTGAACCCACTGGTATCAACAGTGATGGGAGGTGGAAATCTTGCATCCACACTTACATTCGGACAGTTTATCAAAGCCATCGCTTCGTTCTTGGCTCCTTATCTGGCCATGTGGGGTGCTACACAGGTTATACCATCTTTTGGTTACGACTGGCGTATCCTCTTCACAATCTATATGTTTGTAGGTTTCCTCGCTACAGCACTTTTGGCTGTTACGCCAATTGATGAACCTAAAATCGAGGGTAAACCTTCTACTTTTGCCGAGTGCTTTAAGCTGTTGGGTACTCCTATTGTTTTGTTGTCGTTCTTTGGTATTATGTGCCATGTTGGTATCGATGTAGGTACTAACACCACAGCCCCAAAGATTTTGATGGAGCGCCTTGGCATGACACTGAACGATGCAGCCTTTGCTACCAGCCTGTACTTCATCTTCCGTACCATCGGTTGCTTAACAGGCTCGTTCTTCCTGCGCGTTCTGCCTACACGTACCTTCTTTATCATTAGCGTGGTGATGATGGCACTCTCTATGTGCGGACTCTTTGTGGGCACAGAGAGGTGGATGCTCTATACTGCTATTGCATTGGTGGGTTATGGCAACTCTAATATTTTCTCCATCTGCTTCGCTAAAGCTCTTACCTCTATGCCCGAAAAGCAGAACGAGGTTAGTGGTCTGATGATTATGGGACTTTTTGGTGGAACCATATTCCCGCTGTTGATGGGCTTTGCCAGCGATGCTATCGGACAGGCTGGTGCCGTAATCGTTATGGCTATCGGTGTTATTTACTTATTCACATATATCAAGCAACTTAATTCAGTAAAAGCATGAAACGTTATGTTGTAGGCCTCGGCGAGGCATTGTGGGATGTACTTCCCGAAGGAAAGAAACTTGGTGGCGCACCTGCTAACTTTGCATATCATGCAGCCCAGTTTGGACTCGACACCATCGCTATCAGCGCATTGGGTGAGGATGCATTAGGCGACGAAACTATCGAGGCTCTGAAAGAGCACAATCTGAACTACTTGATGCCACGTGTGCCTTATCCCACTGGTACGGTTCAAGTAACTCTTACAGGCGACGGTATCCCTACTTACGACATTAAGGAGAACGTTGCTTGGGACAACATTCCGTTCAATTCCGAGATGGAAGAGATTGCCAAGAATGCTCGTGCCGTTTGTTTTGGCTCGTTGGCTCAGCGCAATGTGGTTAGCCGCGAGAATATCCGCAAGTTCCTTGATGCAACACCAAATGATTGTATCCGTATTTGCGACATTAATCTGCGACAGCAGTTCTACTCGAAGGAGATACTCGAAGAATCGTTCTGTATCTGCAATATCTTAAAGATTAATGACGAGGAACTGGTTGTTGTTAGCCGTATGTTCGGATACGATAGCCTGGATATGCGCCAGACTTGTGAGAAAATAGTTCTGGACTTCCATCTCAAGATGCTTGTGCTGACCTGTGGAACCAATGGTTCTTACGTATTTACCGACGATGGACTGACTTCGTTCCAGGATACTCCTAAAGTAGAAGTGGCTGATACTGTAGGTGCTGGCGACTCGTTTACAGGTTCGTTCTGTGCCTCAATTATCAATGGCAAACCTGTTCAAGAGGCCCACAAAACAGCCGTTCAGGTGAGTGCCTATGTTTGCACACAAAATGGCGCCATGCCTGTTATTCCTGATAAGTTAAAGACACTATAAAAGTATCTTATATTGAATGAGGTTCAGCTTCGGGCTGAACCTTTTTTTGTTCAAAATGGCAATATTTTTAGATAAAAACTTGGAACTTTCGCAATTTTTACCTATCTTTGCCATTGATTACTGACAATTATAAAACCGATGCGGAAAATAACCTTCATAATAATTGCCTTGATAGCAATGCTGGTTTCTTGCTCCAAGAGTAAGAAGACCTATAAAATTGCCGTATCACAATGTTCTGAAGACATCTGGCGCAACAAGTTGAACGAGGAACTGAAAATGGGCACCTATGTCCACAACAATGTCGAACTTAGCTTTGCTTCGGCCGATGGTAGGGATGAGAAGCAGATAGAGCAAATACACCAATTTATGAAAGACGGTATGGATTTGCTTATTGTGGCTCCCAACCAGATAGCTACTGTGTCGCCAGCTATAGATGAGGTTTTCGACAAAGGCATTCCTGTTATTGTTTTCGACCGTAAGACTAACTCTGAGAAGTTTACCGCTTTCATTGGCGCTGATAACTTCGAGATGGGGCGCCTGATGGGAGAATATATCGCAACCAAGCTAAAAGGCAAAGGTAGGGTTTTAGAAATAATGGGTCTGAAAGGTTCATCGCCAGCCATAGAGCGGCATAATGGTTTTGTGAAAGCTATCAGTAGTTATCCGGATATTGTGCTTGTAGCCTCACTGCAAGGTGACTGGACTGAAGAGAGTGCCATGAAGGCCATTAAGGCTTATCATGGTGACCTTTCAAACATTGATTTTGTGTTTGGTCAGAACGACCGAATGGCTGTAGGTGCCTCGAAAGTACTTTCAAAACTCCCCGCTTCGCGCCATACAAAATATTGCGGTATCGACGGTCTTCCTGGTGAAGGTAACGGATTGGCATGTGTTCGCGACTCTATCCTCGAGGCTTCATATATCTATCCTACACATGGCGATGAAGTGCTTCAGTTAGCGATGGACATACTTGAGGGCAAGTCCTATCAAAAGGATAATCGCCTGACGGCATCGCTGGTTACCAAAGATAATGCCAAAGTGCTATTATTACAATCTGAAGAGCTTACACGCCAGGGGCAGAATGTCGACCTGTTGCACAAACAGTCTGATAATTACTTGCAGCAACTCGACACACAGCGTGTCATCACCTGGATGGCTGTTGGTATTATCCTTCTATTGCTTATAGCCATCGTACTGAACTACCGTTACCATCTTAATAAGGTAACCATGCAGCGCGAGCGTGTTATAGATACCTTGTGGAACATTCCTGTTGAAGAGCTGCCTGCAGAACCAGCAGAACCAGAGCAACCTGCAGAGGTAGCCGAATCAGGAGTAGAAAAGCCTGAAACATCCGAACCTACTGTCGACTCACGTTTCCTTGCCCGTTTCAAGGAAGTAGTAGAAGCTCGAATGTCGGATAGTGAGGTGAGTGTTGAAGACCTTGCTGCAGATATGAACCTGAGTCGTGTGCAACTCTATCGTAAGGTGAAGGCTATCACCGATTCTTCGCCAGTGGAACTCCTGCGTACAGCTCGTTTGAAACGTGCATACCAGCTTCTGGCAACAACCGATAAGAATATTTCTGAGGTGGCATACGAGGTAGGCTTTACAGCTCCATCTTATTTCACCAAGTGCTTTAAAGACGAATTTGGCATCAGCCCATCAGATCTTTCTTGATATAAAAAATCGTTCATTTATGCGCAAATTTGTTACATTGAAACAAATTTTGTATGAGACGAACGAATATTTAACCTCTCTTGTTTATAATTGGAGTACTTTTGCAAAAAATCAAATTCACAATGAGTACTAACCAATTTAAACATTCAACAATGGAAAAACTAAGAAAACTGATTCTGAGTTTCTTTGCTCTCCTTGCCAGTACTGTAATGTACGCGCAAACGGAGATCAGTGGTACCGTGGTCGACGCTACAGGCGAACCGGCCATCGGTGCCACAGTGAAGGAGAAGGGTACATCAAACGGTACAATTACCGATTTCGACGGTAACTTCACCATCAAAGTAAACGAGGGTGCCATACTGGTCATCTCGTACATTGGCTTCCAGACACAAGAAGTACCTGCACAGCAAGGTATGAAGGTTACTTTGAAGGACGACAGCGAACTGCTGAAAGAAGTGGTAGTAACTGGTTATACCACCCAGCGCAAGGTGGACTTGACGGGTGCAATCTCTACAGTTAGTGTAGACGAGATTGCCAAGCAGAACGAGAACAACCCGATGAAGGCTCTGCAAGGTCGTGTACCAGGCATGAATATCACAGCCGATGGTAATCCATCAGGTGCTGCTACGGTTCGTATACGTGGTGTTGGAACCCTGAACGACAACGATCCGCTTTACATAATTGACGGAGTGCCTACCAAGGCTGGTATGCATGAGTTGAACGGAAACGACATCGAGAGCATCCAGGTGTTGAAGGATGCTGCCTCAGCCAGCATCTATGGTTCGCGGGCAGCCAATGGTGTAATCATTATCACCACCAAGAAGGGTAAGGATGGTAAGGTGAAGGTGAACTTCGATGGTAGCGTTGCCACATCATTCTATACCAATAAGATTGAGACAATGAATGCCAGCGAGTGGGGACGCGCCTATTGGCAGGCTTGTGTGAATGATGGTGTGAACCCAAGTAACAACAACCTTGGTTACAACTACGATTGGAGTTACGATGCTAAGGGCAACCCAGTGTTGAACAATATGACCATGAACATGTATCTGGACGAGAACGCCAGTGTACGTGCAGGCGATACCGATTGGTTTAAAGAGATTACCCGCACAGGCGTAGTGCAGCAGTACAACCTCTCAGTAAGCAATGGCTCTGAAAAGGGCAGCTCATTCTTCTCAATAGGTTACTACGACAACCAGGGAACCATCAAGAAGAGTAACTTCAATCGTTTGTCGGCTCGTGCTAATGCAGACTATAAGTTATTCGATGGTAAAGTTGTAATTGGCGAGAACTTCACAGTGAACCGTACAAAGGGTGTTGACGCTCCTGGCGGCGTACTGGAGCACGCACTGGAGTTTAACCCCAACTTCCCAATATATGCCGAAAACGGCAAGTACGCTCAGGCACTGGGTGCTTACTCTGAACGCGAGAATCCACTGAGCATGATCGACAATGCAAAGGACAATGAATATACACAGTGGCGCTCATTCGGCGATGTACATCTGAGCATCACTCCATTCAAGAACTTCATGATTCGCACCACTCTTGGTATGGACTACACACAGAAAGAGCAGCGATTCTTTACCTACCCTATCGAAAATGGTAAGGTAAAGCGTACCGATAGTGCCGTAGAGAGCAAGCAGGAGCACTGGATGCGCTGGATGTGGAACGCCATAGCTACCTACAATCTTGAAATCGGCAAGCATCGCGGCGACGCCATGATTGGTACTGAGGTGAATCGTCAGGACTATAAGTGGAACAGTGCCAAGCGTTATGAGTTGGCTATTCTGAACACAGACTATATGTGGCCAAGTGCTGGTGCAGGCAAGCAGCTGGCAGAAGGATCGGGCGAAGGTTTCAGTCTTGTGTCTTTCTTCGGAAAGGTTAACTACACCTATGATGACAAGTATCTGGCTAGCTTTACTATCCGTCGAGATGGTTCAAGCCGATTTGGTACAAACAAGCAGTACGGTACATTCCCATCAGTATCAGCAGGTTGGCGTCTCTCAGAAGAGAAGTTTATGGCTAAGACAAAGAGCTGGCTCGACAATCTGAAGCTGCGCTACTCTTGGGGAAAGACTGGTAACCAGGAAATCTCGAACACAGCACGCTACACCCTCTACAAGAGCGTAGTATCAACAGGACTTTGGGGTAGCGGTCAGGCTGGTTCATCATACGACATTAGCGGTAAAAACGGCGGATACGATCTGGATAACGGTTACGTACGCAATCAGCGCGGCAACGACGATATCAAGTGGGAAACCACCACACAACATAACATCGGTGTTGATTTCGCAATGCTGAAAAACGAAATCTACGGTAGTTTTGATTGGTTCAATAAGAAGACCACAGACATTCTGCTCTTCATGGAAGGTATCGCTGCTATGGGTGAAGGCTCTGGACAGTGGATCAATGCCGGCGAGGTAAAGAACAACGGTTGGGAACTGAGTATTGGTTATCGTCATCAGTTGGAGAACGGTTTCTCGTGGGATATCAACGGAAACATCAGTAAGTATGTGAATGAGATTACAAAACTGCCTGAGACAGTAGCTGCCAACGGTAAGTATGGTGGTAACGGCGTGAAGAGTGTTGTAGGTCATCCAATGTTCTCTCAGGTAGGCTACATCTACGACGGAATCTTCAAGAGTCAGGAGGAGATTGATAATCATGCCACACAGGAAGGTGCAGGTCTGGGCCGCATACGCTATAAGGACCTGAATGGCGACGGCGTTATTACTGAGGCCGACCAGGATTGGATTTACGATCCAACACCCGACTTCACTTGGGGATTGAACATCTATCTGCAGTATAAGGACTGGGATTTGACTATGTTCTGGCAAGGCGTACAGGGTGTTGATGTAGACTGTCGCGGATATAAGTCGCAGACCGACTTCTGGGCCAACTCAGCCATCAACGTACCTTATCTGAACAAGGGTAAGCGAGCACTCGATGCCTGGAGCCCAGCTAATCCTGGCAGCAACATCCCTGCACTCACCACATCGGATACAAACAATGAGGGACGTGTTTCATCTTACTATATAGAGAATGGTAGTTACGTGAAGCTGCGCACCATACAGTTGGGTTACAATCTGCCCAAAAAGGTTACTGAGAAGTTATGTATGGATCGCATACGTCTTTACGCATCGGCCCAGAACCTGCTCACCATCAAGAGCAATAAGTTTACAGGTGCCGATCCTGAGAACCCAGGATTCAATTATCCTATCCCCCTCAATCTTACATTCGGACTTAATGTTTCATTCTAAAATATAGCAACGATTATGAAAACGATATATAGAACAATCTGCGCAATCTGCGTAATCTGTGGTCTTACTGCCTGCTCTGATTTCCTAGAGGAACAGGTGCCACAGGCAACGCTGACTCAGGACGAGGTAAAGAACCCTGAGTATATCGACAACGTGCTGATTTCAGCATACGCTGGACTGGTTTCGATTGAGGATATGAACGCATCGTTCTCACTCTGGAACTACGACACACGAAGCGACGACGCATATGTTGGCGGTTCGGACTTCTCTGATGGAGAACCTTTCCACAGACTGGAAAAAGGTGTTGGTATTCTTACTACCGACTGGCCTTTCAGTTCAATCTGGACTCGTTTCTACAATTATCTTAGTCGCGTAAGTCTGTCGCTCGACATTCTGGCAAGCGCTGATCAGGAGAATGCCACTATACAGCAGCGTACTGCCGAGATGAAGTTCCTGCGTGCTTACGGCCACTTCCAGCTAAAGCGACTGTTCAAGAAGATTCCATTTGTGAACAAGCCCAATATGCAGGAAGAGGACTACAATAATCTGAGCAACACTGAGTATACCAACGACGAGGGTTGGCAGCAGATTATCAACGACCTGGAGGATGCTTACGCTGTACTGCCTGAGACTCAGACCGAGAAGGGACGCCCAACAAAGGCCGCTTGTGCAGCATTCCTGGCTAAGGTTTACCTCTATAAGGCTTATCATCAGGACGATGCCAATACTAATCAAGTGACAAGTATCAGCGATACTGATCTGCAGAAGGTAATAGAATACACCAATCCAGCCCTCTACGCAAGAGCAGGGTATGGTTTGGAGCCAGATATGCATAATAACTTCCGTCCTGAGGAGCAGTACGAGAACGGTAAGGAGAGTCTTTGGGCCATACAGTATTCAAAGAACGATGGTACCGTTTATGGCAATCTGAATTTCTCATATCGACTGATAGTTCCATGTATCCCAAAGGTACACGACTCTGGTTGCGACTTCTACAAGCCATCACATAACTTGGTAAGTGCCTATCGCACCAACAGCGACGGTCTGCCATTACTCGACACTTTTGCCGATGAAGAATACACTGTAGGCTCGGCACAGACAGTAGATCCAAGATTGTTTGTAACAGTAGGTGTGCCAGGCACTCCTTATATGTTCAACCCAAGCTTTATGATCAACGAGACCAACGCATGGAGCCGCTCAGGTGGTACATTCGGATACTTTGTATCGCTGAAGCAGAATGTTGATCCTGCGCTGACAGACAGCTATCTGTATCTGTGCGACTCGCAGTGGGCAAGTTCGATGAACCGTATAGTACTGCGCTATGCTGATGTACTGCTGATGCGTGCTGAGGCTCAGGCACAACTGGGACAGACATCTGAGGCCATCGCACTGGTTAATCAGGTTCGTGAGCGTGCTGCAGCCATGACTACAAACAGTGTAGTATCTAGCTATCCAAACAAGTATAATGTACACTTCGCTGTAGGTAAGTACAGCGGTAGCTACAGCAAGGACGAGGCTATGAAGATTATAAAGATGGAGCGCCGACTGGAGTTGGCTATGGAGAGCGAGCGCTTCTTCGACTTGGTACGTTGGGGCGATGCAGCTACAGTACTTAACAAGTACTATTCTACAGAGAGTGAGAAGATGAACTTCCTGAGCGGATCGCAGTTTACTGCTAACAAGAATGAGTATCTGCCCATACCATTCGAACAGATGGCTGCATCTAACGGGCACTACACCCAGAACTGTGGACAGTGGTAAGAATCAAGTTAAGATAAAAAAATTAGATTTAAGAGTTATGAAAACAATATATAGCATTATCTGTGCAATATGCATCGTATGCGGGTTCACCGCCTGTAACGATGACCATACAGGCAGCATCGACGTAAGCGGTTCATGCCTCGTTGAGAAGTTCGTTCTGAATGGTCAGTATGAAGGCACTATCAATACCGAGAAGCGCCTGGTGAAAGTAAAGGTGCCCGTAGATTTCGCCCAGAAGGGTGATATGGAGATAACTAGTCTGACCGTATCAGCTGGTGCACAGACCAATATGAAGGTAGGTGACCACATCAACTTTGATGCCGATCGCAATCTTCACATCAGCAATGGCGACTTGGTGATGGACTATCAGGTAAGCGTAAGAAACGACGAGGCGCTGATGTCGCTCTTTATCCTTGAGGGTGTGAAAGGTGCCATCAACCAGCAGGACAAGACTATCACAGTAAGCGTGATGGCTAACAGCGGTATCGACCTGAGCAATGCAACCTTCGAGGTTGAATGCAGCGAGGATGCCACATGTAGTCCAGCAAGCGGCACTAAGGGCAACTTCACTGAGCCATTCCAGATTACACTCAACGATAATACTGCTACCACAGTTTATACGGTTTACGTAACACTGATTGAGGATCCTATCGCACTGTTCGTTGGCGATGCTGAGAACATCGAACTGCTGAACGATGAGGAGAAGGCCGCTGCCAAGTGGCTCACTGGTAACATCGCAAGCGCTGCCTACGCATCGTGGAGTGACGTAGCTGGCGGCAACATCTCACTTGAGAAGTGTAAGCTGATATTCTTCCACCGTCATTGTTCATCATACGGCAACTACAACGGCTTTGCTGAGGCAGAACAGGGCGCAATGACTGCTCTGGCTAAGATGAAGGAATACTGGCAGAAGGGTGGTGCATTCGTACTGGGTCGTAGCGCCGTGAACTACGCTATCGCACTGGGTGCAATGCCTGAGGACGCTTATCCAAACAATGTTTGGGGCGGCGGAGGCGGCGAAGGCTCCGACCTGATGGGCGACGATCCTTGGCATACATTTGCCTACGACATCACCCACCCATTGTGGAATAATCTGAAGACCTATCCAGGTGCACCTGACAATGCCATCTACACACTCGATAAGGATTACACCATCTGTAACACCACATCACAGTATGGATTCTGGGATACTTATCAGGGTGGTAAGGATGCTATGGAAGCTAAGACTGGTGGTCGCGCTCTGACTGGCGACAACAGCGTGAACGCATGGGAGTTGAAGGCTGCTAACGGCGAGTTTGGTAAGGGTGGTATCATCTGTCTGGGCTCAGGTCTATACGATTGGAATTCTCCAACTCCTTACGAGTCGAACTATCACGACAACATGGGCACTATCCTGCTCAACGCATTCGATTATCTAACCAAATAAAAACAGTAAGTTATGAAGACAATGATATATTCAGTATTCGCACTCATGCTGTCAGCCTCTGTGCTGACGGCGTGTAGCGACGAGGAGTTCAGTGGCGATCCCGCAAAGGACTGGAACGGCACTGCCACATTCTTCGCTTCGACAGATGCACAGGGATTCGACACATACTATACGCCAGCTGTTGGCCGTGTAGGTGACCCCATGCCATTCTACGATCAGAAAAGCGGCGAATTCAAGGTTCTCTACCTGCAGGAGTTCATCAATAATATGACCTATCGTTTCCACCCCATCTGGGCTGTATCTACCAAGGATGGTGCTAACTATGAGTCGATGGGCGAGCTGATTCCATTCGGAGCCAACGACTACCAGCAAGATGCTGCCTTAGGAACAGGTTGCGCCTATGAGAAGGACGGCACATATTACATCTATTATACTGGTCATAACGGCAACTGCAAAAACCGTGAAGTTGTTATGCGAGCTACATCTACCGACTTCAAGACATGGACTAAGGATGAGCTTTGGGCACTGAATGGTCCTGACTTCGGTTACTCAAGCAATGACTTCCGCGACCCACAGATTTTCGTAGCCGACGACAACCTCTACCACATGGTTATCTCTACCTATCCCAATGGTGGTGGCGACCCCTGTTTTGCAGAGTTCAAGTCGAGCGACCTGAAGAACTGGGAGCATGTAGGACGTATCCGTATGATCTGGGACCGCATGCTGGAGTGTCCCGACATCTTCAAGATGGGCAACTACTGGTACATCGTGTTCAGCGAGAGCTATCGCGCCAGCTGGAGCCGTAAGGTGAAGTATATGGTAGCCTCTACCTACGAGGACCTGAAGAACTGTCTGAATGATGGACCGAAGTGGGCTCCTGATGGACACGAGGGCATTCTCGACAGTCGTTCGCTCTATGCTGCTAAGACAGCCTCGAATGGTACCGACCGTTACATCTGGGGGTGGTGTCCATTCCGTTCTGGTAGCGATATCCACGAGAAGAATACCAACGTAGGTGCTGGCGACGGCAATGAACCTAACTGGAGTGGAGCACTGGTATGTCACAAGATTATCCAGCACAGCGATGGCACTCTTACGCTTGGTGCTGTACCAGCAATGGCAACCAAGTATAATCAGACCGTTGACTTGAAGGTTATGGAGTCTAATGGATATAACAATGGTACGCTTAGCGGCGATGGAGCATACGTGCTCTACAACCGTCTGGGCACTGCCAATCACATCTCATTTACTGTAAAGACTTCGAACAACTGGGATAAGTTCGGTGTATCATTTGTACGCGGCACTGATTCAAAGAAGTACTATACAATGGTAGTTAACCCTGAGTGGGAAGATGGACGCAAGGTTAACTTCGAGCAGGAAGGTGCTGAAGGCAAAGGCTTCATCGAGGCTGCCGATGGTTATAATTTCGCACGCCCCAGCGACAATGTCTACAATATAGATATTTACACCGACAATAGCGTGATTGTCATGTATATCAACGACACAGTATGCTATACCCAGCGCATCTATGGTATCCAAAAGAATTGCTGGAGTATCAACAACTACGGCGGGTCAATCACTGTCAGTGATGTAAAGGTTACACAGCAATAATCAATAGTATCCTAAAAAAAGCTGTTATCTTTTTCATCTTTCACAAAAAAAGTGCTATATTTGCATCATTAAATGTGTAGAAGATGAAAAAGATAACGGCTTTTTTGATGCTCATGGTCTTGCTGACAGCATGCTCTAAGCCAGACCATATCTACAAAATAGGTGTATCGCAATGTTCAATAGGCTTGTGGCGCTCAAAGGTGAACAATGAGATGCTGGCTGCAAAGCACCTCTTCGACCAGGACGTGAAAGTGGAAATCGTAGACTGCTACGACCAGTCGGACGACCAGATACGACAGATAGATAGTCTGGTGGCCAGCGGTATCGACCTGCTGGTAGTAGCCCCCAACGACTATAAGATAGCCCCAGCCCTGAAGCGTGCTAAGGACAAGGGCATCCCCATAGTGCTCTTCGATCGCATGGTGGAGAGCAATGACTACACAGCCTTTATTGGCGGCAGCAATGTGGCCATAGGCGAGATGGCAGCAAACTATGCTGTACAGCTGGCGGCTGAATCGGAGGGACACAACGTACTGGAGATTGCCGCCCTGCAAAACACATCGCCAGCACGCGAGCGCCACCAAGGTTTTGAGCGTGTAATGAAGCAGCACCAAGACGCGAACTATCACTACATCATAGGCAACTGGGACGACAACAACACTCATGACATTCTGAAGAAAGAAATAGAAGCAGGACGTATACCCGATGTAGTATTCTGCCACAGCGATTTCATGGCTCTGGGTGCCCACCGCGCTACCGTTGAGGCACGACTTGAAAACAAGATTAAGGTGATAGGCGTTGACGGACTGCCCATCGAAGGCATAAAATATGTGCAGAAAGGCTGGCTGGCCGGCACCTGCGTCTACCCCACCCACGGTGAAGAAATCGTGCGGCTAGCTCTCGACATCCTGAACAGGAAACCTTACGAACGCATCAACTACCTGAACAGTCTGATAATCACGCCCCAAAATGTGGACATGATATCCCGCTATGCCACAGAGTTGATGCACCAGAACGAAGACCTGGTGGTGATACAAGAGAAACTAGACAACTACTTCGGGCTCTACCATGTGCAGAGCAAGATTATCTGGGCCAGCGTGTTTGCCATCGTGCTGCTGGTGGTGGCCATCGCGATTACATGGCTTGCAGTAAAGCAGATACGTAAGGCACATCGCAAACAGAAAGCGCTCAACAAGGAACAGACACAATTCTATACCAATGCCAGCCACCAGCTGAAGACACCATTGACGCTCATCACAGGGCCACTGAAGCAGTTGTTGAAGCGAAACACGCTCAAAGAAAGAGATAAAGAACTGCTGGAGATAGTTGACCGCAATGTTTCGCAACTGGAGTCGCTGGTGTCGGATGTACTAAACTTCCGACGTGAAGTTCAAAACACCGTCAGCGATGATAGTGTGCCCGACGAAAAGAGCCTGGCGGCATCGAAAGACATTGTCCACGAATCGCATCTCAACATGCTGAATCAGACAGATGCCGAAGAACTGCCCAATATACTGATTGTGGAGGACAACGATGACATGCGCCGCTATCTGCGCACGCTGCTAGCCGACAGATTCTACGTGTTGGAGGCCAGCGACGGACAGAGCGGACTCAAACTGGCCCGTGAGAGCGTGCCCGACCTAATAGTAAGCGACGTGATGATGCCAGTGATGGACGGTCTGCAACTCTGTAAACAGCTGAAAGAAGATTTAATCACCAGCCACATACCAGTAATCCTGCTGACGGCCCGCAGCGAAGAGCACCAACAGATGGAAGGCTATGAGAGTGGTGCTGATGCCTACCTCACCAAGCCCTTCAGCGCCGAGTTGCTGGTGAGCCGCATCTACAATCTGCTGTCATCGAGAAGAAAACTGCGCAACCTGTTTGACGACAAACTAGAGAAAGCACCAGCAGATGTAAAGCTGACAACACAGGACAAACTGTTTATGGACCAACTGAAGGAAGCCGTCAACCAGAGCATGTCCAATCCCAACCTAAAGATGGACGAGCTGGGCGAGCAGTTGGGCATCAGTCGTGTGCAGCTGTACCGCAAGGTGAAGACACTGACAGGCCTCTCACCAGTAGAACTGCTACGACAGATGCGACTACAGAAAAGCAAGATACTACTGAACACCACAACCAAGACAGTAGCTGAAATAGCATACGAGGTAGGTTTCAGTTCGTCGAGCTACTTCTCGAATTGTTTCAAGAAGCAGTTCGGCAAATTGCCGATGGAATTAAGAGAATAGCCTAAAATACATTTGAAAACGCAACGATAACAAATATTATAAAAAGTGTCGCAATATTGATACATGCAACATTTTTTATGGCGGTTTGAACGTTTTTTTAAAGGTTCAAGCCGCTTTTGTTAGTACTTTTGCAAAAAATCAAATTCACAATGAGTACTAACCAATTTAAACATTCAACAATGGAAAAACTAAGAAAACTGATTCTGAGTTTCTTTGCTCTCCTTGCTAGTACTGTAATGTACGCGCAAACGGAGATCAGTGGTACCGTGGTCGACGCTTCTGGCGAGTCCGTAATTGGAGCCACAGTAATGGAGAAAGGGACATCGAACGGTACGATTACCGATTTTGATGGTAACTTTAAACTAAAGGTAGAAGCTGGTAAAACGCTTGTCTTCTCGTACATTGGATTCAAAACCCAGGAGCTGCCTGCTAAAAATGGCATGCAAGTAACCTTGAAAGACAATGCTAAGGAGCTGGCAGAAATCGTAGTAACTGGATATCAGGCTCAGCGTAAGGCCGACCTGACAGGTTCTGTTTCTGTAGTAGAGACAAAAGACCTGAAGACATCGGCAGACACCGACCCAATGCGTGCTCTGCAGGGAAAAGTGCCAGGCATGACTATTACCAGTAATGGCTCGCCTGTAGGTGCTGGTACCGTTCGCATTCGTGGTATTGGATCGTTCAACTCTTCACAGGATCCATTGTTCGTTATCGACGGTGTGCCCACCACAACCAATCTGAACACACTGAACATGAACGACATTGAGTCGATGCAGGTTCTGAAGGACGCTGCTTCGGCTTCTATCTATGGTAGCCGCGCTGCCAATGGTGTGATTATCATCACCACCCGTAGCGGTAAGAAGGGCGACAAGGTAAAGATTGATTTCTCTGCAAATCTTACTGCACAGTTCTACAACAAGCAGAGCATGATGGATCTGTCGAATACAGCTGAGTATGCTACAGCTATGGCTCAGGCTGCTATGAACGACGGACTTGATCCTGAAGCTTATGCCAACAACTACGGTTTGACTCTGCATGCAGGCAGCGGCACACCAATCTCTGCCTATAACCCCGCAACAGGACAGATGGAGAACTTTACCGTAAATGGTCTGTACGACGGCTACATGAACTCGAAGAGAACCATGCGCTTTAGCAATACCGACTGGTTGAAGGCCATTTCTCGCACAGGTTTCTCACAGAACTACGACCTTTCTATCTCAAACGCAACCGATAAGTCGTCGGCTCTGTTCTCATTCGGTTATAAGAAGAACAAGGGTATCCTGAAGTACACCGATTTCGAGAGCTTCTCTGGTCGTATCAACACTAGTTTCAAGATTAACAAGTTGGTAACTATCGGTGAGAATGCTACAATTACATATTCTAATCAGGTTGACTGCCAGCCTCTGGAAAATGCCTTGAAGATGTCGCCAACACTCCCTGTATACGAGGAAGACGGTGTAACATTCTCAGGTCCTGTAGGTGGTATGAGCGACCGCCAGAACCCACTGCGTGAGTTGTATCACAACCGCGACAATCGCCTGAAGATGTGGCGTGTGTTTGGTAACGCATTTGTTAACATTGAGCCCATCAAAGGATTGCTTCTCCGTTCAAACTTCGGTCTCGACCTCTGGTCGGAGAATATCCACAGTGTAACATATACCTGGCACTCTGATGTTGTAAATAACTCTACTCCATCAGCAAATATGGGCGCCAAGACATCGATTAAGTGGACATGGTCAAACACCGCAAACTATAACTTCACCCTTGGTACCGATCATTCATTTATCGTACTGGGTGGTATGGAGCTTCACAGAGATATCAACGAGTGGTCGAATGCATACGCACAGATGTTTGCTATCGAGAACTACGACTATATGTATCCCGATGCTGCTACTGGCACACAGCGTGCAACCGGTATTCAGGAGGGCTACAACCTGGTATCGTTCTTCGGTAAGCTCGACTATAACTTCAAGGATTTGCTTCTGGCTTCGTTCACTATCCGTCACGACGGTTCAAGCCGCTTTGGTGAGAACAACCGCTACGGTACATTCCCAGCTGCTACACTCGGTTATCGTATTTCTCAGCATCTGAATCAGAGCTGGATCGACGATTTGAAGATTCGTGCTTCTTGGGGTCAGACTGGTAACCAGGCTATCTCAAACTATGCTCGCTATGGTCTTTATGCAGCTACATACGGTGGCGGTCGCAACGAGTCTACAGCCTACGACCTGAATCTGGCTGGCAGCGGTATCTTCCCTTCTGGTTTCCGTGCCACACAGGCTCAGAACAACAATCTGAAGTGGGAAACAACCGAGCAGTGGAACGTTGGTCTTGATTTCCGTTTCTTTGGCAGCTCACTCTATGGTACAGTCGACGCCTATATTAAAAAGGTAAAGGATATGCTTATCAACCCTGCTTATTTGGGTTCGATGGGTGAAGGTGGTGCAAGCTGGCTTAACGGTCCAAGCCTCAAGAACTGGGGTATGGAATTTGCCCTTGGCTATCGTCATACAACAGAATACGGCCTGACTTACAATGTAAATGGTAATCTGGACTTCTATCGCAGTAAGGTTACTTATCTGCCCGAAACAACTACAGGTTCGTATGTTCACACAGCAAAGGAAAACCTTGTAGAGTCTGGTCATCCTTATGGTTCTATCGTAGGTTATGTAGTTGACGGACTGTTCCAGAATCGCGATGAAGTTCTGGCAAGTGGTCAGGATAACGCTCGCGTAGGTGGTTTGAAGTATGCCGACCTTGATGGTAATGGTATCATCAACGAGCAGGATCAGACTTGGATTTTCAATCCAGTGCCCAACTTCTCATGGGGTCTTAATGTTGACCTGAGCTATAAGAACTTCGATTTCAATATGTTCTGGCAGGGTGTTGCTGGACAGGACGTTTACAACGACCAGAAGTTCCAGACCGACTTCTACAGCATTACCGATGCTGGTTCTAACAAGGGTAACCGTATGCTTGGTGCATGGACCACAGCTAACACCGGTAGCAAGATTCCTGCTTTGACCACCAACAATACTGGCAACGAAAACCGTGCCTCTACCTACTTTGTTGAGAATGGCTCATACGCAAAGCTCCGTCAGGTACAGCTTGGTTACAACATCCCAAAGAGTCTGCTCAGCAAGTTGAACATGACCAGTGCTCGTGTATACGTTTCTGGACATAACTTACTCACCATTAAGAGTAGCTCACTTACTTGCTCGGATCCAGAGAACCCACGTTGGATGTATCCTAATAGCACCAGCATTTCATTTGGTATCCAGACTTCGTTTTAATTAAGAGTTAAGAATTTAGAATTAAGATTATAGAGTTATGAAAACAATATATAAATCAATATGCGCAGGTCTGATCGTTTGCGGTTCACTCACTTCGTGCAACGATTTCATAGACGTGACACCCAAGGGCGTTATTAGCGAAGATCTGGCAATGAGTCAGCCCGAGGAGATGGTTACAGCAGCTTACGCAAAACTCGGTGATGACTGGTACACCTATCCGTTTAATCTCTGGCCCTATGGCGATGTGTCATCCGACGACGCTATGAAAGGCGGCTCAGGAACCACCGATACAAACTATCATCCAGTAGAGGTATGGTCTACTTTAACAGCTTCTACCCCCGACCACATGGATGAGCTGTGGTATCACTTCTACTGTTCAATAAGCCGTTGTAACCGTGCATTGGTTTCTTTGGCCAACAGCGAGACTATGGATGCCCAGACAAAGGCTATTCGTGAGGGTGAGGTTCGTTTCCTCCGTGCTCACTTCTATTTCAAGCTGGTTCAGCTTTGGAATCAGGTGCCCTGGGTTGATGAAGAGGTTTATAAGAACCACACCGAGGAACAGACTCGAAATGATGAGTTTACTCACGATGAACTGATGCAGAAGATTGTGGCCGACTTTAAGGCTGCCTACGATGTACTGCCAGTACAGCAGGCTCAGGGCGGACGTGCCAATAAGATTGCTGCAGCTGCCTATCTGGCAAAGTGCTACCTCACTATGGCCTGGGGCGACGGATATGAGGCAAATACCGGCGTAAGCCACATCAACAGCCAGTATATGCAGGAAGTACTGAAGTACACACAGGAGGTGGCTAACTCGCAGTATGGCTATCTTGAGGACTTTGGCGACATTTTCCTGCCTGAGTATAAGAACTCTAAGGAGAGTATCTTTGCCGTACAGCACTCTGACTATCAGGACGATAATACACTGTATGGTCGTGCAAACTGGAGTAATATGCTGAATGGTTGCTGGGGCATCTGGTCATGCGGATGGGACTTCCACAAGCCTACACAGAACCTGGTAAATGCCTTTAAGACAAAGGATGGTCTGCCCATGTTCGACGACTTTAACAAGGAGATAGCTTATCCTACCAATGGCGTTCCAACAGCACAGAAGTGGGATCCACGTTTGTTCCACACAGTAGGTATGCCTACATTCCCATACAAATACGAGGCTCAGTACACCATGACTACCGACAACTCTCGTACACCTAACACCTATGGCTACTATGCCTCTCTGAAGGAAGTACCACAGCGTTCTAAGGGCGAGACCTTCGACAACCCATGGCAGGCATTCGCTATGAACGACTATGTTCTGCGCTATACCGACGTGATGCTTATGCGTGCCGAAGCTCTGATTGAGACAGGTTCTCTTGAAGAGGCTCGTACCATCATTAACAACATCCGCCAGCGCGCTAAGAATTCAGTTGCAAAGCACATTGCATACGCTGCCGATCAGTGCGACATCGCTCTCTATCCTGCATCTTACTTCCAGGATAAGGAAACAGCACGTAAGTGCCTGCAGTGGGAGCGCCGCCTTGAGTTGGCTATGGAGAGCAACCGCTTCTTCGACCTTCGTCGCTGGGGTATCGCTTCTCAGACACTGAATGCATTCTTTGAGACCGAGAAGGACGTAACCTATGGCAAGCAGACATATGCACAGTACTACAAGGATGCCCACTTCACAGCAGGCAAGAATGAGTACTTCCCTCTGCCATATATCCAGCTTTACTATGTGCCTGGTCTCTACACTCAGAACAAGGGATACAATTAAGTAGTTAAGGAGTTAAGAAGTTAAGTAGTTAAGAAGATAACTAAAGTTTCGCAAGTGAT